>NZ_JACBGA010000001.1:0-993494 GCF_021401285.1 Sphingopyxis sp. NFH-91 | reverse complement strand
CCGGCGCGCATGGTGGTGCAAAGCTTCCAGGCGATGACATAGCGGGAGAAGTCGTCGAGCACGGTCGACAGATACACCCAGCCCCAACCGATGATTTTGAAGTAGGTGAAGTCGGTCTGCCTCATCTCGTTCGGCCGCGTCGTCTTGGTGTGGAACGCATCGGCCGCCTTGATCACGATGAAGGCCGGGCTGGTGATCAGGTCATGGGCTTTCAGAAGCCGGTAAATCGTCGATTCCGACACGAAGTAGCGCTTCTCGTCGGTAAAGCGCACAGCCAACTCGCGGGGCGATAGCTCGGACTCGTCCAGCGCCATCTCGACGATCTGCTGCTGGATATCGTTGCCGATGCGATTCCACACCCGGCTCGGCGCCGATGGCCGATCCTCTAGCGCCTCCGGCCCGCCTTCGAGGTAGCGGTCATACCATCGATAGAAGGTCCGGCGGGGGATGCCGAGCTGGTCCAGCGTCCGCTTGGCGGGCAGATGTGACTGCTCGACGATCCTGATGATCTCGAGCTTCTCAGATGCGGGATACCTCATTCTTCGTCGCCCCCATCCGCGATCATGCTTTTTTTGAGCAGACGGTTTTCCAGCGTCAGGTCGGCCACGCATTCCTTCAGGGCACGGGTTTCGCGGCGCAGATCGTGCACCTCGCCGGTGGTCGCAGCTCGGGCGGTATCGCCGGCCAGACGACGCTTGCCCGCTTCCATGAACTCCTTCGACCAGATGTAATACAGGCTCTGGGCGATGCCTTCCTTGCGGCACAGCTCGGCGATGCTGTCTTCGCCGCGCAGCCCCTCCAGCACGATCCTGATTTTGTCCTCTGCAGAGAAGTGCCGGCGCGTCGCACGCCGTATGTCCTTCACCACCCGCTCCGCTGGGGCCTTCGGCGCCGATTTTTTCAAGGAGGATTTGGGCTTCATCTTCGTTCCTTCGTCACTACGACGAAGCCCAAATCCTCCTTAAATCACAACCTCAAATCTGTGCCATTGGCGCTGACGGCGGACACTCGAAATCCTCGATGCCGTGGAGCACCAGGTTCATGCGCGCGATGGCTGCCGTTGTGAGGTTCTTTTCCTGACCGAAGATCTTCCCGTAGAAGGTTCTCGGGTCGCCGCCTTTCCGCTCGACATGCTCGATCGCGGCCAGAAGCATGCCGCCCGTCCCGCAAGCCGGATCGTAGATGCTTTCACCCTCCTGAGGATCCAGCAGCTCGACCATCATCCGGACCACACTGCGCGGCGTGTAGAATTCTCCCGCCTTGTTGCGGCGGGTAACGTCGGCAAATTTCCCGACAAGGTATTCGTAGGCATCGCCCAATACGTCAGTATCGACCTGCGAATTCCCGAGCTCGATCTCGGAGAACCCCTCGATGAGATCCTTCAGGAGCTCGTCGGAGAACTTCTCCTTGTTGCCCCAGTCAGCGGTGCCGAAGACGCGGAAGAGTGTATCAGGATTGGCGCGCTCGATTTCGCGCATCGCGTGCAGAAGCACGGCGCCAACATTGGAGGAAGCCTCGCGCACATCATTCCAGTGGCACCCCTCAGGCACCTGAAACCGATGGATCTCCGGGAAATGCGACGGATCAGCTTCACCGTAGAGCTCGCCCGCCTCCGCAGTCTCCTCATTCCAGACATCCGAAATCCGTTTGAAGAAGAGCAGCGGGAGAATGTACGCCTTCCAGTCAGTCCGATCGACGGCCGAACCGCGAAGCGTATCGGCGGCATTCCATAAGGCCGACTTGATGTCTCGCTCGCCGCTCAAATTGCCTTTTCCATTTCAGTCACTTGCAACATTCTTCCAGTCATCTCCAAACTCGCCGCGCAACTCAAGCGCAATTGCACCAGCCTGACTTACTTTCACCGACCATCGCGGCGGCCGCAGCCTGCCAGGCTTTCCTGAGCTCAAATTGCACTTAGCACCTTTCCGTTCATTTTATAATCACTAATTGACATTTGGATCATAATTCGTACATTGACGAAGAAGGAGATAGTGGCATGGCATCTGCAAAACCCGTCGCCGCGTCGAAGCGCAAGGACCTGACCGGTCCTGCCTTGCGGACCTTCTTTCGCATTGCCGAAGCCTGGGGCCTCAAGGAAACCGAGCAGATGAGCCTGCTTGGTCTCGACAAGCGCTCAACTTTCCAGTCGTGGAAGCGCGGAGCGGTTGCATCGATCCCGAAGGATGCCCTGGAGCGGATTTCCTATGTCATGGGTATTTACAAGGCGCTGCAGATCCTGCTGCCCAGGACAGCCAATGAGTGGGTTCACAAGCCAAACAAGATTGCCCTCTTTGGTGGTCGACCAGCGATCGAGCGAATGACCTCGGGAAATGTCGCCGATCTCTTCGTCGTGCGCCAGTATCTTGATGCACAGCGCGGTTAATCGGTGACCATCCCAACCAGCGAAACCAACTGGCAGCCTTGCTACCGCATCATCCCGAGCCGATTTCCGCCGATTGGCCTGTTTGAAGACGTCGCTGATCCAGCCGATCTGGACGCTGTCTTCGAGATCGAAGCCATGACCAATGACCGACTCCGAGAGGAGGTCGGCAACCTGCAGCTGGTTCCTGAAGAAGATCGGGTGGCAGGGCCCGGCACTTCACCCATCATGGCCGCCTTCACGCATCTCAACCCGCTGGGCGACCGCTTCACTGATGGTAGCTTCGGCGTCTTCTATGCCTCGCTCGCTCTGGAGACAGCGATCGCCGAGACCACCTATCACCGCGCGAAGTTCATGGAAGCAACCGATGAACCCGCGCAGGAGCTCGACATGCGGGTCTATGCGGTCGATCTCAAGGCGACGCTGCACGACCTTCGTGGCATGCGCGAGAGCCATCCCGAATACTATCATCCCACCGATTACGGCATGTCCCAGAACCTTGCCCGCGACCTTCGGGAAGGAGGATCCGATGGTATTGCCTATCAGAGCGTTCGCCACGAAGGCGGCGAGTGCGCAGCTGTCTTCCGGCCGCGCATGCTATCAAACTGCCGCCAGGAGCGGCACATCTGTTACATCTGGGACGGAAGGTCGATCACCGACGTCTATGAAAAGAGGGAACTGAGCTGACCACGCAGATGAACCTGACCGTTGCCACCTGGAACCTCGAATGGGCTCCGGCTCAATCGGCGAGAGGGCGAGAAATGCGTGAGCGCCTCGCGGCCTGCAAAGCCGACGTCATCTGTGTGACCGAAGGCCACGCGGACAACTTGCCCAAAGGTGGCGACATCATCGAAAGCGAGGCAGATTACGGCTACCAGCTGCGCGAAGGCCGCCGAAAGGTTATCCTCTGGACAAGGCACGAGTGGGATCGGCGTGACGCCATTGGTTCAAAGCATCTACCGCCCGGCCGATTTGCGGCTGGCACGTTGAGCCTTGAGAGCGCCGAAGTCAGAGTCGTTGGGGTATGCATTCCCTGGTCTGCCGCGCATGTCTCAACGGGACGCCGCGACCGCACGCGATGGCAGGATCATCTCGACTATCTTGATGGCCTCGGTGCCCACCTCGCAGACGAGGCAGAGACAGACACCATCGTGCTCGGGGATTTCAACCAGGCAATTCCTCGATTCCGGCAACCCGTGCATGTCGCGCAGAGCCTTGAGACCAATATCCTGAACCACGGGATGACGCCGATCTCCAGGGACACGTTGTGCGAGAAGGGCCTGCCCCTCATCGACCATATTTGTGTGTCGCCTGGTCTGACGGGAAAAGTGACTGCGCAGTTTCCAAAGCGTGACAAGCAGTTGCGGCTGAGCGACCATACGGGGATAGTCGCTGTTATTGCGCATGCTTCTGATGATTCTGCGAATGGTTAGGCGATGAGGAGAACCAATCTGCAATGAAGCTCTTTGCTCGCCTGTTTGTAGATCACCGGTTCGAAGAGTGGGCTTCAGAGCAGACCCTGCTCGCTGCACGCATACTCAATCAGGCCGCCGCTGATCTCATGCTTCATGCCGAGGAGGATCTGAAGACCGCCAGGTGGAAGGACGGTTTGATCGACCCGAATGCCTTTCTCAAAGACAGGATTGCTCCGCGCATCAGAGCCGTTGGCGAGCCCTTGGCACTTATGCTGATTGAAGAAGCCAACCAGGCTCTCCAATTGCTCGCCAGCGAACGTGCCCTCTGGAGCCGGAACATCGAAGACGCCCCTACGAGCGGCAATTCCTTCGAAAGCGCAGGTGATATTGCAGCGGCAGTCATTCCCCTGGGCGCAGGTACTGCCGCCGCAGCTGCGCTCCCCTACGTCGCCATAACAACAACGACCGCCTATTTCGGGCTCGTCACCACAAGTGCCATCAGCTGGCCCGTTGTGGTGGGTGGCGGCGCTATTGCAGCTCTCGGAATTGCTACCGGTGTAGTGGAGGGCAGCCGCCTCTGGTCTAAGGTTGAAGCACGGCTAAGGCGAAAGAATCGAGATTTTATCGTGGCTGCCTTGTTGCAGGGCACCGAAGAGTGCCCCTCGATCCTTGAACAACTGGCCTCCGAATATCAACGGACTGCCGAGCGAGCTCGATCGTTCGCATGACGATCCTTGCCAATGTGCTCCTTCGGGAAGTTCCCGCCGAGCTCCTCGCAGGAGTCGGTACAGGCGATTACCAGGTCTTCGGCTCCATCATCCGCTCGACAACATCCGGGCGGATTGTCGGACACCTCCAGGAAACCTCGGCGCTAAGCAATCTAGTTGCTCAAGGCCCCCTCGCACCACTCAGCCTGGTCGGTGATGCCGTATCTGCGGTCCAGAATGAACAGATCAAAGCTGCCATCGGGGTAGTGCAATCGCTTCAGGTCGCCAATCTTGCGCTTGGCGCTGCGGCCATAGGCGTCTCGGTCGCGGGCACCGGCATCCTCATGCGAAAGCTCTCGCTCGTCGAGACCAAGATCGATGCGTTGCAGCCTGCCCTGGCAAGATTGAGCGCCGATATTCGGGAACTGCGACAGGAGCGCATCGCCGAGGATCTTACCCGGCTTTCAACGCTGCTCGCCCAGCTGGAAGAGTGCTGGAACTTGTCGCAACCAGAGATCGAATGGCGCGCCATCGCTCGCGAAGCCCATTTTCTGGCGGACAACTTCAAGCGCCGGGCATTAGAGGTCCAGCGGGAAGGAAATGATCCGCTTGCTGCCCTCCCGTTCCTTGATGCCTTCGCGCTCGCCTCGATGACGCGCGTTTCGTCACGGATGGCATCTGACGACATGCTGGCAGCATTTGAGGCTGCCAATGGAAGCGCCACTGAGCTCGTTGAAATGGGACGTGGTATTCAGCTTGCACCCCTGGTTCTCGAGAGGGCACTTCGCTCCAACGAGGCTATGGGAACGGCTGACTGGACCGCGCAGATTGATGAAATCGAGGCAGACCTTCGACCACAAATCGACCTCCTCCGCCAACGCGAAGCAGCTGCCGCCTCGAGCGTCCTCACCCTTGATCATCTGCGCTCGGCTGGCATTTCCGGACGCGAGTGGCTTGAGGCAGCCCGCAGCGAAAAGCAAAGCCCGCTTCTCTACTTGCCTTTGGATAGCCGCGAGGCTGCCGCGGCCGATTTTAGCTCGTCGAGATAGTCACTCCACCACTGCGCCATCTCAATGCGCGTATTCCAGTACTGCGCCTGGTTATAGATACGCCTGATCGCGTTGGCATCGAGATGTGAAAGACTGCGTTCGACCGCATCGGGAAACCATTTCTCGGCTTCGTTCAGAAGTGTCGAAGCGGTCGTTCGGAAACCGTGGCTGGTGACCTCTTCCCCACTAAAGCCGAGACGGCGAAGCGCCTGATTTGTCGTATTCGCGCTTATCGTTTTACCTCGAGCGTGAAACGATCTGAAAACAAAGTCTCTTCGCCCGTGCAGCTCGGCCAACTCAAGCAGCATTTCCTTCACCTGGCGTGACAGGGGGACGCGATGCTCAAATCTGTTCTTCATGCGTCCTGCTGGTATGAGCCACTCTGCCTTGTCGAAATTGAATTCCTCCCATCGCGCCAGACGGAGCTCGCCCGGTCGCACGAAGACGTGCGGAAGAATTTTCAGAGCATAACGAGTCGAGGGGTAGCCATCGTAATTATCGATGTCGTCCAGCAAGACCCCCAGTCTCTGAGGATCGGTAACTGCGGCATAATGCTTTACCGCAGGCACCTTGAGGGCGCCCTTCAAGAGGTGCGCGGGATCGCTCTCGCACCTCTGTGTGAAACAACCGTAGCGAAAGACGCGGCTGGCAAATGAACGCGCCCTGTGTGCGCTTTCTCGGTGCCCTCTGTCTTCGATCTTCTTGAGCGCCGCAAGCAGCTCGGTCGACTTGATCGTTGCGATAGGTCGGCGACCGAGGTCAGCTTTCAGCAGTTCCAGGAACCAGCGATTCTTGGCAATCGTTGCTGGCGCGAGCCCATCTGACTCTCGTTTTGCTATGAACTCTTCAGCGACATCCTGAAACAGATTGGCTTCATTGAACATCGCTGCGAGCTTCGTCTCACGCCTTTGCTGAACGGGATCTTCCCCGCGCGACATGGCCAGCTTGGTTTCGTCGCGTTTGAGACGCGCTTCCTTGAGTGAGACAAGAGGAAAGGCTCCGTAGGAAAGCTTCTTCTCCTTCCCGTTGATTCGCAGCTTGTGCTTCCAGAGCTTCGAGCCATTTGGTCGGATCAGCAGATACAGGCCTCCACCATCGCTGAGCTTGTACTCCTTATCCCTCGGAATTGCCTGGGTTATTTGGACATTGCTCAGCGCCATGGGGGCCTCGTTTGCGAAAATCCCGCCAGTTTGGCCCCTGTTTGGGGGCCTGGGCCCCCATATTGGCCCCTAAAGGCCCCCGATTGGTACCGAATAGAGCCGAACACTGGCGAGTGATCAGGCGTTGAAAATGGCAGATTTCTGCGGGTTACGCAACCATTCGCGAGCAGTGCTGAATGAGTAAATGGTGCCCAGAAGAGGAACTGAACTGGGCATCAAAGCGGCGGAAATCCGATGCAATCAACAACGAGATACCGCTGAAACCATCATAGAAACCATCACAAAATTTGGCAAGGGCTGGACGATATCGGAAGCCGATTTTTGGTTGCAAATTCGCTCGCGATCGCAGTCGCAGCTTTTCAAGCTCGCCGGCAGAAAAATCGCCGACCGAGTAATCATTTTATGAGCGTCGAATTCGAGCTGGCAACTTGCTAGCTATTGCGGCCCAGTCCTGTTGACGAGGCCAATAAGGTCGAGACCACGCGTTCGAGTTCGGCCAGTGCGGCAATTGCCCCCATTCCCAAGAACGACCGCGCGCGCCCGGCGCTGGCCAACGGGCCGCCTTGCGCCGATCGCCTCAGAGAGTTGCCGCACATCCGCCAAAGGACGACAAATGGAGGCTTTGAGCGTCGATCATAACGGTCGAGTTCGCGCCTCGCGCTGTCGCCCGGGTCGTCTTGCAACTATGTACGGTGCCCTTCCGACCAGGCCAAAACAAATCCCATAGCTCAATCCCAGAGCCCACGCGGGTTCCCCCATCAGAGGCTTTCGTACGCTAAAGCGCCCGAGCCCTTCGCGTTAGGATGTGGATTAGCGCCAGAATGGGGCTCTGACTCACTTTTGGTGCAAGTGCGTTGATAGTGGCGAGTTTTTCCCCGAAGGAGGAGATCGCCATGCATGGGAGAGGTTTTCGCGAAGCCATTGCGCCAACAGGATTGGTGATCGACAAGGTCGAGTATGCCGCCGATCAGATACGGATCACCCGGCGATCCCGATTTCGAGTTTCGATTTACCCGAACTGCTGCCGCCCATCTGCGCGTGTCCACAGTCGATATCACTGTACACTCGCCGATCTACTCTCTCATGGCCGACCGGTTCGGATTACTCTTGTCGCCCGGCGTTTTCGCTGCGCCACATCCCGCTGCACCACGCGGATCTTCGTTGAACGCTTTCCTCCAGATGTGACTGCAACATTTGCCCGGCGTACGGCCCGCCTGGATTCTATCGTACATCACCTTAGGCTGGCGCTGGGTGGGCGTCCGGCGGCCAGCTTGGCGCGCCGCCTTGAGGTGTTCATCGGCGCGGGCAAGCGGCGGGAGTGGCCGCCCGAGGTGGAGGCCTCGATTGTCGCGGAGTGCTATTCGGGCCGCAAGGGCGTCAGTCCTGTGGCGCGCCGGCATGGGCTGGATCCCTCGCAGCTATACGCCTGGCGGCGGGATTTGCGTAAACAGCTTGAGGCCGAGGGTGTGATCCTGCCATCGGCACATTCGGAAGATCGGCGAGGATGTGGCCGAGCGCCTCGATGTGGTGCCGACCACCTTCCGCGTCCTGGTCACCCGGCGGCCGCGTTATGGCTGCCGTTCGTGCGAGAGCGCGATCGTGCAGGCTCCGGCGCCAGCGCGGATCATCGAGGGCGGTACTCCCACCGAGGCACTGATCGCCCAGGTGCTGGTATCCAAGTATGCCGATCACCTGCCGCTTTACCGGCAGGCCCAGATATACGCCCGGCAGGGCATCCGGCTCGACCGATCCACTTTGGCCGACTGGGTCGGGCGAGCGGCCTGGTATCTGCGCCCCTTGCGTGACCACATTCTCGACGAGCTACGACGATCCGAGCGGTTGTTCGCCGACGAGATAACCGCCCCGGTCCTCGATCCGGGCGCGGGCCGACCAAGACAGGACAGCTCTGGGCCTATGCTCGCGATGATCGACCATGGGGCGGCTGCGATCCGCCGATCGTTGCCTATGTCTATGCGCCAGATCGCAAGGCAAAACGCCCTCACACGCACCTTGGTGATTTCGCGGGCATCCTGCAGGTCGATGGCTATGGCGGCTACGCCGCGCTCGCCCGGCGGCGCCAGCAGATCCGGCTCGCTTTCTGCTGGGCGCACGTCCGCCGCAAGTTCTACGAACTGGCCGACACGTCGCCGGTCGCCACCGAAGTGCTGCGCCGCATTGCCTTGCTCTATGGTGTCGAGGACGAGGTGCGCGGTTCACCCGCCGAGCAACGCTGTGCCGCTCGGACCGAACGCAGCCGCGTCATCGTCGGTGATCTTCATCAATATCTTGCCGCCCCTGGCCGCCAAGTCAGCGCCAAGAGCAAGCTCGGCGAGGCGATCCGCTATGCGCTCACCCGCTGGGATGGACTGTCCCGGTTCATCGACGACGGCCGCATCGAGCTCGACTCCAATACCGTCGAACGCTCGATCCGCCCCCTCGCATTGAATCGCAAAGATGCCCTGTTTGCCGGTTCCGACGAAGGCGGCGACAACTGGGCGGTGATCGCCACGCTCATCGAAAACTGCAAGATCAGCGGCGTCAACCCGCACGGGTGGATGACCCAGACCCTCGTGAAACTTGCCAACGGTCATCCCGCCAACAATCTCGCCCAACTCATGCCATGGTCCACCGTGGCCTGAAAACACCGGTTACATGCTTTCGCTGCTTGGCACTGTTTCGCCTTCCCGTTCTATCTGGTGCGGCGCGAACGATGGCTTGAACGCCGCAACGGCATGGCCGGCGAACGCTGAGTGGCAGCTCCCTTTCCCGGCAGGCAAGGTCTGGCAAGCACCGCACCTGCGGGAACCCGGGGCGAAGGACAACCAGGATCAGGCTGCAAGTGGCGGTGCAGTGTGCGTATCCCAAAGGGCAAGAATGCTGCGGAGTGCGGTTACAAAGGCCAAAGGCTGATCGAGCATCAGATGGTGACGGGCTTCAGGCACCGCGATGATCGGAATGTCACCTCCACCCAGCTCGCGGACGTATTCGGCCGATTCCGGGGTGAAGAGTTGGCTCATACCGCCGTGCACGATGGCCTTCCGGCCCGGTGCCTGCACCAGACGCTCGCCCATGGTGAGCCATTCGTTGGGCTTGTTGCTCCTCCGAAAGACCTCGGTTGAAAACTTCCACGTCCACTCGTCTCCATCCTGTCGCAGGGAATGATAGGCCATGTAGTCCAGAAGGAATGGCTCGCCGACCGGCTGGGGCGGGGAAAGGATGTACCGCTTACGTGCCGTTTCATAGCAAGGATAACGCTTGCTGGGCTTGTCCGGATCGCCGGAACCAGGGCTTGACCGCCTGAGGTTCCAGTACTCTTCCAGGAGAGCGGGCCGCATGATCATGAGATCGCAAACCACCACTCCGGCAAAGGCCTCGGGCCACTGGGTCACGGCTGTCAGGGCTGCGCCCGACCCGAAGCTGTGCGCGATGATTGTCGGCTTTTGGCCATCCGCAAACATATTCAGCGCCTCGGCAATCTCGCGAAACTCGCCCCCTCTCGCCAAGAGGTCGGCGCGACCACGCATGTCGCTGTCGCCCATGCCGGCCAGATCAAACGCCACCACGTCATAATCTTCTGCCAGAAACGGTGCAATGAAGGCAAAGCAGCGCGCATGTGCCAGAAAGCCATGGGTCATCAATACCTTGGGCTTGCTGGGGTCACCCCAGCGGAAATAGTGCGCCTTGGCCCCATCTATTTCCACATAACCTTCTTCGCGGGGCACCTTGAGCGCCGACACGAACCATTCGGGCAGATGTGAGCCGTCGCCAGCCCAAACAGGATCAATGTCCACTGGAAAGTCACTTATTCTGAACATCTCATTCATCAGGTTGCGCTGTCCTTGTTCGCTGGTGTGCTGGCGGCAAAGCCGCGGTAGGCATCGCGTGCCACATCGCCGCAAATCGCAGCATAGGTCGACACGCTTGGAAAATTGATGAGTTGGCGCTTCTTACCCGGGATGTTTGCGCCCATGTACCAGGAGTCCGCTTCGGGAAAGAGCGTCATAGCGCCAACCTGAGCGACCATTTCGGTCCAGTCCGCCTCTGCTTGCGGATCGGCGTCGAAAAGATCGTAACCGTTGTTTCGCAGCCAGACCATGAAATCGCAGATCCAGTCGCCCTGCATTTCCGCGCTTGTCGGGCCGTTGGAAAAACCCGAGGGGCTCAGGGGTCCGTAAGCGAACAGCATGTTGGGGAAACCCGATACCGCCATTCCCAGATAGGCGCGCAGCCCGTTGTCCCAAGCTTGCGACAGTAACAGGCCGCCCCTGCCGGTGATGTTCATGTCGATCAACCCGCCCCGCCCCGCGTCGAAGCCGGTGGCGAAAACGATGAGATCGCATTCGACCTCGCCGTCTGCGGTTGTGATTGCGTGCGGCCCGACACGGGTGATCGGGTTTGCCTTCAGATCAACCAGCGCAACATTGTCCTGCGCGAAAATCTCGTAATATCCCTGTTCCAGCGAAGGTCGCTTCGTGCCGAACGGATGCGGCGGTTCGGATGGGGCGAGTTTCTCGGCCAGATCGGGATCGGCGATCCGCGCGCGAACCTTGTCGCGCCAGAAATCGTAGGCGTGGCGATTGGCTGCGCGATTGGTAAGCAAGTCGGCGAAGTTGTGGTACCAGAACCTCAATCCGCCTCGCTGCCATAAATCTTCGAAGTGGGCATTGCGCTCAATCTCGTCGACTTCGAGCGCCGAGACTTCAAGTGACTGGCTTTCAAATCCTCCGCTCGTCTGCCTGCGCTGTTCGAAAAGGGCAGGATAGCTGTGCTTTTCGCGTTCCTGATCCTCCCGCGTCAGCCGCTCCTGCCGCATCGGCAGGGCCAGGATCGGGGTTCTTTGGAACAGGATCAGCGCTTCAGCCCGCTTGGCTGCTTCTTGGGCGACCTGCACACCGCTCGCTCCGGTTCCGATCAGGGCAACTTTGCGCCCATCGAGATCAATACCCTCCTGCGACCAGCGCGCCGTGTGGCACCATTCGCCCTCGAAATCCTCAATGCCCGGAATGTCGGGGATATACGGCTTCGACGCAAAACCGAGGGCTGGGAGCAAGAAGCGTGTCGATACGGATTGCCCGCCCTCAAGCTGTAGATTCCATAGTCCCCGCCCTGCATCAAAATCGGCGCTTTCGACCCTCGATCCCATCCGCATCAGCGGCCAAAGGTTCAGCGTATCGCAGACATGGCGGAAATAGGCCCTGAGTTCTTCCCAGCCGGGAAAGCGCTCACTCCAAGTCCATGTCCGCCACACTTCGGGGATCGAGAATTCATAGAGCGGAATCTGCGAATCCACGCGTGCGCCGGGATAGCAATTCCAGTGCCAGATGCCGCCCGGATCGGTCGCAGCATCGACCAGCAGCACGTTGAACCCGGCGTCCCGCAACTTGTGGAGCAAGTAGATCCCGCTGAAGCCAGCACCGATGATCACAGCGTCATAATCGGGCGAAGTCTGATTCGTCATGAAGCGGCAGTCAGGCTCTCGGCAATTGCCTTCGCCGTTGCATAGTCGGCCTTGCCGTTCGATGCGCGCAGGGGGATCTTCGTTGGATATATGGCCTTCGGTGTTTTGTAGCCTGCCAACTGCCCCCGCACATGATCCTTGACGGCTTGCTCGTCGAACGCAACGTCGCCGCTGAGGTGGACGACGGCGGTGACGGCCTGACCCCATTTTTCGTTTGGCACGTCCACGACCAGCGCGTCACCAATCGCGGGATGGGTCTTGAGAATCTCCTCGACTTCCTCGGGGTAAACTTTCTCGCCAGCAGTGTTGATGCAAACGCTGCCACGGCCCAGCAAGGTCAGGCTGCCATCGGCCTCGACCGTGCACCAGTCGCCCGGAATCGAATAGCGGACCCCATCGATTGTGCGGAAGGTCTTGGCGGATTTCTCGGGATCCTTGTAATAACCCGCTGGGATCGCACCCATGAGGGCGATAAATCCCGGTACGCCGCTTCCCGGCGTCACTTTCTGGTCGTTTTCATCAAAGACATGACAGAATTCGCCAATCGCAAATTTCGCGGTGTTGGTGCCCCCTTGCGCGGTTGTGATGGAGCGGCCGAAGCCGAGCCCTTCGGAAGCGCCGAAGCTGTCCATCAGCACCACCTGGGGGATATGCTTGCACAGCCCAGCCTTGACTTCCTTGCTCCACATCACGCCGGATGAAACGATGGTGACGAGGCTGCTGGTATCCCAGCGGCCGGGATTCCGGTCCAGCGCCTGCAGCATTGGCTTGGCAAAGGCATCGCCCACAATTGCGATGCTTTGCACCTTATGCTTATCAACTGTTTCCCACAACTCCGTCGCATCGAAGGACGAGTCTGCGAGTGTAACGATGGCGCCGCCCGACATAAGTGTGCCGATCGCGGTGATGAAGCCGGTCCCGTGCATCATCGGGCAGGATGGCAGGGTGCGGTTGCCGGGCCCTTGACTTGTGATCAACGCGACGTGTTCTTCGAGTGTCTGAGGAACGGGGGCGAGCAGCTTCTGGGCCTCGAGCTGTGCTTTGCGCATTTGGTCGTGATGCCACATCACGCCCTTGGGCATGCCCGTCGTGCCGCCGGTATAGATGAAGAGCTGATCTTCGGGAGAGCGCACTATGCCGAGCGCCGATCCGTCGCCTTCTTGCGCGAGTGTTTCGTAAGGGATCGCAAAAGGCGCGATTTGCGAAGCCTCGCCAATTTCCACAAAGGTGTGAACCTTCTCGAGCCGATCCTTGAGCTCGACGATACAGTCGCGGAATTCCGAGCTGTAGACGATCACTTCGCTATCGGAATCGTCGAAGATATAGAAGACCTCCTCGGCGACATAGCGGTAATTGATGTTCACATGGATCAGGCGCCCCTTGAAGCAGGCTGCCATCAACTCGCCATATTCGGGTCGGTTGCGCATATAAAAGGCAACCTTGGCCCCATTGCCGGCTCCGCGCTGCCGGAGCGCGCGGGCAACATTGTTCGAACGTCCCGACATTTCGGGCCAGGTGATGATCCGGTCGCCGTGTATCAGGGCCGGCGCATCCTTTGGCATGACGGGCTCGATAGCGTCGAGAATGTCGCCGAGATTCCAGTCGATCACATTAGTTCCCCTCTCCGAACGGGGTGGCGGCTTTGGCGCACTTCCCTTGGAAGAAACATCACGCAGCTTTGGTCCAGCCCTGAAGTGCCGCAGCCTCCGCCCGGACCGCTTCTGGCCCACCCAGAACCTGCCGGTCGAATCCGATCCGTTTGAACCAGTAATGCAGGCCAAGCAGGTCGGTGAATCCCATTCCGCCGTGCACTTCGGTGGAAGTGCGTGCGACAAATCGATAGACCTCGGCCGTGTGCGATTTGGCATGGCAGGCAAGCAGTGATGCCTCATTCGGCACCGCGTCGAAGGCGTGGGCGGCGTACCAGACGAGCGAACGGCACGGTTCATGCCGCGCGGCCATCTCGGCGCACATATGCTTTACGGCCTGGAAACTACCGATCAGGCGGCCGAACTGTTCGCGCTGACCAGCATAATCGACAGCCCTTTCGATCATGGCCTGACCTGCGCCAAGGCTGTCTGCGGCGAGGATCACGCGGCCCGCATCGCGCAGCCGGGCCACTGTAGCTCCGCCATCGTCAGCCAGTGGTTCCGCTTCGTCCCCGTCAAACCGCAATTCCCCGACGCTACGGGTGCGATCGATGGTCGTCAACGCGATAGCTTCCAGCCCGGACGCCTTGGCACCGACAAGGTGCAGCCTGCCACCGGAATCGGCGACGACGTAGGCATCAGCTCCTTCGAAATCGAGCGCGAACAGGGCGGTGCCGTTGAGCTTCCCGCCGGCAGAGGAAACTCCCGCGCCGTCGCGCACCTCGATCGTCTCGGAAATCGCGACACCGACACGCGCCTCGCCGCTCGCTATCTTTGGCAGCCAGTGGGCCTTTTGCTCCTCGTTGCCAGCTTCGCGCAAGGCGATCGGTGCGAGAACCTGACTGGCGAGAAACGGCACCGGTGCGACCGCATAGCCAAGCTGTTCCGCCACCACCGCCGCGTCGAGCAAGGTCATGCCGAGCCCGCCATGCTCTTCGGGGACGAGCATTCCGGCAACGCCCAGATCGTGGAGGGCGCGCAACACCTGGTCGCTCAACGGATTGTCCCGCTCCGCACATTCGCGGACGTGACTGAGCGGGCTGGTATCGGCGAGGCACCGCGAAACGGCGTCGCGCAACATCTGCTGGTCCTGCGAAAGTCCAAAGTCCATCAGTCTGCTCCCTGCTTCTGTCGCGCCATGTCCGCGGGGTTCGGCTCACGTGGCATTTCAAGGCCGCGTTCGGCGATGATGTTCTTCTGGATCTGAGCGGTCCCGCCGCCGATGATGAGACCGAGTTGGAACATATAGTTCCATTGCCACGCCCCGCCGTCCCGCTCACGCGGGCTGTGGTGATAGAGTATGCCCAGTTCGCCCATGGCGTCGATTGCCAGCGCGGATATCTGGTGAGCGAGTTCACAGCTTTGCAACTTGACGATCAGCTTCGCCATGCCGCCCGGCTCTCCCCTAAGGCTGTTCGAAAGGATGCGCATCCCATTGTATTTCATCGCCGCTACTTCGGCCTGAAGTGCCACTAGCCGGTCGCGCAGTACCGGATTGTCGATCGCGCGACCCTGGCCCAAACGCTCTTCCTGCATCAGTGCGATCAGCGCCTGCAGCCGGTTTTCGAGCGCGTCGGGATCGCCCAGCATTCCGCGCTCATGGCCTAGGGTTGCGTTCGCGACGAACCAGCCCTGGCCCCGCTGGCCGACGATCTGGTGCATGGGGACGCGCACATCGGTGAAGAACGTCTCGTTGAACTCGGCGTGACCGGTCATCGTCTTCAAGGGGCGAACCTCGATGCCCTGCGTGTCCATCGAAAAGATCAGGTAGGAAATGCCGCCATGTTTGGGTGCGTCAGGTTCGGTCCTGACCAGGCAAAAGATCATGTCGGCCTGCTTGGCGGTGCTGGTCCAGATCTTCTGGCCATTGATAACAAATTCGCCGTTTTCGATGTGCGCGCTGGTCTTGAGGTTGGCTAGGTCCGACCCGGCACCGGGTTCGGAATAGCCCTGGCACCATACGATATCGCCTTTCAACGTGGGTTCGATCCAGCGCCGTTTCTGTTCCTCGGTGCCGAGTTCAAGCAGGGTCGGCACGAACATCGAGATTCCCTGATTAGAAAGCCCGCCCGGCACCCTGGCCCGCGCAAATTCCTCTGCGATGATGCGCGATTGGAGAATGTCCGGCTCCGCTCCATAGCCTCCATACTCCTGCGGGATCGTTCGCGCGGTATACCCATGCTCGATCAACAGCTTCTGCCATTCGACTGCCTTGGACGAAGGTCGGGCCGCCCGGTCAGCAGAAGGCGGCGCGAGATGGCGGTGCGCTTCGATGAAAGCCCGCACTTGCTTGCGGAAGACATCGTATTCGGGCCCGTAATCAAGATCCATGACGCTTCTAACTTTCACGCAGGCGGAAAACAGGAAGGCGGAAGTCCTCACCGATCAATTCGAATTCCACTTCCACCGGAAGGTCGAGCGCTAGGCGCTCGTGATCGCAACCAATCAGGCGCGTGGCCATGCGTACGCCCTCTTCCAATTCCACCACCGCCGCCACGAAGGGAATTTCGTCGGCAAAAGCCGGGTGGAGGGCCTGGTGGGTAACGGTCCAGGAAAACAGCGTGCCCTTGCCACTGCTGCGTTCCCAGGAGAATTCCGGCGAGCCGCACTTTGCGCACATATAGCGCGGTAGGTGGCGGAAGCAGCCGCAGCCGCCGCAGCGCTGGAAATAGAGATTGCCGTCTTGGCACCGCTTCCAGAATTCCTGCTCAACCGGGTCTTGCGGGCGAGGTCGCGGTTTGGGCGGCGCAACCTGCGCGGAGGGCCGCATTTTGGGAGGCAGATCGCTCTCGCTGCTCATGCAAACCTCCTGAGAATGGCAATGCTTCCATCGCCAAGGTCACCCCAGCCGGTCACAAGACCAGTTTGGGCTCCCAGCACCTGGCGCTCGCCGCAGTCGTGACGAAGCTGGCGCACTGCCTCGACCACGTGGTTGAGTCCCCAGACATGCGCCTCACTGAGCAAGCCGCCATGGGTGTTGATCGGATAGCGGCCACCCAGCTCAATCTGGCCATTGGCGACGAATTCGAACTGTGCACCCGGTTCGCAATAGCCCATCGCTTCCAGTTGCAGCAGAACGACATAGGTAAAGCAGTCGTAAATCTGCAGGAAATCCATGTCCTCGCGCTTGACGCCCGCCATGTCGAAAGCGCGCGGGGCAGCATAGCTGAGGCCAATCTTGAAGGGATCGGGCCGCGAGGGGATGTCGTCGGCGGGATAGGGGTGGCCTTCCGCGGCACCGGCGATGCTGACGGGCACATGCGGCATATCCCTGGCCCGATCCATTCGCGATATGACTACCGCGCAGGCGCCATCGGTTTCAAGGCAGCAATCGTAAAGGCGGAAGGGCTCGGATATCCAGCGCGCCGAATGATAGGTTTCCGCGTCGAGTTCGCGCCCATAGGTAAAGGCGCGCGGATTCAACTGCGCGTGACGCCGGCAGGCTAGCGCTACCGCTGCCATCGCATCCGCGCCCACGCCGTAAAGCTTCGAGTGACGGGTCGCCAGCCAAGCATACATCTGCACCGGCAGGAACACACCATAGGGGATGTAATAGCCCTGGATGGTATTGGTCAGCGTGTTCATGTTCATCGCCCGAGTGGGCGGGGCACCCGGCTTGGGCCTGAGGGCGGAATAGCCGTTCCAACCGAGCGTCACCAGCACGTGATCGCAAAGCCCGCTGGCGATCGCCATTGCCGCGTTCTGCAGCGCCGTCGTCGGGCTGGCGCCGCCCATGTGAACGGTGGCCGCATAGCGCAGCACATCAATGCCGAGATTGGCGGCCATTTCCTCCGAGGTCGTATAGATCGGCGGCGGCACCATGCCGTCGATGTCGCAAGGTTTCAGCCCGGCATCTGAGATTGCGCGGCGCGAGGCTTCCAGCATCATGTCCACCGCGGTCCGTTCGGTGCCCTTGACGAATGCGGTTTCGCCCACACCGGTTATGGCGGCCTTGTCGGCAAAGGATAAGGTCTGCGAAGCGTTCATACAGCGTACCCGTCTTGCCGCAATTCAGGAATAGAATCTGGCATCGGCCAGCGCCCTTTCGGCCCCTTCGACAAGATCGCGCATGACCTCTGCCGCTGGACGGATCGAATGGATCAATCCAATTCCCTGCCCCGCGAAGCCGGGCATGATATCCTTGCGCTGAGCCTTTATGCCCGAAGCCATGACCGGCCCTGAAATCATCGACTGGTAAGGCATCGGAAGCGGCTCCTTGCCCGCCGCAACCCAAGCATCGGCCCATTTGTTGCGGATCATGCGCGCAGGCTTGCCGGTCAACGAACGGCTAACGACGGTATCTGCATCGCCGCCGTCGGTTATTGCTTCCTTTTGGAACCGTTCAATCCCTGCCTCTTCGGTTGCCAGGAACGCCGTTCCGACCCACGCGCCCAGAGCGCCCAGCATCATCGCTGCGGCGACTCCGCGGCCATCGGAGATTCCACCTGCTCCGATCACGGGAACCCGATCGCCCACCGCGTCGACTACCTGCGGAATCAGCGAGAAGGTTCCGATCGGGGAGTTGTGCCCGCCGCCATCGTGGCCCTGCGCCACAATCATGTCGATGCCGGAATCGACCACCTGCTGGGCGTGCTTGACCTTGCCGATCACCGCCATGACCCTGGTGCCATTGGAATGAAGGCGGTCCATCCACGGTCCGGGATTGCCGAGGCCGGCGGCATAGACTGGCACCTTTTCCTCGATTACCACTTCCATCTGCGCCTCGAAAAACTCCCGCGTGAACAGCTGCGGACCGCCCTTGCCCATTTCCGGCGCGCCAGCCGCGCGCATGGCCATTGCGGCATCCACTTCGGGCAGATCCTCGCGTTCCATGAAATCGCGGGTGAACTGCTGATATTCGCCAAGCAGTGCCATCGGGTTTTCGAGCGAGGCGCCGCTCTGCGGTGCCGAACCGCGCCTGACGGAGGCAGGCAGAAGGGTGTCGACCCCAAATGGCTTATCGGTCAGTTCGCGGGTCTGGCGGATCCAGCTGCGCAACTGGTCTGGCGAGCAGGCCGCAGCGCCAAGAACGCCAAGTCCCCCGGCATTCGATACTGCGGCCGCGAGCGCGGGGACACTCGCCCCGCCCATTCCGGCCAGAAGGATCGGGTATTCGATCCCGAGAATTTCGCATATGCGGCTCTTGAGTGCCATCGTAATACCCTCTCCATCCAGCGCCACCCACCGGCGCCCGTTTTTTACGTCTGTCCCCACCTGACCTTCTGGGACACAAGCTCAGGGCTTCTCTGTGCGAGATAGGAGGCGGAGCCCGCCACGAGACGCGCCATAGCCTGCCGCGCTCCTTCGGCATCGCCCTTGCGCACAGCTTCAAGGACGCGGCGCAAGAAACGCAACTGGACCGCACGCTCTTGCGCCGAATACCCCAGCGAGAGCGAGAATTCGCGGGTAAGCATATGCAACGCGGAAGTCAGAAGGCCGAAAAGCGGATTGCCGCTGGCCCAGCCGAGCATATCGTGAAAACGGCGATTCAGTTCCTCGAACTGGCTGCTCGCTTCGTTTCGCTCCAGCTCTTTGAGGCAATCGGCAAGTGCGCTCAGATCACCCGTGGTCGCGCGCTGGGCGGCATAGGCTGCAACATCCGCCGCAATCGCTTCGCGCAATTCGAGCAAGCCCCTCAAGTCCGCCTCCATGAAATGCAGGATCAGCGAGAGGCTGTTTGCGAAATCGCCAGTCTGCGGGCGAGCGACCACCGGCCCGCCACCGCGACCTAGTTGAAGATGGATAACGCCTTGGAGTTCAAGGAAGCGAAGCGCTTCGCGCAAGGTCGCTCGGGCGACATCGTATCGCGCAAGCATTTCGTCCTCGCGCGCCAACCTGTCGCCCGCAACATGCGCCCCGGCTTCGATATCGCGTACGATGTCCTGCGCAAGCGTGAGCGCACGCTTGGCCTTCCTCGAATCATCGACCTTCGGTTGCATCACTGGGAATCGCTCCTCTGATAAAACCTTATAAGAGTTTATCGGATGGCATGTCCAGCATCAGTCTATGAAGTTTGCAGTGCGGTCAAATGTCGCAACAATCCTTATAAGCTTTATTGACCACACCCTGCGAAACATCTACCTGTTTGATAGCAAGGTGAGTCTGCTTGCCTGGGATGGAGGACGAGACATGAGCATCGACACGATGGAGCTGGATACTGCCGGAAAAGTTGCAGCCATTCCGATCGACGAAATTGATGTCGCACGGCCGAGTCTTTTTCAGCAGGACACGATCGGCCTGTATTTCGACCGGCTGCGCAAAGAGGAGCCGGTCCACTATTGCCGCGAAAGCTATGTTGGGCCTTACTGGTCGATCACCAAGTTCGACGATATCATGGCTGTCGACACCAACCACAAAGTCTTTTCGTCGGAGGCAAAGCTCGGCGGTATCGCCATTCAGGACATGCATTCGGTGGAAGGCGCGCTCGAACTTGAAATGTTCATCGCTATGGATCCTCCAAAGCACGACCAGCAACGCAAGGCCGTCACCCCCGCTGTAGCGCCGTCCAACTTGCTGTTGCTCGAACCGACAATCCGCGAACGAGCGTGTCAGATTCTCGATGATCTGCCGATAGGCGAGGAATTTGATTGGGTTGACAAGGTCTCAGTTGAATTGACCACGATGACCCTTGCTACCCTATTCGATTTCCCGTGGGAGGAACGCCGCAAGCTCACGCGCTGGTCCGACGTCACAACGGCCGCCCCTGAAACCGGCATCGTCGAATCGTACGAAGCGAGGCGTGAAGAACTCATCGAGTGCGCGATGTATTTCAAAGGACTGTGGGAGCAGCGCATCAACGAAGAACCGAAGAACGATCTGATTTCCATAATGGCGCATTCCCCGGCGACACGGGATATGCCCTTCCTCGAATTTCTGGGTAACCTGCTGCTGCTGATCGTGGGCGGCAACGACACCACGCGCAATTCGATAAGCGGCGGTGTGCTGGCGCTCAATCAGAACCCCGATGAATATCGCAAACTGAATGACGACCCTTCGTTGATCGCCAGCATGGTGCCGGAAATCATCCGCTGGCAGACGCCGCTGACTCACATGCGCCGCACTGCGCTGCAGGACTGGGAGATTGGCGGCAAGCAGATCAAGAAGGGCGACAAGGTCGTGATGTGGTACCTGTCGGGCAACCGCGACGAAACGGTCATCGACCGGGCTGACCGGTTCATCATCGACCGCAAGAATCCGCGCCATCACCTGTCATTCGGTTATGGCATCCATCGATGCATGGGTAACAGGCTGGCAGAACTGCAGTTGCGGATCATCTGGGAAGAAATTCACAAGCGGTTCGCCAAGGTCGAAGTGACCGGCGAGCCCGAGCGCCTTTTCTCAAACCTTGTGCGCGGGATCACCAATCTGCCGGTGCGGCTGCACGCGCGCTGATTTGCTGAAGCAGAAATACGGAGTGTATGATGGTCAAAGTGACGTTCGTATCCAGCGATGGAACGCGGCGGGAAGTCGAAATTGCCGAGGGCGAAACCGCACGCGAGGCGGCGCTCTTCAATGATGTACCGGGCATCGACGGCGATTGCGGCGGTGTCTGCGCCTGTGCGACCTGCCATGTCCATGTCGATCCGGCCTGGATCGACAGGGTTGGTCGCCTGGTCGAAGGGGCAGCGGAGGCAGAGCTTCTGCAATTTGCCGAAGGTGCCAACGAATACAGTCGCCTCGCCTGCCAGATACCCATGGTGGAAGGAGTGGAAGGTTTGATTTTGCACGTTCCCGAGCAGCAATACTGACCAGACAGAGCGCAGCCCTGTCGTGCGCGTGCGGCGTCGCAAATTCAGTTTTGAACGGAGGTTTCAGTGCCAACTCAGCTAGAACCTGATGTCTAGACGAGCGAAGACGCATTTCGCACCGAAATGCGGCAATTCCTCGCCGCCCATTTCCCTGACGAATTAAGGGGCGCGGGCAATATGCTGGCCGGGCCCATTGGCAGCTTCGGCTTGTGGATCATCCTGGCCGACGCGCATCCGGAAGCTTCGAGGGACAGCTCCAGCGTGTCGGTGACATCCCCGGCCCGCATGGTGGTACACAGCTTCCAAAGGATGACATAACGGGAGAAGTCGTCGAGCACGGTCGACAGGTACACCAAGCCCCAGCCGATGATCTTGAAGTAGGTGAAGTCGGTCTGCCACATCTCGTTCGACCGCGTCGTCTTGGTGTGGAACCCGTCGGCGGCCTTGATCACGATGAAGGCCGGACTGGCGATCAGGTCATGGGCTTTCAACATACGGTAAACCGTGGCTTCCGACACGAAGTAGCGCTTCTCGTCGGTGAAGCGCACCGCGAGCTCGCGGGGTGACAGGTCGGTTGTATCCAACGCCATGTCGATGATCTGCTGCTGGATATCATCGCAGATGCGGTTCCACACCCGCCTCGGGGCCGATGGCCGATCCTCCAGCGCCTCCGGCCCGCGCTCGAGGTAGCGGTCGTACCAGCGTTAGAAGGTCCGGCGCGGGATGCCCAACTGCTCCAGCGTGCGCTTGGCCGGCAGGTGCGACTGCTCGACGATCCGAATGATCTCCAGCTTCTCGGATGCGGGTTACCTCATTCGTCGTCGGCCCTATCCGCGATCATGCTTTTTTTGAGCAACCGGTTTTCCAGCGTCAGATTGGCCACGCATTCCTTAAGGGCACGGGCTTCGCGGCGCAGGTCGTGCACCTCGCCGGTGGTCGCGGCACGGGCGGTGTCGCCCGCCAAGCGCCGCTTGCCCGCCTCCATGAACTCCTTCGACCACGTGTAATACAAGCTCTGGGCGATGACATCCTTGCAGCACAGCTCGGCGATGCTGTCCTCGCCGCGCAGGCCTTCCAGCACGATCCTGATTTTGTCCTCTGCAGAGAAGTGCCGGCGCGTCGCACGCCGTATGTCCTTCACCAGCCGCTCAGCAGGGGCCTTCGGCGCCGATTTTTTCAAGGAGGATTGGGCTTCATCCTCGTTCCTTAGTCACTACGACGAAGCCCAAATCCTCCTTAAATCACAACCTCAAATCTGTGCCATTGGTGCTGACGGCGGACAGCACCGGCAATCCGCCCTCACATGAAGCGCTCGGGTTGAGCCATGTCGGTCTCCACGCAGAGGTTCGTTTCTTGGTAGACAACTCGTTGCACGAAATAGCTCGTCGGTCAATTGGCGCTGGCACGCGAAGCCAAGAGCGGCCCGCCTCGCGGGAGGGCGCTCACCGCCGAACGATTGCCGGCTCGATCGGACTATTCTGCAACACGGCGGGAGGCAGGTAGGGCTCCGTGCCGCGATATTCGCAATTAGTTAGCCGTCAGTGCTGGCAACCTGATGCAGCGGGGGCAGAACGGCCGCGGCGCGCCGCCTCAGACGCGAGCGGTGCCAGTTGGGGATATCGGCTTGCTGACGATGAATGGCGTCGGCCATTTCAAATCTTCCACGGCTCCTATCGAGGAGGCATGTCTTCCGATCCGCTTTCGAGATTGCCGGACATTTTCGTCAGCAATGAGCGCATCGCGCGTATCTCAGTTGGGGAAATCATATGGAGCAGTCGCGCGTAGATCATGTCGGCTTCGGCGCGCAGCTGAGGCAGGATTTCGATCGCTCGGGGCAAAAGATGAAGTTCCCAGACGCGCCGGTCGCCCTTGGCAGCGCGCCGTTCCGCGAGCACCATTCTTTCCAGCTGGTCGACAACATGGCCAACGCTGGCACGCTCCAGTTCGAGGCATTTGGAGAGGTCGGTTTGGGTCATGCCCGGGGTCCGATAGATATAGACGAGCGCGCGCCACTGGGTTCGCGTCAATCCGAAGCGCGCCGTTGAGGCATCAAACTTCCGACGCAGTTTGCGGGGCACTTCCTCGATGAGAAAGACAAACTCGTCTGAGGCCGTCAGAAGACTTTTCGCGGGAGAGATGCCGCTTGTATTGCGAGGTTCAACCATCGTCATGGACTGTAGAGCCAACATCATATTCTGAAAACCCTTTACTGTAAGATATGATATAGTATGATCGTGGAATGATTGATCAGTCGATCACGCTTGCCGGGAAAGCGGGCCATGAAATCGCAGCGTCGGTTGATGGCCCGGAACTCGGATTACCGGTAATCCTCGCGCACGGCGGCGGACAGACCCGAAGGGCATGGAGGGCGGTAGCCCACCGGCTCGCGAGCCATGGTTTCCGGACCATCGCAGTCGATATGCGCGGGCACGGCGAGAGTGCATGGGCCAGCGACGGAGCCTATGATATCTCCGATTTTGCGGCCGATCTCGTCGAGATCGCTGCGGCGACGGCGAGCAAACCGGCGCTGATTGGCGCGTCTCTTGGTGGCCTGGCCGGGATCATCGCCGAGGGAAAATGCGCACCGGGAAGTTTCGGATCGCTGACGCTGGTCGACGTCACACCTCAGATGGAACCGAGCGGCGTCGCCCGCGTGGTCGGTTTCATGGCGGCGCATGCGCGCGATGGTTTTGCGTCGGTGGAAGAGGCCGCACAGGTCATTGCCGACTATCTGCCCCATCGCCCCAGCCGGAAGGCTTCGGCCGGGCTAGCACACTATCTGCGCCGCAAGGACGATGAACGCTTCTATTGGCACTGGGACCCCGCCTTCATCGAAAGAGTGACGCAGCAGGGCGGCGGCGTTTCCAGCGACCATGGCCGCACCGAGCTCAGCGCGGCCGCTGCCTGCTTGACCTTGCCGGTGCATCTGATCCGCGGCGGGTCAAGCGATCTCGTCTCGCTGGAAGCCGTCAAGCATTTCCAGGGCCTTGTCCCTCATATGGCGTATAGCGACATTGCGAATGCGACTCATATGGTGGTGGGGGACGAGAACGACGCTTTCGGGCAATCGATCCTAGAGTTTTTGCTCGGCATCCATGAAGCGGAAATGAAATCATGAATGCCCCCGCCGTCCCGGGGCTTGAGGAATTACGTGACCTATTGGCGCTGGCCCCTTTTCACCGCTGGCTCGGGCTCAGCATCGCTGAGGTCGGCGCCAACGAGTTGGTGATCTCCATGCCTTGGCGAGACGAAATCATCTCAAATCCGACGGTCGGCGCGGCGCATGGTGGCATCGTATCGGCTTTGATCGATCTGACCGGCCTCTATACGATCATCGCGATGGGGGGTGCTGCGCGGGCGACGGCGGACCTCCATGTGGATTTTCACCGACCGGCCAAGCTGGGGCCGCTTCGCGCGATCGGCAGCCCGGTGAAATTAGGGCGGCAGATAAGCGTCGCGGCTACCCGGATCCTAGCCGCAGACGGAACCTTGGTGGCGAGTGGTAGAGGGGCCTACGTCGCCTGATAACCGCCCGAGGCGAGCCAATCTGCGCGGCCAGATGCATGCCCAGCAGCTTTCGGAGCCGAGGCAGTGGCGGCAGCGACACGCTTTTTGGCGACGTGTCCCTAGGCCGAACCCACGACCGGACGGCCGCGCATCGGCCATTCAGTCAAATCGGCTCCCTGCCGGTCACACGCGGGTTTGGCCGCTCGCCTTTGAGCCGTCGACTTTGCCTAGTCCGACAGGCCAGCCACGCAGCGCATGGAGATCAAGTTCTCCTGTGCTGCGTGACTAGACTGCTGGGTCAGGTCAGGGCGCCGGGGTGCGATTCGCGATCGCATCCTCGATCAGATCCTGCATGACCTGTTCGAGCTCGACGCCTTTCCGGTCGCCTCCGCTCGATATTTCGGTGGCGATCAAAGCGTAATAGCCGGTCTCGCGATCGATCCAGCCGGTCCAACCATAGGCACCCGGTGAGGAATTGATCTTGGACGTCGCGCAGGCCGAAGGCGTGTCGCATTCGACAAAGGAGCCGAGCGCATATTCCCAATTGCCCGCGCTCGCCGGCACGAAAACGCGCGGCAAGCCTGCGGTACGTTGCTGGGTGAAGCTTGTCATATCGGTAATAAAGCTGCCGCCAAGGAAGGCACGCAGAAGTTTCGCATAGTCGCGCGGCGTCGAATAGGCGCCGCCCGCGACCCACGGGTTGGTGGGAGCGCTTCCCGCAGGGTCATACCAGGTCGTGCTCGTCATCCCGAGCGGGGTCGTCACATGCTGCGCGAACAGTTCGTGAAAATTGCGCTGGCGTGCCGGTGACGTGCCGGGCGCGATGCTTATATCCTTTGCCTCCAGATAGGCAGCGGCGACCTGAAGGCCGTGCGGTCCATAGCTATATTGCGCGCCGGGCGCGTTGCCCGGGCGCAAAATATCATAGCGCAAATCGTGGATGCTCTTCGCGCAATTGTAGAGCGTCATGGCCGGAAGCAGCTGACAGCCGCCAACGAGCGGGCTCGCATTGAAGCCCGACGTCATCGACAGCGCATGCTTGAGTTGGACATCCTTCTTCGTTCCGATCGTGGTCCAGAAGGCAAGCGGCGGCCGCATCGGATCGTCGAGCGTCGCGATGCCAGCCTGCACCATGCGCATCCCCAGCGCGCCGGCGAACCATTTGGAGGCCGACGCAAGCGGGGTCACCCGATCGATACCAAAGCTGCCCTTCTCGTAAGCGAAGAGATAGTCGGGATCCGAAGCATTCCCGACGATGAAATAGCCGTTATCGACCTCGGTATCAGCGTCGATTGCCGACTGTAACGCGGTCCAGTCATAGGTATAACCGCCGACGGTGGCCGAAAGGCTGGCGGCCGCGGGCGCCGATGCCGCCGACGTCGACGCTTTAGCAGCGGGCGCCGCAGGCGGAAGCTGCACCATGGGACGCGCCTCGCCGCCGCCGTTGCCCCCGAACCCGCCCTGCGCCGCAAAGGCCGCAGCCCCAGCCATCGCCGCACCAGCGGCAAGCCACATCCATTTCGTTCTTCCAGCCATTTTCTCTCTCCCAGCTTCGTTGCACATCGTCGAAACGGAGGGCCTAGCGCGGCCGGACGGGCTAGGGCCTGGGCTGGCCGTTCCCGAAGTGAACATTGAGCAGATGGTCGAGCTGCGCCTTGCGAAAGCCGGCGACGACGCCAGACTCGGGCGCAAATTTTGCGAGACGGTCGCTTGCCGCATCGTAACGCGGCCAGTCGCGAACGAGTGCGCAGCCAGGAACGCCCGTCTTGGCGAAGCCAACCCAGCAGGCGGCGATGCCTTCGCCGAAGCGGCGATCCTCGTCACCGACGGCGCCGGCGACCGACGCGAAATAGTCGAGCGTCCCGAACAGATAGGGGATTTCAGACCCGTGCGCGGCGCCCTTGGCGCGGTCGCGCCGCGCCGCTGCGACATAGTCGAAATGATAGAGATACGAAGGCGCCCCTCCCGCCGTCCGGGCCGCGAGCCAGCGCGCCGGGGCGACGAACCAGGCGTCGCCCAACACCTGGCGCGCCAGTTCATCATCGGCCAGCCCCATGCCATAGGCGGCCCGGCCCGCCGCCTGGTCGCGCCCTAGATAGGCGAGCGCGGCGGATGGCGGCACGCCCATGGCAAGGATGACGCTCGCCTCGTTGCTGTTCGCGCCGACGAGGAGCGGAACGTCGATCGGCTCGCTACGCGCAAAGACGCGCCAAGGCGCTTCGCGTACCAGGTCGCCGTCGAGGATGGGGCCGGTCATCGCGCCCGGCGTCCGGACCTCGCCAGCGGCAACGAGCGCGGCGGCGGGCAGCGCGCGAAGCGCGTCGAGCGATGCTGAAGGCGGCGCACCTGCGCGCGCTGCCAACGCCGCGCCTAGCGCTTCTTGCTCGCCAAGCGGGCGCGGATCGAGGAGACCAACGCCCGACTGAACGATCGCCTTGGCGAACAGGCCTTTGGCTTCGGGCTGGGCAAGGATCGTCGTCACTCCGATCGCCCCGGCGGATTCGCCGAACAAGGTGATCTGGCGCGGATCGCCACCAAATGCGGCGATATTTTTCTTCACCCACCGCAGGGCGGCCAATTGGTCCATCAGGCCGTAATTGGCGAGCGCCTCGCCGCGCGGCTTGGCCGCGCTGAGCGCGGGATGGGCGAAATAACCGAGCGCGCCCAACCGATAGTTGATCGTCACCAAAACCACACCTTGCCGCGCGAAGGCGGTGCCGTCGAAAACCGGGAAGGTGCCCGAACCGACCACATGGGCGCCGCCATGGATCCAGACCATCACTGGCAGCTTTCGCGCCCCCGCCGGGCGCCAGATGTTCAGCTGGAGGCAATCCTCAGACTGATGCTCGGCTACCCCGCCCGCGACAAGTGCGGGGCGCACCGTCTGCGGACAAGCCGGGCCGAGTTTTGCGGCATCGCGGACGCCCCGCCAGCGCGGCGGTGCCTGCGGCGCCCGCCAGCGAAGAGCGCCGACCGGTGCGGCGGCGAAAGGAATATCAAGGAAGCGCTCGACGTCCCCCGTGCGCGCGCCCGCAAGGCGCCCCTGCGCGATTGTCGCCGCGGGGGCCGTCTCCGCCGCCGCGACAGACACCGATCCGGTCAGCATCGCGGCACCGAACAGTGCTGCCATCACCAAATGCCGCATTGCGCCCTCCTACCCTTCCCGACCAGCGGCTGGAGGCCGCGGACGGGAGCGCGACCTAGAAAGAAATGCGTCCTTCGACGCCGACGACGCGAGGCTGGCTGTACCGGTTGATCGTCGGCGCCTGCGCGACGAAATAAACCTTGTCGAAGACGTTGTTCGCGAACGCGCTGACGCTGATCTTGCCGAAGTCGACGCCGACCCGAAGATTGACGAGGACATAATCATCGAGGTCGACCGAGGTCGCTGTCAGCTCCTGTTTGCCGCCCCATTGACCACTGATCAGGACATTGCTGGTCAGCGCGACATCCTTGGTGACCGGGTAGCGCAGATTGAGGTTGGCCGAGGCGAGCCAGTCGGGAACCTGCGCAAGGTCCAGCCCGTCATAGCGGCCGCTCTTGACCTTGCCCTCTTGCCGCGAGCCACTCAAGGCGAGGCGGCCATTGCCTTCGCCGAGATCGAAGCCCTGGCTATATTCGGCCTCGATACCCCAGCTTTTCGCATCGCCTGCGTTGGTTAGATAGGCGACCGCGGCGATCGGGCACGCCGGATTGGTGAGCGCGCAGCCATCGTCGACCTGCGCGATCAGGTCTTCAAGCTCGGTGTAATAGCCCGCGATTGCGAAATAGCCGCGGCGGATCGGACTGCCCTTGATGCCGACTTCGTAAGACGTGCTGTTTTCGTTGCCGAACAGCACCTGCACAGGACTCGGCGCGCGCGGATCGGAGAGGCGCGTGTTGAACCCGCCGGCCCGATAGCTGCTGCCGACCTTGCCATAGGCGAGGATGTTCGACGTGAGCTTGTACGAGAGGGTCGCATTGTAGGAGAGATTGTCGGCGTTGATGCTGTCGTCGATGATCCGCGATGGCCCGCCGGTGGGCAGGCCAGTCCCCAAATCGTAAAGCCGCGCCGAGATGCTCCGGCTGTCGCGGGTATAGCGCAGTTCGCCGGTCAGGTTGAGGCTGTCGGTGATGTCGAAACCGAGCGAGCCATAGGCCGCATAGCTTTCGAAATGCAGCCGCGCGGGCGCGATATTGCCCGGCGACGGATTGGCGAGCGTCGGCGTGCGCGTCGTCGCCACCGAGAAATCGCTGTCGAGCAACAGCATTTCGGCGCCGACCAGCCATGTGAAGCGATCGCTCGCCCCGCTGACATGAATATCCTGCGAAAAATTGTCGGTCGTGTCGACGACGTAGGACGCGGTGCTGGCATCGAGCGGCGTGAGAGCGCCGATCTGCCCCGCGGCGCGCGCACGCGCCAGCTCGGCGGGGCTGATCGCGTCATTGTCGAGATCATATTCGGACGTGCGCTTGCGAAAGGAGGTTGTCGACGTCAGGTCGGCACCGCCCAGATCCACGCGGACGAGCGCCTGAAGGCCGTCCACGTCCTGGCTGGCGCGCGGCGCGGTGTTCCAGGGGTAGCGAAAGCGATCCTGCGTATAACCGCCGGGAAAGCCTGGCGTGCCCGCGGGAATGGATATCTGGTAATGGATCGTCGGCGTGGTCAGCCGCTGGGTCTCGGCCGTGATGATCGCGTCGACCGGCCCGCGCTTCAGCCGGATCTGGCCGCGCAGTCCGTGGCCCTTCTGCTGGTCGAAATAGACGTCGTTGTCGGGATTGTAGAAGAAGCCCTTGTCCTGCTCGACGAGATCGCCGCTGATGCGGATCGCCAGGCCATCGGCGAGCGGGACATTGATCACGCCCTGCGTCTGGAAGCTGTTGTTCTCGAAGCCATAGCGCGCGCTCGCCCAGCCCGAGAGATCGAATTCGGGCTCGGCCGAGATGATATTGATCGCGCCGCCGACCGCGTTGCGGCCGTACAGCGCGCCCTGCGTCCCGCGCAGAACCTCGACGCGGCCGATGTCGAGCAGGTCGAGCCGCGTGAAGTTGCGACCGCCCACCGGACCGCCGGCGATATAGGCACCGTTGCGATAGAGCCCGACGCTCGGGTCGCCATTGGTGGCACGCGCGGTCGACGAAGCGCGGATCGAGATCTCCGACGTGACGGACGAGTTCAGATTGTTGAAGCGAACGCTTGGCTGATCGGCGAGGAGTTCGCCGCTGCCCGTGGCGCCGCCGCGATCGGTGAGCGACGTGATATCGATGACCGACGCCGCGGTCGGCACATCGGCCAGCCGCTCTTCGCGGCGGCGCGCCGTTACGACTATGGCGCCGTCATCATCCGCTTCAGCCGCGTCCGGAAGAGCTTCGGACGGTGCGTCTTGAGCGAAAGCAGGCGGAGCGACGGCTACCCAAATCGCGGCCGTGCAGAAAAGAAGGTTCGCTCTGCGTCCCATGGTCACTCTCCCCATCTTGTTATCGCAATTATTATCGATAATTTTGTGCAAAACCGTCGGCAAGTCAAGCCGGAAAGCGCAATGTCTTTGCAGGTGGTTCGCTGGTCTAAGAGACGACGGCGCTCAGCAGGTCGCGGACGCCCCGCGCCGTAGCGGCAAGGGGGTCAGGTGTGACCGTCGATAAATCGTCGGTCACAGCGTGGTGATGACGGTGTGCGCCAAAGATGCCGGCATGACGCACGTAGCCGGCCTTTATCACTTCCGAGAGTTCGCCCGCTGTGCCTTCCGCCGAAGGATAGGCCATTTCCAACCCCGGCTGGCCTTTGAATATCTCGCGCGCACACGTCACGAATTCGGGCGATGTCATGAGAAAACGATAGGGATCGGCGCTTGGCAGCGGCAGCAAGCGCCCCGGCATTTCCTGATAGTCACGTGCTGCCGCATTGGCGCCGAGATGAAACCAGAAAGCGGTCTCGCCGGGGGCTGGACCCACCTTGTCGGCGATATGGCTCGCACCGAGATTCTCATATTCATGCCCGCTGTTGCACAGGAAGAGCAGGCTGTGTTGCGGAAACGCTCGGGGCATCCAGTCGGCAAGCGCGAGCCACATCGCGATACCCGGCCCCCGCTCGCCGGCGCAATCGGTCCAGCCTGAACGCGGCGTAGAGACGACGAGCCAAGGGCGACCGGAGCGAACGCGTCGCCCGATTATATTCTGCGCTGCCCGAATCCCACCGCGCCCGCGAAGCGCTAATTTCGCCGCGGCACCGTGGCGCGCGGCTTCAATCACCGGGGCGGCGAGTCGCGGCGCGAGCAAGGCAAGTGGCTTGTCCGATACAGGATGACCGGCCGGGACATTGAGGAGCAAGGCCTCGCCCGTCGGCCCAGTCGTAATGAGAATGACCCCGTTCGCACCGCGCGCAAGCGCATCGGCGAGCGGCTCGCGCACTGCACGATCTACGAGGCTCGACCAGCGGCGGAAAGGCAGGCGCACGACGGCGATCGCGCCGTCGAGGCGTTCAGGGATTTCTGCGAGGCGCAGCGGCGCAGCGAGACCGGCCTCGCCGGTTTCGACGGCGAGCGGCTGTGCGACGAGCGGTATCGTGTGGTCGCCGAGCGTAAGTTCGCAATGCGACGCCTCGAACCAAGGCACGTCAAACGTCTGGCGATCCACTTCGAATCCGGCACTGAACAGCCGCTTCGCTGTCCAGTCGGCGGTCCAGCGATCGCCCGCGCCGCCCGACTGCTTGTTGCCGGCCTCGGCATAGCTTTGGACGTCGGCGAAGAGGCGTCCGGGGCCGAACATGGTCAAATCCAGGGATACAGCGGCAGCGGAGTCAACCTGCAATGCGATCGGCGCCGCGAGGCCCGCCTTAAGCAAGGTGCGGCGGTCGGTCGGGAGACGGCTCATGTCACTTTTGCGCGGCGGCGGCTGGGCTTAGGCTTTGCGTGGCGGGCCTTATATTCCTCGAGTGCGCGCCCAAAACTATTCTGAGTAACCCCGATCAGATCGCGCGCCACCGCATCGGCGGCATCGCCATCGCGCGCGACGATATGGCGGCAAAGCGCGTCGTAGAGGATGGCCGATCGCTTCGCCGCCTCGTTGCCATGCGTCTCGATATAGCTGTCAGTATAGACATTGTGCTGCCAGCGCGCGAGCAGCGCGACCCGATCGAGGAGCTCGAGCGCGAGCGGCGCATTGCTGCGTTTGGCGATAAAGCGACCGATGCGGTTCGAGACCTTGATATGCTCGAACGTATTGTCGGTGCGCTGGGTGACATCCTTATATTCGACAAGCCGGTGCATCAGTTCGCGCCCGTCGCGGTCGGTCATTTCGGCGGCCGCAAGGCGACAAACGACGCCGAACAGCGATTTCCACAGTTCATAGACCTCGTTCGCAGCATGCTCGTCGATATCGATCACATAGGTGCCGCGCCACGGCACGACCTTGACAAGCCCGATCCGCGCGAGATGCCGGAACGCCTCGCGCACCGGCGCATGGCTCACTCCGAAGCGCGCGGCGATTTCGCGCTCGCGCAGCCACGATCCGGGCGGAATCCGCCATTCGACGATGTCGTCGGTCAAAAGGCGCGCGATCACGCGGTCCTGCGTCGGCGCGCTGTCGTCGTCGGTCTTCGTCGCGGCCATGTCTCTCCGTTCGGCTTTCCCTGCTCGCGGCGCCATCCTAATCGGGCAGCGCACACGAGCAATCGATGATTGCGAATGAATTTATTATCGATAATATGGAGAATGACAAGCATCGGAAAATCGGAGTCGGATCTTGAAGCGCACCATCCTCTTTTTCGCGGCCGCGGTTGCGGCACAGCCAGCCGCGGCAGGCGAACCCGCCCCTCTTCCCGGCTGTGCCGAAGCGATCGCCTATTCTGAGGCTAATTCCGGCGTTGCGCTGCTGATACTTGAAGATGGCAAAGTGCGCTGCCGATCGGCAGACATCGCGACGCCGCAGGAACTCTGGTCGGGCACCAAGAGCCTTGTCGGGCTGATGGCGGCGGCGGGCGCACAGGATGGACTTCTAACCCTCGACGAGCGGGCATCGGAGACACTCGCTGAATGGAGGGGCGACCCCAAAAAGGAACAGATCACGCTTCGGCAATTGCTGTCGATGACGGGCGGCCAGGCATCGACCGTCGGCAGGGCCCAAGGGTATCTGGACTCGGTGAAGGCACCGCTCACGGCGGCGCCGGGCAGCAAATTCCAATATGGTCCCGCCCCGATGCAAATCTTTGGAGAGATCATGCGGCGCAAGCTCGTTGCCAAGGGCCAAGACGGCAACGCTCGCCATTATGTGGAGCGGCGCATTCTCACTCCGCTTGGGGTTACCATAGGCAGTTGGCGCAGCGGCCCCGATGGCGCACCGCTCATGCCGCAGGGCCTCGTGCTGGCAGCGTCCGAGTGGGCGAAGATCGGCGAGTTCGTCCGCGGCGGTGGGAAGCTCGACGGCAAGCCGCTTGTCGATGAACTGGCGTTCGCCGAGCTGTTCAAGGGTAGCCAGGCCAATCCGGCCTACGGTCTCACCTGGTGGTTGCCCCGTAGCACGCCGGCTGTCGATATTGTTACCCGGTCCACCGATATCACCAGTCATGCCAACGAACTCCCGGCGGATATGGTCGTCGCCGCCGGCGCGGGCGATCAACGCCTCTATATCATTCCGTCGCTTCGGCTTACAATCGTTAGGCAGGCGAAACTCGATCTGGCGGCTTTGGCGGCGGGGGAAAAAGGCGATTGGTCCGATTGGCGGTTCCTGTCACTGTTGCTGAAAGCGGCGAGTGACTAATTTGAAACGCGGCCGAAAACATGTCGGGGCCGATCGAACCTAGGCCGTGCCGCTGCAATATGATCATTGAGAATTGCTGGCCGAATGGAAACGCGGCACGTGGAGTTTGCCGCTGGACCAAAATGATGACGGTTATTGACAGCCCGCGCGGCAATCATACCCGAGGGGCGGAACCTTGCACGCGACGCCGCAGTGGGGCGAAGAAGGATGCAGCATGTTACGGGGATTGATGCAGGACGCGCCGCTGCTGATCAGCGGAATATTGGAATATGCCGCGCGCGCGCACGGCGAGAGGGAGATCGTCTCGAAGGCTGTCGATGAGCCGGTTTGGCGGTATGACTGGCACCGCTGCGATCAGCGTGCGCGTCAGGCTGCGCAGGCCCTTGGTGTCCTCGGGATTGCAACGGGCGACCGCGTCTCGTCGCTCGCCTGGAACACGCACCGCCACCTCGAACTCTTCTATGCGGCGCCGGGCATGGGCGCTGTATTGCACACTGCCAACCCGCGTCTCAGCGACGAGCAAATCGCCTTTACTATCGCTCATGCAGGCAGCCGCATTCTCTTCTTCGAGCCCAATCTAGCCGAGCTCGTCGCACGGCTGCGCCCTCTCCTTCCAGGTATCGAGCGTTATGTCCTTCTCGCGGATCGCGGAGCGACCGCGCCAGATGTTGCTGACGCGTTGAACTATGAAGCGTTGCTGGCACGCCAGGACGGGGCCCTCACCTGGCCGAGCTTCGATGAAAAGGCAGCCGCATTTCTTTGCTACACTTCGGGGACGACGGGCGACCCCAAGGGCGTCCTATACAGCCACCGATCAATCGTTCTCCACGGGATGGCGGCCGGTCTGAGCAGTGCCTTCGGGTTCAGCGCTTTTGATGTCATCATGCCCTGCTCGTCCATGTATCATGCGACGGCATGGGGACTTCCGTTCACGGCAGCGATTAACGGCTGCAAGCTAGTGCTTCCTTGCGACAGGATGGACGGTGCCAGTCTCGCCGATCTGATCAACGAAGAGGGCGTCACCTTTTCGGGCGGTGTGCCCACGATCTGGACCATGTACCTCGCTCATCTCGACACCACGGGGACGGGGGTCGGCAATCTCAAGCGCCTCGTGATTGGCGGCTCGGCCGTCCCGCGGGCGATGGCCGAGACATTCCGCGCCAAATATGGTGTCACTGTGCTCCAGCTCTGGGGCATGACCGAAACCAATCCTCTCGGCGTGATTTCGACGCCCTCCCCGCTCCTGATGGCCGAAGGCGAGGATTTCGCGAACGATCTCCTGCTGACGAAGCAGGGTCGCATGCAATTTGGCATCGAACTGCGCATTATCGACGGCGATGGCACGCCGCTCCCCTGGGACGGTGAGCAGGCGGGTGCGCTCCAGGTCCGCGGACCGTGGGTCGTCGATCGCTATTTCCCCGATTTTGAGGGCGCCGGGAGCGATGGCTGGTTCGACACCGGGGACATAGGTACGATCGATCGCTTCGGCTTTCTCCGGCTGACCGACCGCGCGAAAGACGTGATCAAGTCCGGGGGCGAATGGATCAGCTCGATTGATATCGAGAATGCGGCGGTTGGGTACCCCGGCGTCCGGGTCGCCGCGGTCGTTGGCGTATATCATCCAAAATGGGAAGAGCGACCCCTTCTCGTGATTGAAACGCATGAAGGTCAAGCCGTCACAGCCGACGCAATTCGCGCGCATCTGGAGACGAAGGTTGTTCGTTGGTGGCTGCCGGACGACATCCTGTTCGCGACAGTACCGCTCACTGCAACGGGAAAGATCGACAAAAAGGCCTTACGCGAAGCGTATCGTAACCAACTCGCCTAGATGAGATCACACTGCGTCCATTCCCTGCGAACGGCAGCGATCCTTTCAGGCAGGCAAAGTTCAGCGGGCCTCGTGGGTCTTGCATAAGCCCGGGCAATCTCGCGGGGGCGGGCTATACAATGCAAAGCGCTCTACGCTTGCAGCGCGGACAAGGTATGGCCAAGATGAGGCATGACGTCGACCCAAAAAACCAAAGAACAAGCTTCCGGACGAACAGGGAGGCCTACTCGACAAGCCTCGCAAGCACTTTCGAGGAAAATTCTCCGTGTCGCCCGCGATGTCTTCTTTGCCGACGGATTCGGTCGTTCAACGGCGGAACGGATTGCTGCAAAAGCAGGCATCTCCAAGCGCACTTTGTACGCCCGTTACGGGAGCAAAAAGCTGCTTTTCGAGGCGGTAATACTCAGGGAAATCGAGGATCGGCTCTCCTTCCTCGAACAGCACGTTCCCGAACATGGCGACGTTCGGCCCGAGCTTGAAGAGCTGTCCGATGAACTGCTATCCTGGATGCTTACCGACATTCATGTCGCGTTGGAACGCGTTGTAATGGCTGAGGCTGCACGTTTTCCCGCTTTAGCGCGAAACCTTTACGAATTCGGCGTAGGACGCACGACGAGATTGGTGGCAGAGGTTTTGCGCAAAGCCGAGGAGAGGGGAGAAATCAGGGTGTCAGACGCGAATTTTGCTGCGGAGCAGTTTATATCCAGCGTCATTTTGTCACCTTTTCGTCGGGCCGCTCTTGGAGTGGGAGTGACCAGTCACAATGAAACCTCTTCAGCCCGAATGAGGCAAGCTGTGGATCTATTTGTGTACGGCTGCCGCCCCTCCCAGAAGGGGAGCCATCCATAACATTCCCGCTTCATCTCGGGCTGGGCAGTTGTCACGACTAGGTGTTTAGTCCCAGCATGTGATGGTGTAAGCTTGTCATCGTCACAGCGGGAGGGATTATGGGCCAGCTTCTACACGGCAGCGCCAAGACCACGCACGCCGTTCGAGCGGAGCTACAGCGATCGCAAGCTCCGGTCGCGCAGCTCGCGAAGCGGTACGGGATCAACGAGAAGACGGTGATCAAGTGGCGCAGCCGGCCGTCGGTCGAGGACATGCCGGTGGGGCCGAAGGAACGGCGCAGCACCGTGCTGTCGCCGATGGAAGAAGCCGCGATCGTGGCGCTCAGGGTGCAGGCCCGGCTGCCGCTCGATGACGTCTTCATCGCGTTGAAGGACGTGATCCCGAACCTGACGCGCTCGTCGCTTCACCGCTGCCTGCAGCGGCACGGGATCAGCCGATTGCCGAAGGCGGATCGCGAGAAGCCGAAGAAGTTCAAGAAGTACGAGATCGGCTATTTCCACATCGATATCGCCGAACTGCGCTACGAAGGCGGCAAAGGATTCCTCTATGTCGCGGTGGACCGCACCTCGAAGCTGGTGTTCGCCCGCATCTATCGACGGGCGACCAAGCTCGCCGCGGCAGCCTTCCTGCGCGTGCTGATCAAGACGGTTCCCTACAGGATCCACACCATCCTGACCGACAACGGCGTGCAGTTCGTGCAGCGTGACCAGGGCGGCACACTGGGATGGATCGGCCATATCTTCGGCCGTGTCTGCGAGCAGAACGGCATCGAGCATCGCCTCACCGTAACCGGTGTTTCCCTGCCACCTTGCGGGAGTGAAGCGTGGCGTCGATTTTCGCTAGCCCGATCAGGCTGGAGGATGCTGATGCTATGATGATGACATGTGATGATGCTGGCACCAGCGTGGTTCGGCGTTTTGAGGTTTTCACAGGTGCGGGCCAGCGTCGGGAGTGGTCGCCTGAGGTAAAGGCGTCGATCGTCGCGGAGAGCTATTCGGGTCAGGAGACGGCCTGCGCGGTGGCGCGCCGTCATGGGCTTGCTCCGTCGCAACTATTCGCTTGGCGCCGGGATCTGCGCAAGAAGCTGGAGGACCAAGGGCTGACGCTTCCAGCGACGCCTGCGTTCGTGCCGGCGGTGATCGAACCGCTCCCTTCGGGTGATCCAGCCCCTGTCGCCAGGCGCGGCCGTCGCCGTCGGCGTCCCACAGTCAGTGCTGTCGAGCTGGAGATTGACGGCGTGGCGGTGAAGATCGGACGCGGGGCCGATGCGGCTGTGATCGCAGCGGTGATTGAAGCACTCAAGGCAACGCGATGATCGGACCTGGCGCTGGCGCGCGCGTGATGGTGGCGACGCGTCCGGTGGATTTTCGCAAGGGACCTGACGCCCTGGCCGCGCTGGTCGGCGCCGAGTATGGCGGCGACCCATATTCAGGCGTGATCTACGTGTTCCGGGCAAAGCGTGCTGACCGGATCAAGCTGGTCTGGTGGGACGGCACTGGCCTGTGCCTGATGGCCAAGAAGCTGGAGTCCGGCGGCTTCCGGTGGCCGGGCATCCAGGACGGCGTGATGCGTGTGACCTCAGCGCAACTCGGCGCGCTTCTGGAGGGTCTGGATTGGCGCCGGGTGCATGGCGGGCGCCGCCCGCAGGCCCCGCAGATTGCCTGTTGACGGGGCGTTCCCAGACTGATTCACTGCTCCCATGCTCATGGAAGCGGACCTGCCGGACGATGTTGACGCGTTACGCGCGCTCGTCCTCGAACAGGCCCGCAAGCTCGAGAGTGCCGACGCGGAAGCCGAACGCCTGAGGGCGATCATCGAGGCTTTTCGGCGTCATCGGTTCGGCCGCCGTTCCGAGCAGCTCGATCAGGATCAGTTGCAGCTGGGCCTTGAGGATGCCGAGACGGCGCTCGCGGAAGCCGAGGCCGCCAGCGAAGCGAAGGCCGGACGGCCTCGCAGTGATCCTGTGCGCAAGACCAACCGCGGTTCGCTGCCCGCGCATCTCGAGCGGATCGAACAGATCGTTGACGTCGAGAGCAATGCTTGCCCCTGCTGCGGCGGCGCCCTCCACCAGGTCGGCGAGGATGTCGCCGAGCGCCTCGATGTGGTGCCGACCACCTTCCGCGTCGTGGTCACCCGGCGGCCGCGTTATGGCTGCCGTTCGTGCGAGAGCGCGATCGTGCAGCCGCCGGCGCCGGCGCGGATCATTGAGGGCGGCATTCCGACCGAGGCACTGATCGCCCAGGTGCTGGTATCCAAGTATGCCGATCACCTGCCGCTTTACCGGCAGGCCCAGATATACGCCCGGCAGGGCATCCGGCTCGACCGATCCACTTTGGCCGACTGGGTCGGGCGAGCGGCCTGGTATCTGCGCCCCTTGCGTGACCACATTCTCGACGAGCTACGACGATCCGAGCGGCTGTTCGCCGACGAGACGACCGCCCCGGTGCTCGATCCCGGACGCGGGCGGACCAAGACCGGCCAGCTCTGGGCCTATGCCCGCGACGACCGACCATGGGGCGGCTGCGATCCGCCGATCGTCGCCTATGTCTATGCGCCAGATCGCAAGGCCGAGCGTCCCCAGTTCCATCTTGGTGATTTTGCGGGCATCCTACAGGTCGATGGCTATGGCGGCTACGCCGCGCTCCCCCGGCGGCGCCAGCAGATCAGGCTCGCTTTCTGCTGGGCGCATGTGCGTCGCAAATTCTACGAACTGGCTGATACATCCCCGGTCGCTACCGAGGTGCTGCGCCGCATCGCCTTGCTTTACGCCATCGAGGACGATGTGCGCGGCCTCTCGGCCGAGCAGCGTCGTGCCGCTCGGGCCGGACGCAGCCGCGTCATCATCGACGATCTTCACCAATATCTTGCCGCCCGTGGCCGCCAGGTCAGCGCCAAGAGCAAGCTCGGCGAAGCGATCCGCTACGCACTCACCCGCTGGGACGGCCTCTCACGCTTCATCGATGACGGTCGCATCGACCTCGACTCCAATACCGTCGAACGATCGATCAGGCCGCTGGCTCGCAATCGCAAAAATGCCCTGTTTGCCGGTTCCGACGAGGGCGGCGACAACTGGGCGGTGATCGCCACGCTCATCGAATGTTGCAAGCTCAGCACCATCAACCCCCACCAATGGCTGACCGAAACCCTCACCAGCCTCGCCAACGGTGATCCCGCCAACAGCGTCGGTGATCTCATGCCATGGACCGTCGTAGCCTGAAAACACCGGTTACGCCTCACCAAACCCTATCACCCATGGACCAACGGTCAGGCCGAAAGGATGGTGCGCACCATCAAGGAGGCCACCGTCAAATCTTTCCATTACACGTCGATCAACGAGCTGCGCCGCCATGTCCGCGACTGGTTGGTCGCTTACAACTTTGCCAAGCAGTTGAAGGCACTGCGCTTCAAGACACCCTATGAGGCCATCGAAGAACTCTGGAAATCCAAGCCGGATATCTTCAATATGGAGCCACACCATCACATGCTGGGACTAAACACCTAGGCCGTGTTGACAAAAGGGATTCCCAAATCCTCCTCCTTCTGATTCAAGACTGCTTTTTGAGGATCAGTCATGGGTCGCGGGGATTTGTCGGATGCGGAGTGGGACCTGATTGGGCCGCTGCTGCCGCCTGAACGTGGTCGCTGGGCGCGGCCGTCGGGCGATAATCGTCGCTTTCTCAACGGCATGCTTCACGTGCTGCGGGTCGGCTGCCCTTGGCGCGACATGCACGAGCGCTACGGCAAGTGGAACTCGGTCTATGTCCGCTTCCGGCGCTGGGCCGAACAGGGTGTCTGGGATGCCCTGCTGCAAACGCTGGTCGATCTGGGTCTGACCGACGACTGGCAACATATGATCGACAGCACCAGCGTTCGCGGCCATGTTTCGGCAGCGGGCGGAAAAGGGGGGCTTGTGCGAACGCTCTTGGTCGATCACGCGGCGGCTTTACGAGCAAAATCCACGCCCGCTGCGACAATCAAGGACTGCCTGTCGGCTTCATCCTGACCGGCGGCGAGGCTTCTGATTACACCGCTGCCGAACCGCTGATGGCGATCCCCGTCGCCACACCCAAGGCGCTGCTCGCGGACAAGGGCTATGATGGTGATCGCTTCCGGGAAAGCCTGCTGACCCGGGGCATCCTGCCGATCATCCCGCCCCGCTCGAACCGCAAGGTGCCAGAGCATCCCGACTATCGCCGTTACAAGGACCGCAACCGCGTCGAGCGCATGTTCGGAAAGCTCAAACAGCAACGACGCATCGCCACTCGATATGACAAAACCCTTCTCTCGTTCGAGAGCTTCCTAAACCTCGCCGCCACGCGGCTATGGCTGAAGTCTTTTGTCAACGCGGCCTAAGTTTCCATTGGCTACCCGCTAATTGATCACCGCAGCCGTCCAACTCGCGATTTTGTCGGCCATTTCAAGGCTCGCGCGATCAAAGGCTTCGACGATACTCGAAACACTGTTTGCGCTTGCTGTCCTATCAAGGACGATGCGCGTGACTGCCAGTGGTTCCGATTCTTTGGATCGGCTTAGTTCCACTTGCGCGGCGATGCGAATGATCGGGGCCGCGTCGGGCCCCTGCTCGTAATAGGCTGCAAAAGAAGAAAGCCGTGCGGATAGGACGTAATGATCGGAAGCCACGCTCTGGACAGGGATATATGCGTGATCGATTTTGCGCGCTACGCTTCCGGCAATAGCCTCGCGGATCATCTCGGGCGCAGGCCTCATCCACCGTGCTTTGGCCAGATACGTGACTTCGCGATTCTCGATCGTGAGGATCCTGTCTCCATCGGCCCCAGGCGGAAGCGTCGGTCGCGTAATATACACCGGAATCCACTGTCGTGCAATTTCACGCTCCGGTACGGGCGTGCTGCTGATCCGGTACAACGTCGATTTGCCGCCAGTTCCCAGAATATTCCCGCAACCAGAAAGGCAAATTAGCGCGCCCGTCAGCAAAAACATTCTTGCAGAGATCGTTTTCATTGGGGGAGCTTCCTTTCACGAGGGGTCCGTCGTAGCTGGCCGGCGAGCTGCTCGATTTCCTGCGCCGCGCTATCGAGCGATTTCAAAGTTGCAGCAATCCCGGAGCCGTCGGGCGCCGCCAATCCACTCGCGGCGTCATCAAGCCTGTGAATGACCACCCTCGCCTCGGCGATCCCCTCTCGAAGATCTCGAGCAGCTGCCGAGACATCGGCAAACGTCTTGCGACCGTCGCCATCGATCGCCGTGCGCGCCGATGCGGCCGCGGCCTCGATATCGGCCGCCGCCCGGTCCAGGCGTGCAAACGCTTGTTCAGCCTTGCTGAACATTCCGCGACTAGATCGCAATTCCGCCGTGGTAGCTCTTACATCCGCAATAGCAGCCGAAACATTTTCGATATTCTCGTCGGACAAGGTCCGGTTGACCCTTTCCAGGGCCTGCGAAGCGTCCGCCAACAATGCGCCACCTCCATCCATCAGGGATTGTAGCGAACTTTTTTCCGCCTTAATCACTGGGAGCGTTTCCTTGGAAACCTCCTTCAACAACGGCTTAGAGGGCGTCCCCGCACTGATCTGGATGTAGCTTCCGCCGGTTATGCCTTGCGACTCCGTCGCGGCGGTAGAATCGACGCGCACAGGCGTATCCTCGCGCAGGCGCACCCCTGCAAGCACCCTGTTTGGATTTCTGGGATCAAGACTAATACGCGTGATTTCTCCCACCGGAATTCCGTTGAACTGCACCTCGCCTCCCTCGCTAAGACCGCGGACGGGACCATCGAAAATGATCCGATACTCGTCGAAATTACGGGCGAATTGGGATTGACCGAGCCAGAGGATGAAGCCGAAAGCCGCCGCTAGCAGAGCCAGCGTCAGGCCCCCAATCAGACCGTAGTTCGCGTCGCGTTCCATTAACGGTTCCTTTCCTTGACGCGCTCCGCCCGCCCTCCCAAAAACGCCCTGATCCAAGGATGGTCAGACCTCTCAAGTTCCGCGATTGGCGAAACCTCGACAATTTTCTGATCCGCAACCACGGCCACGCGGTCGCTGATGGAATACAGGCTGTCGAGATCATGGGTCACCATCACGACAGTAAGCCCCAGCGTGTCGCTCAGCGTCCGTATCAGCTGGTCAAATTCGGCGGCGGCGATCGGGTCGAGGCCCGAAGTGGGTTCGTCAAGGAACAGCAATTCTGGATCGAGCGCCAAGGCCCTCGCTACGCTTACACGTTTTCGCATTCCGCCTGAAAGTTCAGCGGGCATTTGCCGGCCCACCTCGGCATCGAGTCCGACAAGGCCGATTTTCATCAGAGCCACGGCCTCGAGCCACGGCTCTCTAAGACGGGTATGTTCGATGAGAGGAGCCTCGACATTTTCTTGCACACTAAGAGAAGAAAAAAGCGCGCCATTTTGAAACATGACGCCAATTCGGTGATCAATTTCCGTACGATCAAAGCGACTCCCAATTTTTTTCTGAAAGATTTCGATTGTCCCATGGCTAGGCGCAATCAGGCCCAAAATGGTGTTCATCAGGACGGATTTTCCACTACCGGACCCTCCGACGACACCAAGAATCTCGCCACGATGGACTTCTAGGTTCAAATCCTGGTGGATAATGTGATCGCCAAATCGGGTTTTAAGATTCTCCACCCGAATAACGATGTCCGGATCGCAAATCATATTTCGAGCACGTTGAAGAGAATTGCAAAGGCGGCATCCAGAAGGATGATTGCGAATAGCGCTTGGACAACGGCGACGGTCACCCGCCCGCCCAGATCCTCAACATCTCCGCGTACCGAAAGGCCGTGGCGACATCCGGCAAGCGCAATCACAATGGCCAGCACCGGTACTTTTGCCATTCCAACCCAGAAGTGTCGGATATCGACCGCAGCTGAGAGTCGTTCGGCGAAATATGTCGGGCTCACGTCGAGTATGCCCCAGCTGACGACAAGCCCGCCGGCCAAACCAGCCAGCATGGCAACAATCGCCAGGAGGGGCATAATTACAAGCAATGCCAATACGCGTGGCACAACCAGCGCGTCGAACAGGTCGATGCCCATCACCTTCATTGCCTGCGTCTCTTGATTCATTCGCATTGCGCCGATCTGGGCCGCGAAAGTGGAAGCGGACCGACCGGCAAGTAGTATCGCGGGAATGAGGACGCCGAACTCGCGGAGGACGGATATGCCAACCAGTTCGACGACCAGTTCCGATGCACCCAATGTCTTGAGCAGATCGCTTCCTATGAGAGCCACCACTGCGCCGATAAAGAATGTCATGATCGCTATGAGTGGCAGCGCATCGAAGCCGACCTTCTGAATTGACGACGCCAGTGCGATCAATCGCATCCTTTTGGGATGTGCAAGAGATTTCATGAGCGCCACCTCAAGTTGGCCGAGAAATCGAGCGCTTGCGCCGATTTCCTGGACAGCTCGATAAACTTTTTGGCCAAGACGCACGTGAAATGGGGGAGTTTTGATTGGCGGGACATCGCGGTCGGCCATGGCCGAGCCCACCAGCGCGAACAGATCAGCAAGATTGGCGGGCAGGTCTGCGGTAAATGCCGCATTGGGTGCGAGAGTCAGGATGGCGAGCGCGCCTGCGCTGTCTATCCTTCCCAGGTTTCCGAAGTCGCTTGAGAAGGAGAGGTTCGAGGGACTCAGAACATGCCCGGAAAGGCCTGCGATCGACATCGCTGTCCAGTCACCTTCAACGACCAACGTTGAAATGCCATCTCCTTCGCGAACGAAGATGTTCGGTGCTGTGCGCGCATTCATCGCAGCAAGTCTCCAACCGGTGTCGGGAGAGCGGATCGCCCGTGGCAACTCCCTCTCCCATAACCCGTCATCGAGCGGATCATGCCAGCAAGCGGGACCACTGACCCCACACATTTAACCATGCCGATCCACACATCGCGCCTTGCCGCAATGACATTATGTAAACGTCACCGTAGCGTTATATCAGGTCGCTTGCAAGGAGTATGCTGCGCACAAATCGGCCGACAGATCGTTTGAATAAGCACAGGATACTCTTGCTAAGGTTAGATAAAATTGTCAGTTGAAATCCCTATGAGATTCTTTCTGAACCGATATCGCACCTTAGAGTTCATATTAACGACACTCGTAGGTGACATTAAATCTTTGCTTGCACTTGCCATCCCAGGCCGAGTGATTTTTGCAGGGCGATCCATGACAGCGTGAGCGCCGCCTTTCCCCGGACGAGGTCGGTTGCCGCCTGCTGCTGTTTGCGAAGCGTGCGATTTAGGTCGGCGCGCGAGATCACTCCGCCGGCAAATCGTTGTCGATCAAGATCGGCTGCGCCATCTGCCTGGGACTTGATCTGCGCGAACGCCACCAGGGCAGAGCGCTGCTGGCTAAAGCGCGACAACGCGCGCTCGGCGTCCTGAAGTGCAGAAAGCACCGTCTTTCGATAGTTGGCAACTGCCTCGGCACGGACGGCGCTCGCCTGATCGACCGAGGCATCGACCCTTCCGAAATCGAGGAAGTTCCACTGCAGCTGTGGAATGGCGAGAATTGACGGATTGCTCACATCAAAGAGATCGTCTGGCGACGTTCCGCCAAGTCCCAAGATTCCCATGAATGACAGCTTCGGAAATCGTGCAGCCTCCGCAACACCGATCCGAGCCGTTGCTGCCGCCAGGCTGCGTTCGGCCGCGCGGATGTCGGGCCGACGTGCGACAAGGTTGGAGGGGTCGCCCACGGCGACCTGTTCCGGCGGGAGGGGAACATCGAAGATCTGTTTCAGCGCTTCGTCCGTTGTCCCTGGGATCTGTCCAGCTAGAATGGCAAGCGCATCGAGCAATACCGCCGTGTCAGCTTCGGCCTCGGCGAGCTGAGACTTGAGCAGCTCGAGCTCGGCATTTGCATTGCCGAGAGGGAACAGGGGCAACACGCCTTGCTGATACCGTTGATAGGTTAGCGAGAGGGTTTGCTGCTGCAACTCGCACTCGGTTCGGTACGCTTTGGCTCGAAACTGGGCCTCGCGCAGGTTGACATAGGCATTGGCAACTTCGGCGGTCAGCTGGACCTTGGCATCCTCCACATTGGCAACCGCTGCCGCGGCCTGAGCGTTGCCGGCCTCGATCCGTCGCTGCGTTCCTCCTGCGAAATCCAGCTCCCAGTTAGCGTTGAGCCCGAGATTGTAGACACTGAGGCTATCATCCGCCTGTCCCTGCGGACTAACAGGCGCGCTCGCCGAAGGCGGGGCACTGTTCTGAATATCAAGGCCCGGCAAGCGGCCCTGAATAGCCGTCGCCTGGGTTCCAAGCGTCGGAAATCTTCCGGCCTTCTCCTGTCTCACGGATGCCCGCGCCTGCGCAATCCGCGCTTGCGCAGCCTGAAGCGAAGGATTGTCCGATAACGCAGCCTCGATAAGCCTGGTCAATTCCGGATCGTTCAAAAGGAGCCACCACTCTGCCAGCTCGGGCTCGGTATCGATGATGTTACCGCCGGCACGGACAAAGCCGTCATTTCGGTTCGCCGAGAATACTTCTGGAGGCCCGGCGTAGTCTGGGCCCGCAACACAACCGGCCAGCAGAAACGAGGCGAGAAGCGATATTACAGATTTTCTTATCATGTCAGGCTCAGTGCATCGAAAGGGAAACATTCTTGGGAAGCGGCTTCAAAAAGATGACCAAAGGAACGGTCATCAAGGTCAGGACGCCCATCACCAAGAATACATCATTGTAGGTCATTACGAACGCGTCCCGCTGGATGGTCCGGCCTAGCATCGACATGGCACCCTCCATCCCGCCGAAGCTTTTCGCGAGTTCATCAAGATAAATCTGGAGTGAAGCACTGTTGGCATTCAGCGTCTCTTCCATGCGCCGGCTATGGTGCCAGATCCGCTGGTCCTGAAACGAAGCCAGTCCGGCCAAAGCGAAAGATCCTCCGAGATTTCGAGCGGCGTTAAAAATACCGGAGGCATCGCCAGCATCTGTCTTTGCCACCGAGGCTACGGTAGCCTGGTTCAGGAACATCATGGCCAGAATCATGCCAACACCCCGAATAAGCTGGCTTTCGATGAATACGGCGCCCCCAGATTCCGCGGTGAGGCTTATGCTGACGAAACAGCTGGCCGCCATCAGAAGCATTCCGACACCGACGGCAATGCGAATGTGGAGTCTGCGGATCATGAAGGGCAGGATCGGCATAAGCACAAAAGCCGGAATACCCATCCAAAATATAACGAGCCCGGTTTGAAAAGCGTTATAATCGGATATGATCGCAAGAAATTGGGGAATGACGTAGGTCGAACCATACATGACCATTCCCAGGGCGAGAGCCATCACCGCAACGCTTCCGAATTGGCGATTGAGAAGGAGGCGGAGTTTCAGGACGGGCTTCGACGCGTTCAGCTGCCCGTATATGAGTGAAGCGAAACCGATAACGGCAATGAGTGCCAGCCAGCGAATAAGAGCGGATTCAAACCATTCCTCGCGATGCCCCTCCTCAAGCAACACAGTCAAAGCGCCCAACCCCAGAATCAGGCCGGCAATGCCCGCCCAATCAGCATCGGTCAGATACTCCCACTTCGGCTCTTCGTGAGGAAGCCCGACGAATAGCAGCAGCAGCAGTACGGCGCAGATTGGAACATTGACAAAGAAGGCATAGTGCCAGCTCAAATTTTCGGTCAGCCAGCCACCGATCAGCGGCCCCATGACCGGACCCAGAATCACTGTCATGCCGAACAGCGCCATGCCGATCGGCTGTTGATGGGGCGGCAATCTTTTCGCCACGATGGTCATCGCAGTTGGTATCAGCGCACCACCCATGAAACCCTGACCCGTGCGACCGATGATCATGGTCGTGAGGTCGGTCGCCATACCGCAAAGAATTGAGAAGCCGGTGAACGCGGAAACCGCAATGATGAGCAGGTTTCGCAGTCCAAAAAGGCGTTCAAGCCAGGCGCTAAGCGGAATTACCACAATTTCGGCAACGAGAAATGCGGTGGCAATCCAAGTGCCCTCGGTGCCGCTGGCTCCGATTTCGCCCTGGATCACCGGAAGCGCGGAATTGACGATAGAGATATCGAGTGTTGCGAGCATGGCGCCAAGTGCACCCGCTGCGACCGCTATCCACGCGGTGATATCGGCATTCCGCCTTTCTGCAGTCGGAGTACCAGAGGCGCTGTTCGATGCCAACTCGGCGGTCATTTGTCGGTACTCGAGATCTCTTTCAGCTCTCCGGCAGCGTTTCGCGTGTCGACAACTGCCACAACCGACATGCCCGGGACGAGCAGACGACGCACTTTGGGCGAGGCTATTATCGCGATACGAACCGTTATCCGCTGAACAATCTTGGTGAAATTCCCTGTGGCGTTTTCGGGCGGCAGGATCGAAAATTCTGCTCCGGTTCCGGGCGAGATGCTCTCAACGCGTCCAGCAATCTCAAAGTCGGGAAGAGCATCGACCTCGAGCCTGACCGGTTGCCCCGCCCGCAAAAGGCCGACCTGCGTCTCCTTGAAATTAGCGATGACGTAGATTTCGTTTACCGGAACCACCGTCATCAATCGCTGACCGGGCTGAACGAATTGGCCGACCCTTACTGTTAGATCGCCAACGCGACCTCCCTTGCTGGCTCGCAGCAGAGTCGATGTGACATCTAGGTCGGCCGCTTCCAGCTGCGCGCGGGCCGCGTCAGCTTGGGCTTCGGTCTGGTCGATCTGTTTGAACAAGGTGGCCCTCCGACCGTTGGCAGCAGAGACTGCTGCCTGGGCAGCAACAAAGTCGGCGTGCGCTTGCTGCGCCTGTGTCTCATATTGTTGAAGCTTTTCTCGCGGCTCCGCACCGGTCGCGGCAAGGGGGCGATACCTCGCTACCTGCTCATTGGCGAGGTCGAGCGCCGCGCGCTTGGCGGCGAGTTGGGCCCGCGCCTGCCGAATCGCTGAGTCCTGTTCGGTTACTTGCGAGCGGATTGTGTCGGCGCCGGCCAGCGTCGCCGCAATTTGCGCACGCGCCTGTTGCGCCTGGGCTCTATAATCTCGCACATCCAGTTGCACGAGCGCCTCGCCGGGACTGACCCGCCCGTTCTCAGAGACGAGCACCGCGTCCACGTATCCGGCCACTTTTGATGAAACCACAACGCTGTCGGCCGCGACATAGGCGTTGTCGGTCGACTGCATGTACTGCCCATAGGTGACATGCCTGTAATACCACCAACCACCTGCAATCAGCGCAGCAGTGATGGCTATGATGAGGATGAGGCGAAATTTGGGTTGCGATTTCAGGCTGGATGCGGGCGCGCGATCCTGTTCCCGCTCATTTGGTTCGTCGGTCATCTGCCTCTTTCGAAGGATTTTGGACATGTGCTAAGTCGCTTCATGGCGTGGCGTAGACCGTTCCATCCGGTTAGTAAAATCGTTTAGTAATTTGCGTTTTGGCATTCCCACGAAACGGACTAGGCAGCGGTATGAACGCAAATCTCGACACAATGCCGCCACGGCTTCGCGAAGGCGCCCTCACCGACGACGACCGTATGCTATATTTGATGGACGAGATTAGTCGGGGGGCGAGGCGCGCTTATGACGCACGGATTGCCAAGATTGGCCTCAATCAGACGCAGTGGCGCATCATCGGACAACTTCTCCGCGAACCATCGTTGACGCAGGCCGGAATTGCCAAGCGACTAGAGTTGGAATCCGCCACGATCGGTCAAGCCGTCGCTGGCCTTTGTGGGAAAGGATTGATGGAAAGGCGACGAGCCAAAACGGACGGCCGGGCATGGCAGCTCATCCTGACCCAGGAGCTCGACAGGTTGTTGCCCCAACTGAGAGAATCCGCGGACGGGCTGCATAGGGTCCTATGGCGGAACGCCACGCGCGACGAAAAACGGACGTTGCTGGACATTCTTGTGCGGATTGCGTCGAATCTCGATCAGAGCCGGACCGATGCGGAATAGGACATATGCCTGGGTTCCGAGATAAACCGATAGGAGACATCGCACGCGCCGCCGAGATAGGACAGATTCTTGTCCGGCACGGCGCCAAAAGCCTGGCGGGCGCTCTCGGAGTCATTCCGCATCCGGCCAAGTCAATCGATCCAGGTGAATTGCGGCCGGCGGCGGTCGTCGCACTCCTGCGCGACATTGGTCCGGTCGGAATAAAGCTTGGACAGCTGCTGGCGACGCGCAGCGATCTGTTTTCCAGGTCCTGGATTGCTGCCTTCGCGACGCTCCACGATCAGGTTTCTCCGGTGCCATTCGAAGAAATCGAGCCCATCCTTGCCGCAAGCTGGGGAGCTGACTGGCGAGGGGAATTCACCCAATTCGATGAACAACCACTGGCTTCGGCTTCGGTAGCGCAGACCTACTCTGCTTCGCTGCTCGACGGCGCCGACGTTATCATAAAGGTGCGGCGTCCGGGCACTGCTGCGCGAATGGAGGCCGATGTGCGGCTCCTGACGCGCCTCGCCGCCGTTGCCGAGGATCGATCCCCTGAAATCGCCCGCTATCGCCCCGTAGAGTTCCTGCGAACCTTTGGCAGAAATCTTGCCTGGGAAATGGATCTGGCAGCAGAAGCTCGTGCATGCGAGCGTATCGGTGGCTATCTTGATACGCTTGGGATCAAGACTCCAACAATTCATTGGGAACTGACGGGGATACGGGTCAACGTCCAGGAGCGGCTGTATGGAACGCCCGCGTCTGCGATCGAGGCCGAATCGACCGACCCACGCGTGGCGGCGTTCGCGAGACAATATGCGAATGCAGTCCTGCGCATGATCATTCTGAATGGCGAATTTCATGGCGATCCGCATCCAGGCAATGTTTTCCTTATCGGGGAACAGGATGTGGGCTTTATCGACTTCGGATCGGTCGGCACTCTCACAAAGGCGAGGCGCGAGGAACTGGTACGACTTGTCATGGCTATAGCCGACGAAGACACAGCAGACGTCGCGAACGTGTTGCTCGAATGGGCTGGAGATCCGAAAGTTGACCGTGATGGGCTCACCCAGAATTTGGACCAGCTGATCGGTGAGTTCAGGGGAACGGTCCTTTCGGGGATTGAGTTCTCGCATATTTTCAGCCGCGTGTTCGATCTCCTGCGAGACTATCAGCTCGCACTTCCGCCTGATCTGGCGATCCTTCTTCGAACATTGCTCACGGCGGAAGGGTTTGCGCGTTCCTTTGCGCCTGACTATAATATCGGGGAGGAAACACGCCCCATCATGTTGGAGCTGTTCGCAGAAAGATTCTCCCTTGGCAGGAATCGCGCCAATTTAAAAAAAGTTCGCCGACAACTCCTCGCCCTAGCGGCGATCATGCCTGACCTTCTCGATAACGCCGCCGCTATAGCCAAGTCCGGGCATGTGCCTGTCCAGATTGATCCGGCAAGTTTTGAGAAGCTCGCAGCCATTCGCCGCGCGAGCCAGCCTGTCAAAGGTCCTGTGGCGGCCGCACTTATCGTCTCCGCGGCGCTGCTTGCGAATCAATCCTGGGTGCTTGCAAGTGTTGCAGTGGCTCTTGCCGGGTTGGTTCTTCTGCGCAAATGGCGATAAGATCGTTGCTCAGCTTGAACGGGCCAGCGTCCAATATCAGGCCAACTGAGAACTGGAGTTTATGATGACACTGCAGAAGCCAGTCGATCCGGTCCCCGCAGCCACCATGCTGTTGCTTCGCGACGAGCCGGAGTTCCAGGTGCTGATGGTCAAGCGGCATCACCAGATCGATTTTGCATCCGGCGCGCTGGTCTTTCCCGGTGGAAAGCCTTCTGCTGCCGATGAAGCGCCTGAATGGGCCGATTATTGCAGGGGCTGGAAAACGCTAGATCCTACGCAGCGCACCCTTCGGATTGCCGCGATTCGTGAAGCCTTTGAGGAAGCAGGCATCCTGCTGGCCGATCATCGCGACGGTAGCGAGTTCGAGGATATTTGCGATCTTGAAAGCCGCAAAGCCGTCGAGCGAGGCGAGCGCGAATTTTTCGACATTGTGCGCGAGGCCGATGTGCAACTGCGCCTTGATCGCCTGAGCGAGTTCGCGCGGTGGATCACGCCCAGCTTTATGCAAAAGCGCTTCGACACTCATTTCTTCGTCGTTCGCGCCCCAGAGCGCCAGATCGCAGCATGTGATGGATATGAAACCGTTGATGCGGAATGGCTTTCGCCAAGCAAAGCCCTGAAACTGGGTGTCAGCGGTGAACGAACGATCATCTTTCCCACGCGATTGAACCTGCAACTGCTAGCCGAAGCTGCGAGCGCAGACGATTGCGTCGCGCGGGCCAAGGCTCGCGAAATCGTGCCGGTCCTTCCAGAAGTCATCCAGCGAGACGGCAAGAACATCCTCACTATCCCCGCCGACGTGGGATACGGCACAGCCTTCGAAGTTATCAGCTGAGATAGAAGCAAGCAAGCGGGGGCAAACTCTTACGATCCGTAGCCGGGTAACTGGGGGAATGGCTTGTTTTATCCCAGTATTTCTTGTCGCATAGTCTAGGGTCAGGACTCATTGATCAGAGCCAGAAGATGACGGTTGCGGCGAGTGCGACGGCGGAGAAGAAGGCCTTCGGGCAGCGATCGTAGCGTGTTGCGACCCGCCTCCAGTCTTTGAGGCGGCCGAACATGATCTCGATGCGGTTACGGCGTTTGTAGCGGCGTTTGTCGTACTTTACGGTCGTGTTCCGGATTTTTCAGCCCGGGATGCAGGGCGTGATACCCTTCTCCTGCAGGGCGTCGCGGAACCAGTCGGCATCATAGCCTCGGTCGGCCAGCATCCATTGCGCGTTGGGCAGACTGTCGAGCAAAGCGGCCGCGCCAGTGTAGTCGCTGACCGGTCCGGCGGTCAGGAAGAAGCTGATTGGACGACCATTCGCATCACTCACGGCATGAAGCTTGGTGTTCATGCCGCCTTTCGTCCGGCCGATCAGGCGTCCTGGACCCCCTTTTTTACCCGCAGGCTCGACGCCGTGCGGTGCGCTTTAAGATAGGTCGCGTCGATCATGATCGTCTTGCGCTCGGGAGCCTGAGGTGTCGCCAGGCCTTCCATCATGCGGATGAAGATGCCTTTGTCGCTCCACCGCTTCCAGCGATTGTAGAGCGTCTTCGCCGGGCCGTATTTCCGCCTTCACAATAGAGACTGAGGGCTTCGATGTTGGGCGATGCCGCGGCGCTCACATAAGCCATGGGCGCGCGACCTTGCACCGGTACAACTTCCCAGGGTGTACCGGGAAGCGGCACTGCCGTTTCGGGCGGGCTTTTGTCCAACAGCGTCTTGATTTCCGGCGCAATCGGCAGCCTAACGCCCGAAGCAGACGGATAAACTGTTAGCTTGCCGCGCTCCCAAAGGCCCACCTGCACCGCACGGCGCGCCGGGTCTATTATTATATAGGCCTGCTCCACACCGCCCTGATGCTGCGCATTGCCGGAAAGATAGTAATAGTTCCCAGCCCGCTGCAATGGCGAGACGGCTGAGAGATTGGTCCGCAGCGCAGCCATCTTCGGCCCCATCCGGGCCTTCAATGCCGCAGCCAAGGTACCCTTATCGAACAGGTCGATATTGTCCTTGGCGTAGCTTCCCGGATATTTGCCGACGAGGCTGGCGAGATTGGTCCATTCCGCTGGAATGCCTTGCACGGCCACCGCCGGCTCAGGCCGTGGCGGCAGTGGCGTGCCAGCAAGAGCGCTGCCCTGGCAGAGCGTGAACGGGCCGCCACCCGTGAAGGCCGCATGGAAAGAAGCCGGGCGTTGGCCGCGCGGCAGATCGGATTCAAAGCGGATGACACCGCGCTTCTCGTCGTCGTTCACATACATGAGAACCCGACCAAAATCATTGCTGCTAACTGGAAAGGGAAAAAATACTGCCATGATGCCGTCATAGCTCTGGCCCATGAAGGTGAGAGCATATTCCACCCGAGGGGGCTTTATTTCCCGACCATTGGCGCGGAACGTCATGCCCTTTTCATCGATGGTTACGCGCGGTTCCTTTGAGCAGTCGCCGCGCGGGGCGTAGCTGCCAAAGATATGGTCGACGCCCTGATCCTTGAAGCTGGATAGTGGTAGCGCCTGCGCACTTGCGGCAGCAATCGTGGCAATCGCACAAGCGGCAAGACCTACACCCGAAAGGCGGATTGTGGACGGCATGTGAAATGGCAATGTCATGTCGAATCCCCATCGAAGTGGTGACGGTTTTCGCGCGCACATGGCTCAGTCACGAGGTAAATTGGTGCGCCGGTCGCCTTGATCCTATTTGGCCAACAGGATAGCTGACTTAAGGGATGGTTTGGTTCTGGTCATGGATGCCCCCACGTGAAAGCCCTGCCCGGCAGGGACCGTGACGTGGTTAATACGATCTTGATGACTCTAAAATGAACGGGAAGGAATAGGTGAACTGACCTGACCCCCTGGTTTCCACCAGCCGGGATCAGAGCCCGGCCTTTTGCACTGCTATCCAACTTTCGACCACGCGGGTCATGCGCTCCGGATCGGGCATGCCGTACCGCAGCCGCATCCAAAAGTCGTCGGCGCGCGCTCGACCGCGCCAAGGCTGAAGCGCTGACAGCAAGCATCGGATGTATAAACTGATATCTTCGGATCTGAGATGGCACACCTCCCACCGCCCCGAGCAAAATAATAAAGTGCCATAATAAAGTTCTTTACCAAATGCCGAAAAACTGCTCATCTTCCAGCCGAGCGGCGAGAATCTTTTCCTCTCCGGAAATCTCCTTCTGGCCACTCCTCAAACTCGGGGCAGCTCGGCGAGCTGCCCCATTTTTGAACATCGACAATCGGGGACAAGGACGGGTTCGCGCAAGAAACGAAAAAATCGAGACAGGGAGAGATAGGGTGATGAATAAGAAAGCCTATTGGTTGGCAAGCGCCGTCGTGATGGCGTTGCCACAGGTCTCAAATGCTCAGGAAGTCATAGCCGAAGAGCCAGATGGCGGTGACAATGTCATCGTCGTGACAGCGCAACGTCAGGCGCAAAGCTTGCAAGACGTACCGATCGCTGTCAGCGCATTCAGCGCTGAGGCGCTTGAAAGCCAGCAGATCGAAAATGCCTCGGATCTACAGCTGACGCTGCCCAATGTATCTTTCTCGAAAGGCAATTTCACCTCAGCTTCATTCACTATTCGCGGCGTTGGCGACCTGTGCGTCGGCGTCACCTGCGATGCTGCGACCGCAATCCATGTCAATGGATCCCCCTTGTTCGGAACACGCCTGTTCGAGACCGAATATTTCGATCTGGAAAGGATTGAAGTCCTTCGCGGACCTCAAGGCACCCTGTTCGGCCGGAATGCGACCTCCGGGGTCGTGAATGTTGTGACCGCGAAACCCAAACTCTCCCGTTTCGAGGCTGAAGCGCAATTCGAGTATGGCAATTTCAACAGCATCGAAGCGCGTGGCATGGTCAACGTCCCGATCGGGGATATGATCGGCGTGAGGCTGGCGGGCATATATGTGAACCGCGACGGTTATACGACGAATCTCTATGATGGATCGGACATCGACGCTCGGGACCTCTATGCGTTGCGAGGCTCCCTTCGTTTCGAACCCGGTCCTGATACGACGATCGATCTCATGGGCTATTATTTCCGGGAAAAGGACACGCGCCTCAGAAACCAGAAACAAACGTGCCAACGCGATCCATTGGGCGTGCTCGGATGCCTGAACAATCGACGTGATTTCGATACCACGAACGCAAATTCAACGGTCGGTGCGACGCTCAGTTCATCCGAGTTCTTCGCCATTCAGGGCATTCCCGCCGTGCTCGGCCTCGGCAGCCTTTATGGCCCTGATGGGTTTTCCGGGTTTCAGGAGCCTGGCGATGTGCGTGTCGTCAACACGGCCTATACCCCTTTCTATTTTGCCGAAGAGCTACAGGTGCAGGCGCGCCTTGAGCAAAAATTCGGCGCGATGACCCTGACGGCCACCGGCATTTATCAGGATACTGAAGTCGATTCCAGGCAGGACTATTTTCTTGGAATTCAAAGCCGTGCCGGTTTCGCCCCGGCGCTCAATACGTTGGACTTTTTTGCGGCTAACGGATTACCGACAGGTCTTGCTCCGCCGGCGCCAGCCTTCATTCCCGGCTCTTCGGCCTATTTTTCGCCGATTGCCGGCGCTCTAATCCCGGACGGTCCGCAGGGCGTGCTGTGCACGTCGGATAATGATGATGGAAGCAGAGGCGCTTTCGAAGGGAACTCGCTGTGTTCCGAAACGCCGCTTTCTTTCGATCGATCTTCGGAACAACGCGAATCGTGGAGCGGAGAGCTCATCCTCACGAGTGACTTCGACGGGCCGTTCAATTTCCTGTTGGGCGGAATTTACGCGAAATCGAAAACCACCGACAATAGCTATTATGTGAACTCGTTTGCGCTCGATTACGCCAGTGCCGTATTGGGTTCATTCGGCTCCTTGTCGGGCGGCCTTCCGCCATCCTATTTCGCGACGTCGATGTATCGGAACAACTCGCTGGAATCGAATCTAGAGAGCTATGGCATTTTCGGCGAGGTCTATTTCGATCTAAGCGACCGGCTGACGTTGACCGGGGGGCTGCGTTACAATAATGACAAGAAGGATGTGACGGCGCGTACGACGCTGATCAGTTTCCTGAACCCTTATGCCAATGATGGAGATCCGTTCGATACCCCGATAACGCCCCTCACCGGGCCGTCTGGGCTTTTCGATGCCGACCCGGGGACGCCGGGCCAACAGCTCGCCCAGTTTCGCGAAGTAAGCTTCGACGAAATTACCGGACGAGCAGTTCTGGCCTTCGAGGTTACGCCGGACAATTCACTCTATGCATCTTATTCTAGGGGTTACAAATCCGGCGGGATCAATCCTCCGCTTTCTCCGATTTTCGCCGTCAGCGAGAGTTTCGGCTCTGAAACGATCGATGCCTTCGAGATCGGCTCCAAGAACGTCTTCGCAAACGGCGCGTTACAACTCAATGCCACCGCATTTTACTACAAATATAGTGGACTGCAGCTCAGCCGCATCGTGGCAAGAACGTCCGTGAATGACACGGTTGACGCCAATATCTGGGGTGTCGAACTGGAGTCTGTCATCAGGCCGGACCCGAACTGGCTTATCAATCTGTCCTTCAGCTATCTCAATGCCAAGGTCGCCGGCGATCAATTCTTCTCCAATCCGCGTGATCCGGGCGGCGGGGATCCTGATGCCGTGATTATCAAGGACATCAGCAATGGTGCGCACTGCGCTGTCACGGGACCTGCGCCTGGCGTTGCTGATGCGTTCGTTGCGGGCGTAAATGCGGCTCTCGGCCTTCGCGCACCGCAGGAATTTCCTTCGGACGGCAATATCGCCTCCAGCGGCGCGTTCGGCATTTGCGGTGTCCTCGCGAGCGCTATCCCTGCGAACAGCGGGATCCAGGTATTGAGTCCTGGCGTCGAGGTTAACATCAAGGGCAACACATTGCCGCAAGCGCCGAATGTCAAGGTCTCGATGGGCGTGCAGTACACGGCAGAGGTCGGGAATGGTATGACACTCGTCCCCCGCGTCGACATTTCCATGACCGGAAAGCAATATGGCAATATCTTCAACGGCAGAATTAATCGCATCCAACCTTTCGTACAGGCTAATGCAGTTTTGCAGTTGAATGGTGCCGACGAGCGCTGGTTTGTCCGGGGGTTCGTTCAGAATATCTTCGATAGCAACTCAGTTACCGGACTTTATGTCACCGATGCATCTTCCGGTAATTTTACAAATATCTACACGCTTGATCCGCGGCGTTATGGTGTCGCGATCGGCGCAAAATTCTAATGCTTTAGCTGTCCCAATCGATCGGGAAAAATTATACCGCATGAAAATCGCGGCGTCGGAGGGCCAGTAGCAGGCCCTCCGACGCCGATTTCATGCGCCAATTGCAGTCTTGGGCGAGGAATGGGTGTGAGATACGTCCGGCGTGCGCACTGCGGAAACTTGCGTCTCGCGCGAGCGATATGGGAGGCACATTGGCTCCTGCCCCTCGAATCTGACCGGCCCCCACCGAGTGGTCCGCGTGGACTGTTAGGTGTTTATCCCATACATTGCCGGACCGGCTCATTGAGCAGGTGACCCCATTGTCGGCCATGAGCCGCTGGAACTGCTCGCTGGTATACTGGCTGCCCTGATCCGAGTGATGCAGGAGAGCATCGGGCTTGCCGCGCCGCCAGATCGCCATGATCAGCGCATCGGTGACGAGCTGGGCTGTCATGTTGGGAGTCATCGACCATCCGACCACCCGGCGCGAGAACAGGTCGATCACCGCAGCAACATAGAGCCATCCCTCGGCCGTCCAGATATAGGTGAAGTCGGCCACCCACTTCTGGTTCGGCCTGTCTGCCGTGAACTGGCGATCGAGCACGTTGCCGGCGATGACCGAACGATCGCCGTGATCCTTGGGAAGCCCGCGTCGCCGCGGCCTCGCTCGCAGACCCTGCGCCCGCATGAGCCGTTCGATCCGGTGCAGGCCGCAGGACACCCCATCGGCCAGCAGGTCGTGCCAGACACGGCGCGCGCCATAAGTGCGATAACTTCCTACATGGCTGGCACGGACCTTCGCACCGATCACCTCGTCGTCGCGGGCACGCTGCGACGGCGGGCGGATCAGCCAGGCATGGAAGCCGCTTCGCGAGACACCGAGCGCCCCGCACATCCATGCCACCGGCCAGATCCCTCGGTGCTTCGCGATGAACTGGAACTTCATATCGAGTCCCTCGCGAAGTAGGCGGCGGCTTTTTTTAGGATGTCGCGCTCCGCCTTCAACTTGGCCAGCTCGCGCCGCAGGCGATCGATCTCCATCTGCTCCGGCTTCATCTGACCGTGACCGGGAAAGGCATGACCCGGATCGGCGGCAAGCTCCCGGACCCATTTACGCAGCACGTTCGCATGCACATCCAGATCGCGCGACGCCTGCGCGATCGTCACCCCGCGTTCGCGGACCATCCTCACCGCCTCAAGCTTGAACTCGCGGCTGAACTTCCTTCTTTGCATTGTGGACCTCCGATAGGTGGAAACACCCTATCTCGGTGTCCACCAAACCGGCAGCAGGCCACGGATCCTGTATGGCACCGTCTTGATAAGCACGCGCAGGAACGCTGCCGCGGCAAGCTTGGTCGCCCGGCGATATCGTCTCCGCGACGGGCGTCATCTATTCGGTTCAGGGCTGCGGCGAAGGCTGCCGACGCTTTCGCATCATCGGAGATGGCAATTGCAGTAGCGCGCCGCCGATCTTCACCGCGCGCTTCGAAGTCAGCGACCCCGCGAAGCTCCTGTCGGCGCGGATCGTCGAGATGGGCGCCGACGACTGGGTCCAGGGCCGCATCAACGGCCGCGTCGTCGGCTCCGCGGGGCCGCGTCCGTGGCTGACGACAGGATTGCCTTCAGGCGACTGCCGCACCGATGGCGGCGCGGCGCGCAATTACACCTCCTATGATTTTACCACCGACCTGCGGGCGGGGCCGACGACGGTGTCGGCACGCGTGCGCGGCGGCGGCGGCGGTGCGCCTCTCACGACCGAATGGGGACTGGTCGACGTCGAGATTCGCGTTTCGGACGCATGCGAACCGAGCGACCGGCTCGTCGACCAGTGCGAAGATATTGGCGCCAATCAAAAGTGCCGCCTCGACAGCGAGAGCGTCGATGGCGTCCAGACGTTTCTGAACGGCGTCGGCACCGGCCTTCGCCCCCTCCCGCGGTCGCGCCAGTTCGGCACGGGCAGTTGCACCGCTACCCTTACCCGCGACTTTTTCCTGCGCCAGCGGACCTATAAATGCGCGATCGACACCGGCGCGATGCCCGAACCCGACCTGTCGCGCGGCGCCTATATCATCGATCGTTCGACCGAGACGCTGCTCGCCGACCGCGTTCGGACGGCCGACGGCGGCAGCGCCGCGTCTACGCGCGCCTTCGCGCTTCCCGATCGCGGCTCGGTTCCAGCTTGCGAGGCGGTCTGCAAGACGCGCTCTGCGAAAGCCAATACCGACGCGGCGCCTGCGGGCGTCGTCGGCGCGCAGCAGACCAGCCCGACCGGCTTCGACACCTTCTATCACGCCTGCTCACCGGGCAATGTCTGTCCCGCCGGTCCCGGCGAGACCATCGTCACGCCCTGCGGCTGCCTTGATACCTTTCCCGAGGCGGTGGTCATGATGCAAACGGTCAGGCTCGCTGGCGCCGATCTCGCCTGCACGGCGACAGCGCGATGATGGGCCGCTTTCTCTTCTGGCCGTCGCGCCTCGCGCTGATCCTGTTCGGCATCGTCGCCTTCGCGCTCGCCGTTTACGCGTCGGCAGCGCAGGCGCAGCAGATTTGCGCGGTCGACCTCAATGGCAATGGTGACGCCGACGACGCGGGCGAGACCGCTAGCTGCGTCGGGATGCAAGGTGGTAGCTGGCAGTGCCCGATCGAACGGGCATCGTGCGCGCCCGAGCCCGGCGGCGCGTCGTCCTGCCCGCTTGGTTCGCAATATGCGTGCGAGACGCTGGCGAGCGGCGGCGTGCCGAGTTGCTCGCCGAACGCCTGCATCGATACCGCGGCAAACCCGATCGAGGATGAACCCGTCGTCGACGATCCGGGCGCGCCCGCCGACGGCGAAGTCGACACCGACGGCAATTGTCTCGGGAACATCGAGATATTCGGCGGCCGCGCGCTGCGCTGCCGCCCAGCGGGCCTCAAGACAACCTTTTCCAACTGCTGCAAGGACAAGGGTAAGATCGTCAAGGACGGAATGGGCTCGTCGATCGCGTCGACGCAGACGAAGATCGCGATCGCCAAGGGCGTGTTCACCGGAGCCCAAGCCGCCTATGCCGCCTTCCAGGCGGGCGCGACGGCAAGCCAGGCGGCGAGCGCGGGCGCCAATGCGATCATTGTCGGCATCGATCCGACCTCGATCGCGATCAGCCTCGCGGTCAACGTCATGATCGAGTTCCTCCTCTCCTCCTGCGACCAGCAGGACATGGAGACGGGCATGCTACGCGGCTCGGGCATGTGCGTCGAGGTCGGCTCCTATTGCTCGTCGAAGATCCTCGGCATCTGCGTCCAGAAGTCGCGCAGCCATTGCTGCTTCAATACCAAGCTCGGCCGCATCATCCAGGAACAGGGCCGCCCGCAGCTGAAGTCGTTCGCGGATGGCTGGGGACCGGTGAAGACGCCGAACTGCCGCGGGTTCACGCCCGAAGAGTTCCAAGCGCTCGACTTCAGCCGAATGGACCTCTCCGAATATTATTCGGAAGTTCAGGCCCGCGCGCAGGCCGACATCCAGTCAGACATGAAGGATCGTATCGATGCCTATATGCAGGCCATCGGCCGCTAGGCGCCGCGCCGTACTCGCGGTGGCGCTCGCCGACGTAGCCGGCATCGCCGGCCTTGCCGCAGCGCAAATATCGCCGGGCATCGACGACAACCCGTCGGCGCGCGAGAAGGTAGAACGCGAGGGCGAAGCGGCGATGGACCGGCTGAAGGGCGCGGTGTCGCGCCGCAAAGCCCAACAGCAAAACGGCCCATCTGACCTGCCGAAGCCGAGCGAGGTCGAACGCCGGCGCGCCTTCGAGGCGATGCGCGACCGTGCCAAGTCGCCAGCGATGGAAGCCCGCGCCCGCGATGCGCTTGAGACCGGCAAAGACCGCTTCGCCGCAGAGCGCGAGGCGATGGCGAAGCGGCTCGGCCAGGCACTCGGGCTCGAAGCGCCCGAGATCAAGGCCGTCGCCGATGCCGGTCCGGCGCCGGCGGCGAAAGGCTGGGTGCCTGTGCTGTTCGTCTCCTCGTCGATGCCGTCGTCAACGCTGCGCACCTATGCAGCGCAGCTCGAGAAGGCACGCGGTGTCCTCGCGTTTCGCGGCATGCCGGGCGGGATGGCCAAGGTCGCGCCGATGGCGAAGCTCACCGCCGAGATTCTCCGCCTCGATCCCGGCTGCGAGGGACCGGCATGCGTGATGCGCGACGTGCAGGTGATCGTCGACCCGCTGGTCTTTCGCCAGCACGGCGTCACCCGCGTGCCCGCGCTCGCCATGATCCCGGGCGATCCGGTGCTCCCCTATTGCGAGCGCGAGGAGGAAAGTCCGCGCGGGAGCCATATCGCTTACGGCGATGCCGCCCTTTCCGGTTTGCTCGAAGAAATTGCCCGCCTCGGCGGAAAAGAGGAGGTGCGCGATGCTCAGTCTCGCCTGGAAGGCCGGTAAGCATCTGGCGATCGGTTTGAAGGGACTGCCGCGGCGCGCAGCCGTTGCGCTCGGCAGTCCGGGGCTCGGCGAGCCCGCGCGCCCCGACCGGCTCTGGAAGGCGACGGCGATCGTTGTGCCACTCGGGCTTCTGACGTGCTGGGCGATGCAGCAAGCCATTCTCGTGATGTCGCCGTCGATCGACGCCTGGGCGGTGCGCGCGGCGCCGGGGCCGATCGAGAAGGGCGATTTCGTCCTGTTCATGCTCTCCCATCCGCTGGCCGGCCCCGAACCGGTCAAGGTGACCAAGCGCGCGCTTTGCATGCCCGGCGAGCGCATATCGCTGATCGAGAAACCGTCGACGATGGAGCCCCACGCCATGGACGGGTGGTATTATTGCGACGGCGTCCTGCTCGGCGTGACCAAGCCCTACGGGCGAAATGGCCAGCGGCTCGACTATTGGCGGCCCGATCACGGGCTGATCCCGCCGGGATTGATCTATGTCGGCTCGCTGCACCCGAGCGGGTTCGACAGCCGCTATTACGGACCGGTGCCGATCGCGCGCCTCACCCGCATGGAGAAGCTGCTGTGATCCGCCCTGCCCTCCTCGCGGCGCTCATCACGGCCTTCCCCGCCGCCGCGCAGCCGACCTCACCCACCCGCGAACCGAAGCAGGGCTATTGGTGGTATCAGGCACCGCCGCCGGTCGAAGATGCGGATGCCGAGCCCGACGCGCTGATGAAGCCGGCGATACCGCCGATGGCGGAACTGGCGACATGGACGCCGCCCAAAATCCGCAAGCTGATCGAGCAGCAACGCGACTATGCAGCGACCGTGCTCACCGTCGACGCGGTCGCGGACTTCTGGCGGCTGCAGGACTTCGCGCGGCGCAAGGCACGTGCGTTCGCAGGCGTGACTCAGATCGCCTTGCTTCAGAACCCCGAACTCAATGCCAAGTCCGCCAACCCGATCGTCGGCGACGCGCGCGCGGCGATGGGTGCCGAGAAGGAAGCGGTTCGCCGCCGGTATCTCCGCGCCCACGCAAGCCAGTTCGCGCTCGTCATGTTCTCGCGGAATTCCTGTGGCTATTGCCGGGTGCAATGGCCGATCCTCGAACGGTTCCGCGAGGAGACGGGCTGGCAGGTCACACAGATGGATCTCGAGCGCCGACCGGAGCTCGGACAGCGCTTCGGCGTCGAGGTGACACCGACGACGATGGTGATCCGCCGCGACAGCTCGGCAAGGATGGTGATCGCGTCGGGTGTCGAATCCTATCCCAATCTCGCGCAGACCACATACCAGGCCGTGCGGCTGATGCTCGGCGACATTCGGCCCGAACAGTTCCTGACCGGCGCGGGCGAGGAAGATGGTTTCTTCGACGCACTCGGCAATGGGCCGGTTTCCGCGACCGATCCCCGTGTGTTGGGCGGCGACCTCGTCGGTGCGGGCTTGGAGCCGCGTCGATGACAGCGTCTATTGCCGAGCAGCGCAGCGCAGTTGGATCAAGCTTTCGATTGATCGGGGTTCATCGCAGATTGCCCATGCTTTGCCAGAAGGCCAACAGCGCCTCGATCGAAGCTCACGAAGGTCTCGCCTCCCAGCCATTGGCCATCGTGGGCGATGACCCCATCAGCGAAGTCTCCACCTTGCTCCAGTATTGCAAGCCCCGCTTCAACAGCCTGTCGGTCCGCTGCGACATTGCCGGCGTCGATAAGCAATCTGACCGATGCAGCGACCCTTGCCGCCTCATAGCGATACACTTTTCTGAGCACCCAGCAGAACTCGCACAAGGCCGGAAGCGTCACAGCAACAAGTTCTGCTTCCTTCAGGAGCTTTTTTGCCAAGGGGCTTTGAACGGGATCGTCCAGCGTTGCGGATCGGACGAGGATATTAGTGTCGGCAGTAATTTTCACAGCTGTCCGGCCCAGCCCTTTTCAATGGCCTCATTCATCTCCTCGATCGAGATGGGCCGCTGGCCTTCCCGCTTGAGTGACCCGAAGAAATCCTCAATCTTTCCGGAAGGCCTGATGGCCCGAATCTTGATTTCACCGCCGGGGAGTTTGTCAAAGCTGATCTTGTCGCCTGGATGGACGCCGAGATGCCTGAGCAATTCCTTCCGCAGCGTGACCTGCCCTTTCGCGGTAATGGTAACAGCGTTCATGTGGCGAGTCCTTTCAATAGCACAAGGTAAGAGCAAATCCCCTTACCTGCAAGGCGAGTTCAGTATGTTGGCGCGATGTGCAAGCGCGCTGAGCATGAGCATCCTAGTCATTTCGCCCGGCATGGCGCAGACTGTCAGCCGCGAGGATGCAGCGCGCGCCGCGATCCATCCGGTCGGAACAACTGCGGCGATGAACCACTGGCTCTCGCGCGTTCCGGTGACGCGCGCTTTCCCGCCGGACTTTACCGAGGAACTGCGCGGACGCAGTTCGGCCTTCGTCGTCGAGATGAGCACCGCGCCCGGCTGCGTTCCCTGCGCCGATCTCTGGACCAAGCTCGGAAGTCTGGGAAGGCGATATGGCTGGCAGGTCCGCGCCATTTCCGCGCAGGAAGCGATGCTGCGATCGGGCCGGCTCGGCTTGCCCTGGATCGGGCATCCGGTCGCATGGGTGCGTCCGATGAACGATACGAACCGGATCATTCCAATCGCCGTCGGGACCGATCATGCGCCCAATTTAGCGCGCAACCTCTATCTCGCCGCGAAGATGCTGACGGGCGTTCGCCCAGCGGTAGGCGTCCGCGCACTCTCGAAATTCACTGGAATCGTTGGGGGCCCGTCGCGATAAGCCGGACGGAACTTTCTTAGCTCTGGCGCGGAATCTGCTTGAAACATCAAAGCCATGATGCATGCTTCATAAGCTGAATCTGGTCTTGTCATTATTGCCTCGCGTCGGGCGTAGGACGCGACCTGAGCGAGATTCTTGTTTTGATAACCGCTCGCGACTATATGAAAACAACGATCCAAACAGGATCGTGTTATGAGTGGAATGATGGCAAACGCTGTAACTCAAGTGCTGACGACGGTGAACGCCCCTTATGGGGCGGCCGTTTCCGCACATCAGCTTGCTGCCATGATCGTCGACTTGAAGAGCGCGATTGACTGCAACGCGCCGGTTTTCGCTTTCTTCTCCGAAGTGCCGCTGAACGTCCAGGAACAGTTCATGGCAGCGATGGGCGTAGACGCAAGTCAAGCGAGCCAAGTCGCCGATAAAATCTCCGAACTTTCGGGCTACACGCTACCGCTGGCGGCCTGACGCCGTGTCTGCAAAGCGGCCGAGCGAATGGCCGGTCCTTTTCAATCTCGCCGTAGATATTCTTGACCATTTCAGGAAGGCGAACGGCTTCGCGCCTCAGTGGAGCTTCGGCGGCGGAACCGCACTGATGCTGCAGATCGATCATCGTGAAAGTCACGACATCGACCTGTTTCTGGACGATCCACAAATCCTCCCATTTCTCAATCCGGAAACGCAAGGCATCAAACTCGATCACGCTCCTGACAGCTATCAGGCAGGCACCGATATGCTGAAGCTTGCTTATCACGATCTGGGCGAAATTGATTTCATCTGCTGCGACAGCATCATTCCAGATCCAACACGAGCGCACGACGTTCAAGGTCACGCCATCGCGCTTGAAACGCCAGCGGAAATCATCGCTAAAAAGGTCTTCTATCGCGGTTGGAGTTTCCAGCCGCGCGATATGTTCGACCTTGCAGCGGTCGCCGAGCATTTTGGACCCGACTATGTAGTCGGGGCTATTGAGCATTGCGGCCGCGCGAGGTGCGAAACGGCTCTGGCAGTCATCAACAAAACGAATCCCGCCTATGTTGAAGGGATTATTGGCCAGCTCATGCTTCGCGAAAAGACGCGCAATCTCGTTGCCCACTCCCGAGAAATCAGTCGAGACCTGATCGGACGAGCTTCAGCGAAACAGCCTATCCTGAATCCGGATACCCGGCCGCATGAGTCCGACCGGTGAACGATACGAACCGGATCATTCCGATTGCCGTTGGCACCGAATCATGCGCCCAATATCGCGCGCAATTTATATCTCGCCGTAAAGATACTGACCGGCATGCGCCCTGCAAGCCGGGGTCCGGGCGTTTTCGAAATTCACGGGAATTGTTGCTCAAGGGCCGGACATCTCACCGCAACGCCGAGCAAAGCCATAACTTCGAGCTTATTCCGGTTGGATATCCGTTCAGGGCGAAGAAGCGAAATCGAGCAACGACTTATCCCTGCAAATCTGGAGCTACGATCCAGATTTGCAGGGATCACATCATCGGCGTGCGTCCGACATGGCCGACGAGAGTCCGAGATGTTCCACGAAAGGATCAAAATCGCGGTCGCTGTAGAGCAGTGCTAACCCGTCTTCTATGCAACGGGTGGCGATAAGCGTATCGATGGTCTTGCGAATAGTGGCCCCTTTGCCGCGTAGTGCCCGAAAGTTTCGGGCCGCCTGGATCGCGATATCGCGACCTCCGATATCGATCTGGTCGAGAGACCCCATCAATCTCAGCCCGACGTTGAAGTCGCGGTCGCTGGTGAAACCCTGCAGGACTTCAGCCAGAATGATGTCGCCGGTCAGCAGTGGCTCGGCGCCTAGCAATGCGTCTAATCGTTCCGTCTGCGGTGTGGCATCGCCCCGGAAATAATCGATCCAGACGCTGGAATCGACGAGGATCACCCGTCGGTTCTCATGGCATCAAGATCGCCCGTCCAAGCGAGCTTACCCCGAAACTTCCGAATCTCGTCCTGTTTGCGAAGCCGAAGCAACGTCCGCAAGCCGAGCTCAACGGCCTCACGCTTTGTCTTGAGGCCCGTTGCCCGGAGAGCTTCGCTCATAAGATTATCGTCGATGACGATGTTGGTCCGCATGATGTGTATCCTTTTCTTAGATCATACACATACGAACCTTTGAAAGCGTTTGCAATCCATCACGGCATCTTGCCGACCCTGAAACATGGGACGAGGCGATGATCGACATGGCAGTGGCCCATTTCGCGTGGGACATATTGGCGGAAGGACCTTGCCTCTGAGAGGCGCGTACGTGCCTCTGCCCTTGTCGCGAGAGGTCAACACAAGCGACCCTGAGCGGGTTCAGCCTGCCACATCCCGCCCCTGAGAAAGAACGCTGATGTCCTCGCTTGGCGGCCGCCGCGCCATTATGATCGCCCTCATCCTGTCAACCTGCGGAGCCGGCGCGCCGGGAGCCTATGCCCAAAGCTGGGCCGAGCATTGGTTCGACAATGTGACCTACACGTCGCCCGGCAGTTTCGAGGACCAGGCGCGCGGTTATGTGACCGCGGGCGGCTTCTCGGGCCGCGTCGACGTCCACAACGACTATCTGATGAGCGTGACGCTGCCCAAGGTGCGCGCGGGCTGCGGTGGCATCGACATGTTCCTCGGCGGCATGTCGTTTCTCGATCCCGACTATCTCGTCCAGAAGCTCGAGAGCATCCTGCAGGCCGCGCCCGCCGTCGCCTTCCAGTATCTCCTCGAAACCCTCGACGAGAAGATGGGCAACATCATCTCGAAGATGGAGGCGGCGACCAACTTCCTGAACTCGATCCAGGTCAACGACTGCCGCCTTGCGAACCGCATGGTTCAGATCGCTCGAGGAGACGACAATATGTCGGGGATCATCGAGGAGATGACCGGCTATCGCTCGATCAAGCAGGGTTATGCGAAAAGTTATCAGCAAAGCCGCGAGAAGATTGAGGCGAACAATAATAATCCGACCGAGGATCTGAAGGAAGCGCTCGCCAACTGCCCGCGCGAGGTCACCGACATCTTCCGCACCGGCTCGCTGCTCGCGCACGCCGCCGCGCGCGTCGGCGCCAGCGAATGGACCAGCGTGATGCGTGCGCGGGTCGGCGATGTTTACATGCGTTGGGACGCGACCGACAAGGTGCCGCTCTTTTCGGCCATCCCTGCCTGCCCGCGTCAGGACACCGAAGGCGTCGAGGATTTCCTGACCGGACGTGTCCAGGCCCGGTCGCTCAACGTCCCGCCGACCAGCGCTGACTGCGCGACTGACGGGCCGGGCCGCGGCGCGCTCGTCCTCGCGCGTGAACGGATGCAGACGATCGCGACCAAGATCCGCACCCGCGCCGCGCTGACTGCCGAAGAGCGCCAGTTCGTCGCCAATGTGAAGACGCTCCCCATCTACCGGATGCTCGAATGGGGCGTGCGCGAAGGCGTCGAGGATGCCGTGATCGGCGATACCGACGAACTGGTCGCCCTGACCCTCGCCTACCAGATGCTCAATGATCTCACTCGCAGCATCGATTTCGCGCTGTCGAATGCCGAGCGCGGCACGTCGGCCGCCGGTGCCGCCGACGCAGGCAATGCCAATATCTGCCAGACGCGCATCCTCACCAAGGGGATAGAGCAGCTGCGCGATCTTCGCGAGGAAGTGCTGCGCCAGCGCGCGCAGATGCGCCAGTCCTATATGGCGGCGCTGAACCAGGCCAACCTCTCGGCGAACTATGCCGGGCTCGTCCGCCAGCGCGACCGCGACGCGCGCGACGCCGCCGGTGCCGCCGCTAACCGCAATCGCTGATCGCGATGTGCTCCCGATTCCTTTCCGCGCTGATCGCCGCCCTCGCCGCCACCGTGCCGACCGCTGCGCTAGCGCTCGAAACCAGCTTCCACACCTATGACGGGTTCAACGAGACCGTCGACGCGTTCCGGCTCGTCTCGATGATCTTTGCCGATCCGCGCTACGAAACGCTGGTGCTCATCGTCGCGGTCGCCGGGATCGCGCTCGGCGCGCTACTCGCGAGCGTGCGCGGCAACGGCATGGGGATCGTCGCTTTCGGCTTTCAGACGCTCGTCGGCATCGGGCTTTTCGTCGGCATGGTTGCGACCACGGGCACCGTCCATGTCTACGACCGGGTCCGCAACGCCTATCAGCCCGTTGGCGACGTCCCGAACCTGATCGTTCTCGTCGCGGGCGTCACCAATATGATGGAGCGGGCGATCGCCGAGACGATCGACGATAATACGATCGACCCCAATGCCAAGCTCGAGTTCGGTGCGGGTGCGTCTGCGCGGCCCCAATGGTGCCCGTGACGAGTTCCACCTCGCCGCCGCGGCCCAAAACCTCCGGAAAATGGCAAAGATCTTCCCGATCCAGCACCTCGCCACCGCCTGATCAAGGTGGGGAGGCCGTTCGCCTCCCGTCCGCTTCCACCCTCCGCAGTCCGCCGGGCGACTTCTTCAACAGAATAGGGCGCTAAGCCGACAATCATTCGTCGCCTCTGAGGTCGATTCGGACGGGCGGATCGACATCTTCTCCTCGGCCAGGATAGTCGTCGAAGACCGTGACACTGTTGTCGGAACAATTATCGCGCTGGGCGGTCAGCTTCGATGGTCGCCGCATTTTTTTGCGCTGTCTGGATCGAAGTCGATTGCCCGGCGAGCGCGATACGCCGGCGTGGTGAGGTTCCGGGAACAGGAATGAATTTGAAATGCTGGGTATCCGCCTCGAACGTCCGCGCTCGGCGGTTCATTTCCTGCGCGGTTTCTCGCAAAAGTGAAAAATCCACTGCAAAATATGTAGCTCAACGCGCAACCGGGATCGACGGTGGATCTAGAATTCTATGAGTTCGAATCCACGCGGTTTGAGGATCTTGCGGACCCAGCCCTTGTCGATCTGCAGATTCTCACCGGTCAGGTCGATTGCGGGATCCGCTCGCTCGAACAATGCGATGCAAAGTTCGTCCGTGTCGAAGCGCGACCTATACTGGATGCCATCGAACGCCGTCTCGGTATAAACGATCGCGGAAATCCGTTGCGTAATGTCGTAACCACCAGGATTGGTGACCGGATCGAAATCGGCCGCTACGCCGGCAGCGGTGGTCTGAAACCAGGCGAGACCGGGGCCATGCAGCTTGGCAAGGCGTAGTGTTCGTCTGGTCTTGAACGTAGCCGCGCGCTTCTGCTCGACACGGTCCCATAACAGGTCCCGGTCAGCGGGCTTCCGCAGCAGGCTTTCCGCGAACGGGCCAACCAGTGTTTTCCCAAGATAAAGAACGCCGAATTGTCCGTCGGGATCGTCCCAGCGCCAGGACGCGTCCTTGCGGCCATACCAGCGCGCGTCGACGGATTTGCCATGAACACGGTGCAGCGTCCGTCCGGCAGCGATCGTCGCCACCGGCATCATCGATTTTGCCGCCATTGTCAGTCGTCGAGTGTTTGGGCGACACGCACGACACGATCGACATCGTCTTGATTGCCCCTTAGGAGGTCGATCGGCCGCGCGTCGCCCAGACCGTCGTCGCCGCTCACCAGATACTGGAGGACCGCCCAGCCGCTCGCCCCGGGTGCAGCACCGAGAACGCGGGGAATCGCCGGGAGGATGGCATTGCCATCGAACTGGAATGCCGGAAACAGCTTGGCACCATTGTCATCGATCATGAGGAGGCGACGGTCCCGGGCGGCCTTGTAGACGGCCTGCACTGTCTTGTGTCCGAGCAGATTGCGAACTGCTTCGGCATCGAAAGCTCCACCTGCGGCTTCGATCAGTCGCCGTTTGAAGGCGATGGCCCGGGTAATCTCTTCCGCCTGTTCCGGATCGCCGGCTTCGACCGACGGAATGCCGCGCGCGATATTCAGGACAAGCGCGGGGACGTCGATGCTGCCAATCGCCGCCGTCTTGGCGGCAGCTGGCATCATCTTGATGATCCGGTCGGCGCTTGCCAGGATGCGGTCACGCAGGATGCGATCTACATCGATAGCGGCCATACTGGCTGTGCGAGACATGTCGGCGCTCCTAGTTTAGTGAGTTTCATATAGGGCATATTGGGAACGCTTTCAACCATCCACAGACGCCGAAACGATGAACCTTCAAACATGGACGTCGACGGACGTCGTGCCATCACGCTGGCTCCGTGGCCTTGGCGGCTGCCGCTTCAACTCGCTGGGAGTAGCAGTAAACACCGTCCAGTCGCCGTAGTAGACCCCGTCATGCTCGACATAATCGTTGAAGATGGTGAGGCGCCAATCGCACAGCGGGCCGACGACGTTCGACAATCCTCGCGCCCGCCAATCGGACATCACCGCCGGGAAGTAGCGGTCCATCACTTCAGGTGTGGCAGCAAATTTGACGTCACACATATAGGTGGTGTGGACATAAGCGAGCGGCCCGATGACGGGTCCATCACTGCCCCAGTCTTCGAGGTTCTCATCGGGATCTTTGCGACCATGATAGAGGTGGAGATAGAGTTGCGGAACATCCGGGGCGACGGCTTCGGCTCTTGGCATCGTATCACCGGTCTCATTCGCTTCGCGGGCGGCAATCCAGTCCAGATAGCCGAGACGCGTGTCATCGTTTGAGATCTCGTATTTCCAGTCGGCTAACGGATGACCGGCGCGGCGGCTCCACGGTCCCTGCTCTTCCGGCGCGGAAGCGATCGAAATCGGAGGCGGAACGAATGCGGCAATTTCGAACCAGGCGTCGGCCGCGGCTATGGATCCGAGCCCATTCAACTCGGTCCGGCTCATGAGAACATGGTCCGACCCGTTGGTGTCGAAATATAGCGGATCGCCCTCGCCGGTATAGACGGCACGCTGAGCGCTGAACGCGCCGACACACGGATCCGAATTGCGAACAAAAGGAATGCCGTGGTGGGTGCAGAAATCCTCGACCTGATCGAATTGCCCGCCAACCAGGCCATGGGCGCAGATTTCGAGGGCTTGGCCATCGACAATGTGGGACGCATCGACGGTCGCTCCAACCCAGTCGAGCATTCCATGGTCGCACGCTATGGCGTCGATCAGCGGCTCGATCAGATCGCTCCTGATCGCCCCGCCGATCCGAATGATCGCGGATGCACGGTCTGTCATGGGAACCTCCATCGTCTCGATGGCCCTGCGGACAATTCCGCCGCCACACCGAGCCCCCCCCCACTCCCCCCTTTTCGCCTGTAAATTGGCCCAGCACGCAAACTATGGCGGTGACTGGGGGCCGCATTCGGCAGCGCCGATGAGGCTGCGAAGCTTCGACCATGCGAGTGCTTCGCCGGCGCACCGCCCTTGCCGGACGCCTATTTCGTACAGGCGATAGGTCAGGCTGACGATTTCAGGTGTGGCGTTCGAGGGGACGAGGATCAGGAAATCGCTTTCGTCGTCCAGGAGCTCGAAGACCGTGCCGTCGGTCGGCAAGGTCGTGACTGCAATGCTGGCCGAGCTCCCGAGCGCGGTGAGAGCCGTGTTGAAGCGGTCGACAAAGTCCTGATCGACCAGTGGATAGAAGTCGGACATCATGGCCCCCTTCGTGGATTCGGGATTCACTGCGGCCGCTCGGCGATGATCGCGGCGAGGACCTCGTCGGCCTTCTCGACAGGCAGGAAGAGCCGCGTCTTGTACTGGATCACCTCGCTGAACAGACCGCGCGCCTTCAGCCATTCGCGGTCCTGTGGCTGGAAATCCCGGACCTCGAAGCGCCGGCTACTGTTCACCATCGTGGAAACGAGGCGCGCGCCATGGAGGCCCGGGATCAGTGCGCCATCGCCGCCACGCGCCGCCTCGATCAGTTCATCGGGCGTGAGTTTGATCGAGGACTCAAGACCGAAGGCGGACTCCAGTTTCTCGAGCGCGGTGGGCATCACGATGCGTCCGAGGATGGACGTTCCCGCCGCGTCATCGATCCGCCAGACGCGGACATCGTCTTGCGGCAGCTTGTTCCAGACGGGCAAAAGGAGGCCGGTCGCGACGCTGATCGTGTCAATATCGACCTTATCGAGCGCTTCGGACACCTCTGCTTCCCAGAAGCTTTTGAAGCTATCGTGATCGACCTCTTTCCAGAAGGTGTGCCAAAGTTCGGCGAGTTGGATACGATTGGAACCCGTCGGCCGGACAAGCTCCAGCATCTTGACGGGGCGCCCCTCGTCGTCGGTGATCGACCAGGATGGAACGCAAACGGCGACGCGCCCCGAACGGCTGTTCCGCAGATATCGCACGTCGTCGGAGCTTCCCCAGATCTTGTCGAGGCGCGTCCATCCGGTGACGTGCGGCTTCAGATGAAGCTCGAGGCGGAGCAAACGCGTTTCGGCGCCGGATACCGGGTCTTTCCTGAGCACGCGCTCCGAGATCTGAACGATACGCTCGGCCCGGATCGCTTCGACGCCGAGGTCGAGCGTTCCGGCTTCGCGCGCTGCGTCGACGCGGGCCTGTATGAGCCCCATATATTCCTCGAAAACCGCGTTCTGGGTCGCGATCCTGAGCGCGAGGATGCGGTTGAGCCAGCGCTGGATCGGCGGCAGCTTGTCGAGCAAGGTGCCATGCTCATCGACAAGCTTCAGGCCTGTGATGATCTGGAATTTCTCGAGGCTGACGCTCGCGAGCTTGCCGGCGTGGAGGAGGTGATACCACTGGGTCAGGGCCTCGCGGGCATAGCTGCTTTCGAGATTATCGGCGGGATCGAACAGGTTCTGGCCGCCTGTCTGGCGTTGGCCGCGCGTGAGCGCGCCCAGCGTGTCGAGACGGCGCGCGATCGTGCTGATAAAGCGGCGTTCACCCTTGCAGTTGGTCGTGACCGGGCGGAACACCGGCGGCATGGATTGGTAGGTGCGGTGGGTGCGACCGAGGCCCTGGATCGCGATGTCGGCGCGCCATCCGGGTTCGAGCAGGAAGTGGATGCGCCGCTTGCGCGCGGTCGGGCAGTCCAGGTCAGCGTGGTAGGACCGCCCCGTGCCACCCGCCTCGGAAAAGACGAGGATGGGCTTTCGCCCCGACATGAAGTTGTCGGTCTCGGCGATGTTGGAACTGGACGTGCGACGCTCGACCTTCTGCCGGCCCTGCCCATCAACGACAATCCGCCGCGTGCGCCCCGTGACCTCGGAAACCATGTCGGTGCCGAAATGTACGATGAGAAAGTCGAGCGCAGCCGGAACAGGCGGCATCGAGCAGAGCCGCTCGATCAAATCGTCGCGCGCGGCGACCGCTTCCTGGCACAGGACACCGTTGCCGTCGTCATCGAGCATTGGCTCGGAGCGCATTGACCCATCGGTCGCGCGAAAGGCGCGCATTTGCCGGGTTGGGAAGGCGGTCTTCAGATAATCGACCATGGTGTCGAGTGGGGAGACATCGATCGAGAGGTTCGCCCGTTCTTCGGGTGACAGGTCAGCCAGGCGGCGGTCGAGTATTGCCTCGGCGGTACTGGTGAGCTGAACGACGGCGACATGGCCCGCGGCGAGTTCATCCTCGATCGCGCGAACGAGCGTCGGCATCTTCATCGCGATCAGGACCTGCGAGAAGAACCGCTGCTTCGCGCTTTCGAACCGGCTCAGCGCCGATCCCTTGGCCTGGGCGTTCATCGTCTGCCCCGAAATGCGGTCGACGATGTTCGACGCCTTCAGAACCTCGTCGAGGTTCTGGTGAATGATCGCCCATGCATCGGCATAGGCGTCGTAGATGTCGATCTGGTCCGGCGTGAGCTGATGCTCGAGCGGGTCATATTCGACGCCGGCGAAACTGAGCGCCCGGGCGGTGTAGAGACCCATGGACTTGAGATCGCGGGCGACGATTTCCATCGCGGCGATGCCGCCGTCGGTCATCGCGGCGAGAAAGCCGTCGCGATTGGCAAACGCCGTACCGGGACCCCAGAGCCCGAGCCGCGACGCGTAACTCAAATTTTCGGGCTTGGTGGCGCCGGTCGCCGATTCATAGACAACGCGGGCGCGCGGCAGCGCATTTTGCAGGCGGACCCCGGCGAGGCCCTGCTCGGATCCCTTGGCTTGCCGGTACTCGTCCTTGGTCCCGGCGGCGTTGCCCATCGAATGGGATTCATCGAAGAGGATCACGCCTTCGAACCCGGCGCCCGTCCACTCGAGAATCTGCTGCAGGCGCGAGCATTGGTCGTGGCGCTGGGACCGGAGCGTCGCATAGGTGAGGAAGAGGATGCCACTCGCCATGCCGATCGGCTGACCAAGCGGAAAGGCGTCGAGCGGCTGGACGTCGATTGGAAGCCCGCCGAGCGCGCTCCAGTCGCGCCGGGCATCTTCGAGGAGCGTCGCGCCCTTCGAGATCCACATGGCGCGCTGATTGCCGCAGTTCCATTGGTCCCGGATAATTGCGGCGCCTTCACGGCCCTTGCCGACGCCCGTCCCGTCCCCGATGAAGAAGCCCATGCGATAGGGGCGGCCTTCGGGGTCCTCGATCAGCAAGTCGCCTGCCGTGTTGGTGACGAACCGGCCCGAGAGGTCGCGCGAGAAGGCATCGCCTGCGTAAATGATCGCTTCGAGCTGGGCGTCTGACAGCGCCTCGCTTGCCCGCTTCTGGAAAAGCGGGCGATATTGGGGGATCGGGGGCAGAACCGACGCCATGGCGAGCGATTCCACGAGATCGTCGGGGTGGGGCTTCGCGCCTGGAATATCGATGCGGGCGAGCCGCCAAGGCGCATAGATACCGACCGGATCGCCGACAGGGAGCGGCGCGTCGCGGACCGAATAGGCGAGCGGCTGCGCTAGATCATCGGTCGCGGCGATCCGCGAGGGTGCGATGATCCTGGGGCCAGCGAGGCCGGAGAAGAGTGAGGACGACGAAGGCCTCAGCGCGGGACGCATCGGGATTACCGCCGGGGACGCCGGGGGCGGTTCGTCGGATGGGTCAAGCCGCGCCGGAGCCGCGAGCACGATGGGCAGCGCCGCCGCGATGGTGTCGACCGTGTGGCGCTCGGTTTGGCCGATCCAGCCCTTGTCGAAGACGATCAGGCGGACGGCGACGCTGGTGCCATGCTTCGCATAGGGACGGCCGAGAATCGTGATCTCGACGCGCGGGCGGGCAATTTCGGCGACGGAGACATAGCCGCTCGCGCCGCTCGCATCGTGCGCGAAGGTCGGCGACATGATCGCGACGCAGCGTCCGCCCTCGGCAAGACGCAGCAGCGCGGAGCGAAGATGGCGCGCTCCGGCATGGCGATCTTGGCCGCGCCCCTCGCTGCGGCTGAAGGGCGGGTTGATCAGGACAATTGTCGGCCGAACATCCGTCGGCAGCCGGTCGTTGATGAACTCGGCGTCATGGGTCGTGACTGGGCGGCCCGTCACGAGGGAAAGCAGCGCCGCCCGGCAGGGATCGCGCTCGTTGAGCGAAGCGCTCGCGCCCGCGGCGATCGCGCGCGCCGCAAGCATGCCGGTACCTGCCGACGGTTCGAGCACATGATCGCCAGCAGTGACCGCCGCCGCTCGGGCCGCGAGCCAGGACAGCGCCGCCGGCGTGCTGAACTGCTGCATATCGACCTGGTGCTCGCTGCGATAGGTCTGGGTCGGCAGCGCCTTCTCGAACGCGAGGATATCCGCGAATTCGTCTTCGGGCCCCCAGTCCGGGTTCGGGTCATCATCGGGCACGAGCGTGTCCGATGCCTGCGCGGCTTCGAGCGCGTCATAGGCATCGCGCATCGACCAGCGCCCGTCGGCATCGGAGCCGCGGAACGCTTCCACCATCAGGCGCTTGAGCAGCGAGCGGGTCACGGATTGCGGATCGGCGAGCCGGTCGCGCAGTGCGCGGGCGACGCCATAAAGGCGTTCGGCTTTTTCCCGGGCCTCGGTGCCCGGGGTTTCAGCGAGCTTCAGAAGCGGAAGGGTCATGGCAATTCTCCTGAAGAGGTTCGGGAGCAACACGCCCCCGCTGCCATCGCCCCTCCCCCTCTCCTCCCGACTGGAATGGGGGCATAAGAAAAGGGGCCGCGGCGCAGGACCGCGACCCCATAAAATCGAAGAGCGAGATTAGGCCGCGTCGGAGAGCGGCTCGTCCTCGTGGGTATCATCGGCGGGATCGCCCGCCGCCTCGGGTTCGACGGTGCCGCTCGTTTCGTCTTCGCCATCATCGTTCACCGGCTCGGCGACCGGATGCTCGAAGCGCATGGCGTCAGGCAGCCAGGCAAGCGCCTTTTCCTTGACGTCCGCCTCGACGATGATGTTCCCGGCGAAGAGCTGTTCAGCCGAAGAGGCGAGCAGGTTCTTCTTCGACGCCCCGTAGCGCTGGCTGAGCTCGCTGCCGCCGATCTCCTGAAAGAGGTCGATGATGGAGCTCTTGGTGAGCCGCTTGAAATAATTCTTCGCGGTCGGGCGCCACCAGGCGGCGACATCGATCTTGAGCTTGCGACCGAGATGATCGACGAAACCGCTGGCGGAATCTTTCATGGGCACCGCATGGATCGTCCGGGCGATCGCCCAAGCGAGCCAAGCCGCACGCGCTTCTTCGCCGAGCGCGCAGAAGGCATCGTAGCGCCCGGCGACGCCGATGTTCGGCTGGACCCAGCTTCGATCGAGCCCCTCTTCGAGCTTGGCCCATTCGTCAGCCGCGAGCGATCCGCTTTCGAAGCCAATGACACGCGACGGCGCGGCATCGGCGCGAAGGTCGCTGGCGAGATCGGAAGCGTAGCGCCGTAAAGCCGCATCGACCATCACGAAGGTTCCGAGATCGAGCGCAAAGCGGGGATCGCTTGCGACATGGACACGAAGCAGTTCCGCCTTCATCGTTGCGAGCTCGTCGATGAGTCGTTGGCTCATTGCCGGTTTCGCCGAGACAGAGCCGTCGGTCTCGGCGTCGCTATCATCGTCGCCATCGATGTCTTCGTCGGCCTCGGTCGGCACCATGTAGGCCTGATGGTGCACACGCGGCTGGCCATCTTCGCCGATGACGAGGAAGGCAAGTGCCGCGGCCTTTTGGTCGTCGGTCAAGACCGCCGGTCGATTCTGGATGCCGCTCAGTTCGGATTCAAGTTCGCGATACCGCTGTTCCTCGTCCTCGGTGATGCCGTCATCACTCTCGTCGGCAGATTCGGCGATCATGTTCATCTCAGCTTCGATTTCGGCGCAGCGCGCTACCTCCTCTGCGGTCGGTTCAGGAATCTCGCCGCGGACCGGGCGGAGGCCGTCATAATCCGCGAACGAGATGCGCGTCATCGGGACCGCGCGAATTTCCGCGAAGCCCTCGCGCGCCCGGATCGCTTCGGCTTCCGCAGCCAGCTTCTCATCAGCGAGGCGGTCGAGGACGTCGCCATCGATCCAGTTCTCGGATGCACTGTCGGAAAAGAGGTCAGAGTCGATCCGCCCGCCCGCCTCGACATAGGCATCGCGGCCGACGAGCAGCGCTTTCGGGTCGCCGCCCCGGTAGCTGCCGGCGGCGAGCTCACGCCGGATGGTGTACGGGTCGTTGCGGTAATAGCTGTCGCGATATTGCTCGAAGACGCGGGATTGGCGAGCCGTATCCGAGGTGCTGCCATAGGCCTTTGCAATTTCGAGGGTGATTTCGCCCTTGCGCAGCGCATCGAAGATCGTCTCGTGGAGATCGGCGAGACGGACGCGGCCGAGCACGAAGCGCTCGGTTTTGCCGAAGCGCGCCGCGACCTGGGCCGCAGTCTTGTCCTCCTTCTCGATCATGTTCTTGAACGCCATGCACTCGTCCGCGGCGGTCATCGGGAGCTTGTTATTCTCGGCGTAGCTGAACTCGATGGCACGCTTCGCGTCCGGCATCACCATGACCGGAATCTTGAAGTCGTCCGGGAGCCGCCCCTTTTCGATCAGGACGTGCACGCGCTCGAGGCGCCGACCGCCGCCGAAGATGCTGTAGTGGTCCTTCTTGCGCTTGACTGCCGTACCAATCAAATTCTGGAGCACGAAGCCGGCCTCGCCGATCATCGCCTCCAGTTCTGCGTCGGCATCGGGATCGCTTTCGGTCCTGACGTTGAGCGGCGAAGGGACGCAGTTGCGCGCAGGCGCGTATACGATGGGAAATGACATAATCAGTCTCCTAGCGGCGGAAGCCCGACCATTCAGGCCGCTCGGCGCCGCCAGTCCCCCACTCCCTTCCCTCCTTGCCTGAGGACATCGTTCCAGTCGTTTCGGCCGTTCCATGGCCAGATCGTATCGATGCGTCGTCCGGGCACCGCGTGCGCCTTCACGGCGAGCGGCACGGCGAGGCGGCCGGCACGGTCGTTGTCGGGCAACAGGATGAGACGCGACACCGATTCTGGAATAGTAATTTGTGGGATGCGCTCATTGCCGAGTGCGGCCCAGACCGGGATGCCGAGGAGGATCATCGCCGAGATCGCTGTCTCGACGCCCTCGGCAATTCCGAGTGTATAAGCGGCCGGCGCGAGTCGAACCGCACCTGTGCGGGGGTGACCGAGCAATCTGCGAGGGTGCCGGAGGTCGCGCGCGCGTCGGCCCCTGCCATCAAGGAAGGTCCGTTGGACGGCCAACAATCCCGAGTCATCGGTTACCGCGGCGAGCATCGCCGGTCGAAACACGGCCAGTCGGCCCTTGCCGAGAGGCGTTCGGGGAGCGAACCGCAGGCAGTTAGGTGCAATATCGATCGACCTGTTCCGCAAATAGGTCTCCGCGATTGTCCAGTTTATTGGCCGACCAATGCCCCACAGGTCACGGGCACGCTGCTGTAGCCATTCTTTAGGGAGGGAGGATGGCGCCCCCCTGCCGTCACGTGCGTCGAGGGCGTTCAGACCGTCGCGGCGAAGCGCCCGGAGCACATCGGAAATATCGCAGCCGGCAAAGCATTTGAACAAAAGTCGTGTTTCGCCAATCCTGACCGACAGGCTCGGGGTTTTATCCTCATGAGCAGGGCAGCGGCACATGCCAGAATCGCCAGACCAAGTCCCGCCGAAGCGGCGCACAAGAACGGCCCCGGCGACTTCGAGTTCTGGCTTGCGAGACGTTGAAAACCCTGCAGGCATGGCAAGCCTCTTCATCAGGACGGATACGCAATAACCCCCTCTTTTCCTCCTCGCTCCGCTTGGCTGCGGCATTAGTCTGTGGCCCCGCGGCGCGGGAATGCCGCCGACCGGTAGCTACGTGCCCTCCTCCTTGTGAAAATCGTGCCGCCGACCATGCTTGAGCGGGCGAAAGCTGCGTTGGAACCGCGCGCAAAAATGTCTCGTTGCGAGGACATGAAAGATGCGGGATTCCGATGACACTCCGGTTGAGATCGTATTTATCGAGCCCCTTACGGTACGGATTTCCACTGCCGTCAAGCTCACCGGAATCAGTCGATCCAGGATTTACGAACTCATCGAGTCCGGCGACCTTGAAACCGTCAAGGTCGGCCGATCTACGCTGATCCCATATAAAAGTCTGAAAGCCCTAACCAGCGCATAATCGGTTGCGCCACCGCTCGAAAAGAGGGTCCCAAATTTTCGTTCCCACCGTGTAGCTCGCGTCGGAGCAGCTATTGATCGCTTGGTCCATGCGGAGTCACATGCTGGCTATCTAGCTATGATCGTGCAAAGAGCAACAATGGCCCGATATCATGGCTATCGGCTACTTTAAGTGCGGCAACATAAGCTGCTCTCGTTTCGCTGGCATTGACCAGGCCAACGCTTCCCCATGTAAACGGTGTACATCCGAGTTGGACCGCCAGCATGTCGCCGACCATACGCGAAAAACGGCCATTGCCGTTCGGGAAAGGATGGATGGCAACGAGCCGGTGGCTGAATCGGACGGCAATTTCATCGGGTGGGTAGGTTCCATGCTCGACCCAATATCGCGTGTCGTCGATCAGTTGACGAAGGTCCATGGGGATTCTGTAAGCATCGACGCCAATGTTGCGCGGCGTGGTGCGATACTGCCCGGCCCAACGCCACACGTCTCCGAACATGCGTTTGTGAAGCTGGTTCATGAAATCCTGATCGAGAATATCCCGCTTCCGGCTCATCACCCATCGTAAAGCTTGCCTGATATTGATCTGTTCGGCTTCATTCAGCTCATGCCGCATGGTGATATAGGACGGGATGAGTTGTTCGCGCTCCTCGGCGGTCAGCGGCGTGTTGGCGTCGTCGTCATCGTTAAACAGCTTATCTGTCATTCATCATCCCACAGGCCGCGCAAGGAGCCGGATAGAATGAGTTCGATCATGCGCCGCTGTTCTTCGTCGAGATCGGCTTTGAGCAGGGCCTGATTTTCCAGCCGCATGGTATGGTCCAGCCGCGCAATATCCTTGCTCGCTTTCTGCTTCGCGCGGTCGCGCAGGATATCATCAAGCGGCTTCGTCGGTACGAAGGCATAAACGAAAGTGCAGTTCATTGCCTCAGCCGCCTGACGCAGCGTCTTAATCGTGGTGGATCCGCTGACTTCGGCCTTCTCAATCACGGGAATGCGCGAAATCGATGTTCCCATACGAGCGGCAAGCTGGCGGACCGTCATGCCCAGAGCTTCGCGTATTGCCTTTATCCAGCCTCTTGGGGGCACGGCAAAAGACGTTTCGCGCAAGGGCGCGAAACGTCTTTCGAGTTGCTTGCGGGCAAGGGCGGCCTGATCTTCGTTCATATATATATGTCCTGATGAGCCGAAGATGTATATATAAATATGAACATATCAAGATATTTTGATCGTAAATTTATGATCGTTACCTCATAAAATATACATAAATATATGAACGTACTACCGCAAAACCTGAGCGCGCTAGGCAGTCATTCGGCCGCCCCTCTGAAAAGATGGCCGCACAATCTGTGCGCCATCGCGGAGCTGGTCGAGATAGTCCGACCAGTGCTGCATCATGCGCACACGCTCATCCCAATATTCGCCGCGCGTGTAGATTCGCCGCGTCGCGTTTGCATCCAGATGCGCGAGCTGCCTCTCGATCGCATCGGGATGCCACATGCCCATCTGGTTGAGAAGAGTCGCGGCTGTCGAACGGAAGCCATGCGCCGTCATCTCCTCGCGGCTATAGCCGAGACGCCGAAGGGCCGCGCTCACCGTATTCTCGGACATGCACCGCCGGGAAGTTCGAAATGAGGGGAACAGAAATTGCCCATGGCCCGTGAGGCCGTGCAGCGCTTCAAGCATTTCGAGAACCTGCCTGGACAGCGGGACACAATGCTGACGGCGCATTTTCATCTTGTCGGCCGGGATCGTCCACACCGCGTCCTCGACATCGATCTCCGTCCATTCCGCCTGTCGCAGTTCGCCCGGCCTCACGAAGACATGCGGCGTCAGTCGCAGCGCAATTGCCGTGATTTCGTGACCAGCATATCCTTCGATAGCGCGCAGGAGCGCCCCTGTTTCCTTGCGGGTCGTGATCGCGGCGTGGTGCTTTACCTTCGGAGCCGTGAGCGCGCCGCGCAAGTCAGCCGCAAGATCACGGTCCGCCCTTGCGGTGGCGATCGCGTATCGGAAGACCCTGCTGATCACGCTGCGCATCCGACGCGCACTTTCATACCGTCCATTGGCCTCGACCTTACGGAGTACGGCCAGAACCTCCTGGGGCGTGATTTTCGAGATCGGACGGCTGCCGATCAGTGGATTGGCGATATCGAGGAGCCAGCGAATTTTGCGAAGCGTGACGGCCGCGCGCTCTTCCCGTTCGTTTTTCGCCAGCCATTCCTCTGCGATCGTCTTGAACGTGTTGTCCTCGGCGATCTTTCGGGTGATCCGTTCGACCTTCTTTTCCGCGGCCGGATCGAGCCCTGCAAGAAGCAGCTTTCGCGCTGCGTCGCGCAGTTCCCGAGCGGAAGCAATTCCAATATCAGGCCACGAACCGAAGTAGAGAGTCTTTTGTCGGCCTAGGTGACGATAGTTCATTCGCCAGACCTTTGCTCCGCTCGGTCTGACCACGAGATATAGGGCATCGCTATCGGCCATTTTATAGGCCTTTTCTGCGGGCTTGGCGTTCGAAATCTGGATGTGGGTAAGCGTCATGATGGTTTCACCTGCAAGAGGCTGACCGGAACCATCAAAAACACCATCAAAGCTGATGGTACGCTGATGGTTCCGGCTGGATCAGCCTGGATTCCATTCAGCGATTCTCATCGAAAAACGGTGGAAAACCAGCCGCTTGCTGGACGTTCCCGGACGTTGCCGGAAAGGTCACTGGTGCCCAGAAGAGGACTCGAACCTCCACGACCTTGCGATCGCCAGCACCTGAAGCTGGTGCGTCTACCAATTCCGCCATCTGGGCACGGGGTAGGAGCGGGCGCTTAGCGGCGGGGCGGCGGGCTTGTCAACCGCGTCGGCCCGCCCCGCGGCAAATTTTATTTCAAAGGCGCGGTTTTGTTGCGCTAGCGGGCCCTGCCCTTCCCTTCGCGCTTGCCCCGTCGGGCGCTTCGCGGCATGGGGACGCGAGGGACGCTGCGGCGTCCGGCTTCGAGAATCGGCAAGACAGGCAAGGGTGATGCAGAATCTGAGCGGGCAATTGATCACGGTGTTCGGCGGCGGCGGCTTTCTTGGCCGCTATGTCGTCCAGCGGCTGCTGGCACGCGGCGCGCGCGTGCGGATTGCGCAGCGCGACCCGCGCCAGGCGGTGTTTCTCAAGCCGCTCGGCGGGCTGGGCCAGACGCAGTTCGTCGCCGCCGATGTGCGCGATGCCCGCAGCGTCGCCCGCGCCGCGACGGGCAGCGACGCCGCGATTAACCTCGTCGGCAGCTTTGCCGATATGGCGGCGGTCCAGGCCGCCGGCGCCAGCCATGTCGCGGCCGCAGCAAAGGCGGCGGGTGCGAAAGCGCTCGTCCATATCTCGGCGATTGGCGCCGATCCGGCCAGCGCGTCGGGCTATGGCCGCAGCAAGGGCGACGGTGAAGCCGCCGTGCGCGCCGCTTTCGCTGGCGCAGCGATCCTGCGTCCGTCCATCGTCTTCGGCCGCGAGGACAAGTTCATCAACCGCTTCGCGGGCCTCATCCGCGCGCTGCCTGCGGTGCCGGTCATCGCGCCGAAGGCGAAATTCCAGCCGGTCTATGTCGGCGACGTCGCCGATGCGGTGGTCGCGGCACTCGATACCCCCGGCCAGACGCTCGAGCTCGGCGGTCCGCAGCAGTTCACCATGCTGGAGCTACAGCAGTGGATTGCGAAAGCGATCGGTCGGAACCGCCTGTTCGTCGAGATTCCCGATACCGTGTCGGGCTTTCTGGCGCGCGGCTTCGGCTGGGCGCCGGGCGCTCCGATCACCAAGGATCAATGGCTGATGCTGCAGCACGACAATATCGTCAGCGGAACCAACGGCCTTGCCGCGCTGGGCATCGCCCCCACCGCGCTGGCCGACGTCGCCGACGGCTGGCTCGTCCAGTATCGCCGCCATGGCCGCTTCGCAGCGATGGCCCGCTGAGCCGCGCGCGCGACGACAGGCGCAATTAGCGGCTGGATAAATCCGTCCGCGCTGCGTAGGTCTCAACATCAGGACAGGGGCGTCCGGCACCGCGCGGGCGCCCCTTCGCTTGTCATCTCCAGCTTCGGGAAGTCCATGATCCAGTTTGCCGCATCGCCCCGCCCCGCCCTTCTCCTGCGCGTGGAGGCCGGACGATGAGCCTGTGGCTGACCGCGATCATCCTCGGCATCGTCGAGGGGCTGACCGAATTCCTGCCCGTCTCGTCCACCGGGCATCTGATCCTCGCCACCGAATTGCTCGGCTATGACGCGTCGAAATGGGCGATCTTCAATATCGCTATCCAGCCCGGGGCGATCCTTGCGATCGTCGTCCTCTATCGCAAATTATTCTGGGACATGTTCATCGGCTTTTTCCGGCGCGATCCGGTGGCGATCGCCTTTGTGCGCAATCTGCTCGTCGCCTTCATTCCGGCGGTGGTGCTGGGGCTCGCGTTCGGCGACTATATCGAGACGTTGCTGGAAAATGCCGTCGTCGTCGCCTGGGCGCTGGTGATCGGCGGCTTCACGATCCTGCTGGTCGAAAAGCTCGCCAAGCCGAAGGAGAGTGGCGGGGTCGCCAAGCTGACGCTGCGCCAGTCGATCATGGTCGGGCTGGTCCAGTGCCTCGCGATGATCCCCGGCGTCAGCCGCTCGGGCGCGACGATCATGGGGGCGATGGCGATGGGCGTAGACCGCAAGACCGCCGCCGAATTCAGCTTCTTCCTCGCGCTGCCGACGCTGACCGGCGCGACGGTGCTGCAGCTCGCCAAGCATCGCGATGCGATCACCTCGAACGATATGGGCCTGATCGCGCTCGGCGCCGCGGTGTCGTTCGTCGTCGCATGGGCGGTCATCAAGGCGTTTCTGGCAGTAGTCACGCGCTATGGCTTCGCGCCGTTCGCCTGGTATCGAATCATCGTCGGCGGCGCGGCGCTTATCTGGCTCACCATGCGATAGGTCCGATATTTTACTAATTGCGAAACTTAATTGCGTGTCCGCGCATCCGTCAACTGAAACCCCTAATTTTTAGGTCAGCATAACTGTCTTATTCCACAAAATGTCCGTGACAGCGGCGCTCCCGCCATGCATCCGCGCTTCAACGAAGGGGATTTTGCATGGCTTCCGAACGCATGCTCCAATTTGTGGGGCGCGAACAACATTATCCGGACAAGCGCTCGGCCGACGAACGTGCGCGCGATTTTAACGAAATCGCGGCGCGCTACGCGCAGCCGGAAGCCGACGATCAGGCGTCGCGCTGTTCGCAGTGCGGCGTACCCTATTGCTCGGTCCACTGCCCGCTCCACAATCATATCCCCGACTGGTTGCGCCTGACCGCCGAGGGACGGCTGCGCGAAGCCTATGAACTGTCGAACGCAACGTCGACCATGCCCGAAATCTGCGGCCGCATCTGCCCGCAGGACCGCCTTTGCGAAGGCAATTGCGTGATCGAATTTTCGGGTCACGGGGCGGTGACGATCGGCAGCGTCGAGAAATATATCACCGACACCGCCTGGGCCGAGGGATGGGTCGAACCCGTCCATGTCGGCCCCGCAACGGGCCAGTCGGTCGCCGTCGTCGGCGCGGGGCCCGCGGGCCTGACCGCCGCCGAATATCTGCGCGCGGAGGGGCATGAGGTGCATGTCTACGATCGGCACGACCGCGCCGGCGGCCTGCTGACCTATGGCATCCCCGGCTTCAAGCTGGAAAAGGATGTGGTGATGCGCCGCGTCGACCGGCTCGCGGAAAGCGGCATCCATTTCCATCAGGGCTTCGAGGTCGGGCGTGATGCGACGCTGGATGAGCTGCGCCGGCGCCACGATGCGGTGCTGATCGCCACCGGCGTCTACAAGGCGCGCGAGATCAACGTCCCTGGCAATGGCGCCGAGGGGGTGATCGCGGCGCTCGATTATCTGGTCGCGTCGAACCGCAAAGGGTTTGGCGATGCGGTCCCGGCCTTCGACGACGGCAGCCTGAATGCCGAAGGCAAGCATGTCGTCGTCATCGGCGGCGGCGATACCGCGATGGACTGCGTCCGCACCGCGATCCGCCAACGCGCCAAATCGGTGAAATGCCTCTATCGCCGCGACCGCGAGAATATGCCGGGATCGCAGCGCGAAGTCGCCAATGCCGAAGAGGAAGGCGTCGAGTTCGTCTGGCTGTCCGCCCCCGAAAGCTTTGCCGCCGACAAGCATGTGAAGGAGGTCGCGGTTGCCGGGATGCGCCTTGGCGCGCCTGACGCAAGCGGCCGGCGCAGCCCCGAACCCGATCCGGGCCGTACCTTCGACCTGCCCGCCGACATGGTGATCAAGGCGCTGGGCTTCGATCCGGAGGAATTGCCGCACCTGTTCGGTTCGCCCGATCTGTCGGTCACGCGCTGGGGCACGCTGCGCGTCGATCATCAGACGATGATGACCAGCCTTCCCGGCGTTTTTGCCGCCGGCGACATTGTCCGCGGCGCCAGCCTGGTCGTCTGGGGCATCCGCGACGGCCGCGATGTCAGCGAACAGATGTCGAAATGGTTGAAGGCGAAAGCGAAAAGCGAAAAGAAGGCAGCCTGACCAACAGGGGAAGGGATTTCAAAATGTCGACGTTCAAAAATCTGCTGCTCGCTGGCGCCGTGGCGCTGACGCCTGCCCACGCCTATGCGGCGCCCAAGGAAGCGCCGATTGCCGAGGCAGTCACCGTTGCAATGCCCGCCGAGAGTGAAAGCGAGCCCGACAGCGAGCAGTCGCTCGCTAATGCCAAGGCGAAGATGCAGAAGGAAATCGATCAGGCGATCGCGCTCATTGAAAAAATCTTCGAGGTGGACAAGCTGCCGCCGGTCGATCCGGCGCAGCTCGCGCTCGCGCAGCAGACGACGAACGCGCTGATCCCGGCGGGAAGCATCGAGAAGATGCTCGACAATATGTACGGCAAGCTGTTTCGCGCCTTCATGGATCAGACGAGCAGCATGTCCGACCTGATGCTCTCGATCAAGACGGGCGTCGATAGCGAGAAGATTGCCGCGCTTGATGCGACGAGCAAGACCGCGATCGCCGATATGTTCGACCCGCACCGCAAGGAACGCGAGGATCAGATCAACAAGGTGATCAAGCCGCTGATCAGCGAGGCGCTCGGCGATCTCGAGCCGCCGATGCGCGACGGCCTCGCCCGCGCTTACGCGCGCAAGTTCAGCGCGCAGCAGCTCGGCGACCTCAACGCCTTTCTCGCAACCCCGACGGGCCAGGCCTATGGCGCCGAATGGATGTCGCTGCAGGCCGATCCCGAAGTGATGATCGCGATGGTCAAGGCCGTGCCGCCGCTGATCAACAAGTTCATCGACCGCGGCCCCGAGCTTGAAGGCCAGCTCAAAGATCTGCCCAAGGAAAAGGCGATGAGCGACCTCACCGACGCCGAGCTGGCGAAGCTTGCCAAGCTGATGAAAGTCGACGTCAAGACGCTCAAGGAGAACCGCGACATGTGGAACGACGACATGACCACGGACGCTACCGCGGTCGATGCCGTCGATGCAGCGGGCGATGCCGCAGACGCGGCCGCTGACGCCGCGGATGCAGCCGCGGCGACGGCCGACGCGGCCGGCGACTATGACGAGGCTTACGATCGCAGCAACTGGTCGGCCGCCGATCTGCAGAAGGTAGAAGATTTGGAGGCCGAGGCCGACAAGGCATCCTCGGCCGCCTATGACGCCGAACAGGAAGCCGTCGCCAACGCGCGCAAGCGGCTCAAGCCTTCGACCTGACCCACGCCCATTCCGGCAGGAACCAAGACATGACCCATTACCCCACCCCCGATCACCAGCGGCTTGCCGAAGACGGCATGTATCGCCCCGACCTCGAGTCCGATGCCTGCGGCGTCGGCATGGTCGCGGCGACCGACGGCAAGGCCTCGCGCCGCGTCGTCGAGGCGGCGATCGAGGCGCTGCGCGCCGTCTGGCACCGCGGCGCCGTCGATGCCGACGGCAAGACGGGCGATGGTGCGGGTATCCATGTCGACCTGCCGGAGCGCTTTTTCGACGATGCGATCGCGGCATCGGGGCACAAGGTGCTGCCGAACCGCCTCGCCGTCGGCATGATCTTCCTGCCGCGCACCGACTTGGGCGCGCAGGAAGCATGCCGCACGATCGTCGAATCCGAAATCATCGACGCGGGCTACACCATCTATGGCTGGCGCCAGGTTCCGGTCGACGTGTCGGTGATCGGCGACAAGGCGCAGCGCACGCGCCCCGAAATCGAACAGATCATGATTGCCGGCCCCCTGCCCGAGGAGCAGTCTATCGACGAATTCGAAAAGCAGCTCTATCTCGTCCGCCGCCGCATCGAAAAGAAGGTGATTGCGGCGCAGATCGCCGATTTCTACATCTGCAGCCTGTCTGCGCGATCGATCATCTACAAGGGACTGTTCCTCGCCGAGAGCCTGGCGGATTTCTATCCCGACCTTGCGAACAAGCTGTTCGAGAGCCGGGTTGCGATTTTCCACCAGCGCTATTCGACCAACACCTTCCCGCAATGGTGGCTCGCCCAGCCGTTCCGCACCCTCGCTCATAATGGCGAGATCAACACAATCCGCGGCAACAAGAACTGGATGAAAAGCCACGAGATCAAGATGGCGAGCCTCGCCTTCGGCGAACATTCGGAAGACATCAAGCCGGTGATCCCGGCTGGCGCCAGCGATACGGCAGCGCTCGACGCAGTGTTCGAGACGCTATGCCGCGCGGGCCGCGATGCGCCGACCGCAAAGCTGATTCTGGTCCCCGAAGCCTGGGCCACCGATGAAGAAATGCCCGCCGCGCACAAGGCGATGTACAACTTTCTCGCAAGCGTGATGGAGCCGTGGGACGGCCCAGCCGCGCTCGCGATGACCGACGGCCGCTGGGCAGTCGCGGGGATGGACCGCAACGCACTTCGTCCGCTGCGCTACACGCTGACGGCCGACAATCTGCTCGTCGTTGGCTCTGAAAGCGGCATGGTACTGCTGCCCGAGGCGAGCATCCGCAAGAAGGGTCGCCTCGGCCCCGGCCAGATGATCGCCGTCGACCTCGACGAAGGCACTCTCTACGAAGACCGCGCGATCAAGGACAAGATCGCGGGAACGCACGATTATGCGGCGCGCGTGAAGGGTTTCCGCACGATGGCCGACCTGCCCAAGGGCGGCAAGTCGAGCCTGCCGGGCTTTGACCGCGCCGAACTGCTGCGCCGCCAGGTCGCCGCCGGCTTCACGATGGAAGATATGGAACTCATCCTTTCGCCGATGGTCGAGGATGCGAAGGAAGCGATCGGCTCGATGGGCGACGACACGCCGCTCGCGGTCATTTCCGACAAGCCGCGCCATGTCGCGCAATTCTTCCGCCAGAACTTCAGCCAGGTCACCAACCCGCCCATCGACAGCCTGCGCGAACGGCATGTGATGAGCCTGAAGACGCGCTTTTCGAACCTTGCCAATATTCTCGACGAAAAAGGCCAGAGCCCGCACGTGCTCGTCATCGATTCGCCGGTGCTCGTCGGCGACGACTGGGACCGGCTGCGCGCCTATTTCGGCGATGCAGTGGCCGAGATCGATTGCACTTTCCCAACCGGCGGCGACGCCTCGACGCTGCGCGACGCGATCGCGCGCATCCGGCGCGAGGCAGAGGACGCCGTGCGCGCGGGGCGGAGCGAGCTGTTCCTTTCCGACCAGACTATCGGCGAAGATCGCGTCGGGGTCGCAATGGTGCTCGCCGCTGCGGCGGTCCACACGCACCTCGTGCGCAAGGGGTTGCGCAGCTACGCCTCGATCAACGTCCGCTCGGCCGAGATACTCGACACGCACGGCTTTGCGGTGCTCATCGGCGTCGGCGCGACCACGGTCCACGCCTATCTCGCCGAAGCGGCGATCGCCGACCGTCTGTCGCGCGGCCTGTTCGGCGACCTAGCGCTCGCCGACGCGCTGCAGCGCTTCCGCAAGGCAATCGACGACGGCCTCTTGAAGATCATGGCCAAGATGGGGATCGCGGTGATCTCCTCCTATCGCGGCGGCTATAATTTCGAGGCGGTCGGCCTTAGCCGCGCGCTCGTAAACGATCTCTTCCCCGGCATGCCGGCCAAGATTTCGGGCGAAGGCTATCAGTCGCTCTTCATCAACGCGACCGAGAAGCATGAGGCGGCGTTCGACGCGCGCGTCACGACGCTCCCCATCGGCGGCTTCTATCGCCAGCGCGCGGGCGGCGAAGCGCACGCCTATTCGGCGCAGCTCATGCACTTGCTGCAGACCGCCGTCGCGACCGACAGCTATTCGACCTATCTGCAATTCGCGCGCGGGGTCGCCGACCTGCCGCCCATCTATCTGCGCGACCTGATGGAATTCAACTTCCCAGCGCAGGGCATAGCGCTCGACAGCGTCGAGGCGATCACCGAAATCCGCAAGCGCTTCGTCACCCCGGGCATGTCGTTGGGCGCACTATCCCCCGAAGCGCATGAAACGCTGGCGATTGCGATGAACCGCATCGGCGCGAAGGCGGTGTCGGGCGAAGGCGGCGAAGCAAGCGAACGCTACAAGCCTTATGCCAATGGCGACAATGCCAACAGCAACATCAAGCAGATCGCGTCGGGCCGCTTCGGCGTCACGGCCGAATATCTCGGCGCCTGCGACGAGATCGAAATCAAGGTCGCACAGGGTGCCAAGCCGGGCGAAGGCGGCCAGCTTCCGGGCTTCAAGGTCACCGAATTCATCGCGCGCCTGCGCCATTCGACGCCGGGCGTGATGCTGATCTCGCCGCCGCCGCACCACGACATCTATTCGATCGAGGATCTTGCACAGCTCATCTACGATTTGAAGCAGATCAATCCGAAGGCGCGCGTCTGCGTGAAGCTCGTCAGCTCGGCGGGCATCGGCACCGTCGCGGCGGGCGTTGCCAAGGCGCACGCCGACGTGATCCTTGTCTCGGGCAATACCGGCGGCACGGGCGCTTCGCCCCAGACGAGCATCAAATATGCCGGCACCCCTTGGGAAATGGGCCTCAGCGAAGTCAACCAGGTACTGACGCTCAACGGCCTTCGGCACCGCATCCGCCTGCGCACCGACGGCGGGCTCAAGACCGGGCGCGACATCGTCATCGCCGCCATCCTGGGCGCCGAGGAATATGGCATCGGGACGCTGAGCCTTGTCGCCATGGGTTGCATCATGGTGCGCCAGTGCCATTCGAACACCTGCCCCGTCGGGGTCTGCACGCAGGACGAGAAGCTGCGGCAGAAGTTTACGGGGTCGCCCGAAAAGGTCATCAACCTGATGACCTTCATCGCCGAGGAAGTGCGCGAAATCCTCGCCAAGCTCGGCTGCCGCAGCCTCGACGAGGTGATCGGCCGCACCGAGCTTCTCCGCCAGGTCAGCCGCGGTGCCGAGCATCTCGACGACCTCGACCTCAATCCGATCCTCGCCAAGGTTGATGCGCCCGACGAGCAGCGCCGCTCGCAGGGACCGAATTTCCGCAACCCGGTGCCCGACAGCCTCGACGCGCAGATCTTGAACGATGCGAAACCTTTGTTTGATCGCGGTGAGCGGATGCAGCTCACTTATAACGTCCGCAACACCCACCGTGCCGTCGGCACGCGCCTCTCGGCCGAAGTTACGGCGCGTTTCGGGATGACCGGGCTTGCCGACGACCATGTGCAGGTGCGTCTGCGCGGAACCGCCGGGCAGTCGCTCGGCGCCTTCCTCTGCCAGGGCATCACGCTCGAAGTGTTCGGCGATGCGAACGACTATGTCGGCAAGGGCCTGTCGGGTGGGCGCATCATCGTGCGGCCGACCGTGTCGAGCCCGCTGGTCAGCCAGCATAACAGCATCGTCGGCAACACCGTCCTCTACGGCGCGACCGCAGGCACCTTGCTCGCGGCGGGCCAGGCGGGCGAACGCTTTGCGGTCCGCAACTCGGGCGCGAAAGTCGTGATCGAAGGCTGCGGTGCCAATGGCTGCGAATATATGACCGGCGGCACGGCGGTGATCCTGGGTGCGGTAGGGTCGAATTTCGGCGCCGGCATGACCGGCGGCATGGCCTTCGTCCTCGACGTCGATGAAAGCTTCGAAAGCCGCGCCAATCCCGAATCGATCGTCTGGCAACGGCTCGACAGCGCACATTGGGAAGGCGCCTTGCGCGCACTTGTCGAGGAGCATGCGGCGGCAACCGGCAGCAAATGGTCGGCCGAGGTGCTTGCCGACTGGGATCGCTGGCGCACGCGTTTCTGGCAGGTGTGTCCCAAGGAAATGATCGGGCGTCTCGCGCATCCGCTCAGCGACCGGCCTGCACAGGCGGTCGCCGCCGAATAGCCGGTGTCCCCGGCCCTCGCCGGGGACGTCTGCCGCATCAAGGCCCCAGTCTGCCGCAAGACGATAGGTTATTCAGCCGCGCGAAAGCGTCGGGCCGCTATGTGCGGCGCTGATGTTTCGCGCTTCCGAAAGGATGATTCCATGCGACCGATCCGCGCCGCCCTTCCGCTTCTCGCACTCCTCGCCCCCGTGCCGGCGTCGGCGGCGGATGCGCGCGACGCTGCCGCCGTGCTGAACGATCCGGCGACGCAGGACCGGATGGCCGACACGATCACGGCTCTGGTCGGTGCAATGATGCAGATGCCCGTCGGTCCGCTCGCCGAAGCCGTCGCGCGCGTCGATCCGTCGTCCGATGCCGCCCGCATACCCGCCGACGCAACCATCGGTGACATCGCGGGGCGCGACCCCGGCTATGCCGAGCGTATGGGCGGCGACGTTCGCGCAAGCGCGCGCATGGCCGGTCATGCCGCTTCTGCCGTCGCCGCTTATGCTCCGGTTATCAAGGATATGGCGCGTGATCTTCTGGCGCAATGGGAAGCTGAACGCACCACGGCGCGGCAATAGCGCACCGCTTGCGTGCTGACCCGAACCGACCCGGTTGATAAGTCCGCCATAGCCATTGGACGCGCCGCCTCGCTGACGCTATGCGGATGATCATGTGGCAACTCTATCAATTCCCTCTCTGTCCCTTCTCGCGCAAGGTCCGGCTGCTGCTCGGCGAAAAGGGCGTTGGTTATGAATTGGTGCGCGAATCACCGTGGGAACGCCGTGACGAATTCGTCGACCTGAACCCCGCCGGGCGTACCCCGGTGATGGTGGACGAGGGGCGCGGACAAGTGCTCATCGACAGCAACGCCATCGCCGAATATTTCGAGGAGACGGTCGAGGGCAAGGCAATGATCAACGGCACCGCCGCCAATCGCGCCGAGATCCGCCGCCTGGTCGCCTGGTTCGATCAGGAATTCTATTTCGAAGTCACCGGCCCGCTGCTTTTCGAACGGATGCAGAAGCGCATCGTCCACCGCCAGCCACCCGACGGCGGCGCGCTGCGCGAAGCGATGAAGGCGGCGAACCAGCACCTCGACTATATCGACTATCTCATCGACCATCGCACCTGGCTTGCCGGTGCGACGATGAGCCTCGCCGATCTCGCCGCCGCGGCGCACATCTCGGTCGCCGACTATCTGGGCGGCATCGACTGGACCGGACACGATCAGACTAAGGGCTGGTATTCAGGCCTCAAGTCGCGCCCGAGTTTCCGGCCGCTGCTGGCAGAACGGATGGAAATCGTGACGCCGCCCAAATATTATGAAGACGTCGATTTCTAGTAAGTTCGCCGCCGGGCAAACGAACGACCGTTCGAAGCTTTCGGCATTGACCCCCTCATAAAATATGACCCGCCTCCCGGGCCCATGTCCCCGGAAGGCGGGTCGCGACCCGTCGCCATGAGGGTTGGCGGCCGGTCCCGAGGCATGTTCGGGACCGGCGCCTGCCCGGTTACGCGAGGTCGAAACGATCGGCGTTCATGATCTTCGTCCAAGCTTTGACAAAGTCCTTGACGAACTTTTCCTCGTGGCCCGTCTCGGCGTAGACTTCGGCGACAGCGCGGAGTTCCGAATTGGAACCGAAGACGAGGTCGGCGCGGGTTGCGCGCCAGGTTTCGCCCCCGCTCTTGCGATCGGTTGCCACATATTCCTGGTCATCCGATCCGTCGACGGCCTTCCACACATTGGTCATGTCGAGCAGGTTGACGAAATAGTCGTTCGTCAACTGGCCCGAACGCTTGGTGAAATGGCCATGCCCGCGATCGCCATGATTGGCACCGAGCACGCGCAGGCCGCCAATCAGCACCGTCATTTCGGGCACCGACAGGCCGAGCAGCGACGCGCGGTCGAGCATCATTTCCTCGGTCTTCACCGCCAGCTTCTTCTTGCCGAGATAGTTGCGGAATGCATCGGCTTCGGGTTCCATCACCGCGAAGCTGTCGGCATCGGTCTGTTCGGCCGTCGCGTCGCCGCGGCCGCCGGTGAAGGGCACCGCGACGTTGAAGCCCGCGTCCTTGATCGCCTTTTCAAGACCCACAACGCCGCCGAGCACGATGGCGTCGGCCATCGACATGGACCCGCGCAGCCCGTCGAGCGTATCGAGCACCTTGGCCAGCATCGCCGGTTCGTTGACTTCCCAGTCCTTTTGCGGCGCGAGGCGAACCCGCGCACCATTGGCACCCCCGCGAAAGTCCGACTTGCGGAAGGTGCTGGCGGAGGCCCACGCCGTCTTGATGAGTTGGCTGACGGTGAGGCCGCTCGCGGCGATCTTGTCCTTCACTGCCTTGACCTCGGCATCCGAAGGCATGGTGCCTGCGGGGATAGGGTCCTGCCAGATCAGGTCTTCGGCGGGTACTTCGGGGCCGAGGTAGCGGGTTTTCGGACCCATGTCGCGGTGCGTCAGCTTGAACCAAGCGCGCGCGAAGGCGTCCTTGAACGCTTCGTGGTCACTGCGAAACCTCTCGCTGATCTTGCGGTATTCAGGATCGCGCTTCAGCGCCATGTCGGCGGTCGTCATCATCGTGGGCACCTTGATGTTCGGATCCCACGCCGCCGGCGCCATATCCTCTTCCTTCTGACCGATCGGCTGCCACTGGTTCGCGCCCGCGGGCGATTTCACCAGCTCGTAATCATAGTCGAACAGCAACCGGAAATAATTTTCGGTCCATTTGTCGGGGGTGTTGGTCCAGGCGCCCTCGATGCCGCTCGTGACGGCATGTTCGCCGATGCCCCCATGCTCCTCGCCGCTGACCCAGCCGAAGCCCTGCGCAGCGAGATCGCCGCCCGCGGGTGCGGCCCCCAGCTTCGAGGCGTCGCCATTGCCATGCGCCTTGCCGAATGTATGCCCGCCCGCGGTCAGCGCGACGGTTTCCTCGTCGTTCATCGCCATGCGCGCGAAGGTTTCCTTCATGTCGCGCGCCATGCCTTCGTCATCGTGCGGATTGCCCTGCGGTCCTTCGGGGTTGACGTAGATCAGCCCCATCTGGATCGCCGCGAGAGGTCCCTCGATCACTTCGAAGCCGTGCTTGGGATCGATGCGCGTCTGCACGCCTTCGTTCACCCACTTGTCTTCGCTGCCCCAATAGATGTCGCGTTCGGGTTCATAGACATCGACGCGGCCGCCGCCGAAACCGAAGACCGGACCGCCCATGCTTTCGATCGCCACATTGCCGGTGAGGATGAACAGATCGGCCCAGCTGATCTTGTTGCCATATTTTTGCTTGATCGGCCAAAGCAGGCGCCGCGCCTTGTCGAGATTGCCGTTGTCGGGCCAGCTGTCGAGCGGCGCGAAACGCTGTTGCCCGCTATTGGCGCCGCCGCGGCCATCGGCGGTGCGGTAGGTACCCGCGGCGTGCCACGCCATGCGGATGAAGAAGGGCCCATAATGACCATAGTCGGCGGGCCACCACGGTTGGCTGTCGGTCATTAGCGCGGTCAGATCATCCTTCAGCGCCTGATAATCGAGCGATTTGAACGCTTCGGCATAGTCGAAATCTTCGCCCATCGGGTTGGAAGGCCCGTTGGGGGTGAGGATGTCGGTCGCCAGCATGTCCGGCCACCAATCCTTGTTTGTGCGGCCGAGCAGCGCGCGCATGCCGCCCTTGTGAACGGGACAACCGCCTGCGGCGTCGATGGGGGTCTGGTCGTTCATGCAATCTCTCCTCTTTTGGATTATTGGATTGTGACGCGGCGCGGTGACGGACGCGTGACGGGCAAAGTCGGGCCGACCGGCATTGCACCGAGTCGGTGGCGCTATCCTCTCCTTCTGACAGGCCGAGGATAGGCTGCGCGGTCCCATCGACATAACCGAATAAGCTGTATTCAGTGATCGACCCTTCCGATCATTAACACGCGAAGGACGATCGGGATCAGTCACTCGTCGCCCCGCCGCCACGACCGGACGCGGATGCGACGAACCGAGGAACATCGCGCGTTCGCCGCGGGTTTTTCATGGGTCCGGCCGCGATACTTGCAGCCGGACTGCAAGGAGAAGGAAAGTGGCTAATACCCCCAACCAGAACCAGCAGAAGCCGCAGGCGGATCGCGAAGAAGAACAGCGCCGTCAGCAGCAACAGCAGGACGGCCAGAACCGCCAGCCGGGCGAACAGCGCCGCGAAGAAGAGCGCAATCCCGGCCAGCAGCGCTAACGCCGCCGGCCTGTGAAAGGGGCCGCCCATCGGGCGGCCCCTTTTCCGTCGGCCTTGCGCTCCCGCCCCGGTCAGAAGCCGAATTTGATCGTCCCGCCCCACGTGCGGGGATCGCCTGGAAGCCCGGTGATCAGGCCGGTATTGCCCGGACCGACAAAAAGCTGATCGATATAATCGCGATCGAACGCGTTGCGGACCCAGGCAAAGACATCGAGGCGGCGTTCTGCCCGGAAGCCGACGCGGATATTCGACAGCGAATAGCCGTCGACCCAGGTGTAGATTGACGGGCTCGCGTTCGACGAGAAGTTCGAACGATAGCTGCCGTCATAGCCCAGATAGACCTGTCCCTCCTGACCGAACAACGATGCCGGCACATTGGCTTCGGCGCCGAAAGACAGCGCCCATTTCGACACGCCCGGCAGCCGCGCGCCCGATATGTCGCAGTTCGCGGGGCTGTTCGCACCGCCCGACAATTCGGGCGGGCATGGCGCATCGACGAAGCGCCGGTATTTGGCGTCGGTGTAGGCGCCGTTGACATAGGCATTGAAGCGTTCGCTCGGGCGGATCGCGACGTCGGCCTCAATCCCCTGTGTGCGGACCTTATCGGCATTGGCGAGATAGCCGCGCAACACCCCGAACTGTCCGTTGTTCACATTGGCTTGATAATCACCGATGTCGGTGCGGAAGACTGCCAGGTTGACCGTCCCCTTCCCGTTCCAATAGTCGGTCTTCAACCCCGCCTCGTAATGATCGACCGCTTCGGGCTTGATCGTCGCGGCGCCGAGCAGCGGGTTGCCGGCTGCATCGGTCGGCACGCCATTCTGATTGATACCGCCCGATTTGAACGTCCTGGCATAGGTTGCATAGACCAGCACACCGCGCGCAGCCTTGTAAGTCGCGGTCAGGTCGTAACTGAAGTTCCAGTCGCTGAAGCTCGGCGCATATTCCTGCGGCGCAAACACACCCAGCCGCGCCACCGACACCGGGTCGTTCAGCGCCCGCGTCACCGGTGACCCGTCGCCCGCGAACACCAGCCGCTGATAATAGCCCTCCTTCTTGTCATAGTTGATCCGCGCGCCGGGCTGGACCGTCAGCCGATCGGTGATCTTCCAGCTCAGCTGCCCGAACAGCGCGAGGCTGGTGTTCTTGAGATATTGCATGTTGCGCGCCGTCAGCCCGTCGAGCACGGTCGGATCATTGGCGAGCGCGCTCGCTGGATTGAGCGTCCAGCGGCTCGAGGCCGCGCCATGCGCCTCGGTCCCTTGCGTGTCGATGCGCTGGTGGAACGCAAAGCCGCCAAGCACGAAATCGAAGCGGTCGCCCGAAACATTGTAGCGCAATTCCTGCGTATATTGATTCTGCTGCGACGGGTTCTGCGACCTGGTGACGATCGGCAAGCCGGTGAAGTCGCGGTCGTTCTCGGGCTGCCAGTCCCAATAGCGCCACGCGGTGATCGAGGTGAGCGTGCCGGGACCGACATCCCATTTGGCGCGCAGCGCCACGCCGCCGATCTCGTTCCCGGCATTGAGATTGGCATCGAGGTCGGTCAGCCGGTCAAAGGGATTGGTGCTCGGCACCGTATAGCCCTGCGCCGCCGCGAGCGCGGCATATTGGCGGGCGAGCGGCCGCTGCGTCGCGCCGGTGCGCACGAACACCGAACCGCAGCATACAGCGTCCTGCTTGTTCCAGTCGCCGACGAGCGTGACGCTGAGCGTGTCGGTGGGTTTCCACAGCAATTGCCCGCGCAGGCCGATATTGTCCTGGCTCTGTATCCAGCGGTCGGTCGTGACATTGTAGATGGTGCCGCGGCGGCTCGTCGCCGACACCGCGATGCGCGCCGCCAGCCGGTCGGACAGCGGCCCCGAAATCGCCGCCTTCGCCTGCTTGAAATTGAGGTCGCCGATGCTGAGTTCGGCCTTGCCCTCGAAATCGAAGGTCGGCTGGTTCGTTGTGATATTGATCGCCCCGGCGGTCGTGTTCTTGCCATAGAGCGTGCCCTGGGGACCGCGCAGCACTTCGATCTGCGCGACATCGAGGAAGTCAAAGGTCGCGGAGGCGACGCGCGAATAATAGACGTCGTCGACATAGATGCCGACGCCCTGTTCGATACCGTCGTTGGTCAGGCCGAACGGCGCACCGATCCCGCGGATATTGACCGCCGAGTTGCGCGGATTGCTCGTGTAGAATTGCAGCGTCGGCGCGAGTTGCTGGAGGCGGCCGACGTTGAAACTGCCGGTGCTGTCGATCTGGTCACCGCCGACGACCGAAATGGCGATCGGGACGTCCTGTGCGGTTTCGCTTCGGCGTCGGGCGGTGACGACGATTTCATTGCCATAGGCGGCCTGCAGGCCTTCGCCCGCGAGGGTGTCTGCTGCTGCGGTTTCGTCAGCGGCATTTTCGGCTGCAAAGGCGGGACCGTCGCCAAGAAGCAGCAGAAGGGTAAGCGGGATGGCGGCCGGAGCGACCCGGCGGCGAGACGATGACTTTGGGATCATGACAATTTCCTGTTGCAAGAAATTGCCACATCCGGTGGTCCGGTCTGCGGCAGGTGGCGGGGATTATCCCCGTCGGGAGCTTGAGTATCAGTTGGGGTAGCGGTGCCGTTCGGTCACATCGACCTGCACCAGCCGCCCTTCATGGACGGTCAGTTGGATGGCGCCGAAGCGGAGCTTTTCAAGCGCATCGAGCACGGCTTGAACCGCGCGCGAGGGCGGCTCGCGCTCGCCGGGCGATGGGTCTTGGGACGACGTCATGACATTTCCTTTCCCCTTTGGTGGATTCGGCACCAAGACTATCCCAATTGTTTTAGTTGACAATGATTGTTTTGCTTTGGGCGCCGAAAGGAGAGTTTCCCGCGCCCAGCCGAACGGCGAAATCCGTGCCGCCTTCGGGGCTGTGCGCGGCAATGGATTGCGCGCGCGCGCGGCTGCTGGCAAAGGCGCAGCAATGAGCAAATTGAACGAACTCATGGCGCGCGGTACTGCTCTGCTGGGCAGCGACTACGCCATTCTCTGCGGCGCGATGAGCTGGGTCTCCGAGCGCCACCTGGTCAGCGCGATCAGCAATGCCGGCGGCTTTGGCGTGATCGCCTGCGGTGCGATGACGCCCGAGCTGCTGGATGCCGAGATCGCGGCGACAAAGGCGCTGGCGACCCGCAATTTCGGCGTCAACCTGATTACCATGCACCCGCAGCTTTTCGAGCTGATCGAGGTGTGCGCCAAACATGGCGTCGGCCATGTCGTGCTGGCGGGCGGACTGCCTCCGAAAGGCAGCCTCGAGGCGATCAAGGCGTCGGGCGCCAAGGTGATATGCTTCGCGCCGACGCTGGCGCTCGCAAAGAAGCTGGTCCGCTCGGGCGTCGATGCGCTGGTAATTGAAGGGATGGAAGCGGGAGGTCATATTGGCCCCGTGTCGACGAGCGTACTCGCGCAGGAAATCCTGCCCGCGCTCGCTTCCGAGGTGCCGATCTTCGTCGCCGGCGGCATCGGCCGCGGTGAGGCGATCGCCGGCTATCTGGAAATGGGCGCGGCGGGCGTCCAGCTCGGCACGCGCTTCGTCTGCGCCACCGAAAGCATCGCGCATCCCAATTTCAAAAAGGCGTTCATTCGCGCCTCCGCGCGCGACGCCATCGCCAGCGTCCAGATCGATCCGCGCCTGCCCGTCATCCCGGTCCGTGCGCTAAAGAATGCGGGCACCGAAGCCTTTACCGCCAAGCAGCGCGAGGTTGCCAATCTGCTCGACGGGGGCACCGTCGACATGGCGGCGGCGCAGCTCGAAATCGAACATTATTGGGCCGGCGCGCTGCGCCGCGCGGTGATCGACGGCGACGTCGAAAACGGCTCGTTAATGGCAGGGCAATCTGTCGGTATGGTAACGCAGGAAGAGAGCGTTGCCGAGATCATCGCATCTTTGGTGCAACAGGCCGAAACGGCCTTGCACGCACGGGGTTGACGCCGCATGAAGCATGCGGCTGGGGAGAAGGTCATGAATTTGTCGCGTAAAATCATCGTTGCCGGCCTGCTGGCAAGCGTCGCCGCCTGTGCGCCGAAACCCCCGCCCCCGCCCCCCCCGCCGCCGCCGCCGCCGCCGGTGGCCGTGGTCATCCCGCCGCGCCCCCTGCCCCCCGGCAACGCCTCTCTTACGCAAATCCTCCCCGCGCGCGGCCTTGACGGCCGGTTCATGACCGCGAACAGCGGCATCAGCGGCGACCGCGCATTCTGGCAGCTCAAGATTGCGCTCAACGTCGCGGCGATCGGTTGCCGCGGCGCCGAAGAAGCGACACTGGTGTCGGCGTACAACAATATCATCAAGGCGCATGCCAAGCAGATCCGGTCTACCGAAAAAACGGTCATCGCCGATCTGGGCAAGGAAACGCGCACCAACGGCATCGCCGCGCGCGACAAGCTGTCGACGCAGCTTTTCAACTATTTCGCGCAGCCCCCGGCGCAGCGCGCCTTCTGCGCTCGCGCCAACGAGGTCGCCCAGCTCGTCTCATCGACCCCGTCGGCACAGGTCATCCCGCAGGCTCCGGCCCAGCTTGCGCAGCTCGACCAGCCCTTCGTCGATTTCTATGAAGCCTACGCCAAATATCAGGCCGATGTCGCCGCGTGGGACGCGAAATATGCCCCGCCCCCGCCGGTGATGACCGCACCCGCCACGACGGCGGTTTCGGGACCGTCCGGGGCGCCCGTCGGCGGCAACTGAAACCGCCAGAATAGCGGGATAAAAGTCGCGCCGGGCAATGGCGTTGGCGCCGTGCATCTGTTAGCAGGATTGCACGATGACCAACGCCCCGCCCCCGCCGACATCCGCCGCCCAGTCGGCCCGCACGATCCTGACGCGGCTGCACGAGGTGATGGCAGCGCGCACCAACGCGCAGTCGAAGCTCAACCAGGTTGTCGGCATCATCGGCGAATGCCTCGATAGCGAGGTCTGTTCCATCTATCTGCTGCGCGAAGGCGCGCTCGAACTTTATGCCACGCGCGGGTTGAAGCAGGAGGCGGTGCACGTCACGCGGCTGGGCCTCGGCGAAGGCCTGGTCGGCACGATTGCCGAGCAGATCGAAACGCTGAACCTCGACGAAGCGGCGGCGCATCCCGACTTTTCCTACCGTCCTGAAACGGGCGAGGAGCTGTTCCACAGCTTTGCCGGCGTGCCGATCATCCGGCGCGAGCGCGCAGTCGGCGTCCTGTGCGTCCAGCATGCCGAACCGCGCCGATATGAAGAGATCGAGATCGAAACGCTGCAGACGGTCGCGATGGTGCTGTCCGAACTGATCGCCAACGCCGACCTGGTCGATACCGCAGCGCGGATCGATGCGGGCGAAACCGACCAGTCGATGCAGCGCCTGTCGGGCCAGAAACTGGTCGACGGCATGGGCGCCGGGATCGCGGTTTTCCATCAGCCGCGCGTGCATATCGAACATACGGTCGCCGACGATATCGAGGCCGAACGCCACCGCGTTTACGCCGCGTTCGACAAGATGCGCGAACAGATCGACCGCATGGCGAGCCAGGCCGAATTCGGCGTCGGCGGCGAGCATGAGGAGGTGCTCGAAACCTACAAGATGTTCGCCTATGACGAGGGCTGGTCGCGGCGGATCAACGAAGCGATCGACAGCGGGCTGACCGCCGAAGCGGCCATCGAACGCGTCCAGCAACGCACCCGGATGCGGATGCGCCAGATCGACGACGCGCTGCTGCGCGACCGCATGCACGACCTGGAAGACCTGTCGAACCGGCTGATCCGGATCGTGTCGGGGCAGATGGGGACGGCGGCGCAAGTCGGGCTGCGGCAGGATTCGATCCTCGTCGCCCGCAACCTCGGCCCCGCCGAGCTGCTCGAATATGATCGCCGCCGTCTCAAGGGCGTGATCCTGGAAGAAGGGTCGCTGACCGCGCACGTCATCATCGTCGCGCGTGCGATGGGCGTCCCCGTGCTGGGCCGGGTCCGCGACGTCCGGACCTCGATCCGCGAGGGCGACATGCTGCTCCTCGATGCCGCCGCCGGAACGCTGCACGTGCGCCCGACGCAGGCGGTGCAGGACGCCTTCGATGCCAAGCTCGTTATCTCGCAAAAGCGCCGCGCGAGCCTCGCGTCGCTGCGCGATCTGCCCGCCATTACTAAGGATGGGGTCCCGATCGAGCTGATGATCAACGCCGGGCTGCGCGAGGATGTTGCGGCGCTCGACCTCACCGGCGCACGCGGCATCGGTCTCTTCCGGACCGAATTCCAGTTTCTCGTGTCGGCGACGCTGCCGCAGCGCGAGCGGCAGCAGCGGCTCTACCGCGACGTGCTCGACGCAGCGGGCGACCGTCCTGTCATCTTCCGCACCGTCGACATCGGGGGCGACAAGGCGCTGCCCTATATGAATGTCGACGAAAATGCGCTGGAGGAAAATCCGGCGATGGGGTGGCGCGCGCTGCGCCTCGCGCTCGAACGCGAAGGCCTGTTGAAAGTCCAGGCGCGGGCGCTGATGGAAGCGGCCGCGGGACGCACGCTGAACGTGATGTTTCCGATGGTGTCCGAACCCTGGGAATATGAGGCGGCACGCCAGTTGTTCATCAACCAGCGCGCCTGGCTGAAACAGCACAACAAGAAGCTGCCCTCGGCGATCCGCTATGGCGCGATGCTCGAGGTGCCGGGTCTGATCGAGACGCTCGATCTGATGCTGCCGCACCTCGACTTCCTGTCGATCGGCACCAATGACCTGACCCAGTTCCTCTTCGCCGCTGACCGCGCGCACCCGCGGCTCGCCGAGCGCTATGACTGGCTATCGCCGACGGTGATGCGCTATCTGGCGCGGGTCGTGAAAATGGTGTCGGGATCGAAGGTCACGCTTGGCGTCTGCGGCGAAATGGGCGGCCGCCCGCTCGAAGCGATGGCGCTGCTCGGCATCGGGATCGAACGCTTGTCGATTACGCCGGCCGGGGTCGGTCCGGTAAAGGCGATGATCCGCTCGCTCGACCTTGGCGCGCTGCGCCGCGACGTTCCGGCGATCCTCGCCCACCCGGCCGCCAACCCGCGCGGGCAATATCTCGACTGGGCCCAGAAGCACCACGTCGATCTGGGCGAGTAACCGCGCGGCTTGACCGCCGACGTAATTGCCTTTGAGAAAATGTTTATGGTATGTTCTCTTCCCAGCCAAGGAGAGAGACATGACCGATTCCCCTGCCCGCGCTTCCGGCCAGTGCCATTGCGGTGCGATCCGATATTCGATGCCGACAGCGGTAGAACATCACGCCCTGTGTCATTGCAGCGATTGCCGCCGCCACGCCGGCGCGCCGATGGTCGGCTGGGCGCTGGTCGCACAGGCCGATCTGGAGCTCAGCGGCACGCCGCAGGTCTACGCCTCCTCGGAGCATGGGCGGCGCCATTTCTGCGGCGATTGCGGTACCGGCCTCTTCTATACCAACGACCAGATTTTCCCCGGCAAGATCGACGTGCAGTCGGGGACGCTCGACGATCCCGACCTGATCCCCGCGGGCGCGCAGATCCAGGTCGCCGAACGGATCGGCTGGATGGAAAAGCTGGATGAGATGCCCAGCTTCGTGCGCTACCCTGGCCAGGAGTGAGGCCTTATTTCCGGGTGCCGGTCTTGTCGTCGCCGGCGACGACGGCGGCGGTGAGTTTGGCAATATCGAGCCGCTGCGCCGCGTCGTCATAGCCCTGCCGGACGATGACCAGCCGCCGCGACGGAATGACGATCACATATTGGCCGCGATTGCCGAAAGCGCCGAAAGCATCGGACGGCACGCCCGCCGATTTGTCGAGCAGCCAGAAACCGGCACCATAACCGAATGGCCCGTCCGGCTGCGGGCCGCTCGGCGTCGAAACGAAGCGCCGCCAGTCGGCGGGCAGAATGCGCTCACCGTCCGCGACGCCATCGTTGAGATAGAGGAGGCCGAGCCGGGCAAGATCGCGCGCGGTCGTCCACACCTGGCTCGACAGGATGAAATCGCCATCCTTGTCATGTTCGACGAAGGTGCGCGTCATGCCCAGCCGGTCGAAAAAGGCCGCAGGATCGAGCGCCTCGCCCTCCTTCGTCAGCGCGGCCTTCAGCGACAGCGTCGCGAGCAGCGTGTCGTTGTTGGCGTAGCGATAGCGGCTGCCCGGCGGGTTGAGCAGCGGCCACTGCGTCGTCCACGCGCGCACCGATGCGCCGCCCATATAGATGGCATCGGTGCGATTGCCGGCGCTGTCGCTCGTCAGACCGCTCGCCATCCGCATGAGCTGTTCGGTGGTGATGAGCGCGCGCGGATCGCCAGCCGATTGCCATTCGGCGATCGCCGCGGGCGCGGCCACGTCGAGCTTGCCGCGCAGCACCGCATTGCCGATCAGCGTCGCCGCCAGCGACTTTGCAACCGAAAAGGTGCGCTGCGCGGTATGGACGTCGTGCCCGGCTTGATAGTGCTCGACGACGATCCGGCCGTCCTTGACGATCACCAGCGCGCTGGTCCGCCCGCCGAAACCGGCAATGTTCATCACCGCCGCTTCATAGCGCGTCAGACCGCGCGGGATCGGCGCGCGCGCACCCTGATCGCCGAGCGGCCATGGCCGTGCGTCGAAGTCGGCGCGCTTCTGCGGCGAAACTCCGGGCCCCGACGCGGGATCGGCGCCAATCGGCAGCGTCACGCAGCCGTCCCGCCCGGTCCACTGCGCGACGCGCGGCGGCATGTCGCCGCGATAGCGGACAAGAACGCGGCGTGCCGTCTGGTCGACATCGGCGGTCAACGCGCGGACGTCGGCCTCGATTTCGGGATAGATGCCCGTCAGCTCGTCGCGTTCGATATCGGCCATCGCCTTGCCCGCGCCGTCCCAAAGCGCCGAGCAGGTGAAGGCGGCGCGATAGCCCGCCGCCCAGGCGCGATTGAGATCGGCCCCCGCGTCCGCAGCCTGCGCCGGCATCGCCGTGAGCGCCATGGCGGCGACGAGAAACGCGCGCCCGCGCACGTCAGGGCCGCGGGCCGAACGCCGCGCGCTGGGCCTTTTTGGCGCGATCCCACCAGGCGCGGCGGATGACGTCGGCGACCCGGCCGGGATCGGCGGGAGCGAAGCGAACGAGCAGGCCGGGCCAGCCTTCATAATGCGGGGATTGCCAGAAGATACCGGGGTCGGTTTCAAGCAACAGCTCCTTTTCCTCGATCGGGCACATGACGTGAAAACTGCCGGCCTCGCGGCCCGGCGAAACGAAGGCCTTGCCGTTCACTTTCGGGCAAGGAGTGCCATAGAAGAGCGCCATTTCGACATCGGGCAGTGCGCAGGCAAAGGCGACAACATCGTCCCAGTCATCGAAACGGAAGGCGCTCACTGCTCCTCCCGCGCGGCGCGGCGGCGCTCGTCCCACCAGGCGATGCGCTCGGCGACGCGCTTCTCGAAACCACGATCGACGGGCCGATAGAAGGTCGCGGGCGCCATGGTATCGGGCCAGTAATTGTCGCCCGAAAAGCCGTCGGGGGCATCATGGTCATAGGCATAGCCTGCGCCATAACCCAGATCCTTCATCAGCTTGGTCGGCGCATTGAGAATGTTCGCGGGGGGCGCAAGCGAGCCGGTTTCGCGCGCCGCGGCCCACGCCGCCTTTTGCGCAGCATAGGCGGCGTTCGATTTGGGCGCGGTCGCGAGATAGAGACACGCCTGCACGATCGCGAGCTCGCCCTCGGGCGAGCCGAGAAACTGATAGGCGTCCTTAGCGGCAATGCATTGGGTCAGCGCCTGCGGATCGGCGAGCCCGATATCCTCGCTCGCAAAGCGGACGAGGCGGCGCAGGACATAAAGTGGCTCCTCCCCCGCGACGAGCATGCGCGCAAGCCAATAGAGCGCCGCTTGCGGGTCCGATCCGCGCAGCGATTTGTGCAGCGCCGAGATCAGATTGTAATGACCGTCACGGTCCTTGTCGTAGACCGGCATGCGGCGGTGCAGGAATTGCGCAAGCTGGGCCGCGTCGAGCGGATCGGCGATCGCGGCCGCGAACAGGGTTTCGACCTGGTTGAGCAGGAAGCGCCCGTCACCGTCCGCGCTGGCGATCAGCGCCGCCCGCGCGTCCGCGGTCACCGGCAGGCTCCGCCCGACATCCGCTTCTGCGCGTTCGACAAGCAGCGCGAGCGCCGCTTCATCGAGCCGGTGCAGCACCAGCACCTGCGCGCGGCTGAGCAATGCGGCGTTCAGCGCAAAACTTGGGTTCTCGGTTGTCGCGCCGACGAGCACGACCGTCCCGCGCTCGACAAAAGGCAGGAAGCCGTCCTGCTGCGCGCGGTTGAAGCGGTGAATCTCGTCGACGAAAAGCAGCGTGCGCTTGCCCGCAGCCGCCATCTTCTCGGCATCGGCGAACGCCTTTTTAAGGTCGGCGACGCCCGAAAACACCGCCGACAGCGGCGCGAAGCGCATCCCCACAGCTTCGGCCAGCAGCCGCGCGATCGTCGTCTTGCCCGTGCCCGGCGGCCCCCACAGGATGATCGACGACAATTGCCCCGCCGCAACCATGCGCCCGATCGCGCCCTCGGCGCCGGTCAGATGCTCCTGTCCGACGACATCGGCGAGGCTGCGCGGGCGCAACCGTTCGGCGAGCGGAACCGGCCCGGTGGCATCGGCTGCCCCGACCGGCGCATCGTCGCCGAACAGATCCCCGGCCATGCCGCGCTACCTCCGCTGCCGCTGCTTCTGGCGGATCAGCCGCAAATAGGTGTCGGCGACCGACTGATTGATCGCGTCCCATTCATAGGCCATGCTTTCGGCCAGCGCCGCCGCACCATGCGCCGCGCGCAACCCGGCATCGGTGCAATAGCGCTCAAGGTCGTCGGCAAAGCCGGTGATCGACCCCGGATCGACGAGATAGCCCGTCTGGCCATGCTTGACGATGCTGGCGCTGCCCGTCGCGCGCGCTGCGACCACCGGCAGGCCGCACGCCATCGCTTCCAGCGTCACATTGCCGAAGGTTTCGGTGACGGACGGGTTGAACAGCATATCGCACGACGCGATTGCCCGGGCGAGATTGGGACCGCCCTGAAAGCCGACGAATTTCGCCTGCGGGAGCCGCGATTCGAACCAGTCGCCCGCGGGGCCTTCGCCGATCACGACGACCTGATGGCGGACCTTGCGGCGTTCGAGCACGTCGATCGTGTCGGCGAAAACGTCGAGCCCCTTTTCCATGACCAGCCGTCCGAGGAAAGCGATGACGGGCATGTCGTCGGCGATGCCCCATGACTGGCGCCAGCTCGCCTCGCGCCTGTCGGGCCGGAAAATGTCGCGCTCGACGCCGCGCGTCCAGATGCCGATGTCATAGTTCATCCGCTGTTCGCGCAGCACCTGCGCAAAGCTTTCCGACGGCGCGATCAGCGCGTCGCAGCGCCGGTAGAGCCGGCGCAGCCACGCGACCATAATCGGTTCGAGGAAGGACAGGTTGTAATAGCGGAAATAGGTTTCGAAGCGTGTGTGCACCGAGCAGGCGACCGGGATATTGCGCCGCCGAGCCCACGCCGCCACTTGCCGCGAAACGCGGTCGGGGCTGGAGATATGCAGGATATTGGGCGCGAATTTCGCGATATCCTCGCGCACGCGGGCCGAGAAATGAAGCGGAATGCGATATTCGGGGCGGTTCGGGATCGCCATCGACGGCACGCTGACAAGATCGCCGGTCGGCTCGAAATCGGGTTCGGCAACCGTCGGCGAATAGACGCGCACCGATGCGCCCTGGCGTAGCAGATAGCCTACAAGGCGGTTGAGCGCCTTGTTCGCGCCATCGACCGTCATATTGTAATTTCCGCTGAACAGCGCGATGCGAAGGTCCGAAACGTCCATCCGATTTGCGCTAGTCCTTTGCCCCGTCAAAGGCAATTCGTCAGAAGTCGGCGCCGCGGTCGGCCGAGGCTTCCAGGTCGACAACCACCGGCGGATGCAGGCGCAGACGATGGACGCGCTTTTCATCGGCCTCAGTGATTTCGATGCGCCACCCGCTCGAGTGGTGCAGCACCTCGCCGACCGCCGGGACATGCCCCGCGAGCACCGCAGCGAGGCCGCCGAGCGTGTCGACATCTTCGTCGACTTCGGCAAGGCGCGGGTCGATTACTTCGCCAATATCGTCGAGTTCGGCGCGCGCATCGGCGTCCCAGCAGCCGTCGGCGCCGGGCACGAACAGCGCGGTCGGCTCGTCGTCATGCTCATCCTCGATCTCACCGACGATTTCCTCGACCAGATCTTCGATCGTGACGAGGCCGTCGGTGCCCGAATATTCGTCGATGACGATCGCGAGGTGCGTGCGCTTCGCGCGCATTTCAGCGAGCAGGTCGAGCACGCCCATCGATTGCGGCACATAGAGCGGCTGACGCAACAGGTCGAGCAGCGGCGGCGGCGTGCGCCCTTCGGCCAGTACCGCAAACACGTCCTTGACGTGGATCATCCCGATGACCTCGTCGAGCGTTTCGCGATAGACCGGCAGGCGGCTGTGCCCCGCATCGGCAAAGATCGCGACGATTTCCTCGAAGCTGGCGCTTTCCGAAATCGCGATGATCTCGCCGCGCGGCACCGCCACATCGTCGACCGTCTGTTCGCCGAAATGCAGCAGGTTGCGCAGCATCTTGCGTTCGATGGGCGACAGATCGCCGACGATGCTGCTGCCGCGGCGCTCGGCGCCCTCTTCCTCGGCCTCGTCGATGACCTCTTCGATCTGCTCGCGCAGCGACGGTTCGCTGTTACCGCCGAACAGCAACGTCCGTATTCCGGCCCACAGGCCGGACCTACTGTCCTCTTCCGATCGGGTCGAAGACCCCTGCTCGTCGGGCATGTCTCTCGCTTTTGCCGTTAATCCTGCACCGCATATGGATTGGCGATGCCCAGCGATGCAAGGGCTTTCACTTCCAAAGCCTCCATCGCCTCGGCGCCATGATCGTCGACATGGTCATAACCGACCAGATGCAGCATCCCGTGCACGATCAGATGAGTCGCATGATCGGCGACCGAAACCCCCTTCTCCGCGGCCTCGCGCACGCAGGTTTCGCGCGCCAGCACGATGTCGCCGAGCAATATCTCGCCATCGTCGCTGTTGCTCATCGTTTCGAGAAGATCGGGCTGGACCTGCGGAAAGGACAGGACGTTGGTCGGCTTGTCCTTCCCGCGGAAATCGCGGTTGAGCGCGTGAACTTCATCATCGTTGGTCAGGCGGATCGCCACCTCGACAAGCGGCGCGGCATCGGCCAGCGCGGCGTAAGGCGTCAGCGCGAGCCCGGCCGCGGCCGCCTCACCGGCGCGCACCTGCCAATCGAGATCGTCGGGCCAGGGGCTGGCCTCGTGCGTTTCGACGCTCAGCATGGCCGGATCGCGGCCGCGGGCCGGCTGCGCTTGTCAACGGAGAGAATCGGCGTGATCATTGCCCCTCGCTACTGCCGCACCGCGCCATGCGCCATGCGAAACTGCTTGCCCACCCCTGTTACGGCGGCGGGGCCGGTGCCGGCTGGGGCTGCGCCGACGGGGTTGCCGGTGTCGGGGGCGGCCCTTGCCCCGAGGGTGGCTGACGGTCACCGATCGGGAGGCGCAGATCGACGCGTGTGCCGCCGATTTCGGTGCTGATGACCGCATTGCCGTCCTCGACCCCGATGCTCGTCTTGTCCCCGACCGGGATCGTCCCGACGTCGGGCACGTCAAGCGGCTGGACCGGTCCCGCAGGATCGGCAGCCCGCGGCGGCTTCTTCGGTTCGGCGCCGCGGCCGCTGGCCTGCACCATGAAATCGCGCCAGATTCGCGCCGGCACGCCGCCGCCGGTCACACCTTGCAGCGGCGAATTATCGTCGTTGCCGACCCACACGCCGACGACCAGCCCATCGGTATAGCCGATGAAATAGGCGTCGCGATTGTCCTGGCTCGTCCCCGTCTTGCCAAAGCCGGCGATCGGCAGCCGCGCCGCGCGCCCGGTACCGCGATTGACCACGGCGCCCAGCATATCCTCTATCCCGTCATGCTCGCGCGCCGAAAAATGGCTGGGCCCCCAGACCATATTTTCGAACCAGCCCTTGTCCTCGCTCTTGAAGGCGCGCGGCACGACCGGATAGGCGTTCGCCGCCACCGCAGCATAGGCGGCGGTCAGTTCCATCAACGTCATCGTCGAGGTACCGAGCGCCAGGCTCGGGTCACCCTTGGCCAGCGGTGCGGTGACGCCCAAATCGCGCGCCATCGCAATGACGCGGTCATCGCCCACTTCCTGCAGCAGCCGCACTGCCGCGACATTGCTCGAGGTCGCGAAGGCGTCTTCCAGCGTGATGCTTGGCGAATAGATGCCGCTGGCGTTTTTCGGCCGATAGGTGCCGATTTCGATCGGCCCGTTGGCGATGCGGTCGTCGGGGCGCCAGCCTTTGCGCAGCGCCGCGAGGTAGACGAACAGCTTGAAGGTCGATCCGGGCTGGCGCCGTGCCTGCGTAGCACGGTTGAACGGCGATGCGGCATAGTCGCGCCCGCCGATCATCGCGGCGACCTCGCCATCGGGGCGCATCGCGACCAGCGCCACCTGCGATTTGCCGAGCGCGGCGCGATTGACCGCACGCCGCGCCGCCGCCTGCAAACGGGCGTCGAGCGTCGTCGTGATCGTCTGGCGCGCATAGCCGATGTCGCTGAGCTTGCGGGCCTGCGGCAGCGCCCAGTCGGCGAAATAGGTGCCGGTGGGTAGGTCATCGCGCTCGCGCACGTCGATACGCGGCGGCCGCATCGCTTTCGCCTCGGCTGCGGTCAGATAACCCTCGCGCGCCATCGCCTGCACGACCAGCCGCATCCGCTTTTCAGCCAGATCGGGGTTCTTGGTCGGGGCCAGCCGCGACGGCGCCTGCACCAGCCCTGCCAGCATCGCCGCCTGCGCCGGGGTCAGCTTTTCGGGCTGGCGATAGAAATAATGGAGCGACGCGGCGCGCAAACCATAGGTGTTATCGCCGAAATAGGCGTTCGACAGATAGCGCTCGAGGATCTCGTCCTTGGTCAGCCATGCTTCGAGCCAGAAGGCGATCAGCGCCTCGCGCGCCTTGCGGCCCAGCGTGCGCTTGGGCGTCAGGAAGGTGAATTTGGCGAGCTGCTGCGTGATCGTGCTGCCGCCCTGGGTGCGGCCGCCGGTAACATTGCTCCACACCGCCCGCGCGACGCTGCGCGGATCGACGCCCCAATGATTATAGAAACGGCGGTCCTCGATCGCGATGAAGGCCTGCGTGACATGATCGGGCAGGTCGGCGACCTTCACCGGCTTGTCGACGACCGCGCCGATGCGCGCGATCGGGGTGCCGTTCGATGCGAGCAGGGTAATCTGCGGCGGCGCAATCGGTTCGAGCGATTTCGACAGCGGCGCCGTAATCGCCAGCCAGCCGACGAGCAGGATGAAGAGAATCGCAAAAGCCGCAAAACCGCGCGACAGCCAGCGCAGCCATCGTGGCCGCGGCTTCTTCGCGCCCGCCGGCGTCGCAGGCGTTTCGGCAGGCGGAAACAGCGGTTCTTCAACCGCCGGAGGCGGAGGATCATCGGAAAAAGGGAAAGCGGTCATTCTTCGCGCCGTATTACACGCCCAATACAGAGCGCGCAATCGCTCCTGCGGCGAAGCGCAATCGGGCGGCACTTCAGTGCATGTGGCGCAGCTTGTCGGGGTTACGCACGACGTAGATGCCGACGACCAGCCCGTCCTCGATTTCCAGCGCGGTCGTCTGATATTCGCCGTCGGCCTCGCGCGTCACGAAGCCGGGTAGCCCGTTGATCGTCCCGACCTCGACCAGCATTGAGGCATGTTTTCCGAACAGGACCGCCAGGCTGCGATGCACCCGCATGACGAGGTTGAAGCCGAGTACCGGCTGCATCGCCGCGGGCCGCTTGCCGCCGCCATCGGACCACATGCCGACATCGGCCGCGAGCAGGCTGCCGAGCGCGCTCATGTCACCGCTCCGCGACGCCGCGAAGAAGGCGCTCGCTATTTCGAGTCCGCGCTCGCGCTCGAGCCGGTAGCGCGGACGCGCGTCACGGACGTGGGCGCGGGCACGGGTCGCGAGCTGGCGCGTCGCCGCCGCATCGCGGCCAATCGTCGCCGCGACCTCGTCGAACCCGACGCCGAAGACGTCATGGAGCAGAAAGGCTGCACGTTCAAGCGGCGACAGCCGTTCGAGCGCAAGCATCAGCGGCAGCGTAACATCGTCGTCGGGTTCCTCGCCGACGATCGGGTCGGGGAGCCACGGCCCGACATAGGTTTCGCGCCGCGCCCGCGCCGATTTGAGCTGGTCGAGGCAGAGCCGCGTCACGGTACGCCGCAGAAAGGCAGCAGGCTCATGCACCACCGCACGATCGGCGCCGAGCCAGCGGATGAAGGCGTCCTGCACCACATCCTCGGCATCGGCGACCGAACCGAGCATGCGATAGGCGACGCGCGTCAGCAGCGGACGCAGCGGGTCGAAACTCGCCGCCGCATCCGCCGCTTCCGCATGCGAAGGTGCCGTCCCCGTCACGCGGCGCGGGCCGGCTGTTCGTACCAAAGGTCGAAACCGACCGCGATACGGTTCCATCCGTTGATGATGTTGATCATCAGCGTCAGCTTCACCTGTTCCTCCGGCGTGAATTCGGCCTCGAGCGCCGCCTTGGCTTCGCCCTGTGTGTGCCCCTGCGACAGGCGCGTCAAGGCGTCGGTCCAGGCGAGCGCCGCGCGTTCGCGAGGCGTATAGCAGGGCGCCTCGCGCCATGCCGCCAGCAGATAGATGCGCTGCTCGCTCTCGCCGCCAGCGCGCGCTTCGGCGGTGTGCATGTTGATGCAATTGGCGCAGCCGTTGACGATCGAGGCGCGGATCTTGACGAGTTCGATCAGGCTTTTCTCGAGGCTGTCCTGCACAGCGAGCGAGGTCGCCATCCACTGCTTCATCAACTGCGGCGCTGCGGCGAAGGGGTCGGTTACCTTGGTCATGTCATCACTCCTTTGTTCGGGTTGTGCCGACATGACGAGGCAGCGCCGGTCGATTGTGACATGGCGCGCGAATAAATTTCGCGGCGACGGCTTTTTGCGATAGCTTCGCCCATCGACAACGACCGAAGGGGGCGTGTGATGAAGTTTCTCGATGGCTATCGTGAACAGGCCTATGCGCTGCTGCGCATTGTCGCCGGCTTGCTGTTCCTCGCGCACGGAGTGCAGAAATTCTTCAATTTCCCGACCGATTTTCCGATGCCGCTCAACCCGATGCTCTATGCCGCCGGAACGATCGAACTCGTCGCGGGCGCGCTGATCATCATCGGCCTGTTCACGCGGCCCGCGGCCTTCATCGCCAGTGGAATGTCGGCGGTCGGTTATTGGGTCGCCCACGCGCCGAACGGGCTCTATCCGATCGTCAACGGCGGTGAGACGATCATCCTCTACACCTTCATCTTCCTGTTCATCGCGACGCGCGGCGCCGGGATATGGAGCATCGACGCCAGCCGCTCCAAAGGCTGAACGGCATTGGCGTCAGGGCGCCGTAGCTCTCAGCTTCCCGGCCCCTCATAGGCTTCGACGATCCGCCCGACGATGGGGTGGCGCACGACGTCGGCGCTCGTGAAGCGGCTGACGTTGATGCCTTCGAGACCTTCGAGCCGCGCGACCGCATCGGCGAGGCCCGATGTCGCGGGCAGCGGCAGGTCGACCTGCTTCGGATCGCCGCAGATCACCATGCGGCTGTTCATGCCGAAGCGGGTGAGGAACATCTTCATCTGCGGGATCGTCGTATTCTGCGCTTCGTCGAGGATGATGAAGGCATCGGCGAGCGTGCGCCCACGCATGAAGGCAAGCGGGGCAATCTCGATCTCGCCGCTCGCGATGCGGCGTTCGACCTGCTCGGCGGGCAGGCAATCGTGCAGCGCGTCGTAGAGCGGGCGCAGATAGGGATCGACCTTTTCCTTCATGTCGCCAGGCAGGAAGCCGAGCTTCTCGCCCGCCTCGACCGCCGGGCGCGACAGGATCAGGCGCTGGACGCTACCGGTGATGAGCTGGGCTACGGCCTGCGCGACCGCAAGATAGGTCTTGCCCGTGCCCGCGGGACCGAGCGCGAATATCACGTCGTCGCGCGCCAGCGCCTGCATATAGGGGATTTGCGACGGCGCGCGCGGGACGATCGTCTTTTTGCGCGTGCGGATCATCACCGGCGGCGCGTCGCTGGTTTCGTGGCGGATGATGCCGTCGAGCGTCGGCTGCGCCGTCATCGCGATCACCGCATCGACCAGCCCGCTGTCAATCTCTTCCCCGCGTTCGATCCGCGTATAAATTTCGGTCAGCACATCGCGCGCGCGCGCTGCGGCTTCGGCCTCCCCTTCGATCTGCACGCGATTGCCGCGCGCCGAAATATAGACGCCGAGCCTGTTCTCGATCGCCACCAGATTACGGTCGAACTCGCCGAATAATATGCCCAGAAGCTGGGTTCGCTCGAACTCCACCGACAATCGGACGCGGTCGCCGGGTTCGGCGGGCGATGCGGCGGTCAGCGGGCGTTTCGACACGTGGGCAGGGCTCCTTCTTTCAGTAACAACCTGTGTACTCCCGCGAAGGCGGGAGTCCATCTCCCGTGGCACCGGAATGCGGCGAAAGGAGATGGGTCCTCGCCTTCGCAGGGAAACCCAAACTCAAAGCCGGCACTAGGCAACCGCTTCCATCAACGGCTCGGCCCCCAGGCTGTTGGGCCCGGCCGATGTAATGCGCACATCGACCATGTCGCCGATCGCCAGCCCCGGCGCCGTCACATGCACCGATTGCAGCCAGGGCGATTTGCCGATCAACTGGCCGTCAAACTTGCCCTTGCGTTCGAGCAGCAGGCGCGTCGCGCGCCCGACCGTCGCTTCGTTGAATGCCTGCTGCTGCTGATTGAGCAGCGCCTGCAGCCGCTGGAGGCGGTCGTTCATCACCGCTTCGTCGATCTGCTCGTCCATCGTCGCCGCGGGCGTGCCGGGGCGGCGCGAATATTTGAAGCTGTACGCCATCGCATAATTGGTCGCGCGCACGATATCGAGCGTCGCCTCGAAATCGGCCTCGCTCTCACCGGGAAAGCCGACGATGAAGTCCCCCGAAATCGCAATGTCGGGGCGCGCCGCGCGAACGCGTTCGATGACGCGCAAATAGCTGTCGACGCTATGGCTGCGGTTCATCGCCGCGAGGATGCGATCGCAGCCCGCTTGCACCGGCAGGTGAAGGAATGGCATCAGCTTGTCGACCTCGCCATGCGCCGCGATCAGCCCGTCGGTCATGTCGTTCGGGTGGCTTGTGGTATAGCGGATGCGCTCCAGCCCGCCCTCCCGCGCAAGCTCGCGGATCAGGCCGTCAAGGCCGATCGCCCGGCCCTTGTCATCCTCGCCGTCCCACGCGTTCACATTCTGCCCGAGCAGGGTGATTTCGCGCACCCCGCCCGCGATGAGCGCGCGCGCCTCGGTGATCAGGTCGGCGAAGGGCCGACTGATCTCGGCGCCGCGCGTATAAGGCACGACGCAGTAGGTACAGAATTTGTCGCAGCCTTCCTGCACAGTCAAAAAGGCCGTCGGGCGCTGACCGCCCGCGCGCTTTGGCAGCGCGCCGAACTTGCTTTCGAGCGGCATGTCGAGGTCGATCGCCTTTTCGCCGCGTTCGGCGCGCGCGATCAGGTCGGGCAACCGGTGATAGGCCTGCGGGCCGACGACGACATCGACGCTCGGCGCGCGGCGCGCGATTTCGGCGCCCTCGGCCTGCGCCACGCAGCCGGCGACCGCGATCGTCGGCGTACTGCCGTCCTCGCGCTTCAGCCGGCCGATGTCCGAATAGACCTTCTCGGCCGCCTTTTCGCGGATGTGGCAGGTGTTGAGCACGACCAGATCGACATCGGCGCCGTCCGCGGCGGGAACATAACCCTGCGCGCCCAGCATCTCCGACATGCGTTCGCCGTCATAGACGTTCATCTGGCAGCCGAAGGATTTGACGTGGAAGGTCTTGGCGGGATTTTTGGCGGGGGAGTCGGATGTCATCGGCGCCCTATAGGCGATGGCGGCTGATCGCGGAAGGGTTTGGCGTCTGCGCCATCGCGCCGGCGATCGCGGCGCGCGCGGCCTCGGCCAATAGCTTGCGGTCCGCCTCGGCATCGTTGGGCAGCGGATCGAGATAATGGATGGTCAATGTGATCGGCCGCTTGCGCGCGAGCAGACGCTTGAAATTGTCGAGGCCCGATTCGGGATCGAGCCACGCAATATCGGGAGCCTCGACCCCATAGTCGAGAAACACCGGCTGCACCTGGAGCCGTGGCGGCGTCGGAATCACCGCCTGCAACAGCGACGGCCGGAATGGCAGCAAGCCGTCGCCGGGCCCCGTCGTCCCTTCGGGAAACAGCGTCACCGGGCGCCCGCGCGCAAGCGCATTGCGCAGATCGTTCGTCTGATTGTGAATCTCGCGCTTCGCCTCACGCTGGACATAGATGGTGTGATTCTGGTCGGCGAGCCAGCCGACGAGCGGCGTCGTGCCGACCTCGGCCTTGGACACGAAGGCCGATCGCGCCGCACCGCCGAGCGCCAAAATGTCGAGCCAGCTGACATGGTTCGACACGAACAGGACATCGCGGCGCAGCCGCGTCCCAGTCGTCGTGACCCGCAAACCCGCGATCCAGCCGACCGCGTTCAGAAAGGCCATGACCATCGGCGATGGCCGCCCGATGGCGCGGTAGAAAAGGTGCGGGACGATCAGGAAAAGGAGCGTCAGCACCATCAGCGCAAGACGGAAGACCGAGCGCCAGGTGATCCGGGCGCGATCAGTCGCGCTTGCGATCGATGGCGACACCGTAAAGCTCCATGCGGTGATCGACGAGGCGGAAGCCCAGCCGTTCGGCGATCACCTTCTGCAACGCTTCGAGTTCGGGATCGACGAATTCGATCACCTTTCCCGTTTCGACGTCGATCAGATGATCGTGATGCGCCTCTGGCGCGGCTTCGTAGCGCGAACGGCCATCGCCGAAATCATGGCGGTCGAGGATGCCCGCTTCTTCGAACAGGCGCACGGTACGATAAACGGTGGCGATCGAAATGCCGCTGTCGATCTTCGACGCGCGCTCATAAAGCGTTTCGACGTCGGGATGATCTTCGGAATCCGAAATCACGCGCGCGATGATGCGACGCTGTTCGGTAATCCGCAGGCCCTTTTCATGGCAAAGGGCTTCAAGATCGATGGAACCGGGCATGATGGCCTTTCGTGCAAAGCGCGCAGGTCGCGTCCTGTTTCTTCAATCTGTATAGGGTCGCCCCGCGCATAGAACAAGGGCGGCGCCCCCCGGCACCGCCCCTGCATTTTGCGCCGTGAAAAGCTCAGACTTTCTTGCGCTTGCGGCCACCGCCGCGTCCCTTGGTGCCCAGGCCGATTTCCTTGGCGAGCGCGCGGCGCCGTTCGGCATAATTGGGAGCGACCATCGGATAATCGGCTGGAAGGCCCCACTTTGCGCGGTAATCGTCGGGCGTCATGCCATAGTGGGTCATCAGGTGGCGGCGAAGCATTTTCAGCTTCTTGCCGTCTTCCAGACACACGATATGGTCAGGCTTCACCGACGCGCGGATCGATACCGCGGGCACCGGCTTTTCTTCTTCGACCGCCTTTTCGCCAAGGTTCGACAAGGCGGTGTGGACGTTGTTGATCAGGATTGCGAGATCTGAAATCGCGACGCTGTTATTGCTGACATGCGCCGCGACGATGTCGGCAGTCAGCGTGACGAGCATTTCATTTGTATCGGCAGACTCCGACATGAAACTCATTCCCCATATAAAGACCCGGATAATCAGCGATTTGATTATTGGGGGGTTCCTACCCCGAGGAAATTCATGCCATTTTGGTGGGAATTTCGCAATGCCTCAATTGCTAATGATCAGCGTCCTTGACTAGGCGCCGCATCGTAATCGCATCGCGCATTACGCCATCGCGCCCGCGATAATAAGCAGGGCGCCGTCCGCACTCCGTAAAACCCGACGCCCGGTAAAGATGAATAGCGTCATTGTCGGCCCGCATTTCAAGGAAATAGTCTTCGGCGCCTTCGCCCGATGCCCAATTCTGCCAGTCGGTCATGAGTTTTTTTGCGACGCCGCGGCCGCGAAAGGCCGGGTCGACGGCGAGCAGGAGCAATTCGCTTTCGGGACCGGCGATCCGCGCCGCATAAAAGCCGCACGCCCGCTCCCCGACCCATGCCAGACAGATGCGCGCCGAAGGTAGCGCGAACAGCGTCAGCAACTGACCTGCACTCCACGCTTCGCCATAGGCGGGTTCGAACGCCGCATCCATGATCCGCATCGCCGCGTTCAGGTCTGCGACGCGCGCGGTGGCGATCCGCACTGCCTCGCTCATGGCGTCGCCATCGGTTTTGCGTCGGGCGCCCGCCCGTAAATGGGACGGGGGTGATCGAACAGGGCTTCCGCCGGCAGCGCAGGGAGCGCACGCGCGTCGGGCAGCATAACGAGCGCTTCGCCGAAGCCGCGGCGCGCGACGAAAACGTCGGCGCGGTTCCCGACTATCAAGCCATCCGCGTTCTCTACGGCGACTTCGGGTAGCAGCGATTGAACTGGCCCGCGCGGCGTCAGCTTGGCGCCGAAGGGCTGGACGAACCATTGGCCGTGCCCGCCCTCCATGACGACGAGCGCGCCGCCTGCCGCCGCAATCGGCGCGGCCGCCGCCGCGGCGACGAGGGCGGGGGTCGAAAAGCCCCGGACCGGGACGCCCCAGGCCAGTCCCAGCGCGCGCGCCGCTGCGACGCCGATGCGAACGCCGGCAAAGCTGCCGGGCCCGCAGCCCACCAATATCCCGGCCGCTCGTCCACCGCCTTGCAGTTCGGCGATCAGGGGGATCAACCGTTCGGCATGTCCGCGCCCGATCACCTCGTGCCGCGCATCGACGGTGCGCGCGCCATCGATCAGCGCGACCGTGCAGGCCTCGCTGGCACAATCGATGACGAGCCGGAGCGCGTCAGGCGATGCGGTTGAAGCGGTCAAAGTCCGGCCGCGGGCTGCGCTCGAAGATGCTCGCCGGATCGCCATAGCCCAGCGTCGAGATGAAATTGCTCTTCACATTCGGCGTATCGGCGAAAAATGCGGCGTCGACAGCGTCATTGTTGAACCCCGACATCGGTCCGGTATCGAGCCCGAGCGCCCGCGCGGCCAGGATGAAATAGCCCCCCTGCAGACTGGAGTTGCGGAACGCGGTTGTCGCCGCGTGCGGCGCATTGCCAGCAAACCAGCTCCGCGCGTCGGTGTGCGGAAACAGTTCGGGCAGATGTTCGTAGAATTCATTGTCCATCGCGATGATCGCAGTGACCGGCGCCTTCAATATCTTTTCGGCGTTCGCGGGCATCGACAGCGCGGCGAGCTTTTCCTTGGCGGCGTTCGAAACGCACCAGACAATGCGCGCCGGCAGACTGTTCGCGCTCGTCGGGCCGAATTTCATCAGATCCCAGATCGCGCGAAGCTGCGCGTCCGACACCGGCTTGTCGAGATAGCCGTTATAGGTACGCGCGGTGCGGAAAAGCTGGTCGAGGGCGCTGTCGGAAAGCGGCTCGCTCATCGGGACATACTCCTGTGGCTGGGATCAGATCAGACCGCGTGGACGGCGGTGACTTCGGGAACATAATGTTTGAGCAGCGACTCGATTCCGTTCTTGAGCGTCGCAGTCGACGAGGGACAGCCGGCGCAGGCGCCCTGCATCTTCAGATAGACATTGCCCTTGTCGAACCCGCGATAGACGATGTCGCCGCCGTCGTTAGCGACCGCCGGGCGGACGCGCGTTTCGATCAATTCCTTGATCTGGTCGATGATGTCGGCATCGGCCGGGTCATCGGCAAAGCCGTCCTCCGCGTCGCCCGGAACGCTGATCCCCGCAGCACTCGCCGGGTTGAACAGCGGCATATCGCCCAGGAAATGATCCATGATGATGCCCAGCACATCGGGCTTCGCCATCGACCATTCGGCGCCGGGCGCGATCGTCACCGACACGAAGTCACGCCCGAAGAAGACGCCGCTTACGTCGCCGAGCGTGAACAATGCCTGCGCCAGGGGCGAGGCTTCAGCCTCTTCGGGGCTGGCAAAGTCGCGGGTTCCCGTTTCCATGACCGGACGGCCGGGCAGGAATTTGAGCGTCGCGGGGTTCGGAGTCGGTTCGGTTTCGATCAGCATGGGTCGCATTTGGGACCGCGCGGCCCTTTGTGCAAGCCGCCGCGCCGCGCTACACGCCAAATATGCGCCGTTTCACCCATTTTGCCGCCATCGACTGGTCGGGCGCCCGCGGCGCGCGCCAGCGTGGCATTGCACTCGCCGTGGCGAGCGGCGGGGCGGCGCCCGCGCTTGTCCGGCCGGGGCATGTCTGGTCGCGCGCGGAGATATTCGACTGGCTCTGCGACGTTGCCGCTCAAGGCACCGACATTCTGATCGGCTTCGATTTTTCGGCCGCATTCGCCTTTGCCGACCGCCACGCCTATTTCCCCAAATGGTCCGACAGTCCGCCCGATATGCGCGCGCTGTGGGCGCTCGTCGCGCGCCATGCAGCGGACGATCCGCATTTCGAGGCGCATGGCTTTCTGAACAATGTGGAAGCCCGCCGCCATTTCCGCCATGCAAAGGGCGATGTCGGCGACTTGTTCGAGGGCGGTACGGGCCGGCTGCGTATCGTCGAACAGCATCAGCGCGCGACGCGCCAGGCGGCGAGTGTGAGCAATTTCAACCTCGTCGGTGCGGCGCAGGTCGGCAAGGCAAGCCTGTCGGGGATGCGGCTACTCCACCATCTCGGCGGCGCTCTCCCACTCTGGCCGCTCGATCCGGCGCCCCCGCGCGGCCCGCTGCTCGTCGAAATCTACACCGCGCTTGCCGCGCGCGCCGCGGGCGTGCCCGCCGGACGCAGCAAGATCCGCGACGGCGCCGCGCTCGACACCGCGCTCGCGGCGCTCGGCTCGCCGCCGGCGGGGCTTGCGGGCCCGGTCAGCGACCATGCAAGCGACGCGCTGCTCAGCTCCGCGTGGCTTCGCGCGATCGCCGCCGATACCGCGCCCTGGTCTCCCGCACCGCTCACCCCGACGATCGCGCGCACGGAGGGCTGGACCTTTGGCATAATTTGACGCAAGGGGCGCGAACGCGCGCCGGCTTAGCTCAGTTGGTAGAGCAACCGCCTTGTAAGCGGTAGGTCGTCAGTTCGAGTCTGACAGCCGGCACCATCTAAAGCGCTGAAATCTGCAGTTTTTGCCAATTTTCGGCAGTTTTTCTGCTATCACCGTGGTTATCGCCCCCCCAGATTGTCTCCGTTTGCTCCACCCCATCGCAGGGCACCCAGCTACTGCATTTCCGGCTCGTCTCACCGGCACCCGTCACCACAGAGGTCGAGGTTGACACGCGCCGCCATTGGGACCGCGAATTCCGCATGCGCGACCTCGCCTGATGCCCCGATAAGGGACGGGGTGAAGCCTCGCACGCTCCGCAATATCAGGGCAACGTCTGGCGCCCGCGCGCGTTAGGCAAAGAGAATTGGAAAGGAAGACCATGGTGCGGTTGCTGCTTGTGATGACGTCGGCCCTGTCGATCGCCGCCGCGACGCTTTCACTGCAATCCTGCGGCGCGAGTGATGTGGAGGCGGCGCCGCCGGCTGGCCCGCTTAACAATGTCGTGACTCTTCCCGACGGTTCGACGCTCGCCGCCGCCAAGGGCTCGCTTTCGCGCAACATCGCCGAGTGGCTGGCGTCGCGCGACGGGCAGAAGGGCGAGTTTGCATTTGGTGGCTTCGCCGAGGATCGGCCGATCCTGACGCGCGCAGGCATCGGGCAGGCGGCCGACCTTTCCAACATCCTGCGCGCGGCGCCCGCGGCTTCGATGGAAATTGCCGGTGACGCTGGGCAGGCGCGGGCGCTGGCGCATATGCTCGGCGACCGCGGCATCGCGCCTGATCGCATGAAGGTGGTTCCGGCGGCTGGACTGGGTAGTGTATGGCTGACGATCGACAGGGGTTCGACCGCCTCGTTGACAACCGCGAAATCCTGACGGCGTCATTCGGACCCTAGCGCCCGAAACCAATCGGCATAATCTGTATTTACCGCCATGCGGCGATTGAGATCGGGGGCGCCATCCGACCACCACCCCGGTCCGCGCTCGCCGAGCCCCCGCTTCGCGCGATCGACCGCGGCCCTCGACCGCCGCATGGCGGCGGCGTTCTTCTCCTCGCGCGCCATGCGCACCGCCCGCCGCGCCGCCATGAGGTCGGAGACAAGACGCGTGCGCTCTTTTTCCGACAAGTTGGGATTGGACATCCGCCAAAGACGACCGCGGACCACGAAATAACGGCCGTCGGGCGTCACGGGGTGGTGAAAAGATCGCTCTGGCACGTGCTGCCGCCCTTCCTTCCTCGGCGCAGCCGTCGGCCCGAACATGAGCTTAGGTGACCGGCGGCCGAAGGGTCGTGGGCCGCCGGCACCCGTCAGAAAAAGCGGACGAAAGATCGTCCACCCTTCCCGAACCAACGCCCGCGTCGATCAGGGCAACGTGCGGCGACCGCGCCCGAACAGAAAGGCGAGGACGAAAAGCACGACGCCGATGACGAGCAGAATTTTCGCAAAGCCGGCCGATAGACCGGCAATGCCGCCAAAGCCGAGAAGCGCGGCGATCAGCGCGACGACGGCGAAGATAATGGCCCATTTGAACATGAAATGTCTCCCGCGTTCCGGCCGCGCCGGTCCGCCTCCCCGCGTTTAGGCGTAGGAGCGGCAAGACGCGCCGTTCGGTCTATCCTTAGTGGATGCTCACCAAACGCTGCCGAACCGCGTTGGTTCCGGCTCCAATGCTCTGAATTTCCTTTCATAACATAGGTTAAGTCGATGTTTTCAAGTGATCTTTCAGGGGGCAATGGCCGCGGCCGTGCGTCTCCCATGCGCGCCCGCCCCCGAGGGCGATCTGAGAAGAAGAGGCCATCATGGCGCAGAATAATCAGCAGGGCGGCAGTCAGCCGAACCAGAACCCCCGGCCAGAATCCCGGCCAGGACGGCAAGCAGAAAGGTTCGATGCCCCGCACCGACAAATCAAGCTACACCGACAAGCAGAAACGCAGAGCCGAGCATATCGAGAAGGGCCATGAAGAGCGCGGGGTGAGCAATGAGGAGGCCGAGCGCCGGGCTTGGGCGACGGTCAACAAGGAATCGGGGGGCGGCGACATGTCGGGGTCGGGCCGCGGCCATTCCGACACCCATGAATCCTCGCGCAAGGGCAGTTCCGGTGAAAGCCCTGAGAAGCGCTCTCACGCAGCAAAGAACGGATGGGAAATCCGGCGCCGCTACGGGAACGGATGAGGAGGCGGATAAGGATGGAGCGATTGCGGCCTTGCGGACGTTGATCCCATGTCCGCAAAGTGAGTTTGTTCATGATCCAGCCAGCAACGAAAGAAGATGGCCACACGCATGGCGCGCATGATCATGCGGCGGGTGCTAGTTCGCGAAGCCTCGCGATCGCTTTGGCGCTGACTGCGCTGTTTCTGATCGCTGAACTCGCCGGAGCCTGGCTTTTCAACAGCCTCGCGCTCTTATCCGACGCTGCGCACATGTTCACCGATACAGCAGCGCTGGCGCTCGCGCTGGTTGCCGTCCGGATCGGGCGAAAGCCCGCGGATGCCCGCCGCACCTATGGTTATCGCCGCGTCGAGATCCTCGCGGCAGCCTTCAATGCGTTGCTTCTGCTTGCCATCGCCGCCTATGTGCTCGTTGCGGGGGCAAGGCGCCTTTTCGCGCCCGAGGATGTCGGCTCGATCGGCATGCTCGCCGTCGCGGCCGTCGGGCTCGCGGTCAATCTCGTCGCCATGCGCGTCCTCGCGCACGGCACGCGGGACAGCCTCAATGTCAAGGGCGCCTATCTCGAGGTCTGGGCCGACATGCTGGGATCGCTCGGCGTGATCGGCGCGGCCGGCCTCATCTGGCTGACCGGCTGGCGCTGGGTCGACCCTCTGGTCGCGATTGCAATCGGGCTCTGGGTAGTTCCGCGCACCTGGATATTGCTGCGCGATGCCGCCAATATCCTGCTACAGGGCGTGCCGCGCAGCGTCGACCTCGACACTGTCCGCGCGCAAATCCTGGCTTGCGGGGGAGTGGTCGCGGTCCATGAACTTCATCTCTGGTCGGTCGCCGGGAACGACATGAATTTCACCGCGCATATCGTTACCGCGACGCCTGATGGGCACGGCAGGGTCCGGCGGGAAGTGGCGGAAACATTGCAAGAGCAATTCGGCATTACGCACGCGACGCTACAGCTCGAAACGACGGGACGCGCGTGCAAGACGCCCGCGCACCCCTGACGCCTGTGCCCGAACCGGGAGATCATACGCGCCGGGTGGTACGACGGCTATCGCATATGGGCAAACTCGCCCGACCGGCGGCATCTGCTGGTCCCGCAATTCCGCAGATGGGAGCTGCGTCGGCGCGGCTAGAGTCCCGCGATTTCCCCGCTGTCGATCGCTTTGCGGACGCAGGCCTTTTGCGCCGCGTTCGCCGCAACGGGATCGGTCCGGGCGAGTTGTTCGGCGGCAAGTTTCGCGCCCGCCATCTGGTCCGCAGGGACGGTCTCGACCGCGACATCCCACCAGTCGCGTATCTGCCAGCTCGGGCCGGAAACCGGGCCTTCGGCCGCGATCTTCTCGATGAACAGTTCGACATGCGCCCGGCACGCCGCCGCGTCGAGCCCGGAGCCGGCTTCTGTCCGCGCGGCGACAGCGGCGCGCATCTCACGATGAGCGCGGTAGCGCGCAAGCAAAGCCAGCCCGTCGATATCGGGCGTGCGGCGCACCGCCAGCGCGGGATCACGGCGGCACATCATCTGCGCGGCGTGCCGCGCGAGATCATTGGATGGCGAGGCAAGCTCGGCGCGCCCGAATTTGCGCAGCCGCTTGCCACCCGCGGAGAATTCGCTGCCGGCGAGCATCTGGACCTGCAAGGCAGCACAGTCGGCGCGATAGGTCGCCAGCATGAAGGCTTCGCCGCGCGGGCCATCGGCAGGCAGGAGAAAGGCCCCGGCATAGTCGATCTGCCCGCCCCCGCGATCGACCCAGCGCAGATCGAAATATTTGGCGCCGTCGGGCCCAAGCGTGTCGGGCACGGGATTGGCTTGTCCCGACCGCGCAACGAGGTCGCCGAGTTCCGCCTCGGTTTCGGCCTCCCCGGCTTCACCGGCCGCGGCCAAGGCTAGCCGATACTGGCCCTGCGCGGCGTCGGGCGCGCCGAGCGCAGCATAGGCACGGCCAAGATCGAGATGCCACGCGGGCAGGATGGCGAGCATATGATGACGCGGCGCGACGAGCGTTTCGAGCATGTCGGCGGCTTCGCGCGCGCGGCCTCCGTCAAGGGCCTTCCGCGCCGACCGCGCCAGATCGGCATCGCGATCGACCTGACTTTGCCCGGAGGGTGGCGGCGGAGCGGCCAGCGAAGGCGCGGCCGCCGAAATTGCCGTAGCGATCCCGGCCAGCAAAAATCTGCGCGAGGCAAGCGCGCCGATGACGCGCCGTAGCAATGTGCAACTCGTCGGGGCGCCAGCGACCTTAGATGTCCGCATATCGATCGACGGTGCGCGCCGCCCCGCAAGAGCCGATACCGCTTTGTCCATGCCCGCCCCCTTCAACCTTCAAATTCAGCTTCGAGCAAAAGGCCCCGAAGTCAAGAGCGTAGCGAAGATCATCCCAGGCCAGGACCGCACGCGGATTGCCTATCCTGCGGAGCAGAACCCCTTGCCTGCCCGGCCGCGGGTCCCGCTGGACAGCCGGGCGTACCGTCAGCGGGATGGAAAGGGCAGCCGGCTGGCGCCCCTCCCCCCTCTGGCTCGACTAGAAGCGATAGCCCCCAGCGAACACGACCTGATGGCGCGACGCCTTGAGCCCGGTGCCGACACCGGCATAGCTATATTCGCCATAATCGGAATAGCGATATTCCAGCCGCCCGAAAATCGGACCCGATACATATTCTGCTCCGCCGCCAAGGCGATAGCCGTCCAGATTGTCGCCCTCGGTGAGGCTGCTCGTGCCGTCATTATATTTGAGCTTCACCCGGGCATTGGTGTAGCCGCCCTTGGCAAAAAGCAGGACATTGTCGCTGGCCGCAAAGCCGATCCGCGCGCCGACATAGAGGTCACGGCCGGTCACGAGCGATGCCCGGTCCCCCGGGACAACGACGTCGGAGACGCTTTCCTCGGCGGTCGAGTCGGAGATCTCGGTTTCGATTCCGAGGATCGCTCCACCCAGATCGACATCATAGCCGGCGGTCAGGCCATAAGCGAAGCCGCCTTTCGAGCCGCTGTCGCCGTCGAGTTCGAGCTTCACGCTGTCATAGCCTGCAATGGCGCCGAGCTTGAAGCCCGCCAGACCGCTGCTGTCCTGCGCGTGCGCGGGAACCGCGAAAAGCGTTGCGGCAAATGCCGCCGTCATCATCTTTCTCAATTTTTCCTCCTGTTGACGAGCGCTTGGCTCGCGCCCGGAAGAAAAGGCGCAACGAGCTAAGTCAAACTCACTTCGGATATAATTGTCGATAAATTTTGCTTGTTGCCGTTGCGCCACAATTGCGCGCAATGTCTCTGGCGCACGTCGCGGGATCGCCGACACCACATGCACTGTCGATCCGATCGGATGAGCATCGCACTATTCGGGCTAGACCGCCCGTCTGCAGTGGATCTGCGTCATTGTCCTAGGGCGACGCAACGTCAGCCCGCGGAGCCGCCGATTTCGCGCAGTGTCCCCGCGTTTGCAAAATAAAGCTCCTCGAACAATGCGGGCGGGACCGGGGGGCCGAACCAGTAACCCTGCCCCTCCTCGCATCCTTGCTCGCGCAAGAAGGCTGCATCCTCGGCCGTTTCGACGCCTTCGGCGATTACAGAAATGCCGAGACGGCGCGCCATGTCGATCAGCGTGGTGACGATGATGCGCTCGCGCGGTGCACTACGCACCATCCGGGTGAAGCTCTTGTCGATCTTGATGTGGGTGACGGGCAGCGTGCGGAGCAGGTTGAGCGACGCAAAGCCGGTGCCAAAGTCGTCGAATGCGAGGTGCACGCCCTGATCGCGCAGTGCACCGAGCTGTTCGACGATCGGTGCTTCGCCCTCGATCAGGATATTCTCGGTGATCTCGAGTTCCAGTGCACTGGGCGCCAGGCCGCGGCGCGCGCAGACGCCGCGCACCAGCTGCGGCAGATCGCCGGCGCGAAACAGCGCCGCCGAGAGATTGATGCCCATCCGGAAATCGGGTGCGCGAGCGCGCCAGAAAGCTGCGCAGACGCTGGCCTCCTCGACGACCCAGCGCGCGACCGGCGCGGCGAGCGGCCCGGCTTCGAGCGCGGCAAGGAACGCGGCGGGCTCGAGCAGTCCGCGCTCGGGATGTTTCCACCGGATAAGGGCTTCGGCCCCGGTGAGCGCACCATCGGCGAGGCAGAACTGCGGTTGATAGAATAGACAGAATTCGCCGGCTTCGAAGGCCCGGTGCAATTCGGCGTCATACATGCGCCGTGCGACCGCTTCGGCGCGCAGCGCGGGCACATAGACATAACGCGACCCTGGCCCGAGCTGGCGAGCCTGGAACAGCGCCAGTTCGGCGCTGCCGATCAGCGCGTCGGCCTCACCGCCATGATCGGGCGCGAGCGCGATCCCGACATGGCCCGACAAACGATGTTCGACGCCATCAATATGGATAGGAGCGGCGATCGCTGCAATCATGGCCTCTGCCAGGGCATCGATCGCCAGAAGCGCGTCCGCCGCGACAAGCAGCGCAAAGGCAGCGCCGCCGCAACGCGCCGCCATATCGGATCCCGTAACCAGCGTGCCCAGCCGCGTCCCGATTTCGCCGAGCACCGCATCGCCCGCTGCCTGACCGAGCGCGTTGTTGACGTCTCCGAAGCCCGCGAGATCAGCGACAAGGAGCGCGTGCGGCGCGCCGGCGACGGCGGCTTCTGCCAGGCGCGCGCGCAGGAGATTGCGATTGGGCAGGCCAGTGAGCGCGTCATAATTCGCCAATCGGTAGAGCGCGTCATGCTCGGCCTGCGCTTCGGTCATGTCCCGCACGATCGTGCCGAAATGGATGACACCATTCTCGAACCAGTGCGACCAGTGAATCTCGCCCGGAAAGCGGGTGCCATCGGCCCTCACTCCCGTGAGCGGTGTCGCCTCGGTAACCGGCGTGCCCCCTCCGCGGACGCGCGCGATCGCGGCGTGGACGAGCGGATGATCGCGCGGATCGATGATGCTGTCGATCGGCTCGCCGATCATCGCCGCGGCATCGTGACCGAACATCATGCTCGCTGCCGCATTCCAGGCGGTTACGCGCGCTCCGGCATCGAAGCAGATGACCGCATTGGGTGACGTCGCGGCGCTCGCGGCAAAACGATTGGGCCGGGTTGCCGCCTGAACGCCGAGCCGGCGAAGCTCGAGCTTGTCCGACACGAGATCGGCGAGCGCGCGCAATCGCGCCCGGTCCCCGGGCGACAGGCCGGCGCGCGGCGCCGGATCGAGCACGCACAGCGCGCCAAGCGCATGGCCGGACGGCGATCTGAGCGCGGCCCCGGCGTAGAAGCGGATGAGCCCGTCAGCGACGAGCGGATTGTCGTGAAAGCGCGGATCGAGCGTCGCATCCTCGACGACGAGAATATCCTGGGCATTGATCGCATGCGCGCAGAAGCTCGCATCGCGCGACATGTCGCATGCCCCAACGCCCTCGCTTGCGGCGAAAAAGACATGGTCATCGCCGATCATGTTGACGGCAGCCGCGGGACAATCGAAGGTGCGCGCCGCCATTTCGACGATCGGCTGCAGGCCGGGCAAGCCGAGTGCGGGGTCTATCCCATATTCTGCGAGCGCTGCGAGCCGTCCGACTTCGTCAGTGCTTCGTTCGGGACATCGCAAGGCCGGCCTCCTCTCCCCGCATGATAAGCCATGCTTTGGTCAAATCGGCGTTAATCAGACCCCCAATAGGTCAATATTACATTGGTAAAGCCAGCGCGATCGCAACCATTTTGGTCTCAATTTTCCCGCCAGCGGCCCGCGGATGGCGGCGGGCGCGCCGCGCAATGGCGCGGCGCGGATCGCGCGGGTGCAATTTTGGCCCGCCAAGCCTCTAATCTTTGATCTGGCGACCGATACAGCAAGCAAGGCCGCTGGCGGGAACCCGTCTCGCGGAGGACCCTGCGGCCAGGCACCTCTCCGCTCAACCGCCGCGACATGGAAAATGATGAGGCAGGCTTGGCCGAACACGAAGCCGCGCCGACGAACATGCGCAACCATCCTTCGCTTTGGATGGTTCGTGCTTCGGAGCGGGGGCAGAAGAGGAAAGCAGAATGACCCGCAAAGCCCAAGCCGGAAAGGTCGGTGAAAACAGCAAGGAGAAGCGCGGAAAGCAGATCGCGGCAGCCAAGCTGCGCAAGCAAGTGGGCGACAGCAAGTCGATCGCCGCGCCGCTGGTCGATAGCGAAGCGACGCTGGCGCGCAAACCCGAGTGGGAGCCGCGCTATCGGGGTTCTGATCGCCTTGCCGGGAAGGTCGCGATTGTGACCGGCGGCGACAGCGGCATCGGCCGCGCGGTCTGCGCACTCTTCGCGCGCGAAGGGGCCGACATCGCCATCGTCTACAAATCGAACACGCGCGATGCCGAAGCGACGGCCAGGATCGTCGAGGCCGAGGGACGAACCTGCCTGACCATCAAGGCCGATGTCGGGCGGAAAGATGCCGCGGCGAAGATCGCGGACGAGACGATCGCCAAATTCGGTCGCATTGACATATTGGTGAACGATGCCGGCGAACAGCATCCCGCCGAGGACATCCGCGACATTTCGGTCGAACAGCTCGAGCGGACCTTCGCCACCAATATATTCGGCATGTTTTATCTTGTTCAGGCGGTACTACCGCACCTGCGCGCGGGCTCGGCGATCGTCAACTGCACCAGCGTCACCGTGTACCAGGGAAGCGCCGGACTGCTCGACTACAGTGCGACGAAAGGCGCGATCACCGCCTTCACCCGGTCGCTGAGCGAAAATCTCGTCGGCAAGGGCATTCGCGTGAACGCGGTCGCACCGGGGCCGATCTGGACACCGCTCAACCCGCGCGGCGGCGCGCCCGCCGAAAAGGTCGCGACGTTTGGCGAGAGCACGCCGATGAAGCGACCGGGTGAGCCCAATGAGGTCGCACCCTGTTTTCTGTTCCTCGCCTGCGAGGACAGCAGCTATATGTCGGGCCAAGTGCTTCACCCGAACGGCGGCACCATCGTCAACGGATGAGCGACCCCGCTCTGGCGAGCGCCGCCGTAGGTGGCAGTTGCCCGCCCCTCACTCAAAATATCTACACGAGCCCCCGTCACTGCGGCGGTGCGCGCAGGACAGCGGACGAACCATGGCTGATCCAGCGCGTAGAGCCATCTGCGACCAGGCGGCTCACGCAAAAAGGCGAGGCCGGTGCGCGCTCTGCGGAGGGGCTGCGTCGCCTAACGCAGCCTCTTACGGACGGATGGGTCTCGGTCGCTCGGTCACCCGTTCGGACTGCAAGGCAGACCGTCGCGCGACGCCCATGAAGCTCCCCGAGCCGGCGGGCCCGCACGCCGGGCCGGTGAGCCGAGGGGTGCTGCACCATGGACGCCTTGATCAGCGATCGACCATCTTGCTCTGTGAGGGATCCCAGTCACCCGCGTTGAGGTGCCCCTGGAAGTCGGGCACTGGCCGCGCCCGAGCTTCCTCGGGGGTTGCCGCGATGCCGTGTGCCTCTATGTCGGCGATCAGCCATCTCATCTCGGAGATTTCCTTGCGCTGGGTCCGTATGATCCCGTTCGCAAGCGCGCGCACGCGCGCATCGTGGATGCGGGCCCGCTCGCTGGTCAGAATGGCGATCGAATGGTGCGGCACCATCGCGGACATATAGTCGGTGTCACCGACGGTTATCTGGCTGCGGACGAGAAAGAGCGAGCCGGCGAATACGGCCGCCGCGGCGCCGATTATGATCATATTCTTCTGCGAATTACGGTACATTGCGCGCATGAAGCCCAGCATGATCAGCGCCATTGCGGCGCCCATCACCAAGGTCATCCAGAAACGCGTCTCGCTCCACAGGACATGATCGAGCGCATAGCTATTGAGATACATGAGCCCGAACATCACCGCGGTTGAGGTCCCCACCATCGCCATGAAGCGCAGGTAGTTGCCGTTGTTCGAGCCGGCTTCATGCAGACTGTGGTTCATATTGCGTCTCCTCCGGAGCCCCCGCAGGAAGAAGCGCGCCGGACGTCTCAGGGGTTCCCGCGCCCTGCGACGCGCGGCGCCTTACGCTCGAACAATATCCGGACTCTCCGGCCGGCAGAGACGGCTTGCGGGCCGTCCTTCGGTGGGCGCCGCATCAGCTATCGAAGAGCTCGACATGCGTCTCGGCGGTGCGCCCGTAATAGACCACGCGCCGGCCCAGGAAGGAGACATGATAGCCGGCGCAGCCGGCCGTCTTGGCCTGCGCACTGAACGCGGCATAGCTGTAGTGGGGCACGTCCGACTGCGCCCAGCGCACCAGCGCCGCGATGCGCGCGTCATCGAAGCGGGCCGAAACGTCCTCTGAACAGGATGGCATCGCGAGCTCGACGCTGTCGCCGTCGGGGAGATAATATATCTGCATGGCCCGGCGATAGTCGACATCATAGCCTTCGAAACCCGCGTCGATGAGCTTGCCGACAATCTCGGGGAAACTCACGCGTCCGTCGTAAGCAGCGTTTAGGCAATATTCGGCGGTGGCGGTCTGGTCGGCGTGCATGTTCACTTCCTTTCGTTCGAAGATCTTTGCGCTCAGTCGACAGGAGCGGCCGAGAGGCCGTTCCGGGCGATCAGCGTCTCTAGAAGGGCGCGCAGCTCGGCGCGTTCGGCATTGCTCATCACCGCAAAAAAATCGGCATCATTGCGATCGGCAAGCGCAGCAATCGCATGCACCTTCTGCGCACCGGCCAGCGAGAGCGAGAGGCTGTGGCCCCTTTTATCGACGGGATTTTCGCGCCGCTCGACAAGGCGCTTGGCAATGAGCCGTTCGGCGAGCTTGCTGATCGCTCCTCTGGTCATCCCCATCTTCGTGGCAAGTACCGATGGCGCCATCTCGGTCTCATCATAGAGCGAGCGCAGCATGACCCATTCGGCGACAGTCACAGCTTCGGCTGCGATCTTGCGCGCAAACTCGTGCGACACTGCGTTCGAGACGCTGCGCATCAGATATCCGAGATGCGCCGTCAATTCAGAAACACCGCTCATGGCCGCTCCCTTCGCCGCCCGGTCGCACAATGACGTTTCCTAGTCAACTATATTGGGCGGAGAGGGCGAGGCTGCGACTTGGCACGGGTCAGCGACCACGCCCGGAGGGCGAGCGTTCCGCCAACCGCGTCGGTCGGCGGCGGCGCGGCATCGAGCGGGCGAATGCGCAGAGGTTTGATTTCTGTCGGTCGGCTCGGCCAAGGCCGAGGTTCACCGGTCTGCATGCGACCAGCGGAGCGAGCCACGATGCGGGACGCGCGTCGATCTTGTCGCCGGGACTTTTCCGATGCGCGCCGCAACCGCTGCCCGCGAGATCGCATGTGCGGGCGCGCTGGTGGCCCGGCCCCAAGCGTAGGAAGTGCCGTCAAACATCATTTCGGATCGAACTTGATCTATTTTATGTCGGCCGCCGATCGCTGCGGCTAAGCATCGCCTCCCATTCTGCTGCGCGCGACCCGGAGCAGATGTGAGTCTGCCTCCAGCTGGCGTAGCCATATTGCCACGGGGGCCGGAAGGGCTTCGCCGAACGCGAAGCCCTTCTTGGCTTATCGTGCCGCCGACATGCGGGCAGCCGTTCGCTCCGCCAGCATTCCCGCAAGCCAGAATACACCGCCTAAACAAAATGGTGCGATCGACAGGGTACCGGCCAGATCCGATGCCTCTCCCCAAATTGCCCGTTCGGCGGTGAATTCAAACGCCCCGGCTGGCACGCGCCGAAGCGGCGGAACAATTAGCGCGCGAATTCGTAAGGCCAGGCAGAGGCGCTGGTACGCCTTGTCACCGGAGAGAGGATATGAAGAAGCTGCTGACAATTTTCGCGATCAGCGGATCGCTGCTGGTCTTGTCGGCCTGCAACACGGTCGAAGGAGCGGGCAAAGACATCGAATCGGTCGGCGATTGCGCCGATGGCGTCAAGGGCAACTGATAGGATTAACGCCGCTTTTGCGAATGCCGCGAACGGAGGCCGCGTCGGTTGCCACGCACGGAGCGTGATCGCGTTCGAGTGAAGTTGCTCTGTCGTCAGCCGCGCCGAGACGCTGGCGACCCTTCGGCGGATACGACCGCCGAGGGTCCCCATGCATGCACGCCTTCCTTCCGTCCCCCTGATTGTCGCCTCTCCGCCCGTTCCCGGTTCTGCCGCACCATATTGCCTTGCGCCGCTTATTTGGCTTCCTTAGCCGACAGCGCCCTTTTCGCTGCCGCTCATCTGCGGCGCGATATACTCTTCCTGCCAGTGCGTCTGCCGCCTTGCCGCTGCGTCTGACCGCGTTGCCCGCACAAGAAAAGGCCCGCCGAGGCGGGCCCAGTTTGCCACGGGGTATGGCGGGAGCTCAGGATTCGGTGCCGGGCGTGCCCAGCTTGGGTGCCTTGCCATCTTCGATGCGGCCTTCATTGCGAAGGTCGCGGCCTTCCTGCGCTTTGCGCTTGGCCTCGGGGCTGTCACCATTTTCATGCAGCTCTTCCTTCACATAGCCGGCGGCTTCCTTGATCTTTCCTTCGATGCTCATGCTGTCCTCCAATTGATTTGACATCGGATCAACCCCTTGAATCAGAAGAAAGTTTCCTTTGCAGAAGGCGGTATATTTTTGCTGCGGCAGGAAACATTTGCCCGGTGCGGGTGTTGCGCGCGGGCGGCCGAGTGCGAGGGGACCGACGGCGCCGGGCACGAGGGCGCGGAAATTCTCGGCAGCTTCGCCGCAATGGTGCGGCGGCACTAGCGAAGCGATGCCTTCCCCCTTTTTCAATAGCCCCCCGCCCCGTCCGCCGCCTCGCCTGCGACACGACCGCGAATTCTTTGCCTGCCGCGCGGAACATCGAGGCGCCGCGCAAGTTCCTGAGGAACGCTGACAAATTTGACTCATTCTCGTCGCTTCCCATGAGCGCGGGATAGCTTGCTATGGGCTTCAAATGACAAGCAGGATATTGATCGTCGAGGACGACCCGCTAGTGGCGATGATGATCGAGGGTTTCCTCGACGCCCTCGGCTGCGAACTTGCCGGCTGCGAAGGTAGTCTGGCCGGCGCTCTCGCGCGCTTGGCATCGCCCGATTTCGATGCGGTGATCCTGGACGTTCATCTTGCCAATGGCGAGACGAGCGAGGCGGTGGGAAAGGCGCTCCGCGAGGCAGATATTCCCTTTGTCGTCGCGACGGGCGACGGCGGCGCTGCTCGGTCCGGATTCGGAGAGGCAGCCGTGGTACGCAAGCCTTTTACCCTCGATGCGCTTGCGGCGGCCCTCGCCAGCATTGGCGTCTAGCGGCACTTCAGCCTGGCTCCGTCTATCGCGATCCATCCCACGCCGCGCGCCAGCGCCTTCGCGACTGCGGCGGCGCGGCCTCGCGACGATGATCGATCAACCGAGGAAAAAGACCGACCAGGATCCTGACAGGTACGTCCGCCTTTACCGGCGACGCCTTGCGGCAAATGACGCAATAAGCGGCATCGACGCGCGACGTTGACCGACCGATGCGCGAAGCGCTGCGCGCTCGGCAATCTCGATATTGCGCGTTCCGCGATAGCGGTTAGAGCATTGCACACCATAAGCCGAGCGCACGTCGTCCGCGGCAAGGAAAGGCATTGATAATGTTCGACCGCGACAAGGCGCCACCCGGCATGGGTGTGTTTCTGGCCAAGCTGCTCAGCCACAGCCTCCTGTCCACCGAAGACCAGGCGGCGATCGCCGCTCTGCCGCATCGCACGCGGCACCTTGAACCCAATGACTATATCCTGCGCGAAGGCGAGCGATCCGATATCTGCCCGGTGCTGCGATCGGGCTTTGCTTACCGCCAGAAGACGACCCCCGATGGCGGCCGCGAGATCGTCGCGATCAAGATCCCTGGCGACCCGCTCGATTTCCAGTCGATGTATCTTCGCACCGTCGATCATAATTTGCAGGCGCTCACCGCCGTCGAACTGACCGTGATCATGATTTCGGATTTCGAGCGGCTCGTGCAGGCCCGACCCGCGATCGCGCGCGCCGTCATGGTCGATATTCTCATCGAAGCGTCGATCGGTCGCAAATGGCTGCTCAACAACGGGCGCCGCAACGCACTCGCGCGGCTCGCCCATCTTTTGTGCGAGCTCCACTTCCGGCTGGACGACACCCACTGGGGCGGGCTCGACGTGCGCAAAATGCCGCTCACCCAGGAGCAGCTTGCCGACGTTCTCGGGTTGACGCCGGTGCATGTGAACCGGACCCTCAAGGCGCTCGAGCGCTCGGGTTCGATCGTCCGCGAAGGTCGCGGGATCCGGATTGCCGATCTCGATGCCCTGATCGCGGTCGCGGACTTCTCCGACCTCTATCTCCACCGCGATCAGTCCTGATCGGCTGAGGCAGACGCAAGCCGGGCAGCGACTTTTCCCGCGCGTGTGCCCGGTTCCGCAAGCTTGGCCCCCCCCTCGCGCAACCCGCGCCAATTGCGCGCGCGGCAAGCATATCGCGAGTCGCCCAATGCGCGACGCCACCTGAAAAACTCGTGTTTAACCCATGTTAAACGGGGTCTTTTAGCGCGCGGTAAATCGGCACTCCAGCGGAACGGTCAGCTTCCCGCAATCGTTCATCCATCACACAGAATGGAGACCAATCATGAACAACGACACGATCAAGGGCAATTGGGAACAGGTCAAAGGCCATGTTCAGAAGAAATGGGGCGAACTCACCAACGACGAGGTCGACCAGATCAACGGCAGCCGCAAGGTGCTTGCCGGCAAGATCCAAGAAAAATATGGCCGCGCCCAAGATGAAGCCGAGCGCGAGATCGACGAGTTCGAAAACAGCTACTGATCTCCGCGAGGTTCAGGAAAGCCCGCGCGCTGCTGCCGCGCGGGCTTTTTCATGTGCGGAACAGCCTATTGGCGCAAGCTTCGCAATAGGTCAGGCTATCCGAGGCGCCGACCGGCACGTCTTATCGCGCCCAACGCCAAGCTTGCGCCGCGCCGGCCCTTCCCCGGGCAAAAAGGCTCAGATGGCGGGCTCGAAGACTTTGAGTTCGCCGGCCTTGAGGGGCAATAGGATTCGGGCCCGCATTCCCCGTCCGCCCGCCTGACCGGGCTCATAATGCACCTCAGCGCGGTGCGTTCGCGCGATCGCATCGATGAGCTTTGTACCCAGCCCGGTGCCTTGCGCCGGGACGCCGGCCGAAAAACCAGGCCCGTCATCTTCGACGCCGAGTTCGACCGTGCGATCGCCGCTCTGGCGCAGAATAATCCTCACTTCGCCGTCTTCGTCGTTCCCATAGGCATATTTGCAGGCGTTGCTCACCCATTCATTGGCGATCATGCCGAGCGCGACGGCCTTGTCGGTGGCGATCCGCAGGGGTTCGGCCTCGGCGCGCACGTCGCGGCGCGCCGCGCCGGTCGACCAGCTGGCGCCGAGGTCGGCGGCGAGGCCCTCCAGATAGTCGTCCATCGCGACGAATTCGACGTCATTGCTGGTGTAGAGACGGCGGTTCACCTGCGCGACGGTCGCGATCCGCTGCTGGGTCTTCTTGAGCGCTTCGCGCGCTTCGGGGTCGGGAAGCGTTTTCGCCTGGAGCGCGACGAACGACATGATCATCTGGAGATTGTTCGCGACGCGGTGATTGACTTCAGTCAGCAGCGCCTCGAGCCGTGCGTTGCTGGCCCTGAGTTCTTCCTCCGCGCGCTCGCGATCGCGGCGGAGGCTGGCGCGTTCGAGGACCTGCCCGAAGGTGCTTGCCAGCAGGTCGAAGAAATCGCTGCCCACCGATTTCACGACATAATCGTCGGCGCCCGCCTTGAGCGCGGCGACCGCGACGCGGCTTTCCTCCGAACCCGTCACATAGACGATCGGCGGACAGCCCGCGACGCTGCGCAGTGCTTCGAGCGTCGAAAGCCCGTCCTGCTCCGGCATATAATGATCGACCGCGATAAGGTCGAAACGCCCCGCACGGGTCATCGTCACACCCTCGGCGCCGCTCGCTGCCAGGCTGACGGTGAACCCCTCGCGTTCGAGATTGCGCGAGACGAGGCGGCGGATGCCCTCGTCATCGTCGATATAGAGAATATGCGCCACGCTCGACGAAGCCCTTCCGGTCAGGCCTGATCGGGATCGGGGACCTGGATCACCGACAAAAAGAGGCCGAGCTGGCGGATCGCATCGGCGAAATTCTCGTAATTCACGGGCTTGGTGATGTAGACATTGCAGCCCAGATCATAGCAGCGCTGGATCTCGACCTTGTCGTCGGTCGTCGTCAGCACCACGACGGGCGTCCGCCGCAGCGCACTGCCCTCGCCTTTGAGCCGCGCCAGAATATCGGTCCCGCTCATGTCGGGAAGATTGAGATCGAGAAGGACGAGCGCCGGACCGTTGCGCGCCGGCCCCTCTTCGGCGTCATAGAGAAAGTCGAGCGCCGACGTGCCGTCGGTAAAGTGATGGATGGCGTTCGAAATGCCGGCGCGGCGGATATTCTTTTCGATCAGCCGGGCATGACCTTCGTCATCCTCGATCATCACGATATTCACGGATTGCTGTTGATCAGGCATTTTCTTCTCCGCCTTTCCATTCGACCGGCAATGTGAGACGGAAAATCGATCCCTCGTCCAGCGCCGATTGCACGTCGATCGTGCCGCCAAGGCGATAGGCAAGCGCCCTGGCGTGTGCGAGACCGATGCCCTCGCCGGGCTGGTCCTGTGTTCCCGACCTTCTGAAAAGGTCGAAGATGCGATCATGGTCGCGCGGGTCGATCCCGCGGCCATTGTCCTTTACCTCGACGTATGCCCGTCCATATTCGCATTGCCCGCTGACGGCGATCACGCCCGCCCGCCCGGGCTTGAGATATTTGAGCGCATTTTCGATGAGGTTCGAGAGTATCTGTTCGACGGCGAGCCGGTCGTTGACGATCTGCGGCAAATCGCCGATTTCGAGCCGCGTCCCGGTTTCCTGGATGCGGTGCTCGAGGCTGTCGGCGATCGTCTTGACGACGAGCCCAAGGTCGAGCCGTTCGGGCGCCAGCGACCGCCGACCCTGGCGCGACAGATTGAGGATCGCGTTGATGAGCCGGTCCATCTTCTGGGTGGAGCTGCGGATGAAGCCGATCGCTTCGGGAAGGTCTTCCTCGATCGCGAGGCGGGTCGCGGGATCGGGCGCCTGCCAATTTCCTTCCTCGCTGCGCGCGAGATAATCGGCGATCGCCTTGCGCGCCGCTTCCAGCTCGGCGGTGAAGCCCATCACATTGACCAGCGGCGAGCGAAGGTCGTGACTGACGATATAGGCGAAGCGCTGGATCTCGGCATTGGCCCGGCTGAGCTCGGCGGTGCGCGCTTCGACAAGCTCCTCGAGGCTTTCGTTCAAATGGCGAAGCTGTTCGCGCGACAGGCGAAGGTCGACGAGATTGCGGCGAATGAGAAGAAGCGTGATCGCGGCGACCGCCAGAATGAGCAGCCCGGTGATCAGCAACGTGGTGTTGAATAGCGCCTGCGTGCGCCGCTGCTTGCTTTCGCGCTCGCGAAGCAGCGCGAGTTCGTTCGCCATCATGGCATCGACCACCCTGCGAACGTCGCGGACATAAGCGACCCCCGTATCGCTCGCAAACCCCTCGACGACCGCGCGCCGTGCCGCGATGCCGCCGCCGATCGCCTTGCGATTATAGGCGCCATAAGCGTCGATGAGCTTGCGAAGCCGCGCCACGCGCGCCACCTGCTCCGGATTGTCCCGGATCAACGCGCCAAGTTCGCCGAGCTGTGCCCGGGCGCTCTCCTCGGCCTTGTCCATGATCGCGGCGAAGCGCGGGTCGTTGGTCAACAAAAGCCCGCGTCTTGCGGTCTCCATCCGCTCATTGGCGCTCGCGAAGGCGCCAAGTCGCGCCTCGACCAGCAGCGTGTGCGAGACGCGCTGGGCAATTTCCTCATTCTGGCGCTGGGTCCAATAGGTTGCCGCGGCAGCAACGAGCAGCGCGACAAATCCGAGCGCGAGCAGCGCTACGATAGTGCGGCTTGCGCGGCGGTCGCGTCCGAGCGACGCGATCTTCTTCGATTCCATAGAGGTTGCCGTCTCCGCGCCGCGAGTGGAGAAGACCCATGGCGAGACCGGACAGATTGCGCAAGCCCTCGAAAAGCGAACGCAGGAACGCTGGCCGGGCGAACTTAACCTAGATCAAACTGCCGCGCCTATCGCCTCTCAGGTTCAATCGACCGAGCGGTGGGCGAGCTACTCCTCATCCCCGAAGCGTGCCGCGAAAAATATGGCCAGCATGAGCATGATCGCAAATGCGACCAGCCCGATAAAAAGCATCCCCTGCCTCATGCCTCCATCCTTACCAGACCTAGCCGACCACACAATCGCATTGGATCCGTCTTGCCCGCCGCGTTGCCGCTATTGATAAAAGCCCAATGACATCCACTGGTCGCCGTGCGGCGCTGATGATTTGCTTTTCTATATTTTAGAATGGAAGCGGCAATTTTATCTCACTGTTTAGGATGGCCGCCTCCGCGTAGATCGACTGTACCCCGAATGATCGGGATCACCGATCTTCCAGAGAAGGAGTGCCACCCATGTCGATCAAAGCCACCCCGACCCCCGCCAAGGCGCTGCTGGATCCAAGCGATCATGCGCTGGTCCTCATCGATTTCCAATCGCAGATGGCGTTCGCCACCAAGTCGATCGCACCCGAACTGCTTCGCAACAACGCGGCACTGGTCGCCAATAGCGCTGCCGGCTTCGCCGTCCCGACCATACTGACCACGGTTGCCGAGAAGAGCTTCTCGGGCCCGATGTTCAGTGAGATCACCGATGCATTTCCGGGGCAAGCGCTGTTCGATCGCACCAGCATGAACACCTGGGAAGACGCCGCCGTGATCGGCGAAGTCAATCGCATTGGCAAGGAGCGGCTCGTGTTCGCCGGCCTCTGGACCTCGGTCTGCATCGTTGGCCCCGTGCTCTCGGCGCTTGAACAGGGCTATGACGCCTATGTCATCACCGACGCGAGCGGCGATATCTCGACCGAAGCGCATGAGCGCGCCGTCGAGCGCATGGTGCAGGCCGGCGCGAAGCCGATCACCTCGCTGCAATATCTGCTCGAACTGCAGCGCGACTGGGCGCGCGCCGAAACCTATGACCTCACGACCGGCATCGCTCGCAAATGGGGCGGCGCCTACGGCCTTGGGATCACCTATGCCAAGACGATGTTCGGCGCCTCCGAGGCCTCGAAGTGATTTCACCCGCCGGACCGGAGGGTTGTTGAATCCGGTCCACTCCATCCAAATGCTGAAGGGAATTTGTCATGAGCTATGTAACCACAAAGGACGGCACCCAAATCTTCTACAAGGACTGGGGTCCGAAGGACGCGCAGCCGATCGTCTTCCATCATGGCTGGCCGCTGTCGTCGGACGACTGGGACAACCAGATGCTCTTCTTCCTCGCCAAGGGGTACCGCGTCGTGGCGCACGACCGCCGCGGTCATGGCCGGTCGCAGCAGGTGAGCGAGGGTCATGACATGGATCATTATGCGGCCGATGCGGCGGCCGTGATGGAACATCTCGACCTGCGGAACGCGGTTCATATCGGGCACTCGACGGGCGGCGGCGAAGTCGCAGCCTATGTCGCCCGCTACGGCATTCCCCAGGGCCGCGTCGCCAAGGCGGCGCTGGTATCGGCGGTGCCGCCGATCATGCTGAAGACCGACCGCTATCCCGGCGGCCTGCCGATCGAAGTGTTCGACGGAATCCGCAGCGAACTGGCGGCCAACCGGTCGAAATTCTTCCGCGACCTGCCCTCGGGCCCCTTCTACGGCTTCAACCGCGAGGGTGCGACCGTCATTCCTGCCGTAATCGACAATTGGTGGCGTCAGGGCATGATGGGCAGCGCCAAGGCGCATTATGACGGGGTCAAGGCCTTTTCGGAAACCGACCAGACCGAAGATTTGAAGGCGATCAGCGTGCCGACCCTCGTGCTGCACGGCGACGATGATCAGGTCGTGCCGTACAAGAATGCCGGCGTACTCCAGGCCGAAATCCTGCCGAATGCGACGCTCAAGATCTACGAGGGCTTCAGCCACGGCATGCTGACGGTCAACGCCGACGTCATCAACCCCGACCTGCTGGCCTTCGTACAGGCCTGAGGCAAATAAGGGAGAACGGACCCGTGAAAATCTATCTCGTCTCGCTGGGCGCCGGACTGCTCGCCGGTCTTGTCTACAGCCTGCTCGGTGTCCGTTCTCCCGCGCCTCCGGTCGTCGCGCTGGTCGGCCTCGCCGGAATCCTGCTCGGCGAACAGATCGTCCCCGTCGTAAAGCGCCTCGCCGATACCACTGAACTGGCTCGCTTCGTCCGCGAAGATTGTGCACCCCAAGTCCTCGGCGCACCGCCGCAGCGCCGCGAGCATGACGCATGAACCCGATCACCCGCCGCCAGGCGCTTGCCGGCGCCGCCACCACCGCCCTTCTCTCATCATCGGAAAGCTTTGCCATGAGCCCCAAGGATCTGATCATCGTCAACGCCAAGGTGACCACGCTCGACAAGGGCAATCCCGTCGCCGAAGCGGTCGCGATCCGCGACGGAAAATTTCTGAGCGTCGGCGGTGAGCAGGCGGTCCGCGCCGCCGCCGGACCCGACGCAACCGTCATCGATGCCAAAGGCCGCCGTCTGATCCCGGGGCTGATCGACAGCCACATCCACGTCATCCGCGGCGGGCTCAATTATAATATGGAACTGCGCTGGGACGGCGTGCCGAGCCTCGCCGAGGCGATGGCAATGCTGAAACGCCAGGCGGAACACACCCCGCCGCCGCAATGGGTGCGCGTCGTGGGCGGCTTTACCGAGCATCAGTTCGCCGAAAAGCGCCTGCCGACGCTCGACGAGATCAACGCCGCGGCGCCCGAGACGCCAGTGTTCATCCTCCACCTCTACGACCGCGCGCTGCTTAATGCCGCCGCGCTGCGGGCGGTCGGATACACGAAGGACACGCCGAACCCGCCGGGCGGCGAGATCGTCCGCGACGCCGCCGGCAACCCGACGGGTCTGTTGCTCGCGCAGCCCAATGCGACGATCCTCTATGCAACGCTCGCCAAGGGGCCGAAGCTGCCCGAGGAGTATCAGCTCAATTCGACGAAGCACTTCATGCGCGAACTCAATTCATTGGGCGTGACCAGCGTGATCGACGCGGGCGGCGGCTTCCAGAATTATCCCGACGATTACCAGATCATCGAAAAACTGCATCAGGACGGCGAGATGACGCTGCGCATCGCGTACAACCTCTTTACGCAAAAGCCGAAGGAAGAGCTCAAGGATTTCGCCACTTGGTCGACCCAGGTTAAACCCGGCGACGGCGATGACACCTATCGTCACAATGGCGCGGGCGAGATGCTCGTCTATTCGGCCGCCGACTTCGAGGATTTTCGCGTCGAGCGGCCCGACATGCCGGCGAACATGGAAAGCGACCTCGAACCCGTCGTCCGCTTGCTCGCGGAACGGAAGTGGCCGTGGCGGCTCCACGCGACCTACGACCAGACCATCGGCCGCGCGCTCGACGTGTTCGAAAAGGTCAACAAGGATATCCCGATTCAGGGCCTCAACTGGTTCTTCGACCATGCCGAGACGATCAGCGAGCGCAACATCGACCGCATCGCCGCACTCGGCGGCGGCATTGCGGTCCAGCACCGGATGATGTTCCAGGGCGAATATTTCATCGAACGCTATGGCGCCAAGGCCGCCGAAGCGACCCCGCCGATCAAGCGGATGATGGAGGCCGGAATCCCCGTCGGCGCGGGCACCGACGCGACGCGCGTCGCGAGCTACAACCCGTGGGTCTCGCTCTCGTGGCTCGTCACCGGCAAGACGCTCGGCGGCACGAACCTCTATCCAGTCCGCAACCGCCTCGACCGCGAAACCGCGCTGCGCCTGTGGACCGAAAAGAATACATGGTTCTCGAACGAGGTCGGCAAGAAGGGACAGATCAAGGCCGGCCAGCTCGCCGATCTCGCCTTGCTTTCGGACGATTATTTCAGCGTCGCCGAAAGCGAGATCGTGCATCTGCGTTCGGTGCTGACCATACTCGGCGGCAAGATCGTGCATGGCGAGGGCGATTATGGCCCGATCGCCCCCACGCTGCCCAAGCCGATGCCCGACTGGTCGCCGGTCGCGACCTTCGGCGGCTATCATCGCCGCCCCGAAGGCGCGCAGAAGATGGCATCCGCATGCGGCTGCGCTTCGTCTTGCGCCGTCCACGGCCATGACCATGCCGCAGCGCTCGGCGCCAACACCCCCGCCGCCGACGTCCAGAGTTTCTGGGGCGCGTTCGGCTGCGGTTGCTGGGCAGTCTGATCGATGAACGCGCCCGCTCCCATCGCCCGCCTGCTTGGCAAGCGCGGCTTCTCAACCCTCGCTGCAGCGCTTCTCACCTTGCCTTATTGGACGAGCGGGATCACCAAATTATTCGATATGTCAGGCGCGCTTGGCGAGGCCCGGCATTTCGGGCTCGAACCTGCGATACTCACCGTCATCGCAACGATATTCGTCCAGATCGGCGGATCGCTCCTCGTCATCCTAGGCCGCCAGGCGTGGCTCGGCGCGGGCGCGCTCGGCGTGTTCACCGCCGCGGCGACGCTGATCGCGCATCCCTTCTGGCAAGTCGCCGACCCGATGGCGCGCTTCCACGAACGCAATACTTTCCTCGAACATGTCGGACTTATCGGCGGCCTGATGCTCGCCGCGATCCTGCGGACGCAAAAATCATGACCGACACGGCTTCCCCTCCCCCGCGTCCGCTGGCGAGCCCGCTATTCCGCGCGCTGTGGATTGCCACGGTCGTCTCGAACATCGGCACCTGGATGCACGACGTCGGAGCGGGCTGGCTGATGACCTCGCTGTCGCCCGATCCGCTGATGGTCGCATTGGTGCAGGCCGCCACAACCTTTCCGATGTTCGTCCTCGCGCTTCCCGCCGGAGCGCTCGCGGATATCGTCGACCGGCGCAAGCTGCTGATGGGGGCGCAACTGTTCGGCCTAACCGGCGCGGCAATTCTGTCGGCATTGACGCTCGCGGGTCTGACCGACGCCCGGGTCCTGCTCGCCTTTACCGCCGCCATCGCGATTGGCGCGGCCTTTTCGGCGCCTGCCTTCCAGGCGATCGTCCCCGAACTCGTGCCAGGACCCGCACTGCAACAGGCGGTCGCGCTCAATTCGCTGGGCGTCAACATCGCGCGCGCGATCGGCCCCGCGCTCGGCGGCCTGATCATCGCAGCATCCGGGCCGGGCGCAGTATTCGCCGTCAATGCCCTTTCCATCCTCGGCATCTTGGTGGTGCTCGCGCGCTGGCGGCGTGTCGCTCCCGATCGGCACCTGCCCGCCGAGCATATGGTAGGCGCGATGCGCGCCGGCTTGCGCTATGCGCTGCGAGCGCCCGAACTCAAGGTCGTGCTCGTCCGCTCAGTCGGCTTCTTCCTCTTCGCCAGTGGTCTCTGGGCGCTGCTGCCGATCATAGCGCGCCGCGACCTCGGGCTCGGCCCGCTTGGCTATGGCGGCCTCCTCACCTTCATGGGATTGGGCGCGATCGGCGGCGCGATGCTGATGCCAAAGCTGCGCGGCACAATGGGCGCCAATGCGATCACCCTCGCCGCCTCGATCCTGCTCGCCATCGCCATGGCGGGCTTGTCGCAGGCTGCGCAATTCGCGACCGCTGCGGCGGCGTTGTTCGTCGCGGGACTCGCATGGATCGCAATGATGGCGTCGCTCAACGGCGGCGCTCAGGCAACCTCGCCGGGCTGGGTCAAGGCGCGCGCGCTCGCCATCTACCTGCTCATTTTCCAGGGTTCGATGGCGGCGGGCTCGACCTTGTGGGGATCGATCGCCTCGCACATCGGCGTGCCATCGACCCTGCTTGCGTCCGCCACTTTGCTCGTTGCAGCGAGCCTGATCCTCGCCTGGCGCTTTCCGCTCGACCGCGCGAGCGCGCTCGATCTTGCGCCTTCGTCGCATTGGCCTGCGCCGCTTGTCGACGGCGCGGTCGAACATGACAGCGGACCGGTGCTGGTGACGATCGAATATCACGTCGACCCGGCGAAGCTGTCCGACTTCTTCACCGCAATGCAGGCGATGCGCCGCATTCGCCGCCGCGACGGCGCAATCCATTGGGGTGTTTACGAGGATACCGCGGCGCCTGGCACAGTGGTGGAAACCTTCACCGTCGAAAGCTGGCTTGAACATCTGCGCCAGCATGATCGCGTCACCAACGCCGACCGCGTGCAGCAGGACGCGCTCGCTGCCTTTCTGAACGGCGAGGCGCCAGTCGTGCGCCATTTCGTCACCCGCTGATGCGCCACCTCCTGCTCCTCGCCGCGCTCGCGCCCGCAACGGCCTTTGCGCAATCGGTCGAGCAGACCAATTTGCGCTACGACGAGGATTGGTCGCTTCTGCGCGACATGCCGCGCGAAGGCTGGCGGCAGCCCAAATATGTGCCGCTCGATGACACGGGCGATGCCTATCTGACCCTCGGCGCCGAAGCACGGGCGCGTTTCGAGGGCTTCGGCAACAATCTGTGGGGCGATCCGCCGGCGCCCGACGATGGCTATCTCTGGCTGCGTGTCATGCCGCATGCGGATTTTCACGCCGGCCCGGCGCGCGTCTTCGTGCAGGGTATCGCTGGCTATGCGCGCGGTGTCGCTGCGGGCAAGGGCCCGGCCGACGAAAGCGGGATCGACCTGTTGCAGGGTTTTGCCGACGTCCGCGTCGCGCTGGGCGGGGCCGGCAAGCTGACACTGCGCGGCGGGCGTGAACTCGTTGCGCTCGGGTCAGAGCGGCTTGTCGGCATCCGCTATGGCCCCAATATCCCGCAGGCTTTCGACGGCGTGCGCGCAATCGCGGATATTGGCCCGGTCCGCCTCGACGCATTTCATCTCCGCCCCGTGGCGATAGGTGCCGGCAATTTCGACGACCGAACGTCAACGACCCGGCGGCTCGACGGGCTTTACGTGACCGTCACGCCCGCGATGGACGTCGCGATCGACGCCTATTGGCTGGGATATGCCAATGAAGCCGCGCGCTTTGCCGGTCGCGCCGGGCGCGAGATGCGCGACACATACGGGCTGCGCTTCTTCGGACGCCGCGGGGACCTGGGCTGGAATTGGGAAGCGATGCTGCAGCGGGGCCACTTCGCGGGCGACCGTATTCGCGCCTGGTCACTCGCGACCGAAACCAGCTGGAGATTTCCGCAGGCGGCCCTGAAGCCGCGCCTGCGCCTTCGCGCAAACATCGCCAGCGGCGACCGCGATGCCACGGACGACAGACTCGGCACCTTCAATGCGCTATTCCCGAAGGGCAAATATTTCGGCGAACTGTCGCCGATCGGGCCGCGCAACATCATCAACCTCCATCCCAGCATCGATTTCGACCTTGGCGATGGGGCGTCGCTCGAACTCGTCGCCGCACGCTTCTGGCGAGAAAGCCGCGGCGACGGCATCTACGACATACCGGGCGGCCTCATCCGTCCCGCTGGCGGCAGCGAAGCGCGCCACATCGGCGACCAGCTGGAAATTTCGGTTGCTTGGCAAGCGACGACGCTTCTGTCCTTCGCCGCCTCGCTCTCCGCCTTTCGCCCCGGCTCTTATATCCGCGACACAGGACCAGCCCGCACGATCCAAATGGTTGGAGCCGAGGCAATGCTGAAGCTCTAAAGATCGATCATCCCGGCAAGCTCGGCGTCATTCTGTCCGAGCTCGACAAATTGTTCAAGCAGCCACAATGCCGCCGGGCCGGGCGGCGTGTCACGGCGCCAGACGCCCGCAAAGCGATAGGTCCCTCCTGGATGATCGGGCATCGCAAGCTGGATCAGCGTTCCCGTGACAAGATCGGACTCGATCATCGTCAGCGGCATATTACCCCAGCCTATGCCCTCGCGCAGCAACGCATGCTTGGCACCGAGATCGGCAAGTCGCCAGGTCTTGGGGCTCATCACCGAATAGTCGCGCCCCTCGGTGAACCGCGATCGGTCGGTCAGGACCAGCTGCGTATAGTCGCGTCCCGCGCCCGGCGGAATTCGTTCCATCCGGCTAAGCGGGTGGTCGGGCGCGGCGACCGGGACCATTGGGATCGATCCCGCCGCTATGCATTCGACCCCCTCGACCCCGGCGGCCAGCGGCCCCGATATGCCAAGGATCGCCTTGCGATCGAGAACCATTGCGGTAATCGCCCCGAGCGCTTCGACATGAAGCCGCAGCTGCACCGTCGGGAACTTGGCCGCAAAGGCACGCAGCACCTTACCAAGCCTTTCGGACGGCAGCATCACGTCGACCGCGAGATCCACCTCTGCCTCCAAGCCGTCGAGCATCCCCTTTACCTTGGCGCGCAGGCCATCGATTCCGACGGAAATCGCGCGAACTTCCGACAGCAGCGCGCGGCCCGCGACGGTGAGCTGCGGTTTGCGCGTTCCCTCGCGTTCGAAGAGCGTGAGGCCGAGCTGCGCCTCAAGATTGGAAATGCCGTAGCTGATCACCGAAACCGCGCGATTGAGCTGACGACCCGCCGCCGCGAAGCTGCCCGTGTCGACGATAGCAAGGAAGATGCGAAGCTGGTCCAGCGTCGGGGTGCCGGGATTGTTCACTTTTCCACTTCCTCGAACAGTTCGATGCAATTTATCCCACTGAACCAAATGGCGGGCAATGTCTAAAAGCTTTTCAACGGCAGCCACCCCGGCGCGCCCTGGAGACACAAAATGATCGAACTTCGCCCTTTCGACAGCCTTGGAGGCGCCAATCACGGCTGGCTCGACGCCAAACATCATTTCTCGTTCGCGGGCTATCACGATCCCGCGCGCACCAGCTGGGGCAATTTGCGCGTCTGGAATGACGACACGATCCAGCCGCAGACCGGCTTCCCGCCGCATCCGCACCGCGACATGGAAATCATCACCTATGTCCGCGAAGGCGCGATTACGCATCAGGACAATCTCGGCAACAAGGGCCGTACCGAAGCCGGCGACGTGCAGGTCATGAGCGCCGGAACGGGTATCCGCCATTCGGAATATAATCTCGAGGACGTCACCACGAAGATCTTTCAGATCTGGATCGTTCCGACCCGCAGCGGCGAAGCGCCGCAGTGGGGCGCCAAGCCTTTCCCCAAGGGCGAACGCTCGGGCAGGTTCGTCACGCTCGCCTCGGGCTACGAAAATGACAATGACGCGCTGCCGATCCGCACCGACGCGCGCGTCGTCGGCGCGACACTGCGGGCCGGCGAGACTGCCGAATATCCGCTCGGCAAGGACCGCAAGGCCTATCTCGTCCCGGCGAGTGGCGCGGTGCAGATCGACAACCTCCGCGTGAATGCACGCGACGGCGCAGCAATCAGCGATATGGACATATTGCGCGTGACAGCGATCGAGGACAGCGAGATCGTCCTCGTTGACGCAGCATGACGAAAGGCTGGAGCGTCGCCATCGCGGCGGCGCTCCAGCCACAGGAGAAAATAGATGATCCAGTTCAGGGATCGCGGCGCGCGCGGCCGTCACCAAGGCGGTCAGATCGACGCCCGTCACAGCTTCTCCTTCGCGGACTATAACGACCCCAGACACATGGGATTCCGGGCTCTTCGCGTGCTTAACGAAGACCGCGTCGTCCCCGGCGCTGGCTTCCCCGAGCACGGCCATCAAGACATGGAGATTGTGACGATCGTCCTGAAAGGCGCCGTTGTGCATCGCGACAATCTGGGCAACAATGCGATCATTCGCGCGGGCGAGGTGCAGCGGATGAGTGCCGGCACCGGCATCCGGCATAGCGAGCGCAACCCCAGTGCCGACGAACCCACCCATCTGCTCCAGATATGGATTATTCCGGCCGAGGCTGGCGGCGCGCCTTCTTATGAACAAAGGTCGTTTGCCGACGACGGTGCGCGCAACCGCTGGGTCACGATAGCAAGCGGTGATGCGCGCCGCGAATCGCTGACGCTGCGGCAGGACGCGGTGATGGACGTCGCGCGCCTTGACGACGGGAATATCCTCACGCGCTCGCTCGACCCGACACGCGGCTATTGGGTTCAAGTCGTCGCAGGAATCGTCAGCCTCAACGGAACCGAAATGCGTGAAGGCGACGGCGCCGCGGTCACTTCGGAAGACAGGCTTGCGATCGAAGCGGAAACCGACGCGGAGGTGCTGCTAATCGATCTACCCTGACCCGTACGGTGCGCCCAAGCCCCGATCACAGCAAGGAAAATGACCATGTGGTCAAGCATCGATCCCGCCGACCGAGCGGCTCCTGTCGACTTCGACTGGCTCTTCCCCGCAGATCTTCAGCGTGTATTCAACGCGCGTGACGCCGGCCTGCGGGCCGCTGCAATTAAGACATCAATGTTGCGGAGCCGATAATGTTCGAGGCTGATGCCTTGCGATCTGCTCCCGAGGCCGGCGGCGTCCACCACCACGGCAAAGGGGCAATGCTCGGGCATGCGGGACCCCTATCCACTCCGCATATGGTGACGGGAAAGGGATGTCGGCGAAATAGTCCACGGCAAAATAGCTCGCCTTTGAATAGTGCTCAATTCAACGGTCTAATTCCCCGCTCTGCCAGATGCTCTATCACCGTCGCGCCCTGGCCCTAGGACCGCGCTTCGCGCCATTTGATGGCCCGTCCGATCGTACCGCCCTGCACGATGACCGAAAAGAGAACCGCAATATAGGTTGCCGCGAGAATATAGGGGCGCTCCGGGCCGTCCGGCAGGCCGAGTGCGAGGGCGATTGATATGCCGCCGCGCAGGCCGCCCCAGATCAGCGTAATCGGCGCCAGCCTGCCCAGCGGGAGCAAGGTTCGCATCACGCCCAGAGGGGCCAGCACGGACAGGCAGCGGGCGGCAAATATGAGCGGAATCGTGAGTGTACCCAGCAGAATAATCCGCGTGTCGGAGGGAATGGTAACGACCTCAAGCCCGATCAGCAGAAACAGCAGCGCGTTCAGAATGTCGTCGATCAGACTCCAGAATTTGAGCAGATAATCGCGCGTCATGTCACTCATCGCGTGCGCGACGCCGTGGTTGCCGATGATGAGCCCCGCGACGGCCATCGCGACTGGACCGCTGACGTGCAGCTGGCTGGCAAGAGCGTAGCCGCCCATCACCACTGCGAGGCTGATCATCACCTCGGTCTTATACTCATCGATAGACTGCATGGCCCTGAAGGCTGTCCAGCCGATGACAAGGCCCAGAAGAATCCCGCCGCCCGCCTCGGCCACGAACATCCGCAGGGCGTGCGGCGGCGAAAGGGGGGCGCCGCTTGCCGCTGTAGCAAGTAGAATCGCGAATATCACGACTCCCACGCCATCGTTGAACAGGCTTTCCCCCGCCACGGTCGCCTGCAGCGTGGGTGGAACATCGGTTTCGCGCAGGACACCCATGACGGCGACCGGGTCGGTCGGGCTGATGAGCGCCCCGAAAACCAGGCACCAGATCAGGGGTATGGCGATACCCATCCAGCCCGAAAGCAGGTGAAGTCCGGCACCGACGAGCGCCGTCGAAAGAAGGACGCCGATCGTCGAAAGCGCCAATATTGCCCAGCGCCCCCTGCGCATTTCGGTCCAGTCGACATGGAGCGCGCCCGCGAACAGCAGGAAAGAGAGCATCCCGTCCATCAGCGCTGCGTGGAAATCAATGCCGGCGATAAATTTCACGATTTCGTCCGCCACCGATGGCCCTGACAGCAAACGATCGAGCGCGACGACGAGAAGCGACGCAACGGCGCCCATGATTGTCAGGCCTATACTGGTCGGCAGGCCGATGAAGCGGTGATTGATATAGGCAAGCGCCGCGGCGAGGACGATCAGGATTGCCGCCGCATCAAAGGGCGTGATGACGAAGCTCATCGGGTCGCTTCCTTTCTTGCTGTCCGCTGCGGCCGTTGCACCGCTTCTATTCGTCGGGCAGCGCGTCGACCCAGGCCGCGCGTTTCTTGAGGCGGTCGAAATCATGGTCGAACATCCCGGCCTTGCCTGCCCGTTCGAGCGCCCGCGCCGCGTGCGACCGCGCGCAATCTGCATAAAGCTCCCGATTGTTCCTCGCCAACGCCTCGAGGGCGAACTGGAGGCGCATCTGGACTTCGACCAGTGCCGCACCGTCGCGGGCGATCGGATTGAAGAAGTCGTCGAAGAGGTCGCGCGCTGCCAGATCATGGGCGTGAAGCCCCTCGAAACAGGGCTCCTGTGGCTCGGACCGGGCATCGCCATAGGCGAGCATGACGCGCAGGCCGGCACCGATGACTTCAATTGCGGTGCCTGGGTCGTTGACCGCGGGCGACAAGGCTCGCGACGCGATTTCGGAGAGCACGATCAGCCCGAAGCGTGGATCCTGATCATATTCGCGATCGGCACCAATGGTGATGCATTTGGCGATCCGGGCGGCGCAGACATCGTGCGCGGGCGGCGACACGTAGGCGACGGGACGCGCGGCATGAACGAAGGATCCCGCGATAACGTCTATGTGAATGGTGACGCTGGCATCGGCGGCGATGTCGGCGAGCGCGGCCATGTCGATGTGCCGGACATAACCGACGTCCGGGCACATAACTTCGGACGCGCCATAAGGGATCATCGTCCAGGGCCGCGCCCCAAGGCGCGGGCGGTTCCCCCATTGCCCCGCAGGCGCTGTCGCGGCCTCTTCGACACGCTTGATCGTGTCGCCTACGCGCCCGAACTTGCCCAGTTGCTCGATCCAGCGCAGCAGGGTGCCGGCAATGATCAGCAGGACGGCAAGCGTGGCGCCGAACAGGATGATCCGCCCCTTGTCGCTGTAGAAGCCGGCGGCGAGGCCGATGATCCCCACGATGCTGAAGAGGAAACTGCCGATGAAGGTCGCGAGCGTGTTTTGCGCGACAGAATCGCTCAGCAGCAATTTGGTCGACCGAGGGGTGACGTTAGCCGCCGCCGCCGAATAGGCCGACACCATGACCGAAAGCGAAAAGGTCGTCACCGCCAGCATGCTCGAAGCGAGGATATCGAGGATATTGCCGACCGAGCCTGCCGCCAGGGTGAGGTTGAAGTCATAGGGGATCAGGGGCTCGGCTATCGCGGCGAGCACCGCCGTTGCTACCGCGGCGAGGCTGAACATTGCCGCGCGGACCCATATCTGCTTCCTGAACTGGCGCAGCAGCCAGCTGGTCCGGCCGATGAACGGCCCGTCGAGCGGCATCATTATGGCCTTCCGAACGCCGTAGCAGCGTGCCGTGTGGGCGGATATTGCACCTTCATCCTCCTGTCGCTGCTGCCGTTCCCTCGGCTATCGGGTGGAGGGAGCGCCGCCGGTGTTGGTAGCACAGGCGGACGCCGACTGCATCAGCCGCGCGTCCTCGCGCCGTTCAGGCCGGATGTAGATGGAGCTGATGTCGGGGGCGGCCGCCTTGAGTTCGGCCTCAATCGCCGCGATGAGCGTCTCGGCGTCGCCCATGCGCAAGTCATCCTCGAAATCGGCGCTCACCGCGACGAATATCGCCTTTGGCGCGGTGTGAATGGTACGGACATGGTTGACAGCACTGACGCCCGCACGCGCGCCCACCGTCTGCTGGATCATGGCAATCAGCGCCGGATCGGCGGCTTCACCGATCAATAGCCCTTTCGCTTCGCGGGCCAGCAGCGCGGCAACTGCGGCGAGGATGAGGCCGATCGCGATCGATGCGACCCCATCGATCCGCGCATCGCCGGTCGCATGACTGAGCCAGACTCCTGCCGCGGCGATGAGGAGCCCGGCAAGCGCCGCGCTATCCTCGAACAGGACGATGAAGGCTGCGGGATCCTTTGACTGCCGGATCGCCTGCCACCAGCTGCGTCCGCCGCGCCCGGCATCGAAAGCCCTCACGGCCAGCGCCCAAGATGCACCTTCGAGCAGGAAGGCAATCGCGAGTACGATATAGTTTATCGCGGGATCGCGAAGCGGAGCAGGAGCGCGGATATGGATCCAACCCTCGTAGATCGACATGCCCGCGCCCGCCGCGAAGATGAGGATCGCCACCACGAACGCCCAGAAATAGAGTTCGCGGCCGTAGCCGAAGGGATGGCGGGCATCGGGCGAGCGGCTCGCCCGGCGCTGGCCATAGAGCAGCAGCATCTGATTGCCGCTGTCGACGAGCGAGTGAATGCCTTCGGAGGCCATCGATGAGGACCCGGTGATGGCGGCGGCGACCAATTTGGCCGCAGCGATCCCAAGATTGGCGAAGAGCGCGCCAAAGAGCACGATATTCGCCTTTAGATGACGAAGGGAAAGCGAGTTACTCATCGGTCCACCCCGACGAGAATCGATTGCCTGACTGTTAACATATCCCGCGATCAGGGCAGCGCATAGGCCACGACCTCATCACCGACGGGTGTCTCCATGAAATGATGGCCACCGGCATAGATCACGAGATACTGTTTGCCATTGGCTTCATAGGTCATCGGCGTCGCCTGCCCGCCGGCGGGCAGCACGTCAGACCAGAGCGTCTTTCCGGTCGCAAGATCGATTGCCCGGATCAGATTGTCGGTAGCGGCCGCGACGAAGATGAGACCGCTCGCCGTCACCACGGCGCCGCCATTGTTCGGCGTGCCGATGGTAACGGGCAGCATCGAGGGGATGCCGAACGGACCGTTGGTTCGGGCGGTGCCGATCGGGCGGTCCCAGATCGTCTTGCCGGTCGCGATGTCAATCGCGCGAATGCCCCCATAGGGAGGCTGCTTGCACAGCAGCCCCGTAAAGGGCAACCGCCACCCGGCGTTGACGTCGATCGCATAGGGAGTATGCGCCTGGGGATCGCCTGCCCCTTCGGCCCCGCCGATAGTGCCGCGTGCCTGATCGCGCGGCGCCCAACCCATTTCATTTGCTTTGCGCCGCGGTACGAGGCGCACATAGTTGGGCATGTCGTTATAATTGGCAACGATCACCCCGCGCACGGGATCGACAGCGACCCCGCCCCAGTCCGTGCCGCCATTGTAGCCGGGATATTCGATCGAGCGCCGCATGCTTTCGGGAGGTGTGTAAAAGCCCTTGTAGCTCGCCTGGCGGAACTGGATACGGCAGATCATCTGGTCGATCGGCGACATGCCCCACATATCCTTTTCGGTAAGGTCGGGCTTGCGCAGCGTGTGCCAGAGCGACACGATCTGCGTCGGCGCGCGATCCTTGGGCTCGACGCCGCCGCCGGGCGCCCTGATCGTCCCGATCGGGGTCAGCGGCTTGCCCGTTCGCCGGTCGAGCACATAGATGTCGCCCTGTTTCGACGGCAGCACGATCGCTGGCACGGTTCCGGTCGCCCCCGGATAATCGATCAGTGTCGCCTGCGCACCGAAATCATAATCCCACACGTCCTTCTTGACCGCCTGGAAATGCCAGCGCGGCTTGCCCGTCGTCACGTCGAGCGCGACCAGCGAGGTTGCAAATTCATTCTCCGCGGGGCGCCGCAGGCTCGAATAATAATCGGCCGCGGCATTGCCCATCGGCAGATAGACGAGGCCAAGCGCTTCATCGCCCGAAGCGATCGTCCACATGTTCGGTGTTCCCCGCGCCCATGTCTGGCCTGCGGGAGGATAGCCGTCCCAATCGGGATGCATCATGTCCCACGCCCATTTGAGCTTGCCGGTTGCCGCGTCGAAGCCGCGGATCACACCCGATGGTGCCCAGCGGTCCTGCCCGTCGAGCACCTGGTGCCCGGTCACCACGACCCCGCGCACGATCGTCGGTGGCGAGTTGATCGAAACATAGCCCGGGGGCGTGTTCCCCATTCCGATCTTGGTGTCGACCTGACCGTTCGCCCCGAAATCCTGGCAGGGTCTGCCGGTGACGGCGTCGAGGGCGAAGAGCCGCGCGTCAAGCGTTCCGAAGATGATCCGCCGCGCGCAGGGCTGACCGGCAGCTGCTGTCGGAACGGCATAATAGCTCACGCCGCGGCAAGCCGCTGTATAGGGGATTGCATCATCGGGGACCTTCGGGTCGAAGCGCCAGCGCTGCTTGCCGGTCGCCGGGTCGAGCGCCATGACGATATTCTTCGGAGTGCAGATGTAGAGGCTGTCGCCAATCTTGAGCGGCGTATTCTCCGCGCCATAAGTCCCTTTGGCGGCGCTGGACGGCAGATCGCCGCTATGGATCGTCCAGGCGCGCTTGAGCGTGCCGACATTGGCGGGAGTTATCTGTGCGAGCGGCGAATAGCGACGCGCGCTTTCGGTGCCGCCATAGGCAGGCCAGTCGACCCCGGTCTGCATGAGCGCCGGGTCGGTCATCGCCATCCGGCTCGCCGGCAACGGCCCGAGCGGGCGCGATGCATTCAGCCAGCCGAGGGTGGCGCCGCCCGTGGCCAGCAGGAGAAGGACAAGCGCGCTCCCTGCAAGCGCAAATCGCCAGCGCCGGGGCCGCTTCGACAGCGCGGCCATCGCGAACAGCACGGCGACAAGGAGCACGGCGGGCGCGACGACGCGCGGCACGAGCGCCCAGCCGTTGCCGCCCACTTCCCAGAACGCCCAGAGCAGCGTGAACAGCATGACGGCGCCGTAGAGCCAGCCGCCAAGCATCCGCCCGCGCATCAGGAGCAGGCCCGCAGCCAGCATCGTAGCGCCTGTGGCAAGATAATAGAGGGACCCGCCGAGCAGCGCGAGCCAGAGCCCCCCTGTCACAAGCACAAGCGCAATGAGTGTCAGGAGCGCGCCGACGAAGAGCGCGATAAGGGGAGCCGGAAAAAGCGTGCGGAAGCGGATCATCGCCAGTCCTTCTTATGGGGCGCGTATAAAGCACCGGACGCGCGGCAGGGCGGCCGCATCGCGCACCCCGACAAGGCAGTAACACGCCGCAGCGCCGAACGATGCGTCGCGCCGAAGTAAATGTTGCGCGGGCGGGCCTCCCCCGCGACCGCGCCGCCGACAGATATTCAGGGGCGGGCATTATTCTGGGAGACCTTGCGCCCCTAAAAACAGACCAGACCTCGGCAATCTGACGCTCGATTACGCCGACCAAGCGAGAAGCGCGCGCCTTCATCTATCTCGATGACAGTGCGGTCCGCGACCCTTGCGCTTTGTAAAGAGGCGGCCGGTTCAAAAGCATGCAGCTCGCGAGGCTCGGCAACCAGATCGCCCGGGCCCCGGACCCGACCTCGACGCGCAGGCTTGAGCACCGCATCGAGATTGAGCGCACGTTAGCGACCCTAATCGTTAAGACTATCGGCGACCAGATGCACTGGGATCGCGATCGGCATAGCGATTGAAGGCATCCGGACCGTGGGCCACCACCGGCGGTAATCAGCCCCCACCGCCGTTCGCTGGAGCCGCGTCGCTCACCTTGGCGAAGACATGGTTAGGATCCGGTCCGGAGTGGAGCAAAGCAGGATTCCATGAAAAACTGAACATTTACAATATTTTGCATTTCAGTCAATGACCGTTCGCGCTCTGCTTTTATCGCGCGCCGTGCCAACGCTTTCCCGATGGCTCCGATTTGGGCGCGCTTGGCCGCGACGCAGGCAATATCGCATGGCATAGCGAGCTTTGCCACCTTGGGTGGTGCCAAAGATACAATTACCGCCTCGTCAAGCGACAAGGCGAATATATTACTTGCATATTTCAAATATTAGTTTCGATAAAGTTCTATATTTCTCTCATATACCAAATATAAAAGTTTGTTCCTTAAATAGACAACTTCAGATCCGTTAATCCTGTTCGGAAATGAAGGAGTCTTGTCATGAGGAAACAATTTGCCGTTTCCATCGCCGCCGCCACTCTCGGCCTTGCTCTTGCAGCACCGGCGCGGGCCGACATCACCGGCAGCATCGATGCGACGATCACACTCGAAGCGGGCTGCATTATCAACGGCCAGACGCTGAGCGACGGCGCCGGTGGCGCCGACTTTGGTACGATCGACTTCGGCACCCAGAATACGTTGTTCAGCGAGGCCGATGGCGAACTTCTCAGCGGCGGCGGCGCGCTTCGCATCCAGTGCAGCCCCGGGATCGTCCCGACGCTGTCTTTCGAGGCCGGCGAGAATGACGGTTCGGGCGCGGGACCGGGCGCGCATGCCATGGCGCACGCCAGCAGTCCCGGCCATTATGTGTCCTACAATCTCTACAGCGATGCCGGGCGCAGCACGGTCATCCCGGTCGGCGGCAGCCTCACGCTCGCGGCTACCGGCGCCGAACAGCAGATTGACATCTATGCGCGCGCCTTCGGCGAGCCGGGGCTCGTGACGGGTGCCTATAGCGATACCGTCACGGTCGTGCTCGAGCTGTGACGCCCGGCGCGCGCCTTCTTTTTGCGGCCCGTCAGGCCGCCTCCCCGTTTGCGGCGCGCCCCACCGCGCCGCAATCGCCGGCGCATCGCCGGTCGCTTCAGCGCGCCGCGCTGGCCGCCCTCGCCATCGTGGTCCTTGGCGGGGGCGGCACCCCGGCGCGCGCCGAAACGAGCGCGACCTTCGGCGTCGCCGCGCGGATCGACGCGGGATGCCTCGTCGACGGGCTTGGATCGAGCGGCGACGCGGGCACGATGGGCACGCTCGATTTCGGAAGCGACATGAGCCTTTCGACCGCCACGCACACGGCCTCGGCAAGCGCTGCGCAGACGATCCGCTTGCGCTGCACGCCGGGAACCGCGCTGCTCATGACGATCGACGGCGGCGAGCATGAAGCGGGCGGCGTGCGCTACCTCCAGCACGGCGCCGACAGCGGAGCGCGCATCGCTTACAGTCTGTGCAGCGACGGGAGCTGCGCCGCACCGATCGCGGTCGGCGCCGCGACCCCGGTCACGGTCCTCGATGCGAATAGCGAAGATATCAGGCTGCCGCTCTATGGCCGCCTGACCCTGCCGGGCGCCCTGCCGCCGGGTCTCTACAACGATCGGTTGTTGGTGACCTTGTCATGGTGACGCGCCGCCTTCCTCCTCGCGCCGCACTGCGGCTTGCGGCGGCGCTCGGCTTCTTCGCGCTCGTGCCCGCCCTCGCCCGTGCCGAACCGCCGGCCTCGCTCCTGATCTGGCCGGTCAATCCGGTAATCGAGGCCGATCGTCAGGCGGCCGCACTGTGGCTGGAAAATCCGGGATCGACCCCGGTCACGCTGCAGGTGCGGATATTCGCCTGGGCGCAGCAGGAGGGGCAGAATGTCTATGCAGCGCAGGACAGGGTCCTGCCCTCGCCGCCGCTCGTCACCATTGCCCCCGGCGAGCGCCAGCTCGTGCGGCTGACACGAACCGCCCCTCCCCCGGCGGCGGGCGAAGACGCCTACCGCGTCATCGTCGATGAGATTCCGACCCGCGCCGCCGCCGAAGCGGCGCCGGCCGCTGCCGTGAGCTTCCGCATGCGCTATTCGCTGCCGCTCTTCGTCCCGGCCCCGTACGCCGCCCCCTCGCGGAACGGCGCCCGGAAGGACCCCGCCGACGCGCCCGCGCCATCGCTGAGCTGGCGGATCGGCGAGGATGCACGCGGCACCTTCGTCGAGATCGTCAACAGCGGCAGCCTGCATGCGAGGCTGGTCGAGGCGCGGCTCGAAGAGGGCGCGCGAAGCGTCCCGCTGGCACCGGGGCTCCTCGGCTATGTGCTCGCCGGCAGCCGCGCCCGCTGGCCGCTCCCCGAGGGCGCACCGCATGCGCGGCTCAGTGCCGGCGTCAACGGGGGCGAGCGGCAAATGCTCGCACCGGCGGACGAATGACCCGTGGCGCGGGGGCGCATCGCGATGCCGCTCGCCGGGCTGATTGCGAGCGTGCTCGGCGGCCTGCCGGCGGGCGCCCTCGCTGATGAGACGGGCGGCACCAATGCGGGTGAATATGGCGCTCTCCCGCCGCCTGGCGCCGGGCCTGCTGCCACACTCAACACCCCCGAAACGCTCATGCTCGAGCTCGTCATAAATGCAAAGCCGAGCGGCCGCATCGTCCGCGTGACGCGCGAAGGCGCGCGCCTGGCGGTTCTGCCCGCCGATCTCGCGCGCGCCGGGATCAGGGCCGCGCCGGATGGCGCGCCGCTGTGGCTCGACACGCTCCCTGGCCTCAGCGCGCGCTACGATGCGCCGCGCCAGCGGCTCGAGATCGTCGCCGCGAGCGCGCTGCTTCCAGGGCAGAGGCTGGGCGGTACGCCGCGCAAAGCGGCGGCCGCGCGCTACGACATGGGCGCACTCCTCAACTATGACATCTATGTCAGCGGCGGCAGCGGGCAGAAGTCGGCCGCCTCGCTCTACCATGAAGCGCGCTTCTTCAGCGCCGCAGGGACGGTATCGACCACGGGCGCGCTGCGCTCGGGACACGGCAAGGCCTATATTCGCTACGACAGCGTCTGGCGGCGCTCCGACGAGGCGAGCGCGGTCACGGTCGAGGTCGGCGATGTCGTCACCCGCGGCCTTGGCTGGGCGAGCGCGGTGCGGCTCGGCGGTATCCAGGTGTCGCGCGACTTCGCCGTGCGCCCCGATATCATCACTTACCCGCTCCCGCAGTTTTCGGGGAGCGCCGCCTTGCCCTCGACCGTCGATCTGATCGTCGGCGGTCAGCGCGTCGCGGGCGGCGCCGTCGATCCCGGCCCGTTCAGCGTCGAGGCCCTGCCACCGGTCAGCGGCGCGGGCGAAGCCGATCTGATCGTCACCGACATGCACGGGCGCAAGATCCAGACCGCCATGCCCTTCTATGTCGCAAGCGATCTGCTGCGGCCCGGGCTCACCGATTTTGCCGCCGCTTTCGGGGCGTTCCGCAACCATTATGGCACCAAAAGCTTCGATTATGGCGATATTGCCGCCACCGCTTCGCTGCGTCACGGCGTGACCGACGCGGTCACCCTCGAGATTCGCGCCGAGATCGCTGATGGCGCCGAGCTTGCCGGCGGCGGCGCGGTCGTCGCGCTCGGCGGCGGCGGCGTGCTGAGCGGCGGCTACAGCCGTAGCTTCGGCGACGGCAGCGCGGGCGGCGAGTTGACGCTCGGCTATGAATATCAGTCGCGCTTCGCCTCGATCGCGTTGCGTTACGCGCGCCGCACCGGCGATTTCACCGATCTCGCTGCCGCCGCGGGCGGGCGCGCGTGGCGGGCGCGGCGCGTCTTTTCGGCGGCGCTGAGCTTCGCGCTCGGCCGCGCGGGCACCCTCGGGGTCGGCTATTTCGATATTGCCGCCGAAGATGAGCGCGCGAGCCGCCTCGCCAATGCGGCGTGGACGCTGCCGCTGGGAAGCGGCAACCGTCTCGCCGCGACTGTGTCGCACGACTTCGGTGACCGCAGCTGGTCGGGCGCACTCAGCGTCAGCATTCCGCTCGGCGGGACTCGCGGCACGCTCGGCGCCGGCGTCTTCGACGCGCCGGGCCAGCGAATGGGCTGGCGCGCCGACTATAGCCGCGCCCTGCCGGCGGCAGGCGGGTGGGGATGGAATGCGAGCGCCGCGGCTGCCGATGGCGGCGGGCTTTACCTGCGTGGCGATGCCGCGTTGCGCACCGACGCGATGACGCTGCGCGGCGGCGCTTATGGCAACGGCGAGGCGACCGTCTGGGGAAGCGCAAGCGGTTCGCTCGTCTTCATGGACGGTGGGCTTTTCGCGGCCAACCGGATCGCCGATGCCTTTGTCGTGGTGAATACCGGCGCGCCCGATATTCCGGTGCGCTATGAAAATCAGCTTGTCGGGCGCACGAACGGCGACGGTCAGCTGCTGATTCCCTGGGCAAGCGCCTATTATGACGCGCTCTATGCGATCGATCCGCTCACGCTCCCGGCGAACGCGCGCGTTCCGCTCGTCGAGCAGCGCGTCGCGGTGGCGCGCGGCAGCGGGCATGTCGTGCGCTTCCCGGTCGAGATCCGCCGCGCCGCGACGGCGACGCTCCGGCTGCCCGGCGGCGCCCCGGTCCCCGCCGGCGCGATCGTCCATACAGGCGCCGTCACCAGCTATGTCGGCTGGGAGGGCTTCGTCTATCTTGAAGACTTCGACGCTGGCGAGCGTCTCGACATCGATCTCCCCGACGGCGCGCGCTGCAGCGCGCGGCTCGGCGAACCCGCCGCCGCCGATGCTACCGCCGATACGGTCATCGATCTTGGAGACCTGCCATGCGCCGCCTGACCTTGCTTCGCGGCCTGCTCGGCGCCGCCTTCGCCGTGGCGGCGCCCGAGGCCGCCTCGGCCTGCACCGTTGCGACCGCGAATACCAATCTTGGCACCACATCGACTTTTGCCGCCGCCAGCGCCGCGCAGCAGGCGAGCGGGTCGGCAGGGCTCTCGTGCGACATATTGCTGGCGGCGCTCACCACCCATTATGTGGGACTGCGCGTCGAGGCATCGAGCTTTCAGCTGACCGGTCCCGGCGGCGCCACCATCGGCTTCGCCGCCTCGCTTGCGCCCGGCGGCCCCGCGCTCGGCGTCGGAAGCTTCCAGGATCTTTCCTCGTTCAGCCTCGTCAGCCTCTTCGCCGGCGCCGGGGGATCGATCCCAATCTATGTTCGTACCACGCCGACCGCTTCGCTGCCTGCAGGGACCTATACGGGCTCGCTCGATCTGCGCTGGTATTATTCAGTTTGCTCGCTCGGGGTGGCGGTCTGCCTCGCCTATTCGGCAAGCCCCGGGTTTGTGCGTCCCGTGCCGCTCGTAACCTCGCTCAACTGGGGAAGCGGCACCGCGGTGCGGATCAACATCAGCCTGATCCTCGAAAAAGACTGTCTGATCGACGCCCCGGCGATCGACTTCGGCGCCGCGCCGCTCGTTGGCAGTTTCGCGCCGGTGACCCAGACGCTCACCATCCGCTGCAGCGCCGGCGCCGCCTATAGCGTCGGCCTCGACAATGGCGCCCACGCCGCGGGCGCGCAGCGCCGGATGACCAATGGCAGCGCCTTTCTCGCTTACGAAATTCTGAAGGGCGCGGCCTCGCCCGATCGCTGGGGGCCGCTCGGCGCCGAGCGCCGGTCGAGCGGCGATGCCGAGATCAATGCGGGCGTCTATAATGGGCTGGCGGCGCAAGGTTTCACTTACCGCGCACGCATCGACGGCGCGCAGCCTACCCCGCCCGCGGGAAGCTATAGCGATACGGTTCGCGTCGATATCGAATTCTGACCGGCTCCGCGCTGCAAGCAAGCACCGCGATGCGTCCGGATCGGAGACAAATTGGCACCCGCGCAAGGTTAAGGTGCGACATGAAGCTGTCGTAAGCCTATCCAGGAAAGGAGGACCATCATGGGTCAATCCTGGGAGAGTTTCGAACGCCAGTCGGGCATCGATCCGCGCCGCTTCGGCCGCCTCGAGGATAATCTCGAAAGTCTGATCGCGCGCCTCGAATATCTGATGTTCGAATACCCCGAGCGCACCGACGCCCCGATCACCCACTTGGCACGGCGTGGAGGGCCTGCTCAAAACCGCGAGCACGGAGCCGGCGCAGCGCAGGAAATCGAGGCAATCCAAAGGGACGCGAACGGCCTTCCCGCGGCCCCGCCCGCTCCGCCCGCAAGCTTCCCCGGGGCACGCGCCGCGCTTGTTCGCGAACGATTGCGTCAGCGCCGGGCGCGCGAGACGCTGTTCGGCGATATCTTCTGCGACCCTGCCTGGGACATGCTGCTCGACCTTTATGCTGCGCATTATGAATGCAATGAGGTGTCGGTATCGAGCCTCTGCATCGCCGCGCATGTGCCCGCCACCACCGCGCTGCGCCACATCGAGACGATGACGGAACGCGGCTGGCTCGAACGGCATGCCGACCCTGCCGACAAACGCCGCAGCTTCATCCGGCTCACCAATAAGGCGCGTACGCGCCTCGACCGCTATTTCGACGATCTGCCGCGCCAATCGTAGAGCCGCTTCGCTAGCACCCGACGGGAGATAGCAAGCGCTCCCAGGGGCCGGTGGTTACTGCCAGTTTTGCAGCAATATTTTCCTTATGCGCTCGCGCCCGGGCGGCGCGTTTCCGCGCGTCGGTCGCCGTTCTGATCGGGCTCGCAAAAGGCGCGCTTCCGGCCATATTCTGCCCTGGTTTCGCGCGGTGCGCGAGGTCGCCCGTTCACTCGGAACGCGAAGCGGCGGGGCTGGTCAGGCAGATCACCCTGCCGCGCCCGCTTGTGCGCCGAGCCCGATTCATGGTTAAAGACGCGGGGCACAAACAGATGAAAACCGGGCCACACCCTGATCAACGCGCCTTCACGGCGCTGACGCGCAAGCAGATCGCCGTCCTCGACCTTCTCGCCAACAACCGGACGAGCAAGGAGATCGGTCATGCGCTCGGGATTGCCGAAGCCACGGTCAACCGCCGCATCGAAGTGCTGCGCTCGCGCCTCGGCGGCGTGACGCGGCACGAGCTTGCGCGCCGCTACCGCGACTGGACAAGTCTCGCGGACACCTCCGAACCCGCTGCCGACCCATGTGTAGAAACACCACCCCAATTTCTACCACTCGCCGAGCCGGGGCTCGTGCGCCACGTCTCGGGTCAGGACGAAACCGCCACCGACCGGTTTGAAGACGCCCTGAGTCTATCGCTCGAAGCGCCGTGGAGCCGGGAAGCAAGACAGCGGATCGTCCCCGGGGTGCTCGACGGCAAACATGCCGTGCTGGCCCGGATCGCGACGATCATAGCGATGCTGCTGGGGATCGTCGCCAGCCTCGTGCTGGGGCTCGCCGCGGCGAGCGCGATCACGGACCTTCTCGGCTAACGACCCCGCCGCGAAATATTGTGGCGTGCGCAGCGAGCGCGCAGGCCCTGGGGGTAAACTCATGACCGACGCCGTACCCGCCTATATGGCGCGCATCCGCAACCAGATCCGTCTCGCCGAAGCGAAAGCCGACGAGAGCCTGCTCGCCAAGCTCGACGTGATGCAATCGATCCTGCGCGCGCGCCAGGTCGAAGATATTCCCGCGCCGCATGTCGGCCAGGAAGCGATCGTTCGCCTAGGCCGCGCAATCCAGTCGGACATCGGCGCCGCGAACGACATATTCCGTTCGCACAATGCGCTGGTCGGCGACAAGATCAAGATCACCGGCATGCCGGGGCACGACGACACGCTGGCGTTCGCCGAGCTCGAATCCCAAGCCGAAGCCGCCGCCTGACGATTGACGGCGCCGCCGCGCGGGGCCACCAACCGGTCATGGGTTGGATCTGGGCCTTCAACATCGCCTCGCTGCTGCTCCTGATCATCGCCGCCAGGCGTTGGGGAGCGGCTCCCGAGAGGATCTGCACGGCGGCGCTCGTCTTCATGAATGTCGGCGACCTCATCTATCATGCGGTCGTGGGGCGGTGGACGATCTACGCCTCGGTCGACGTCGGGCATCTCGTAATTGACGGGCTGATTGCGGCGGTCTTTCTTGCCGTCGCGATCCAGGCCAACAGGGTCTATCCTTTATGGCTCGCAGCAATTCAACTGGTCTCGGTGATCGCGCACTTCGCGCGCGAGGCCAACAGCCAGGTGGCGAAACTCGCCTACGCGCTGATGGACTATCTCCCCTATTATGCGCTGCTGATCATTCTCTTCATGGCGATCCGCACGCATGCGAAGCGGGTGCGGCGTATCGGACCCTATCCGGCGTGGCGTCGCTCATCGAACCCTTCGCGGGCGCCCGTGCCCCCGAAGCCGCCGCCGGCCTGATCGGGCGCTTCGGCGGGCTCGGCCGCGCGCTCGCCGCAACGCCGCAGCAATTGCTCGAGGCGCTCGGGGGTGATGTTCCGCTTCGCGACGCGATCGTCGCCGCGCGCACACTCATGATTGCAGGGCTGCGCGAACGCATCACCCGGTCGGTGGTGCGCACCGACGATCCCGACTTCCTCCATTATCTGCAGATATTGCTGGCCAAGGCGCCCGTCGAATGTCTCCACGTCACCTTCGCCGCGCATGACATGGGCTATCTGGGCGACGAGCTGATCGCACGCGGGACGATTGCTCGCCTCGGCATCGAAATCCGCCATATCTTCGAGCGCGCCTTCGAGTTCGGGGCGCACGCGATCATCCTTGCGCATAACCACCCGACCGGATCGAGCGAACCGAGCGCGCGCGACGTCGAGTTCACGCGCCGCATCGCCGCACTCACCAGCGCGGTCGACATTCCGCTCGTCGATCATCTGATCGTGGGCGCCGAGCGCGTGACGAGCATGCGCGCGCGAGGTCTGCTATGAAGGCCGAAAGCCCGGCCGCGGCGGTCTCAAGCGAGCCGCCCTCGCTTGAGACGGCGCTCCACAAGATGCGCCGCTCGCCTGATGACCAAGCTGACGACAGCAGCGACATGATATTGCTTGTTGCGGCACGCGCCGAGCAGGAATATGCGAACCGCCGCAGGCGCGAGCGGGCCCTGCCCGGCGATCTGCTCGGCGAACCGGCTTGGGACATGCTGCTCGACCTCTATGTCCAGAAGGCGCGCGCACGTCCGGTGAGCGTCCACAGCCTGTGCATTGCCGCGATGGTTCCGCCGACGACCGCGCTGCGCTGGATCGACAAGCTGCTCGCCTGCGGGCTTGTCGAGCGGCGGCGGTGCGAACGCGATCTCCGGGTCGTGCACATCGAACTGACCGGGCGCGGGATGACGGCGATCGAGGCACATTTTGCGGGCACGCAGGCGTCGTAGCAAAGCCGCTGCCGGGACGGGCACGCCTTTGAGCATCGTACCTCAGCGCCAAGGCCGGATCAGCCGCCGACCACCCGAAGCCGCGGGCCTGCGAGCGTGAATTCGGCAGGCCGCCCGAACAGGAAGCCCTGCGCCTGCGGGCAGCCTTCCTCGAGCACCATCAGCCGCTGCGCCTCAGTTTCCACGCCTTCGGCGACGACGGGCAGATCGAGACTTCGGCCAAGTCCGACGATCGCGCGGATGATCGAACGCGCCGACTCGTCGTCGGTGACATGACTGACAAAGCTCCGGTCGATCTTGATCTTGTCAAAGGGAAAGGCCTGGAGATTGCTCAGCGAAGAGTATCCGGTTCCAAAATCGTCCATCACGATCCGCACGCCGAGCGCCTTCAGCCGGTGAAGCGTGTCGAGCGCGCCCGCCCGGTCACGCAGCATCACGCTCTCGGTGACTTCGAGCTCGAGCCGGGCGGCGGCAAGACCGCTCGTCTCGAGCGCATCGGCGACGACGGCGGCGAGATTGGGGAGCTGGAACTGGATCGCCGAGACGTTCACCGCGACACTGACGTCATCGGGCCAGAGCGCGGCGGCAGCGCAGGCCTCGCGCAGCACCCATTCGCCGATCGGGATGATCGCGCCAACATCCTCGGCGATCGGCACGAATATCTCGGGCGCGATCGAGCCGCGGGTCGGGTGCGTCCATCGCAGCAGCGCCTCATAGCCCATGACCGTGCCGCCGGCGGTTGCGACGAGGGGCTGAAAGACCAGGTGCAATTGGCCGCGCGTGATCGCGTGGCGCAGGTCATGTTCCAATTCGCGCCGCTCGCGGACCTGGCGATCCATTTCGAGATCGAAGAAGCAGGCTTGGCCGCGCCCGCATTCCTTGGCCCGATAGAGCGCGACGTCGGCATTATGGCGCAGCCGCTCGATATCGGTCGCATCGCCTGGGAAGAGTGCCACCCCGATGCTTACCCCCACCGCCATGGGATCGCGCGTGATGTCCATCTCGAGAGCAAAGCCGGCGAGGATGCGCTCCGCGAGACGCTGGGTGTCGGCGACGTCGCCGACGCCGCGCTGAATGATCAGAAATTCATCGCCGCCGATCCGCGCTACCAGATCGACGTCGCGGATCGCGTCGCGCAGCAGTGCAGCGACCCGGCAGAGGATCGCATCGCCCGCGGCGTGGCCGAACAGGTCGTTGACCGCCTTGAAGCGATCGAGATCGAGCGCCAGCAGCGCGAAATGTTCGCCCGACCGCGCGAGCGCTTCGAGCGCAGAGGTGAAGCGGGCGCGGTTAGGAAGGCCCGTCAAAGTGTCGTGCGAGGCGAGATGCTCGATAAGCTGCTCGGCCCTCTTGCGCGCGGTAAGATCGCGAACCGCAAGGACCTGGCAGCGCCGACCGCGATATTCGATCGCATGCGCCGCTATTTCGACGATCAGATCCTCGCCGTTGGTGCGCCGGATCACCGCTTCGGCCGGCCCGTCGCGAGTCGCCACCAGCCCCTCGCCGTCCGCGGGCACGAGCCAGTCGGCAGCGCGCGATCCGATCAATTCGGGCACCTCGACCCCCAGCAGACCCGCAAGCTGGCTATTCGCCTCCAGAATGCGGCCGTTGCTCAGCACCGCAAGGCCCTCGAGCGTCGCGTCGGTGAGACCGCGAAGGTCGGTCAGCAGCCGATCGAGAAAGGCGCCAATAAGCACAAGGCCGATAAGCGCGATCGTCGCGACGACGGTTGCGGCGAGGAGCCAGCCATCGCCGGTTCCGGCCGCCGGAGGCCCGCGGGCCGGATCGGGCACGAGCAAGGTCGCCGACATGGCGGTAAAATGCAGCAGCAGAACCGCCGCGACCGCCAGCGACGCGGGCAGCAGGATACGCCATTTTTCCTTGAGCTTGCCGAACAGCCAGAAGGCAGCGACAAATATCATCGCGGTAAGCACGAAGGCAGCGGCGATCGCCGGCCAGTCGTATTGCACGGCGACCGGCGCATCGATCGCGGCCATCCCGGCAAAATGCATCGCTGCGACCCCGATTGCCGCCATCAGGCCCGCCATCCCGCTCGCGGCGGGCCGAAATTCCCGGCCGAGAACAAGAAAGGCCGACCAGAAGGCGAGGATCGCGATGACGACCGAAGTTGCGGTCATCCCGGGCGCGAAACGCAGCGGGACCGCGCCGCGATAGGCCAGCATGGCAATGAAATGGGTTGCCCAAACGCCGACCCCGGCGGCGAGCGCGGCGATCGCGAGCCATTGACGCCGCCGGGCATCGACGCAGTCGAGCGATCGGCCGAGCAGGAGGAAGATCGCGGCGCTCCCCAATATCCAGACAATAGCCGCGAGGAGGACGAGCCGCATGTCATGCTCGCCGGAAATGCATTCGAGAACCTTGAACATCGAGCCGCCCCTTTCACAAGGCGTCCGGCTTGCCTGCAAAGCGGTAAATCGCCTTCTAGCAGCAGCGCGCGAGACTGGTCCGAATTGAATGTTTGCCGCGCGCTCCCAATCAAAAATGCAGGTTGATTGCTTGCCCATGCCGATTTGCCGGTGGGTCGGCGCGCCGGGCTGGCGTGGAGTTGGGAACCGCGATCCTGCCATTATGGACGCAAAAGCCGGTCTCCCTGCGCGGCAAGCGGACAATGGCTTTAACGGGACTGCAGACGAAATTTTTCGGCTGCGATGTCACAGTCTGCCTCTCTCCCTCGTCAAGCAGGTGATGCCGCCACCGGCTCGACAGGAAAGGATGATGATATGAAGCGCTTGAACTGGTCCGAAGTCGCTCCCGCCGGAGCCAGGGCATTCTTCGGCGTGCATCAGTATGTGACAAACAGTAGCGCGCTTCCTGCAGAATTGATCCACCTGGTCTTCCTCAGGGTTTCCCAGATCAATGGCTGCGCGCATTGCATCGATCTGCACACGCGGGACCTTCTCCAGACCATGCCGGTCGACAAGGTCGCTCTGCTTCCCGTGTGGGAAGAAGTCCCTCACCTTTTCCCGGAACAATATCGCGCAGCGCTCGCTTGGGCGGAAGAGGTCACGCGCATCAGCGAGACGCATGCGTCCGACGCAGCCTATGCCGCCGCGTCCGCCGCATTCGAGGCGAAAGATCTTGTCGATCTGACAATCGCGATCGCTGCAATGAATGCCTTCAACCGGCTGGGCGCGCCCTTTCGCCTCCCGGTGGCGGCGAAGCCCTGAGCGCCGGAACGCAAGCCTGCGAGCCGGCTCCTGGCCCGCGCTGGCCGAACCGGTCCGACTATTTTAGCAGGATAAGCGGACGCTAGGCCGCTGCGAGCGGAACAACGCCGAACAAGAGCGCTGCGCCGATGAGCACGAAGCAGAGGCATAATGCATATTTCCACGCGAAGCGCTGCAGATCGCCCAGCTCGATCCCGAGAAGAGCACATTTCAGATAGACCGCCGCGACGAGCGGGCTGGGCCACATTAAGGTCACACATCCAGCAACCAATAATTCGATATTTTGTTTCAATATTAATGGCTTAGATGGGCTCCGGAAGCCGCGCCACCGTTCCTCCTCCGATACGACAATCCGAATTACCGTCGATAATCCTTGGCCCTGAGGCCATATCTCGTCAATCGGTCGTAAAGCGTCTTGCGCGGCAGCGACAACCGTTGCTGCACCTCGTCCACCTGTCCCTTTGCATCGCGCAGCGCGTCCTCGATCACTGCGCGTTCAAAGCGGGCGACCAATTCACGTAGGCTTTGCGGCTCCGCATTGTAGGCTGAGCCCTGTGCGATTCGCGTCAGACCAGTGGCGAAGTTGCGGGCAAAGGTACGCAGTTCGCGTATATTGCCCGGCCAGTCGTGACTCAGCAGATGGCGCCACTCGGCTTCGCCGAGTTCGCTTGTCTCCAGTTCCAGTTCGGCCTCGAACGCGGCCACAAATTCGCGGAAGAGATCGGGAATATCCTCGCGCCGGCTGGCCAGATCGGGCAGCGCGATAGCAATGCCGCCGAGCCGGTGGAGCAGTGCGGGGTCGAGCGGCCGGGCGCCTTCTCCTTCGCCCGCGCTGCGCGAGATGGCGATGATACGGACGTCCACCGAACGTGGTCGCTCGGCGCCGATCGCGAGGAAACGGCGCGTATCGATCAGGCTCAGCAACTGGGCTTTGGCGCGCTCGGGAATGCTCTCGATCTCGTCGAGAACCAGCGTGCCACCCTGCGCCCGTTCGACGAGGCCCGACCGTGACAGCGCCACCGAAGGATCGCGCCCGAACAGGATCAGATTCGCGTCGTCGTGCATCAGAACGCCTGCATCGACGGTCACGAAAGGCCGGTCACGCCGCGGGCTGAGGTCGTGGACCAGCCGCGCGACGAAATTCTTGCCCACACCCGTCGGCCCGGAGATCACCAGATCAACATCGGCACGCGCCACTTCGGCGATCAGGCGCTGCAGCCGCTCGGCGGTCTGCGAGGAGCCGCCGATCCGCCGATGCTCCCGCTCGCGCAGCGCGTCGCGCAGGCGCCGGTTTTCGAGCACCAGCGCGCGCCGGTCGTGCGCCCTGCGGATCGCATGCACTAGCCGCGAGACCGAATAGGGTTTGGTAAAAAAGTCCGCCGCACCATTTTTCATCGCCTCGACGGCCATCGCGACATCGCCATGCGCGGTCGTGAAAATCACCTGCATTTCGGGATCGAGCGCGCGCAGATGGTCGAAAAAAGCGATCCCGTCCATTCCGGGCATTCGGATATCGCTGACGATCACGCCGGCAAAGGCGGGGGTGACGCCGCGCAGCGCAGATGGGGCGTCGGCGTGGGCCGACACCTCGAAACCTTCGAGCGTCAGCGCCTGCACCGTCGCCTCGCGCAGCGTCTCGTCATCCTCGACGAAAAAGATCGTGGGCGGCGCGCCGGTCATGCGCGCGGGATCGTCATGACGAAGGTCGTCGCGGATGCGTCCGCTTCATAGGCAAGCTCGCCGCCAAGATCGCGCATGATGTCGCGCGCGATGACAAGTCCGAGGCCGAGGCCGTCGGGCTTGGTCGTCGCGAAGGGCCGGAACAGATCGTCGGCCTGCGCCAGCGAAAGCGGCGTCCCGCTGTCGATCACGCGCAGACAGACGGCATCGCCCCCTGCCTCGACGACGACGGTCACCCTGCCCCCTTCTCCGGCGGCATCGAGCGCATTTTGCAGCAGGTTGACCAGCACCTGTTCGAGCCGGACATGTTCGGCGGCGACGACGACCTGCGTTGCCTCCTCGGGCGGCAGGCCAATGGCGACGTGCATCGACCGGATGCGATCGCGCAGCAGCAGCAGCGCCCCGTCGATCGCCTCGCCGAGCGGCATTTCGCGGCGGTCGGCAGGTTGCCGCCGGCTGAAGCGCCGCAGTTCGCCGGTGATCCGCCCGATCCGGTCCGCCAGATCGACGATGCGGGCAAAATTGCCCGACGCCTGCTCGACCTCGCCGGCCGCGAGCATCTTTTGCCCATTTTCCGCAAAAACCCGCGTCGCAGCGACCGGCTGCCCGATCTCGTGCCCGACGCCGGCCGATATCTGGCCGAGCGTCGCCAGTCGGTTGGCCTGCGACAGCTGTTCGCGCAGCGTGCGGGTTCGCTCGTCGAGCAGCGCCTGCGCTCGCGCATCGCGGCGGCGGCGCATCACGACGCCCGTCGCGGCAAGGGCCGCCAGCACCAGAAAGCCGAGCGCCAGCGCCAGCCGCCCGGTCGCCACCGCCGCATCGACGCGCTGCGCCGGATCGGCGAGGAGGTGCAGCACCCATCCGTCGGGAAGGATCGGCTGCCGCGTGTCGAGGAGCGGGATACGCACCGCCTCGCCCTCGTTGGGCGAAACGATCGCGAGCGGGCGCAGCGTCCGAATGCCGAACTGCCGCAGATCGGCCTCGGCGTCGCGCGCGTAGGCGCTCGCGCCCTGGGCAAGATGAAACCGCCAACGCTCGTCGCTTGCCAACAGCACCACCCCGTCGCGATCGGTCACATAGACGCGCTGGGCCGTGTCGCGCCAACTCCTCTCGAGCCCGTCGAACTCGACCTTCACTGCCACCACACCCAGCGGCGCGGCGCGCGTCCCGATGCGCCGCGCGATGTAGAGCCCCGGCTCGCGGCTGACGGTGCCGAGCGCGAACTGGGTGGCCGAACCGTTGACGAGCGCATCGTGAAAATAGCGGCGAAAGGCATATTTCGACCCGACGAAACTGGTCGGCAGCCGCCAGTTGCTCGCCGCGAGCGTCGTGCCGTCGGCGCCCATCACATAGATCGCCGCCGCCGCCGATTGGCGCGCAAGCGCCTCGAGCCGCCCGTTGAGCGGCGCCACTGAAGCACCGTCGCCCGCGGCCAGCGCGCGCACCTGAGGATCGTCGGCGAGCGCGATCGGAAGCAGGCTGAACTTGTCGAGCTCGCTGCGCAGGCTCGACGCCAATATCGCCGCATCGTTACGCGCGAGCCCGGCCTGCTCAGACAGCGCGCGATCGTGCATTACCCGATCGGTGATCGCGACCGCGAGCGCGATGACGAGCAAGGCACATAGCCCCGCAGCCAAGGCCCAGCGCCGCGCGCGCAGATCGATTCCCAGCACCGTCATCGGCCGATTGATGTGCGAATATCCGCACTTTGTATATCCAAAATATGCGGAAATCTGCACAAAACTGATCGGAGATCATCGTAAGCTGTTGTTTTATATGGAGCAGAAGGAAGGCAGCGTGATCGTTGCACCCGTCGCGAACCATCCTAGAATTCCCGCAACAGCCGGTTCGAGCCGGCGGACAGGGGACAGGATGGCATGGGGTCGATCAGCATCGCGGCAGATAAAGGCATGACCGGGCGCAAGCGCGTACCGCTCTATCGCCAGCTCTATTTCCAGGTCGTCGTGGCGATTTTGCTCGGCGCGCTGCTGGGTCATTTCTATCCCGATGCCGGCGAGGCGCTGAAGCCGCTGGGCGACGGCTTCATCAAACTGGTGAAGATGATCATCGCGCCGGTGATCTTCCTGACGGTCGCGACCGGCATTGCCAGCATGAAGGACATGTCGTCGATCGGCAGCGTCGCGGCCAAGGCCTTCATTTATTTCCTGACCTTTTCGACGCTGGCGCTCATCGTCGGCCTGGCGGTCGCCAACATCGTGCAGCCTGGCGCCGGGCTCAACATCGATCCCGCCGCGCTGGATACCACCGCGGTCGCGACCTACGCGCACACCGCCGAGGAACAATCGCTAGCCGGCTTCCTGCTCAACATCGTTCCGACGACGCTGTTCAGCGCGATGACCGACGGCGAAATCCTGCAGGTTCTGCTCGTCGCGATCCTATCGGGCGTCGCAATCTTCACGACGCGCCCCAAAAGCGACCTCGTGCTCGATCTGCTGACGTCGTTCAGCGAAGTGATCTTCAAGCTTGTTCACATGCTGATGAAGTTCGCGCCGATCGGCGCGTTCGGCGCGATCGCCTTCACCATCGGCAAGTTCGGGATCGGGTCGCTTGCCAGCCTCGCGACGCTCGTCGCGACCTTCTACCTCACCTCGCTGCTGTTCGTGATCGTCGTGCTTGGGTTGGTCGCACGCTTCACCGGCTTTTCGATCTTCGCGCTGATCCGCTATCTTCGCGAAGAGCTGCTACTGGTCCTGGGCACCTCGTCGTCTGAAGCGGCGCTGCCCAGCCTTATGGAAAAGCTCGAAGTCGCTGGCTGTCGCAAGACGGTGGTCGGGCTCGTCGTGCCGACCGGCTATTCGTTCAACCTCGACGGCACCAACATCTACATGACGCTCGCCGCGCTGTTCATTGCGCAGGCGACGGGCATCCACCTGTCGCTCGGCGAGCAGCTCGCGCTCGTCCTTGTCGCGATGATCAGTTCAAAGGGCGCGGCCGGGGTGACCGGCGCGGGCTTCGTGATCCTTGCCGCGACGCTCTCGGTCGTCCCGTCTGTTCCCGTCGCGGGCATGGCGCTGATCCTCGGGATCGACCGCTTTATGAGCGAATGCCGGGCACTCACCAACTTCATCGGCAATGCGGTGGCGACGATCGTCGTCGCCAAATGGGAAAAGGCGCTCGATACCGATCGGCTGGCGGCGGCGATGGCCGGCACGCCGATGGCGCTGCCGAGCGAGGATAGCGAGCGCCACGAACGCTCCGGCCCGCACAGCCTTGCGATGGCCAAGTCAGGAGAAGGCGCATGATCTCGCGGCGGTCAATCCTTGCCGGCGGCGCGGCGCTCGCAGGTGCCTTCGGCGCTGCCGGATCGGCCCCGGCGCTTGCCTTTGCGGTTGAGGAAATTCCGCTCTGGCCCGGCAAACCGCCGGGGGGCAACGGACCCAGCGGTCCCGAAAAGATCGGCGGCGCGGGGTCCGGCTATGGCGCAGTCTCGAATATCGCGACCCCGCGGCTGCGCGTCTACCGGCCCAATATCGCCAACGGCCGCGCGGTGATCGTCTGCGGTGGCGGCGGCTATTTCCGTATCCAGCTGTGGAAGGAAAGCACGCCCGCGGCGAAATGGCTCCAGCTGCACGGCTATACCGTGTTCGAGTTGATCTATCGCCTTCCGCGCGACGGCTGGGACGCAAGCGCGCCCTTCGCCGACGCGCAGCGGGCGATGAAGATCGTGCGCACCCGCGCCGCCGATTTCGGCATCGCGCCCGACCGCATCGGAATCATGGGCATGTCGGCGGGCGGGCACCTCGCAGGCTTCACCGCGCTGCGGCCCGACCAGAAATTCTACGACGGCACCGATCGTTTCGAAAACGCCCCGGCACGCCCCGACTTCGCGGCGCTGCTCTTTCCGGTGGTGCAGTTGCGCAAGCCGTTCGATACCACGCGGACGCGGCGCGAGATTATCGGCGAGCATCCGACCAAAGCCGCCGAAGATGCCTGGTCGCTCGATACGCTGGCGAACGGAAACGCACCGCCGATGATCCTATTTTCGGCATCCGACGATCCGATCGCACCGCCCGGCCATAATCTGTCGCTGTTCCAGGCGATGCTCGCCAAGGGCGCGAAGGCCGAGCTGCACATTTTCGAGGAGGGCGGCCACGGATGGGGCCTCGGCACGCCCGACCAGATCCTCAGCCAATGGCCCGATCTGTTCGAAGCCTGGATGACCAGGCGGCCATTCGATCGATGAATACAGACAACAGGGGAAGGGAAATATCCATGCGTGCAATCACCATCGCAAAGCTGGCGCTACTCTGCGGACCTAGCTTGCTTGCGGCGACCGTCGCACAGGCGCAGGAACCGCTCGCCGCCGAAACCGCGGCGGACCAGAGCGCCGACCAGCCGGCACCGCCCGCAGACGCGAATGAGGCGATCGTCGTTACCGGCTCGCAGATTCAGGGTGCGAAGATCAACGACGTCCTGCCCGTCACGGTGCTCGACGAAACGGCGATCGAAAACACCGGGGCGTCGTCGGGCGACGAGCTGTTCCGGGCGATCCCGCAGGCCGGCACCGTCGCGTTCAACGAACAGAATTCGTCGACCGTCAACAATGTCCGCGGCGACGTCGGCTCGATCAACCTGCGCGACCTCGGCACCGGCAACACGCTGCTGCTGATCAACGGCCGCCGGATGACGCTTCACCCCGGTTTCCAGACCGAACTGCTCGTGCCCGTGGTGAGCTCCGACACCAACGAAATCGCGCCAGGCAGCGTCAAGCGGCTCGAAGTGCTGCGCGACGGCGCGTCGGCGATCTATGGCGCGGACGCGGTGGCGGGCGTGATCAACACCGTCCTCAAGGGCGACATGAAGGGCGGCTTCCTCGAAGGCGACTGGCGCGCCTCCGACGGCACCAGCCTCTACAGCTACCAGATTTCAGGCGGCTATGGTTTCGACTTCGGCGGCGGACGCGGCAACCTGACCGTCTATGGCGGCTATTTTTATGAAAACGGGCTATCGAATGCCGCGCGCGACTATGCCGCGGACGATAATCGCCTGCCGCTGGTCGAAGGCACCGATTTCGAAGGCGACGCGTCGTTCAACAATCGCAACACCTTCGGTCCGTTCGGGCAATTCGACATCCAGGGCTCGTCGCCGTCGAGCCGGACGCCGATCGGCGACGATGATTTCTATCTCCAGCCGTCGAGCTTTCCCGGCTGCAAGATGGACTTCGGAGACGGCCTCTGCGCCCGGAACGGCACGACGCCGACCACGGACGTCCGCTACAACACGATCTACGGTAACAGCCTGATCAGCCAGAAGCGTCGCTACAATGCGATGGCGCTGCTGAGTTACGAACTCAGCAACAATGTCGAGGCCTATTTCGAAGGCAGTTTCTACCGGTCTGAAAACAACCGTCAGCTCGACGCTTCGGCGATCCTGAGCGCGGTGCCGGTCGGCATTTCGAAAAATGCCTATTGGAACCCGTTCGGCCCGGTCGGCAGTCCCAACCGCCTGCCCGGCACCACCATCGCCGCGAGCGGTGTGGATGTCATTATGGAGCGCTATCGCTTCGTCGATGTCGGCAATCGCGACGTGTCGGTCGACAAGAATGTCTATCGCCTCGTCGGCGGGCTGCGCGGCAATATCGGCGCGTGGGACTTCGACACCGGCTTCGTCTATTCCGAGGCTAAGCTGAACGATGTGACGCACAACCGCGTCTCGCTCACGCTGATGCAGAACCAGATCAACCTGACGACGCCCGACGCCTATAATCCGTTCAACGGCGGCTGCGTCACCTCCGATCCCGGCATCGGCGACTGCACGCCCAACCCCGACTCGTCGATCGATCCCTTCCGTATCGACGTCTACCGCAAGGGCGGTACCAGCCTCGCGCTCGGCGACTTCAAGATCAGCCGCAACGACCTCCTGTCGCTGCCGGGCGGCGATCTGGGTATCGCCGCGGGCGTCGAATGGCGCCGCGAAACCTTCTACGATGACCGCGATCCGCGGCTCGACGGGACGATCACCTTCACCGACAGCGTGACCGGCGAAGTCAATGGCAGCGACGTCGCGGGCACCAGCCCCTCGCCCGACACCAGCGGCTCGCGCGAAGTCTATTCGGCCTTCGCCGAACTGCTCGTGCCGGTCGTCAGCCCGGAAATGAATATCCCGCTGATCAACCGCTTCGATATCCAGCTCGCCGGCCGCGTCGAGCATTTCAAGGATATCGACGAAACCGCCGCGGTGCCGCGCATCGCCGCATCCTGGTCGGTCTTCCCCGGCGTGACCTTCCGCGGCGCCTGGTCCCGCGGTTTCCGGGCCCCCAATCTGGTGCAGGTCAATGACGCGGGGACGACGCGGTCGAACACGCGCGACGATTTCGTCCTGTGTCAGGCGCAGCTCGAAAAGGGGCTGATTTCCAGCCTCGGTTCCTGCACCGGCGCGGGCACGATCAGCTATCGCTCGGGTACCGAGAATTTAAAGCCCGAGGATAGCACCAGCATCAACCTGGGTATCGTCCTCGAACCGCGCTTCATCCCCGGGTTGACGCTGACCGCCGATTACTGGCGCGTCAAGCAGACCGGGCTGGTCGGCACGTTCGGCGACGACAATGCCATCGCGCTCGACCTGCTGCGCCGCCTGAACGGCAGCAGCAACCCCAACGTCATCCGCGCCGATCCGACCGCGGAGGACATTGCGCTGTTCACCGGCACCAGCCTCGCCCCCGCGGGCAAGATCACCCAGGTGCTCGACCCCTATCTCAACCTCGACAGCCGCGTCTCCAAGGGCTGGGACTTCGGCCTGTTCTACAAGGTGCCCGATTTCGGCATGGGCAAGTTCCGCCTGAGCCTCAACGTCGCGCACCTGATGAGCTTCGTCCAGTCGGCGGGGCCCGACGGTCAGGAAATCCTCGACGGCATCGCCTCGGGCGTCCTGCCGCTCGACGTCACGGTCGGCGGTCTGGGCGAGCTGGTCGAGATCGAGGGCCGCCCGAAATGGCGCGCGACCGGCGCGATCAACTGGGGAAGCGGCCCGGTCGATATCGGCCTGTTCGGCCAATATACGGGCAAGGTTTACGACACGAGCGTGATCCGCGACGTGCTGATCGATTCCGACGATCCGAACGCAAACTATTACCCGGTGCACGATCAGTTTACGCTGAACCTCTCGATCGCCTACACGATCAAGAATGACACCCCGCTCGACGGCACCCGCTTGCGCTTCGCGATCAACAATCTGTTCAACGAAGATCCGCCGCTGGCTGACGAGGATTATGGCTTCTTCAGCAGCCTCTACACCGCGCGCGGCCGCGTCTTCCACGTCGAGTTGCGCAAGAAGTTCTAGCGCAATGCGACTGTCCAGCGCCCTGGCGCAGCGCGTCGCGCTTGCGCTGGTCATCGGAGGGACGGGGGCGTGCAGCAGCACACCCCCGCTTCCGCCGTCCCTCGCCGCCGCGCCGGTCGAACGCGGTTCGGGATGCACGACGAGCACGGTGCGGATCGACTTCGATTTCGACGAAGCGCCCGCATCGCGCTGCGTCATCCGGGGCGAGCGGTCGTTCACGATATTGATCGGCCCCGAACATGCGCCGCCGATCAACCCGAGCCCCTGGTACGCCTTCCGCTACCGGGCGAGCGGGTCGGCGGACATTTCGGTCGAACTCGACTATCTTGGCGCGGCGCATCGCTATGCGCCCAAATTGACCGTAGGCGGCACCGCCGCGCCCCTTTCCGCCAGCGTTGCGGCCGACGGGATGAGCGCCACGCTCTCGCTGCCCGCCGGCGAAGGGATCGTCAGTGGGCAGGAATTGTTCGGCAGCGACCGCTATGATGCGTTGCTCGACCGGCTTGCGGCGCTACCCGCAGCCGAGCGGCTGACACTTGGCGCGTCGCTCGACGGTCGGCTGCTATCGGCGGTCCACATCGGCGACACGAAGGCGCCGCGGCTCGTCATCCTGATCGGACGCGCCCATCCGCCCGAAATTACCGGCGCGCTCGCAATGGATGCCTTTTTGCGCGCGCTCGCGGACGAGATCGCCGCGGGGCGCGTCGACACCGCAGCGACGCAATTCCTTATCCTGCCCTTGCTGAACCCCGACGGTGTCGCGCGGGGTCACTGGCGCGCGAACCGCGGCGGCGTCGACCTCAATCGCGACTGGGGCATCTTTTCGCAGCCCGAAACGCGCGCGGTCAAAACCTGGCTTGATCGCCTGCCCGCAGGCGTGCGCCCGGTCGCCATGGTCGATTTCCATTCGACGCAGCACAGCCTCTTCTATGTGCAGGGCGCCGACGAAACGACGCCCGCGGAGGAGGCGTTCCTTGCAGCATGGCTTGGCGGGAAGGAGAAGGCGCTGCCCGGCTATCCCTTCACGATCGAACGCCGCAACGCCAACCCCGGCTCGGGCACGTCGAAAAACTGGTTTCACGCGACCTATGGTATCCCCGCCTTTACCTATGAAGCCGGCGACGAGGCCGACCGCCCCGGAATCGATGCCGCCGGAGGGAAACTCGCACGCGCCTTTCTGAGCGCACTTCCGCTCCTCGCTCGATAATCTTCCGGCGCCGGACGCCGAAAGGCCGGTCCGCATCGGCGGACCGGCCTCGGCAACCGGGAACTGACGCTGGCGATCAGCCCTTGGTTGCGGCCTTCTTTTCGGCCTTCTTCATCTTTTGCGCGTGGTGCGTCGCCTTTTTCGCGGGCTTCGACGTCGCCGCCTTGGTCGGCGTCGCGTCAGCGGCGAAAGCCGAGCCGCTCACCATGGCGAGCGAAAGGACGGCGGCGGCAGCGAGTTTGCTATAGTTACGCATGAGACTTCCACTCCTTGACAGTTCAACCACCCGCAATCGGGGGCTGTCAGGGCGGCCGATCCGTTCCAGGGACGGGGGAAACGGTTCGGATCGGCCTTGCCCGACGACCGATCAATAGACCCGGGGCCCTGCCCGGCCGATGGCGGCGGGATTACAAGTTGGTCATCTGTCGGCGCGCTCAGGTCGCGGCGAGCGACCGCTTAGCGAGTAGCGCCCGCTGCGGGCTTGCAGGCACCCTTGTCAAAAATCGCCCTCCCGCCTATCGCTCGCGCGTGCCTCCCCGGCCCGCGACCAGCGCGCGCCGCCACCGAAGATTGCGTCCGCTGAACCCTGTTCCAGCCACTCCCTACGTCGAACAGCTCAGCATCGGGGCGGGGCGCCGGCTGTTCGCGATCGGCCTCGCTGTCCTGATTCCGGCGCTGCTGCTCCTGCTGCTTCTCACCACGGGCCTGGGATCGCTGCCCGACAAGCAGCAGGAACGGATCACCATGGTGAGCCTGGAAGCCGCCGAAGTCGCCGAGCAAGCACCCGAGTCCGCCAGCAAGGCGCGCGAACAGCAGAAGGAGGCGCCGACGCCGCCGGTGACGAGCCCCCCCGTTCCGGCGCCACCGCCCACCCCACTGCCGCCACAAGTCCCGCAGCCCGCGACGCCCCCGCAACCACCGGCGCCGCCAGCCACCCCGCCGACGAAACGCATCGGCGTCCGCCTCAACAGCGGGCAGTCCTTTGGCCCGCCAGACAGCGGCGGGTCGGCGGCATCGCGCGACACGCCGCGCGTGGGGAGCGCTCCAAACGGCGAGCCGCTTTATGCGGCGGCATGGTATCGCGAGCCGAGCCGCGACGAACTGCGCGGCTATCTGTCCACCGCCAGTGGGCCGGGATGGGGGCTGATCGCCTGTCGCACCGCCCCCGAGTTTCGCGTCGAGGATTGCGTCGGGCTCGACGAATATCCGCAAGGATCGCAGATCAACCGCGCGGTGCTGGCGGCGGCGTGGCAATTCCGCGTGCGGCCGCCGCGGGTCGGCGGGCGCTCGATGGTCGGGGCCTGGGTCCGGATCAGGATCGATTACGGAATCGAACGACCCTAGGGGCTGGCCCCATAAATCAGGCGAGCGGTTCGCCCGAAATGGTGATGCGGTGCATCAGGCGGCGATGGCCGTGATAATCATTCATCGCATAATGCCAGGTCGACCGGTTGTCCCAGATTGCCAGCGATCCGGGCGCCCATTGGACGCGGCAATGAAACTGCTCCTGCATCGCGACCTGATAGAGATAGGTGAGCAGCGGCACGCTCTCCTCGCGCGTCCAGCCGTCGAAATGCAGCGTGAAGGCCGGATTTACGTACAGGATCTCGCGCCCGCTTTGCGGGTGCCGGATCACCACCGGATGCACCGCGCGCGTTCGTTCCTCATGCCCCTTCAGGTCGACACCCTGATCGGTCTTCGAATAGAGGCCATCGGCGCTGTAGATATGATCGGCCGAGTGGACGGCGCGAAGCGTCCGCAACATGTCCTTCAGGCCCGGTGACAACGAATCGAAAGCCGCGCCCATGCCCGCGAACAATGTATCGCCGCCGCTGGGCGGAGTTTCGCGGGCGAGCAGGATGGAGCCCATTGCGGGGATCTGGTCATAGCTGTGATCGGTGTGCCACCCGCCGCCGATATTGGTCTGCTGGCTCTCCGACTTGCGGACCTCCGCAATTTCCGGGTGCCCGCCATTGGCAGGGAAATATTTGTTGATGTCGATCTCGCCCCAGCGGCGGGCGAAAGCGATATGCTGTTCGGGGGTGAGCGTCTGATCGCGCACGAAGAGGACGCCGTGCTCGGCGACGGCCTGCCGCAGAAGCCCGATATCCTGCTCGTCGAGATGGTTCAAATCGATCCCGGTCGCTTCGACACCGACGTGCGGCGACAGGGGGTGCATCTGTATCGACGTCATGGAACTCTCCCGCATTATCCCGGCGACGATAGCGCAAACGCTGGCATTCAAATGCCACCTTCGTTACAATTCTTCATGACGATCGGCGATCAGCTCCGGCAATGCAGATGGTTTTGCCGCTGCGATCCTGCGGTGCAGCAGGCGATCGCGGCCGATGGCCGGCTGGCAACGCTCGCGCGCGGGCAATGGGTCTATGGCGAGGGGGACATGGCGACCGGCATCGTCATCGTGCTCGACGGGATGCTGCGCCTCGAAGCCGCGGCGGGGGAAAAGATCGTGCTGGTCGGCATCGCCCGCGCCGGCGACGCCTTCGGTCAGTCGCGCCAGATGGGCGGCGGTCCGCGTATCGTGACCGCGATCGCCAGCCGGCCGAGCCGCGTCCTGACGATCAGCGACACGATGCTCGACCGGATCGGGCATCGCCTCCCCGCGCTCTGGAAGGCGACGAGCGAACTGGTGTACGGGCAACTCGACGCCAGCGTGCACGGGCTGGCGCAGATGCTGTCGCTGAGGCCCCGCGGACGCATCGCCGCGCGGCTCCTGACCTTCGCGCGTGACGCCGAGGTACCGCTCAGCCAATCGGATCTGGCCGAACTCTGCGGCCTGTCGCGCAAGGTCGTGAGCGCCCATCTTGCCGCGCTCGAGCAAGCGGGCGCGATCCGGCGCGGCTATCGCACCATCCACCTGCGCGACATGGCTCAGTTAAGTCGCCTCACGGGTGCATAAGGGGCCACCCGATAGTGTCCCGCGGGATCGAGCCAACCCGTCCACCTGATGAAATGCCAAGATTCTGCAGGAGGAAGTGCCGCGTAATTGCGCGAACCTATGAAGAGGACCGTCGGCCATCAGGCATCGCCTTAGAACCGCTTGCGCAGCGAAATACGGACGCTCCGTCCCAAGGGATCGGCGTCATAGCGTCCATACCCGGCAGGCCTGCTGCCATCGCCCAAGCGTTCTTGGCGATAGCCGTCGAACAGGTTCCGGACGTCGGCCGAAATCTGCAGATCCTGCATCCATGTCGGAATATGTCCCGACAGGATGCGCGCCGGTTCGACATGGATGCGCAAATTGGTCAGGAGCAAGGCGTCGAACCGATAGTCCTCGCCACCGACGGCGTCAGCGATGGCGCGCAGCCTGTATCCGCTCTGCCAATTTCCGTCGAGCGTCAGGCCCAACCCGCTCCGCCCGAGGTTGAGCTGGACGCCCAGACTGTGTCGCGATTGGCCGATGTCGCCGTCTATCCGTTCCAGCACCGGTAATCCGGCGCCAGTCCGCACCTCGCTGTGCAACAGCCAGCCGTGTGTCACCGAGAGAGTGGCCTGCCACGGCTTTTCGCGGCCTCCGAAACTCCGTATTGCGGCAACGAGGCTGGTGTCCAGACGTTCGTCCACGTCCGCGACGATAGCGATCGGGCGGGCGTCGATCGCTACAAGCCGGCCCATCCCATCGCGCCGGATCCGATCGGGGAAGGCCGCTTCAACGACAGGCGTAAACGCAGGAAAAGGCGCCGCACCCCCATGACTGACCTGACGGCGGTATTCGCTGGCGAGCGTTATCGGTGCGGTACCGAACGGTTTGATTGTCATCCGCAACCCGTATGTGCGCTGGCATCCGCCGCCGAGGTCGGGGTTGCCGCCCGTAATCCACAAGACGTCCGAGATCCTGTCGCTTCGAAAATCATAAATCTGCCGGACGACTTCAATTGGTGCGCCGGCAATCTGATCGGGCGTCGGAGCTCGTTCGGCAAACCCAGTCATCGCGCGTATCTGCAGCGCTGGGACCGGCGACCAGTTTATTCCGACGTCATAGCGGAACTGGGCCGCAATGCCGGACGGACGATTGGCGCCGGCGGAAATATCTAATGACACATCGCCCACCGGCATTGCATGTTCACCGGCCGCGAAAAGCGGCACGGCGAGTGCCAGTGCCACATCCTGCTGATCACGCCGAAAGACGATTGCATCTGCATCGTCCGCACGCCGACTGTCCGACCAGTTGCGGTTCGCCGCCAGAGTCAGATTTGCCGTCGCGGCGCCCGCGGGGAGTGTCATAATCGTCCGATTGAAATTTAACTGCGCGGACAGATTTTCGCTCCGCGCCCGCCCGCGCCTTGGCACGATATTGCCCTTGTCGCTCCGCGCTTCGATGATGCTGTCGGTCCATGACCGGGCGTAGCGGAGGATAAGGCTGCCCTGCCAGCCCGCAACCTGTCCCGCGAGGAGGGCAGAAGCACCGATGCTTCGCCCCCTCTGCCGGCCCTCAAGCGTTCGGGCCGTCTCCGCTAGGCCGTCGCCAGCGCGGCCGGTCAGCTGACGCTGCTCTTGCCACCCCGCGTCAAGAGTGAGGGTGCCGGTGAAACGCCCCAGAGGGCGCGCCAAGGCGACATTTGCCGACGCGCCCTTAATCGCGGGCAGCAGCGTGTAAAATCGCCCATCGCCACCTCTGTTCGAATCGGCAGGCGGCCTTTCGTCGCGCCGCAGCGCGGCGTCGCCGGAAAGCTCGACGCGACCGTTCCACCGCGCAGGCCCGTCGATCAAAAAGCGGCCAAGCGCGGCCTGCCCGCTCTCTCGTCCGCCGGCGGTGGCTACCCCGAACGCAGTCTCACCCTGCCAGGACGCAAAATGCGGTTTAAGAACGAGATTGACCACGCGCTGGCCGGGCGGATAGCCATAGCGGGCCGCCGCCTCCGGCTTGAGAAGCGCAAGGCGGGCCAATGCTTCGGGCGGAAACCCGTTTATCCCGGCCGCCCCGTCGACCCGCTTTCCATCGATCAGAATGATCGGCAGTTCGTCCGGCCGACCGGTCAGCGGAGCGATCCGGGCGACGAGGTCGCCGATCGTCGCAGCGCCGTAAGTGTCTATCTCTGCCGGGCTCAATTCCAGTTCGGCAGCGACGAGCGCTTCGCCGCCGCGAGCGGTCACGACGATATGATCGGACTCTGCACCCGGCAATCCAGCCTGCGCCGCCGCCGGAACGGCGTGGAGGCAAAGCGCGGCCGCCAAGCCGAACAAGCCATGGGCTACACGCCATAAGCTGGGCCGTTTCATCGAGGCCTTTCACGACATTCCGCAGCAACGGATGAAGACCGGAAGGCAATGCGCCTTCCGGTCTTCATCTTTCCGGGCCGACATCGGGCGGTTTGGGGGGGAGGGAGGGGCCGCCCCGTCATACCTGCGGAAGCGACAGGCTGGCGCCGGTTGGTTTCGCTGACCGCAATCAGGGGTAGGAGTAGGAAGCCGTTGGGCTGGTCGAGACATTGCCCTGCATGCTGCACGGCGAACCGCCTGCGGGATCCGACGGAATCGTATTGGCGTGATTGAATTGCAGCACGCCGCCGACGAGCTTGGCCTTCAGATCGCCGCGGCAGTTGCCGGTGATGCCCGTGACGCGCACGTCGTGAATGATGACATCGGTCGAGCTGGTAGCGCTGACGTCATAGGGCATGCCGGTAAAGGATACCGCGCCGCAAAGTCCGCCGCTCAGCGCAATGCTGGTGATCTTCGTGCCGCTCGGCGTGCCGGTGCTCGAAATCGTACCGTTGGAGGTCGTACTCGCGGTGAGCGTGCATGTGAGGGTGATACCTTTCTTCACCTGAACGGTGCTCGGTCCTGCGCCACCCGATCCCGATGGCGAATAGGTTCCGGCCAAGGCGGCCGCGGGCAACAGGCTCAGCGAAGCCAGGGTGCAGATCGAAACTTTCAAAAGGCGTTTCATGATAATCCTCTCCTCTGCTTTGGTTCGGGAAGATTTTGCCTTCCCAAATGATTAGACGCCCGCAAAGGTCGCGAGGGGGGATGGGAAGCAGGTTCTGAACCCAAAAAAGAAGGGCGCGCCCGAAGACGCGTCCGAGGCGGAGCGGCCGTGCCGGATCAGAACCGCTTGGTGACGTTGAATCCGATGATCCGGGGGTCGAGCGTGAAGATATTCGCGCTCAGCCCGGTGTCGTCGCTGTTGGTAAAGGTGTTTGTGATCGGCGTGTCGTTGAACAGATTCTTGACATAGAGTTGCACTGCGAACTGCGATTTCGGTCGCTCGATCGTGATCGCCAAATTGGCGTTGTCCCAGGCGCGAAGCCGATCATATTCGGTGTTGTATATGCGCGCATAGCTTTTCGCCTGGCGATAATAGTCGCCGCGCAGCGTGACATTCCATTCGCCGGCAAAGACCGTGTATTGCGCGCCGATATTGAAGGTATAGCGCGGTGAATTGGGAAGTTCTTTTCCACTGAGGTCCGCATAAAAGCCGCGCCCGCCATTCGGCGCGTCGGTCAGCGGGTCATAGGTAAAGCCAAGGAACTGGTCCCAGCGCAAATTTGTCTCGACGTTCGGGTTGAAGCTGCCGTAGCGCGCCGACCCCGCACAAAGCGCCGAGAGCATGAAGTCCCCGAGCCCGCCCGGCCCCGCAAAGAAGGATGAGAGGATCGCCTCGACCTTGTCCTTGGGCGCGATGCAGTTCGACGGCACACCGAGCTGTGGACGCACGACGACCCAGTCGGGATTGCCCTGCGTTCGGTTCATCACGTCGATCGACTGCTCCCCCTTGCCGATCCGCGTGCGCAGATAGCCGAAGTTGGAATCGACACGGAAGTTGCGCGAAGGCTGCCACGCCGCTTCAAGCTCGAGTCCCCAGGTCGTCGCGTCGAAATTTTCGTTGAGCGAGATGCGATCGACGATCTGAGAGACCTGATAGTCCTTGTATAGATTGAGGAATGCGGTCGCGTTGAGCATGACCTTGCCGCCGGCGAGACTGTTCTTCATCCCGATCTCGAACGCATTGACATATTCGGGCTCGAAGGTTTCGGCGAGCGGCTGGTACTGGATTACCTTCGGGTCGATGTCGACGCGTGGCGGATTGGAGCCCCCACCCTTGTAACCACGCGAATAGGACGCATAGACCAGCGTGTCGTCGGTGAACGACGTCTGCGGCGACCAATCGACGACAAGACGACCGGTGAAGGCATTCCATTCCTGGTTGATCGGCGGAAGGGCCGGATAGCCGCGACTTACGCGGCCGCCGCTCGAGGGGCCGCTTTCGGTTCCGAAATTGAACGCACCGAGCAAAAGCTGGCTCGGAATCGGGGTCGAACGCTTGCGGTCGTTGGTATAGCGCGCGCCGGCAGTGATCTTCACATCATCGGCGATCTGCCAATAGGTTTCCCCGAACAGCGCCCATGAGCGCGTCTGCACGACATTCTTGCTGCGGAAATAATTATGACCCTCGCCGTTGATCTGGTCGATCGGATTGGGATCGACATAGACGCATTCGCGAAATTCGTTGCCTGCATCGCAATTGCGGGTGCCCGTCCCGATCTCGCCGGGCGCATCCTCGCGATTGTAGAAATATTCGGCCAGCAGGCTGAACAGGTTGCTGAACACATAATAGTCGTCCTGCGATTTGAAGTTCAGCGCATTCGCTCCCACGCTAAAGTTGAAGGGGCCGCTGAAATCGGACTGAAGCCGGAGTTCCTGCGTCCACTGACTGTTCCGCGACTGGCTGACGTCGACGGCGAGCATCCGGTCGGATGGACCAAGCTGCGGATCGGTGTAGACGCCGCCGGGCGTCGGCCCCGGTATGTTGTTCGGTCTACCGAGCACGTCGACGAGCCGCGGGTCCAGTGAATCAGCGAAGACCGGAGCAGAGACGAAGCGGTTGTAATCCTGCGACGAATAATAGCGATCGCGCGCATAGGCGGTTTGCGACACCAGCTTGAGATCGCCGAGACCGGCCTCCAGATTGAGCTGGAAGACGTCGTTTTTGGCGCGAAATACAGGATCGTAGCTTGTCGAAATTTCGCGCAGATTGCGCGATTGATTGATCCCTGCGTAGGGATCGGACAAATTGTTGACGATCGGCACCGGCGCCAGGCCCAAGACGGGATCGGGCAGCAGCCCGACGTCGATCAATCCCGCTGTGTAATAAAAGGCAAAGCTGGTCGCGTTCGGTGCGCCAAAGGCAGCCTCGCTGTAGAGCGATCCCGGAAGGCATCCCTGGCTCAGCTTGCCGCGAAGATGATCGGGAACCGGGGTATCGCCGACCATATCGGGGCCGGGATCGCGGGTGCAAAGCTGCTTGCCAGTCCGCGATCGCCGATCCTTCTCCTGGAAATGCTGCCAGACGAAATTCGCCTTCAGGTTATCGCTCGGCTCCCACTGCGCCGACAGGCGCGTCGACCACAGATCGCGGTCGTTGACGTGACGATTGGTAAAGCTGTTGTAGTCGAAGCCTTCGCGCTTCGTCATGGCCGCGGCGCCGCGGATCGCGAACCGGTCGCCCAGCGGGATGTTCAGCATCCCGTTGAGGCGCATCGTCCCAAAGCTGCCCACCTCGGCCTTCGCCAGACCCTCGAAGCTGTATTTCGGCATTGCGGTGATAATGTTGACGACGCCTCCCGTTGCGTTGCGGCCATAGAGGGTACCCTGTGGGCCGCGCAGCACCTCGACGCGTTCAAGGTCGAAAAACTCCTGTTCGAACAATCGATTGCGGATCAGCGGCGTATTGTTGAAGCTTACCGCGACGGCCGGGTCGCTCGACGCGGATATCGCTTTGGTCCCGATCCCGCGGATCGTGAAATCATAGCCCGAAAAATTGCTCTTCGAAAAATTGACGTTGGGCACCGCGCGAACGAGTTCGGCCCCTCCTTCGACCTTCTTGTCGTCGAGTGCCCGCGGCGTGAAGGCACTGATCGCAATCGGAACGTCGATGATCTTTTCCGCACGCTTCTGGGCGGTGACGATGATTTCATTGTCGCCGTCGGTCACCGCCGCGGCGGTCGGGGTCTCGTTTCCCACAGGCTGCACGACGAAAATATTGCCCTCACGGCGATAGCCCAGCCCGGTTCCGCGGAGCAGCACGCGCAACGCGGTTTCGGGATCGGACCGGTCGCTATATCCGCCGCTGCGCTTGCCGTTGACGATCATAGCGTCGGCCATGATTGTCATGCCGCTCTGTAACCCGAAATCCCGCAGCGCGCGGCCCAGCGGCTGGGCGGGAATCTTGTAGCTGGTCGCTTTGTCCTGTCCCTCGCGCGCCTGCGCCGTGCCGACCGATAGCGCGAGGCATCCGATGGCGACCCCGCTCAGAAAAATCTTGCGCAACCCACATGCCCGAAATTGCATGCTTCCTCTCCCTAGCCCATGTTCCGCGGGTCTTCCCGCTAGATGCGACGGAGTTCCCTCCCGTCATATGCTAGACGCCCATCCCCTTGTTTCGGGGGGATGAGTGCGTGATAATTTTCAACGATGTTAATGTTAACAACGCACCAACGCATGATAAAATTGTACAATTATGGTTATTTGCTCCCCCCTCTCTTCGCGCGCGGGCGTCTATCTTAACGAGCCTTGCTCCGGTTTGCCGGGTGAGGAGGAAAAATGGATTGGACCGATAGCTCAATGACGGCGATGAAGGCGATCAACGCGCAATGCCTTTGCGGGCGCCCCTGCCGAGCGGGCACGGTCTGACATGGGCGTGCCGCGCCCTGACCAGGACCTGGAGGCGTGGATGCACGCCTATGGTCCGGGATTGCGGCGCTATTTCCGGCGGCGGGTCAACGACGGGGACGTAGATGACCTGGTGCAGGACGTATTTCTGCGCCTGCAGGCGGCTCAGTTCGGAACGCCAGTGGAAAATGTCGAAGGCTATCTGTTCGCGACCGCGCGGAATGTGCTGATCAGCCGCTACCGCAAACAGGCGCGCAGCAGCGCGGTCCTCCAGGCGGCATGGGCGGACGGCGTCGAAGAGGCCGACCAGCTTTCGCCCGAACGCATTGCGATCGGCCAGGAGGAATATCGCCGCGTGGTGGCGGCGATCGTCAATTTGCCTCCACGGGCGCGACAGGCGTTCGAATTGCACCGGTTCGAACATCTGACCTATCAGGCGATTGCGCAGCGCATGGGGATCACCAAGGATTCGGTGAAGGAATTGATGCACCGCGCGCTGGTCAGGATTGCCGAAGAAATGGAGGCCGAACTGTGAGCGCCACCGACCATGGCAATCGCGCGGCCGCGCGTTCGGAAGCCGCGCATTGGCTGAACCTGCATCTTGCCGGCGACATGACGGTCGACGACGAACGCCGCTTTCACGAATGGCTCGATCATTCCGACTTGCATCGCGACGTCTATCGCCGGGTCGAACGGGCGTGGGCGCTTGCGGGCGCCGCTGCCGACGATCCCGCGTTCGCAGCGTCGCGCGCGGAGCCGGACATCGACGACAGACCGTCTTCACGCCCTATGGGCTGGTGGATGGCGATCGCGGCGTCGATCTTGCTTATGGTCGCCGCAGCTTTTTTGGCGCCGCCGCTGATGCGCGGCGAACCGGCGCAGCTTGCTCAGACATTCCGTACAGAAACCGGACAGCGCAGCACCGTCACCCTACCCGACGGGACGGTGGTAACGCTCGATTCCGAAACCGACATGCGGTTTCAGGAGCGCGGTGGCCGGCGCTTGGTCGAACTGATCGGCGGCCGGGCCTTTTTCCGGGTCGCGCACGACAAATCGCGTCCCTTCATCGTTCATGCGAACGGCAAGAGCGTTCGCGCCGTCGGCACAGCCTTCGAAGTCAGCCTCGATGGCGGCAATGTCGTCGTGGTTCTGGCCGAGGGTAAGGTGCGCGTCGAGGAGAGCGCCTCAGGGACCGGTGATGGCGCCGATATGGTCCCCGGTCGCAAGCTGACGATCGGGACCGATCGCAATTGGACCCTGCGGCGTGTCGATGTCAGCAAGGAAACGAGCTGGACCGAAGGCCGCCTCGTCTTCATGCAGGACCCGCTGGCCGAGGCGGTTGACCAGATGAACCGCTATTCAATCCGCAAGCTGACGTTCGCAAACGGCGTGGTGCCCGATCGCCGCATTGTCGGCGTGTTCGAGGCGGGCGACGTCGACGGGTTCGTCAAGGCCATGGAACTCAACGGCATTGCGCATCGCGTGTCGACATCCGACGATAGCATCCTGCTCGCGGCTGGCCCCTGACCCCAAGATACTGACCCTAGTCCTCGGCCAGCCCCAGAAAGCCGGGAGACAGGAACAGCGGCAGAAAGCGGGTGACGAGATCGCGCATCGCATCATCCTTCTGGCCCAGCATATCGCGTAGATAGGGGCCGATCACCGCATCGCCGAACGCGCTGACAGCTACCATCAGCACTGCGGCGCGGACGCGCTCGCGCGCGGCGGCATCCTTCGACTGACCGACGATCGCGGTGACGAGCGCACCGACCGCTTCGCGGATCGGCTCGAGGCGGCCGACATCGCCCGACAGAACGATCCACGCCGCGAGCGGCCCGGCGCCGCCCTTGTCAAAGGCATCGAAAACATGATCGGTAATCGTGCGCGGCGCCGCATCGTCGGTTTCCAGCAGGTCGACGACATTATCCAGCGCGCCCGTCAGATCCTGGATCATCGATCCCATCAGCGCCGATTGCAGACCCGCCGCTGAACCGAAATGATGCAGCACATTGGCGTGCGACATGCCGATTGCTTCGCCGACGTTGGCAAGCGTCACGGCACCCGGACCGCCGTCGAGCAGCAGACGACGCGCCGCGGCCAGCCCTTCTTCGCGCACCTCCGCGCCCGATCGCTTGCGGCGTTTCGGGGCGGGCCGCGCCATCTTGTACATTCGCGCCATCGCTCTTTCCTCCACCTGCGGTCCACATGGCCTTAGACCAATGTACGCAAGCGAAACAGCCTTCCGATCGGCTTCCGAAAAAGCCGTTCTGAAACAGGATAGTAGCATCTCTTGCGAATGGCGAATATTTGCATTATAAACATTGATGTTAATGTTGATGATTCGCAGGAGCTGTTCATGACCCTCGATACGCCCACGCCTCCTGATCTCAGGATCGAGAAGCGCGACATGAAGTTCGGCCGCGAGCAGGCCCCGCCGCGCTGGTGGCACAGCGGCGACCCCGGTCGCACCGCCTTTTTCAACGCGCTGTCGTCCACCTTCCCTGTCGGCGAGAAATTCTTCATGACATCGGTCCGGCAGTATCGCGAAGGCACGCCGCAGCCGCTGCGCGGCCAGATCGACGATTTCATCTATCAGGAATCGATGCATTCGCGCGAACATGTCGTCTTCAATCGCCAGGCCGAAGATGTCGGTTACGACATCGCCCCGCTCGAAGAACGCGCGCGCCGGACGATCGCATGGGCGAAACAGCGCCCGCCGCTCCAGCAATTGGCGGCAACCTGCGCACTCGAACATTTTACCGCGACGCTGGCGCATGACGCGCTCGCGAATCCCGGGCATCTGGGCGGCGCGAGCGAGGAAGCGCGGCGTTTGTGGCGGTGGCACGCGATCGAGGAAATCGAGCATAAGGCGGTCGCCTACGACACCTATCTTCATGCAACGCGTGACATGATGCCGCTGCGGCGCTGGTTGAAGCGCTGCGCCGTCATGGGCGTTACGACTTTGCGCTTTCACTATGTGATTTTCCGCAATACCGCAGATCTGTTGCGGCAGGACGGGCGCAACGACTGGACGACGTGGCGGCACTTGCTCGCCTATCTCTATGGAAGGCACGGCCTGATGCGGCATCTGCTCAAAGGTGTGGTCGGCTATATGCGGCCGGGCTTTCATCCCTGGCAGCACGACGACCGCCCCCTCCTGGCCGAAGCGCTCGCTTTGCTGAACGCGCCCGCGAGCCGGGAGCAGGCGGCATGAGCCGCCGCGCGATTGCGATGGGCCTCGCTGCCGCCGCCGCTCTTGCCCCCGCAAGCGCCATGGCTGCCGATCCCGTTGGGCTGTGGGCGACGGGCAGCGAAGGCGGACGGGTCGAAATCTATCGCTGCGGCGCGGCGCTATGCGGCAAGGTGGTCGATGCAAAGCGGCTGCGCGCCAATCCCGATCTGCGCGACGTGCGGAACGGCGATCCCAAGCTGCGCCAGCGTCGGTTGATGGGGCTGGTCGTGCTCCAGAATTTCAAGGGCGGCCCGTCCCAGTGGAAGGGCGGCCCCGTGTACGACCCCGAAACCGGCGACGGAGCGTCGCGCGGCGAACTGCGACTGCTCGGCAACGGCAAGCTGGAAGTGAAGGGCTGCCTCGCCTTTTTCTGTCGAACCAAGACGTGGACGCGGCTTAACTAGCGCGGCTGCGCATTACTATCGGCTCCGGACGCTCATTCGATCTCGAACGTCAGATTGTGGATGCCGATTTCGCCGTCGCAATGGTTGCAGGCAACGATCATCCGAAGGTCGTGGCCGCATGGCTTGTGCGTCAGGATCAGCGGCGGGCCGCGTTCGTCGGAAAACCAGCGGTCGCCCCACTGGAGCAGCGCCAGCAATACGGGATAAAGGTCGCGGCCCTTTTCGGTCAGCCGATATTCGACGCGGTCGGCGTGCGCCGAATAGGGAATGGTGCGCAATATGCCCTGCCGGATCAGCCGTTCGAGGCGGCCGGTCAGGATATTGGTCGCCATCAACGTGTCGCGCTGAATGTCATCGAAGCGGTTGATGCGCGTGAACATCGCGCGCACCACAAGCGTCGCCCATCGATCGCCGAACAATTCGATCATCGTGTCGACCAGCGGGCGCCCGCCCGGGCGGCGCGCCGTCACCGCGCCGTTGAAGCGCCGGCGTTCATAGTGCGGAACGACCTGGGCCAGCCCCGGCCCTTCGCGCCAGTCGACGTCGCGCGGGTCGATTTCCTTCCGGCAATGGGCGCATATCGGCGTCGGCTCGGTTTCCGCGCCGCACGCGCTGTGCCGCAGACGAACGCGAAAGTCGCGGCTTGCGGCTTCCCAGCGATGCTGCCAGCGCAGCATCATCAAGGCGTTGGGAAACTGGTCGCGCCCCTTCTCGGTCAGCGCATAATAGGAACCGCGCCCTTCCTTCTTCGGCCGTTTGGCAAGGCAGTCCTCGTCGACCAGCTTGCGCAGCCGTCCGCTGACGACCGATCGCGCGAGCCCGGTCCGCGCCACGAATTCGTCGAAGCCATGGGTGCCGAGAAAGGCCTGCTCCATGATGAGCAGCACCGGAACGTCGCCGACGACATCGAGCGCGCGCCAGATCGAACAGGCGCGGATGGTGCGATCTTCTTTCACGGCTGATGCGTCCATTGCTGGGCCCGCCCTACTCCGCGGAACAGCACGCGACAAGGCCGGTCCGACGGAAGATGGGCGGTGCCCGCGCCCATGCTTCCGTCGGGGGAGAGCTGGTTCAAAAGCGCCCCGTAACCTGCACCGCAATCGTTCGCGGCCGATCGACGATCCCGTTATAGGCATTGCCCGCCCCGCCCGTAATCGTCGTCGCAAGCGGCATCGCGCTGCCGGTCTGAAGGATCCGCTGGTCGGTCAGATTGCGGCCGATCAGCGCCACTTCCCAGCGATTGTCGATCTGTCCCAAGCCGATGCGGGCGCCAAGCTTCGCATAGCTGCCCTGATAGGTCCGCGGGTCGAGGTTCGCCGCCGCGATATAGGAGGAGGAAAAGTCGGCGTTGACGTTGAATGACAGCTTGAGGTCGCTGCCGACCGGCGTCCAGTAATCGACATTGAGATTACCCGACCATTTCGGACTCAGCGCGTTACGCTTGCCGCTATAGTCGCAGAAGCCACCCGGTCCCGGCGTCTGCAGATAATAGCATTGGCCGTCGGTGAAGTTGGTGAATTTGAAATCGAGATAGGCGATCGCGCCGCTGATGGTCAGGCCTTCGGCGAGCGCCGCGCGAAAATCCGCTTCGATCCCCTGCGTCCGCGCCGCCGCCGCATTGCGGACGTTGAAGTTGAGCGTCCCGTCGAAGATGTTGACCTGCAGATCCTTGTATTTGGTGCGATAGAAGGACAGGTTGAAGGCGACGTCGCGGCCCTTGTATTTCAGCCCCGCTTCGAAATTGTCGGCGCTTTCGTCCTGGAATTCGAACGCGCCGGGCTTGGCGACCGTGGTCGACGTCGGCAGCGAGTTCGACCGGATGTCGAAGCCGCCAGCCTTGGTTCCGCGCGCGTAGGACGCGTAGAGCATCAGGTCGTCGGTCGCGTCGAACTGGACGTTGACCATCGGATTGAAGCTGTCCTCGCTCAGCTTGCCGGCGATGCTGTGCGCCTCGATGTTGAGCGCGCGGAACACCGCAGCGACGACGGCAGCGGGCGCGGTGCTGAGCGGGCCTTGCACGATGGCGAGCGATCGGCGGCCGCTCTTCTTCTCATGGTTGAAGCGCGCGCCGGCGGTAACGCGAAGCTGGTCGGTCAGCGACAATTCGCCTTGCGCAAAGGCCGATATCAAGTCCGACGTCTGGCTGTAGTCGCGGTCGTTGCGCGTGTCACCGAGCGCGTTGAACGGTGCGCCCAGCCCCAGGAAGGTCGGATTGAAGAGGGTGAAATCCTGAACGTCCAGCTTGGCGTGCTGATAATAGACCCCGCCGATAAAGTTGAACGCCTCGCCGCCGGGCGAGGTCAGGCGGAGCTCTTGCGAAAACTGCCGATAATCCTCGCGCAAATTCGTACCGTCGAGAAAGCTGATCCCCGAAAAGTCGACATCGACGATCTCGCGCGTCTTATAGTCGAGCAGCGACGTGACCGAGGTCAGCGTGTGCTCGCCGATTTCCAGATCGGCGTTCAGCGTCGCCCCGAACACCTTGTTGCGGCTTTCATAGCCATTATCCTCGCGCACATAGTCGGGGACGGTGCTGACGAAGAAGGGGCCCTGGAAGACCGCATTGTAATTCCCGACCGCACCGAACACGTCGCGTGGCTGGCCCTTCATCGCGAAGTCTGCATATTCGAGCTTCAGTTCGGCCGCGAGCGGCCCGCCCTTGTCGAACTCCACCTTGCCGCGGACATAATATTCATCGACGTTGGGCTCGTTGCGCTTCAATTTCTGGTTGTAGAAATATCCGTCCATCGAGCGATGATAGCCAACCACGCGCGCTTCGATGCCGTCGCTCAGCGGCCCCGACAGGACGCCGGTCAGCTGCAGTTCCTTGTGATTGAATTCATAGAGGCCGCTCACCGTCCCCTCGAATTCGTCGGTCGGGCTGCGTGTCGTGATATTGACCGCCCCTGCGATTGCATTCTTGCCGAACAGCGTCGGTTGGGGGCCTCGCAAAACCTCGACCCGCTCCATATCGACGAGCGGCAGGCGCGAAAGCTGGTCGCGTCCATAATAGACGCCATCGACGAACATCGCGACCGACTGTTCGAACCCCTTGTTGTCGCCCGAGGCGATGCCGCGGATCGCGATGCGATTGGCGATCGCGGTCTGGGTGATCTTAAGATTCGGCACCGACGAACTGATCTGCTCAAGGTTGGTCTGCCCATAGCTTTCGACCTGCTTGCCGCTGACCGCGGAAATCGAGATCGGCACATCGGACAAGCCCTCGGCGCGCTTCTGGGCAGTAACGATGATGTCGTCGAGGCCGCCCTGGCTTTCGGCGGGGGCCTCCTGCGCGAACGCAGCCGCGGGACCGGCAAGCGCCGACGCAGCCAACAGCATGGCAAGTGAATGCTTCATGATTCTCCCTCTCCCCACTGCCGGCGACGGGCCGGCATGTTTTGCTTGCAAATGCCTCTTGAACGGGCATAAGTTCTGTTACGCAAGTTAGTATCACTATGCAAGTAAGTTTTGGGGGACAGGAATGAAGCCGAAGCACGGCCTTCCCGCAGCTTTGACGCGCAATTTGCGCCTGCCCGCAATCGCGGCGCCGATGTTCCTCGTCTCGGGCCCTGATATGGTCATCGCCGCCTCGCGCGCCGGAATGATCGGCAGCTTTCCCGCTCCCAACGCGCGGACGACCGCCGATCTGGAAGCCTGGGTGAGCCGCATCGATGCGGCACTCTCGAACGATCCCGACGCCGCCGCCTGGGCGGTCAATCTGGTGGTGCATCCGTCGAACAGCCGGCTTGCCGACGACCTCGCCTGCGTCGTGCGGCACAAGGTTCCGCTCGTCATCACTGCGCTCGGCAGTCCCGCCCGCGTCGTCGAGCAAATCCACGCCTATGGCGGCATCGTTTTCGCCGACGTCAATTCGGTGGGCTTCGCCCGCAAGGCCGTGGCTGCGGGCGTCGATGGACTGGTGCTCGTCGCGGCGGGAGCCGGCGGCCATACCGGCGCCACCGCCGGTTTCGCCTTTGTCGAGGAAGTGCGACAGTTCTGGGACGGGCCCTTGGTGCTGGGCGGCGCAATCTCGACCGGCCACGCGATACGGGCCGCCGAAATATTGGGAGCCGACTTCGCCTATCTTGGCACGTCGCTGATCGCCTGCACCGAGAGCATGGCGGCGCAGCCTTACAAGGACATGGTGGTCGCGGCAGGCGCCGAGGACATCGTGCCGTCGAACGGCATCACCGGCGTGACCGCCAACTGGCTGAAATCGAGCCTGATCGCTGCGGGCTACGACCCAGCGAACATGCCCGAGGACAAGCGCCCCAATTTCTCCGATGCGCAGGACGACGCCAAGGCATGGAAGAATGTCTGGTCTGCGGGTCAGGGCGTCGGCGCGGTGCGCGCGACCGAACCCGTCGCGGACATCGTCGACCGTCTCGTGAAAGAATATGATGCGGCCGCCGCCAGGCCGCGCTTTGCAGCCGCCGAAGGAGTCATCGCATGACCGCTCAGCTTGTCGACACGATCCGGACCACCGTTCAACCGAACGACCATCCCTATATGAAGGGCGCGTGGCGGCCGACCTACAATGAGTGGAATGCGGTCTTCGCCAATGGCGATGTCGAGGTGATCGGCACGATCCCGACCGACATCGACGGCGTTTACGTCCGCACTGGCGAGAACCAGATTCACGAACCGATCGGCCGCTATCATCCCTTTGACGGTGACGGCTTCATCCATGCGATCTCGTTCAAGTACGGCCGCGCGAGCTATCGCAGCCGCTTCGTGCGCACCAAGGGGTTCGAGGCCGAGAAGGAAGCCGGCCGCTCGCTCTGGGCCGGGCTGATGGAACCGCCGCACAAATCGACCCGCCACGGCTGGGGTGCGCAGGAATGGCTCAAGGATTCATCGTCGACCGACGTCGCGATCCACGCGGGCAAGATCATCTCGACCTTCTACCAGTGCGGCGAGGCCTATCGGCTCGACCCGTTCACGCTCGAACAGTTCGGCACCGAAAGCTGGGTGCCGCTCGACGGCATTTCGGCGCATTGCAAGGTCGATCTCGCGACCGGCGAACTGATGTTCTTCAACTATTCGAAGCACGCGCCCTATATGCATTATGGCGTCGTCGGCGCGGACAATAAGCTGAAACATTATATTCCCGTGCCGCTCGCCGGACCGCGGTTGCCGCACGACATGGCATTCACCGAAAATTACACCATCCTCAACGACATGCCGCTCTACTGGAACGCGGAACTGCTCGAAAAGAACCTGCACGTCGTCCAGTTTCACCCCGACGAAAAGACGCGCTTCGCGATCATCCCGCGGCACGGAACCCCTGAGGATATCCGCTGGTTCGAGGCCGAACCGACCTACACGCTCCACTGGCTCAACGCGTGGGAGGAAGGCGACGAGATCATCCTCGACGGCTATTATCAGGAAGAGCCGATGCCCAAATCCTATCCCGATGCTCCCGAGGGGCTGGAGCGGATGATGGCCTATCTTGACCAGGGCTTGCTCAAGCCGCGCCTTCATCGCTGGCGCTTCAATCTCAAGACCGGAAAGACGACCGAACAAAGGCTCGACGAGCGCGACCTCGAATTCGGCATGTTCAACCAGCGCTATGCGGGCAAACCCTATCGCTATGCCTATAGCGCCATCCCCGAGCCGGGCTGGTTCCTCTTCCGCGGCCTCGTCAAGCATGACCTCGATGCCGGCACGAGCGAGGAGTATCTTTTCGGCCCCGGCCGCTTCGGCAGCGAAGCGCCGTTCGCGCCGCGCATCGATGCCAAGGACGAGGACGACGGCTATCTCGTGTCCTTCATCGCCGACCTTGAAACCGACACGTCCGAATGCGTGCTGGTCGACGCGAAGAATATCGCGGCGGGGCCGGTGTGCCGGATCATCCTGCCAGAGCGCATCTGTTCGGGCACACACACCGTCTGGGCGAGCGGCGATGACATAGGCATGGGTCCGAACAGCGTGCTGGCCGGCTGACGATGATCGTCGCGGGAGAGGATAAAAGGCGGCGCTACCGCGAAAGTGGCTGGTGGGGCGATCGCACCTTCGCCGATCTGTTCGCAGCCAATGCGGCCGCCCATCCGGACCGGCTCGCACTGGTCGATGCCCCCAATCGCGGCGGCTTCGCTTTCGGCGATCCGCAGCGGTTGACCTATGCCGAGCTGACGGCGGAGATCAATCGGCTCGCGGGCGCGCTCGTCGCGGCGGGGATCGGCAAGGATGATGTACTGCTCGTCCAGCTTCCGAACATCAGCGAGTTCGTCGCGCTCTATTTTGCGGCGGCGAAGATCGGCGCGATCGTCAGCCCGGCGGCGGTGCAATATCGCAGCCATGAGCTGAAAGGCATGATCGGCGTGGTCGAACCCAAAGCCTTCGTCTGCGCGACGCAAATGAAGGGTTGCGATCATGTCGGCGTAGCAGCGCCGCTGCTGGATGGTATCCGGCTGATGACCTTCGGCCCCAAGGCGCCCGTCGGCGCGATCGACCTGTCGACCGCCAGCGGCGACGCCGAGGCTCTTGCAGCCCATGTCGCCGCCAACCCGGTCGATGCCGACGACATCTTCACCATCTGCTGGACCTCGGGAACCACCGGCGTGCCCAAGGGCGTCCCGCGCAGCCATAACCACTGGATCGCGGTCGCAGGGGCAGGATACGAGGCGATGAAGGTCGGGCCGGGCGATGTCCTGCTCAACCCCTTCCCGCTCATCAATATGGCGAGCATCGGCGGCATCACCATGTGCTGGCTGACCAGCGCGGGCACGATGGTGCTGCATCATCCCTTCGATCCCGGCGTCTATTTGCAGCAGATCGCGACCGAACGGCCGAGCCTGACGATCGCCCCGCCCGCCGTGCTCAATATGCTGCTGCAGAATGAGGCTTTGCTGGCGAGCGTCGATCTCTCCAGCCTGCGCGTCATCGCCTCGGGTTCGGCACCGCTAGCGCCCGCGATGGTGCGCGGCTTTCAGGAAAAGCTCGGCATCGTCATCGTCAACGTCTTCGGGTCGAACGAGGGGATGAGCTTCATCACCGGCGAGGGCGACATGCCCGATCCCGACAAGCGCGCGAGCCTGTTCCCGCGCCGCGGCACTTATCGGCGCCCCTATGGCGAGGGCCGCGCGCCCAATATCGAAAGCCGCCTCGTCCCGCCCGGCGGCGGCGATCCGATCGAGGCGGACGGCATCTCGGGCGAACTTCAAATCCGCGGACCGACCTTGTTCGAAGGCTACCACAACGTGCCCGAGCGCACCGCCGAAGCCTTCACAGCCGACGGCTGGTTCCGCACCGGCGACCTGTTCGAAATTGCCGAAGGCGGCGATTTCTACCGCTTCGTCGGGCGCTGCAAGGATCTGATCATCCGCGGCGGCGTGAACATCTCGCCCGAGGAGATCGACCAACTCTTGGGCGGCCATCCCTTGCTGGCCGAGGCCTGCTCCTTCTCGCTGCCTTGCGCGAAGATGGGCGAGCGGATCGGGCTCGCCTATGTCCCGCGCGGCGGCGTGGATGTGGGGCTGTCCCACGTAACCGACTATCTCCGCGAAAAGGATCTCGCGGTGTTCAAACTGCCCGAACGGCTGTTCCGCTTCGACGCCTTGCCGCGCAACGTCACGAACAAGGTGATGCGTAGCGAAGTGCGCGAAATGGCGCTCGCCACTCTCGAAAAGGAAGCCTGACATGGCGAAAGATGTCTTCATCCTCGGCGGCGCGCAAACCGACTTTGCACGCAATTTCGAACGCGAAGGCGGCGGGTTGTTCGAGCTGTTCCGCGACGTTGCAGAGGCCGCATTCGCCGCGACCGGTATCGAACCCCGCGAGGTCGAAACCGCGCACGTCGGCAATTTCGTCGGCGAACTGTTCGCGGGCCAAGGCCAGCTCGGCGGCTTCTTCGGCCATGTCCACCCCGACCTTGCGGGCATCCCCGCCTCGCGCCACGAGGCCGCCTGCGCCTCGGGCAGCATTGCGATCCTCGCCGCAGCGGCCGAGATCGAGGCCGAGCGCTATGGCCTCGCGCTCGTGCTCGGCATCGAACTGATGCGCAATGTGCCCGGCCAGCGCGCCGCCGAATATCTCGGCGTCGCCGCCTGGGCCGGGCGCGAGGCGCAGGAGGCGCGTTACCTGTGGCCGTACATGTTCGCGCGCGTCGCCGAGGAATATGACGAGCGTTTCGGGCTCGATCGCGCGCATCTGCGCGCCATTTCGGCGAATAACTTCGCCAATGCCAAGAAGAACCCCAACTCGCAGACGCGCGGCTGGGCGGTGACCGACGATCATCTCGGCGAGAATGACGAGGTCAATCCGCTGATCGAAGGAAGCCTGCGCAAATCCGACTGCGGACAGGTGACCGACGGCGCTGCCGCCATCTTCCTCGCCTCGCGCGAGGTTGCCGAGGCTTATGCGAAGCGCCGCGGCATCCCGCTCGAAAGCATCCCGCGCATCAAGGGCTGGGGCCACGCCACCGCCCCCCTGCTCTATTCGACCAAGGTCGCCGACAGTCGCGGCGGCGACTATGTCTTCCCCAGCGTGCGCAAGGCGATGATGGACGCGCTGCGCCGCGCCGAGATGCCCGATATCTATGCCTGCGACGGGGTCGAGGTGCATGATTGCTTCTCGATAACCGAATATATGGCGATCGATCATTTCGGCATCACCAAGCCAGGCGAAAGCTGGCGCGCGGTCGAGGACGGGACGATTGCGCTCGGCGGCAAGCTGCCGGTCAATCCGTCGGGCGGGCTGATCGGGCTCGGCCATCCGGTCGGCGCGACGGGCGTGCGGATGCTGCTCGACGGCTGGCGGCAGGTAACGGGCAATGCCGGCGACTATCAGGTCGAAGGCGCGCGCAATTTCGCGACCTTCAACGTCGGCGGCAGTGCCACGACCGCAGTCAGCTTCGTCGTCGGCACCTGATTTGACCGACGTCTATATCTACGACGCGGTGCGGACACCGCGCGGCAAAGCGCGGCCGGACGGCGGCCTTGCAAAGCTCAGCCCGCAGGAACTGGTTCGCCAGCAGATCATCGCGCTGCGCGCGCGATGCGGCGATGCGGCGGCCGCGCCCGACGCGCTGCTGCTCGGCTGCGTAACGCAGAGCGGCACGCAGGGCGGCCACATCGCGCTGGTCGCCAAACTCCACGCCGGTCTGCCGCACGAAACCATCGCACACAGCATCAACAATTACTGCGCATCGGGCCTTTCGGCCATCGGCCAGGCGATTGCGAAGGTGGCGAGCGGCGAGATGAATTCGATCCTCGCCGGCGGCGTCGAATCGATGAGCAGCGCGCCCTTTCTGGGCGACCGGGCGAGCTTCTACACCAACGCCGAGTTGCCGCCGCATGCTCGCTTCGTTCCGCCGGTTCTCGGCGCCGACCGGCTCGCCCATGCCGAAGACATTGCGCGTGCCGACCTAGACGCTGTCGCCCTCCTGTCACAGCAGCGCGCGGTGGCGGCGGAGGACAGCCTGGCGCTGCAACGCTCGCGCATCGACACCGGGGCGCTGTCGCGCGAGGAATGCCTGCGCCCGCAAACCAGCGCGGAGACCCTCGCCGACACACCGCCAGCTTTTGGCGACCTGCAGGATCAATATGCTGGGGCGCTCGGCGGCGTGCGCTTTGCGCCGCTGCACAGCGTCGCCCACACGCCGCCGATCTGCGACGGCACCGCCCTCGCGCTTCTCGGAACCGACGGGCTCGGCGACGCCCCGCGCGCGCGCGTCGTCGCCTTTGCCGAATGCGGCGGCGATCCGGCCGCGTCGCTGACCGCCGGCTTCGCCGCGATGGACAAGGTATTGGCACGCACCGGACTGACGATCGACGCCATGGATCGCATCGAATTCATGGAAGCCTTCGCGGTCACCATCGCCAAATTCCTGCGCGATTATGATGTCGATCCGATGCGGGTGAACGTCGGCGGGGGGCATCTGGCAAAGGGACATCCAATGGGCGCCAGCGGCGCGATCCTGACGTCGGCACTGCTCGACGCGCTCGATGCGTGCGACGGGCGTTTGGGGCTCGTGGTCGTAACGGGCGCGATGGGGGTTGGCGCCGCCCTGATCGTGGAACGGATCGATCGCTCCTGACGCAGCGGCAATGCGACGGCGAGTGCATAGGGACGCGCGAATTACCTGTCTTGACAATATATGTAGGTGCCTACATTGATAGCCAATGATCGATGATCCTTCGGCCGCATCGACGGCGTCCATGCATGCGGCGGTTGGCCGCCGATCCTTTCTTGCCGGAGCGCTTTCGGCCGTTGCGCTCGCGCCACCCGCGCTCGCGCGCTCCCCCGCCGCCGAGAACCTCGACCGCTTCCTTGCGGACCAGAGGCGCAGCGGCGGGATGACAGGCCTTGCCGTCGGCCTTGCGCGATCGGGCAAAGTGCTGCTGTCGCGAACCTGCGGCCATGCCGACATTGCCATGCGGCGGCCTGTCACCGTCGATTCGATGTTTCACCTCGCGTCGGTGACGAAAACGATTACCGCCACCGGGATCATGATGCTGGCGGAGGAGGGACGGCTGGATATCGACGCGCCGATCAACCGCTACCTCGACTTCGCGGTCGTTTCTCCGGCAGCGCCCGAGCAAAATATTACCGCGCGCCACCTTCTCATGCACATGTCGGGCATCTCGGATGCGACCTATTATGCGGTCGATTTCCGGACGCACGGCGGCGATTCGCCGCTCGCACTCGGCGATTTCCTGCACAGTTACCTGGTTCCCGGCGGAACGCATTATTCTGCGACCGGAAGCTTTTCCGGCGCGCCACCGGGACGGGCCTATGACTATTGCAACGTCGGCTATGGCCTGCTCGGCTATATCGGCACGCGCGTCGCCGGCGTCGATTTCAGGACCTATCTGCAGCGCCGGCTGTTCAGCCCGCTCGGCATGGATCATCTGTCGTGGACCCTCGCCGATGTTCCGGTCGCGCTTCGCGTCACGCCCTATGAAAGCGACGCGCAGCGTCTTGTCCCTGTTGCGCCCGTCGGATTTCCCGATTGGCCTGCGGGCATGCTCCGCGCCTCGATCTCGGGCCTCATGCCCTTCGTCGCGGCGTCGGCAAATCGCGGCCGCACCGGGTCTCACCGGATGCTCGCCGAACCCTCGATGGACGAGATGCTCCACATGCAAAAGCCGCCAGGTCTGCCGGTTTGGCTGACCGGTCAAGGGCTCGGCTGGATGGAATCCGAGGGCGAAGGCGCGCCGCGCATCAATCATTGGGGCGGCGATCCCGGCGTTTTCACGGCGGTCTACCTCGATCCCGCGACGACGACCGGGATCGCAATCCTCACCAACGGCTCGGCGACCGCATCCAGCAAAGCCGCGATCAAGGCCATCGCACGCAAGTTGTTCACGCTCGGGAACGCGCTCTCATGAGCGAACAACCCGATTACAGCCGACTCGCCGGCGGCGCGGCACTGGGCGCCAGGCTGCGCCGGCTGTCCGAACGGATCGATCGCGAGAGCGCTCAACTATACGCCGCATACGGCATCGAATTCGAGCAGCGATGGTTCGGGATTCTCAATCAGATCATGCGCAACGGGCCGATGACCGTAGGCGACATCGCGTCGGCGCTACGTCTAACCCATGTCTCGATAAGCCAGGCGCGGCGTTCGCTGGAGGCCAAGGGCTTCGTCCACAGTCTCACCGACGGCAAGGATGCGCGAAGACGTCCGATAGCGCTGACGCCGAAAGGCGAGGCGCTGACCAGAGAACTCGCCGGACTCTGGCAGGCGCTCGGCGCCAGCGCGGCCGAACTCAATGCCGAAGCCGGCGATCTGATACCGCTCCTCGACCGCCTGGACGATGCGCTGGCGGAGCGCTCGCTTCTCGACCGCGCTTTGGCACATGCGGCGCGGCCTTGAGCGCGACGGCACGAAAGCCCCTATCAATTACAATATTCGCTGGAACGGCGCACACTTCGAGAGCCGCCGTGGTCCGGCCTGGCAGGGGCAGCAGGATTCGAACCCGCGACCCTCGGTTTTGGAGACCGATGCTCTACCAGCTGAGCTATACCCCTAGGCCGGAGTGCGCCCTTAGCCGTAACGGGGGGCCGCGCGCAAGGGGATTGCACGATCGATCCCAACATTGTTGTCGCCGCTTGGCTCGGGCCGGAACCCTAGCTTGCAAAGCATCGGCAGGCTGATATGCGAAACGGCGCATGAGCACCGCCCCGTCCCCCGAGGTTCCGCAGCATTATCTGGGCGGCATCGCGCTGCGGCTGCTCGCCATGCTCAGCCTCTCCTTGATGTTCGTGCTCGTGAAGCGGATCGACGCCGCGGGCATCCATATCGTCGAGAGCCTGTTCTGGCGGCAGGCGATCGTGCTGCCGATGCTCGTCGGCTGGGCGCTGACGCGGGGCGGCCTTGCCATCTATCGCACCCACCGGATCGGCACCCATGCGCGGCGAGCGATGATGGGGCTGACCGGCATGGCGCTCAACTTCGGCGGGATGATCTTTTTGCCCATGGCCGAGGCGACGACGATCAACCTGTCGGTGCCGATCTTCGCGGTGATCTTTGCCGCGCTGTTCCTCCGCGAGCCAACGGGGTGGCAGCGGTGGAGCGCCGTGCTGGTCGGTTTCCTTGGCGTCCTGCTCGTCCTCAATCCGACGACGCTCGTCGCGCAGGGCTTCACCGGCCATCACGGGCTCGGCACGCTGATTGCGCTCGGCGGGGCGGTGATGACCGCGCTGATCACGATCCAGGTCCGCGATCTGGCGCGCACCGAAAGTCCGATGACGATCGTCTTCTGGTTCAGTCTGATCTCGATGCTCCCGCTCGGTCTGGCGCTGCCGTTCGTGATGACCGCGCATGGCGCCGGCGAATGGGCGTTGCTGATCGGGCTCGGCCTGCTCGGTGCAGTGGTGCAATTGTCGCTGACCGGCGCGCTGCGCCTCGCGCCTGTCGCGGTGGTGACGCCGATGGATTATTCGAGCCTGCTGTGGTCGATTGCCTGCGGCTGGTTCTTCTTTGGCACCCTGCCTGCGGAGACGACCTGGGTCGGCGCGCCGCTGATCGTCGCGAGCGGGCTGTTCATCGCCTGGCGCGAGCATCGCCTGCATATCGAACGGATGAAGGATATCACCGCATGACCCCGCCCATCCTCTACCATTGCCCCGATGCCCGCTCGCTGCGCTGCCTGTGGGCGGTCGAAGAGGTGGGCGCAGACGTCGACCTGCGCGTCCTGCCCTTTCCGCCGCGCGCCTTTGCGCCCGAATATCGCGCCGTCAATCCGCTGATGACGGTGCCGGGCTGGGTCGAAGGCGGACGGGTGATGACCGAATCCGCGGCCATATGCGAACGCATCGTCGAGGACAGCGCGCTCGAGGTGCGCCGCGACGAAGCGGATTATTGGGACTATCGCAACTGGCTGCACCGCAGCGATGCCACGCTGACCTTCCCGCTCGCGGTCATGATCCGCTACACGCGCGTCGAACCCGCCGAGCGCCGGCTCGCGCAGGCGGTCGACGATTACAAGGCCTTCTTCGGCGGCCGCACCAAGAGCATCGAGGCGGCGCTCGCCGACGGGCGCGACTGGCTGGTCGCCGGCCGTTTCACCGCCGCCGACATCGTGATCGGCTATGCCGCCTTCCTTGCGACAACGCTGGGCGCGGCCGACGTGCTGGGCGAAGCGACGACCGACTGGCTGCATCGCTGCACTGCCCGCCCCGCCTTCCTTCGCGCCCGCGAACGCCAGCGCACCGACGCGCCGCAGCTATAGCCCCAGCATCAGCTTGGCCATGATATTGCGCTGAATCTCGTTCGACCCGCCATAGATCGACGCGGCGCGACCGTTGAAATAGCGCGCCGAAGCGGTGAGATCATCTTCGGGTCCGACGAAGGGCAGATTGCTGCCCGGCGCGCGCGCCGCGAACTGGTGCGGCGCCGCGTAGGGACCGGCGATGTCGACCGCCAGTTCCTGTATCCGCTGCTGCGCCTCGGTTCCCTGCACCTTCAGCATCGATGACGCCGGACCGGGGCTGCGCCCGAGCGCGATTGCCGCCATCATCCGCTGCTCGGCGGCATGGATCGCGTGGACATCGGTATAGAGCCGTGCGAAACGCCGCCGGATCGCCGGATCGTCAAGCAAGGTGCCGCCCTCGCCGAAATCGCGCGCCGCCGCGCCGGCCAGCAGGCGATCGAGCGCCGCGGTCAGCCCCGCAGCGTAAGCCGCCGAGCGTTCGAACTCGAGCAGATATTTGGCGACGCCCCACCCCCGATCCTCTTCGCCGAGCCGCCCCGATTGCGGCACGCGGACATTGTCGAAAAAGACCTGGTTGAAATCATGGTCGCCCGACAGCGTCAGGATCGGCCGCACCTCGATCCCCGGCAGCGTCATGTCGAGCAACAGGAAGGTGATGCCCTGTTGCGGGCGGCCGTCACGGCTGGTGCGCACCAGGCAGAACATGCGGTTCGCGAAATGGGCGTGCGTCGTCCAGATCTTCGACCCGGTCAGCACATAATCGTCGCCATCGCGCTCGGCGCGGAGCGACAGGCTGGCAAGATCCGATCCTGCCTGCGGTTCGGAATAGCCCTGGCACCAGAAATCCTCGCCCGACAGGATACGCGGCAGATAATGCGCCTTCTGCTCGGGGGTGCCGAAGCGCATGATGCACGGCGCGACCATGCGCAATCCCATCGGCGACAGGCTGGGCGCGCCGGCAGCGGCGAGTTCGGAATCGAAGATATGCCGCTGTGTCTCGTCCCAGCCGGTCCCGCCATATTCGCGCGGCCAGTGCGGCGCCGCCCAGCCATGGCGATGCAGGATCGCCTGCCACGCCATCGCATGCGGCTTGTCGACGAACACGCTCGTCGCGCGCGCCGCGGCGTCGCGCAGATCGTCGGTCAGATTGGCCGCAATCCAGCCGCGAACCTCCTGCCGGAAGGCCTCCAGCCCCTGCCTCTGGATCGGATCGGCCGTCAATTCACCATCCGCTCATAGCCTTCCCAATAAGGGGCGCAGAGATCCTTGCGAAGAATCTTGCCGCTGGCGTTGCGCGGCAGCGCCTCGATCACGTCGACGCTGCGCGGACATTTGAATGGCGCTATGCGCTCGCGCGCCCAGGCAATGATGTCGGCCTCTTCCACCGTCGTCCCGGGCTTGGGCACGACGACCGCCTTGACCGTTTCACCCCATTTGAGATCGGGGATGCCGATCACGGCGACTTCCTGCACCGCCGGGTGGCCGTAGATCGCGCTTTCGACCTCCGCCGGATAGACATTCTCGCCGCCGGTGATGATCATATCCTTCACCCGGTCGTGGATGTAGAGATAACCGTCCTCGTCCATATAGCCGGCGTCGCCGGTGTGGATCCAGCCGTCGCCCGTCATCGTGCGCGCGGTCGCCTCGGGCAGGTTCCAGTAACCGAGCATATTGTTCGAAGAGCGCGTGACAACCTCGCCCACCGCGCCCACGGGCATATCCTGCCCGTCGTCGCCGATGATCCTGATCTCCACGCCGGGCAGCGGCTTGCCCGCCGACCGCATGCGCTTGTTGCCTTCGGGATCATGATCCTCGGGCGGCAGCATGCAGATGGTGCCTGTCGTTTCGGTCATCCCATAAGCCTGGATGAATTCCGCCCCGAACATCTTGATGCACTGGCGCAGCAGTTCGAGCGGGATCGGCGCCGCGCCATAGAGGATATATTTGAGCCGGCTGTAATCGACCGTGCCGCAGCGCGGGTGGAGCAGCAGCATCTGAAGCGCCGCGGGAACGATGAAGAAGCGCGTCACGCCATGCTGTTCGACCGCATCGAAAACCCCGTCGGGATTGAATTCGGCGAGGATGATGCCGGGCAGCCCTGCCGCCAGCGCCATGATCCCAAGCCCCGTTCCGCCGATATGCGCGCAGGGCATCGCGACAAGCACCGCCTCGTCATCGTCCCATTTCGTATAGGCCAGATCGGCGTCGGCCGAGTTTTTCCGCAACGCGAACAAATTGCGGTTCGACAGCACGGCACCTTTGGGACTGCCGGTGGTCCCCGAGGTATAAAGTTGCAGCACGGCATCGTCGGGACCGGACGGGGTGAAGGGCGCGCGCGGCGTCGCGTCGATCAGCGCGCGTGCCTCGGTATCGCCGACGATGCGCGGCGCATGGTCGAGCTTGCCCGCCAACTGATCGGGCACCGCGTCGAAACCGGGGCCGGTGAAGACGATCTTCGCCCGGGTATCGTTGATGATATAGGCCCATTCGACGGGCGAAAGCCGCCAGCCGATCGGCGCCATGACGATCCCGGCGCGCGCGGCGCCAAAGAAGAGCGTGAAATAGAGGTCGCTGTTCTTGCCGATCCACGCGATGCGATCGCCCTTCTCGAGCCCCGCGGCGCGCAGCGCGCTTGCCACGCGCGCCGTCCGCTCCTCAAGCTCGGCATAGGTGAACAATCGGTCCTCTTCGCGCATCGCAATGCGCGACGGCCGGTCGGCGGCCCAGTGGGTGATGAATTCGTCGAAACTGACAAGGTCCGAAACGTCGGCAGCCATCGATCCTCTCTCCTCGAATCGCGTTGCTATTTGCAATCGAGAAGGACGCTAAAGCTTCGGCGGCCAAGGTAAAGCGCCGAACGCCCAACCTGACAGCAGTGACAGCTTGGGCGCGCCGCCGGACTCAGCTGTGTTTGCGGAACAGCAGCATCAAATTGTTCGCCGGCATGGTGCGGCGCTCGGTTAAGCCAAATCCGTGCGGCGCGGCCGCATCGACGACCGCCTCCACTTCGCGCAGCCCCCAGGCGGGATTGCGGCTGCGCAGGCTCTCGTCAAAGGCAAGGTTGCTGTCGGCGGTCGCGACATCGGCTTCGAGATAAGGGCCGTAAAGGATCAGAGGGGCGCCCGATCCCAGCAATCGCGCCGCCCCCGCGAACAAGCCCAGCGTCGCCGCCCACGGGCTGATATGCACCATGTTGATGCACAAGAGGGCATCGGCATGTCCCAGCGGCCAGTCCGGCGCCGATGCGTCGAGGTGCAGCGGCGCGGCGATGTTCGGCAGCCTTGCCTCGGCGCTCCAGGCCGCGATCGAGGCGAGCGCGGCTGGGTCGGGGTCGCTCGCCTGCCAGTCAAGCTTCGGGAAGGCGGCGGCGAAATGGACGGCATGCTCGCCCGAACCGCTCGCCACCTCAAGCACCGTGCCCGACGCGGGGAGCCAGTCGCCGAGCACCGCGGCGATCGTGTCGCGATTGCGCAAGGTTGCGGGGGCATGGCGCTTGTCGCCCTCGCCGCCGTCCGAAGGCGTCCACGGCCCCTTCATCGCCGCGACGAACGCGCTGCCGCGAGCAGGCGCCGGGCGCGCAGCGCGATCTCGACCCGCTGAAAAACGATGAAGCCGAGCGCGAAGGCCATCAGGATATCGGTAACGGCCATCAACCCCCCCTGTCCGTGGCCGGCGACGCCTTCGGCCATGTTGCGCGACACACCCCGGATGAAGATGAGCGCGACGAAGAAAAGCAACGCTGCGGGCGACACGGTCTGGCTGAGTTCATGCGTGTCGGGATCGACCGCAACCTGCATCAACTTGCCGCGCATCCAGCCGAGGCCGCTGCCGACCGCGAGCGCGACAAGGCACCATATCCACACCAGTCCGTGCGGCGGAGCGTTCCAGAAAATGAAACCCAGCAACAGCGCGTAGAAGGTCGGCAATATCCACAGGCGTTCGAGCCGCAACCGCCGTGCCTTGCCGACCGAGCGCAGCCTAAAGAACAGCACGAGCAGAACGACCCCGGCGGGGATCAGATAATGCAGCAGCGGCGACGGGGCGGTTCCGGCGTTCATGACCGCCTCACTTCGCCTTTGCCTGCGCCCGCGCGCGACGTTCGCGCACGATCAGCCACGCCAGCAGCCCGACCGGCCCGACCATCAGCGTCAGGAACAGGAAAGGGAACTGGACGATCCGGCTGAAACCCTTGGCATCGGCATCGCGGGCAATCCACATGCCCGTGAACAGGTCGAAGGCCAGATAATGCGTCCAGCCGAGCGTCGCGCCGCCGGGACTGTCGAATAATTTCATCACCCCCGCCAGCGTCGTGAAATTGCCGCCGCCGGTTCCGCCGGCATCGATCGTGCCGGAGAGGAAGCCGCCGAGCATCACGGCATAGGCGAGGCAGAGCAGGAAGACCCCGGCATAGAGGATCAGCGCCAGCACTTTCGGCCCGCGCGGCGCGAAGGCGAGAAGCAGCCAGCCACCGATCGCCCAATAATTGGCCAGCAGGAAAACGCTATCCCAGCTCATCGCTTTTCCCCTTCAGATCAGTCCGCCGACGCCGAGAAAGATGATTCCGCCGAACAATGCAACCAGCCCCGCCGACAAAATCAGCAGCGTCATTCGCGCCGCGGCCCGCCGCCGCATCACGACGAAGGCGGTGAGCAGCGCGAAACCCAGCGCGATGAGCGGCGCATAGCCGAACACCCAGTGGTGCGCGAGCGCGCGGCGGGGCCGGACGATTTCCCATTGTTCGGCGACAAGGCCGTAGCCGGTTACCGCGGCCAGCCAGATCGCGGCGAAGACGACGAGCGACAAGGCGGCGGCGAGACCGCAGCCGCCCCGGCGCGGCGCGGCACCGCTTTCATCCTCGCCCGCGGCGCGCATCAATCCTCCCAGCGAAGCACCGGCTTGCGCGCCGCCAGCGTCTCGTCGAGCCGCGCGCGCGGCGCGAAATGCGGCGCCGACTTGAGCGCCGGATCGCCGTTCTTTGCGCGAAGCGCGATGCTGCGCAGCGCACCGACGAACTGGTCGAGCACCGCCTTCGATTCGGTCTCGGTGGGTTCGACGAGCATCGCGCCGTGGACGACGAGCGGGAAATAGACCGTCATCGGGTGATAGCCTTCGTCGATCAGTCCCTTGGCGATGTCGAGCGTCGAGAAGCCCTCGGCAAGCCCGCGATCGCTGAACAGCGCCTCGTGCATGCATGGTCCCGACGCGGCGAAGGGCGCATCGAGCACATCCTCCAGGCTGCGCAGGATATAGTTTGCGTTGAGCACCGCATCCTCGGCGACCTGCTTCAGCCCGTCGGCCCCGTGGCTGAGAATATAGGCCAGCGCGCGGGTGAACATGCCCATCTGGCCGTGGAAGGCGGTCATGCGACCGAAGGTGTCGGGGTGCTCGGCGCCCGCGCTTTCTTCCTCGACCAGCTTGAAAGACCCGTCGGCGTAGCGCGCCGAATAGGGGATCGGGCCATAGGGCGCGAGCGCCTTCGACAGCACGACCGGCCCCGAACCGGGACCACCGCCGCCGTGCGGGGTCGAAAAGGTCTTGTGCAGATTGATGTGCATCGCGTCGATGCCAAGGTCGCCGGGGCGAACCTTGCCGACGATCGCGTTGAAGTTGGCGCCGTCGCAATAGACATAGCCGCCCACCGCGTGCACCGCGTCCGAAATCGCTTTCATGTCGCGTTCGAACAGGCCGCAGGTGTTGGGGTTGGTGATCATCACGCCCGCCACATCGGGGCCGAGCCGCGCCTTGAGCGCCGCGAGATCGACGCGCCCCTCCGCGGTCGCCGGAATATCCTCGACCGTGAAGCCGGCAAAGGCAGCTGTTGCGGGATTGGTCCCATGCGCGCTTTCGGGGACGAGCAGCACCCGCCGGTCCTCGCCGCGCGCTTCGAGCGCCGCCTTGATGCACAGGATCCCGCAAAGCTCGCCGTGCGCGCCCGCCTTGGGCGACATGGCGACGCCGTACATGCCGGTGAGTTCGATCAGCCACACCGCGAGTTCGTTGATGACCGCAAGCGCGCCCTGCACCGTTTCCTGCGGCTGGAGCGGATGCACGTCGGCAAAGCCCGGCATCCGCGCGACCTTTTCGTTGAGGCGCGGGTTATGCTTCATCGTGCAGCTGCCAAGTGGGAAGAGGCCGTGGTCGATCGCATAATTCTGGCGCGACAGGCGCGTATAGTGGCGCACCGTTTCGGACTCGCTGAGCCCCGGCAGGCCGATGGGATCGCGGCGCATCAGCGCGCCGAGATCGGCAGCGGGCGCCGCCTCGTCGAAGTCGACGCCGGTGGTCGCGGTCGAGCCGATCTCGAAGATCAACGGCTCCTCGAGCATCAGCGCGCGGTTGCCGGTAAATGTCGCGGTATCGGCGGCACCACCAGCGCCGTGCATTTCGGGGCGCCAGCCGGCGGGGTTGAGCGCGGTCATGCCAGCACCTCCTTCAGCGCCGCGGCAAAGGCGGCGATATCCTCTTCGGTCGCGGTTTCGGTGACGGCGACGACCAGGCCGTTCGCCAGCGCGTCATTGTCAGGATAAAGGCGCCCGAGCGACACGCCGCCGAGCACGCCCTTTTCGGCGAGCTTGTGAACCGTCGCGCGCGCGTCGACGGGCAGCCGCAGCGTGAATTCGTTGAAGAAGCCGCTGTTGACGACCGACACGCCCGGTACTTGCGCCAGTTCGGCCGCTGCCACCCTGGCGCGCCCGTGGTTGATGCCGGCAAGCTGCCGCAACCCCGCTTCGCCGAGTAAGGTCATGTGGATGCTGAAGGCCAGCGCGCAAAGCCCTGCATTCGTGCAGATATTGCTCGTCGCCTTCTCGCGCCGGATATGCTGCTCACGCGTCGACAGCGTCAGAACGAAGCCGCGCTTGCCATTGGCATCGACCGTCTCTCCGCACAGCCGCCCCGGCATCTGGCGGACATATTTCGTCTTGCACGCAAACAGGCCAACATAGGGACCGCCGAACTGGAGCCCGACGCCGATCGCCTGCCCCTCGCCCACCACGATATCGGCGCCCATCTCGCCCGGCGACTTGATGAGACCCAGGGCAACGGGTTCGGTAACGACCGCGATCAGCAGCGCACCGGCCGCCTGGCATGCCGTAGCGAGCGCGCTCATGTCGTCGATGCGGCCCAATATATCGGGATATTGAACGACGACGCAGCTTGTATCCTTGTCGATAGCGGCGGCGAGCGCGGCCCAGTCGGTACCGGCTTCAAGCGTCGGGTCGCCGTCGACAAGCTGGTCACCGGTATATTTCGCCATCGTCCGCGCGACGCTGCGATAATGCGGATGGAGGCCGGTCGAGAGCAACGTCTTGCCGCGCTTGGTGATGCGCCGCGCCATCACGATCGCCTCCCAGCAGGCAGTCGAGCCGTCGTACATGGACGCATTGGCGACGTCGGTGCCGAAAAGACGCGCGACCTGCGTCTGGAACTCGAACAGCATCTGCAGCGTGCCCTGCGCGATTTCGGGCTGATAGGGCGTGTAGGCAGTCAGAAACTCGCCGCGCTGGATCAGATGGTCGACACTCGCGGGCACATGGTGGCGATAGGCGCCCGCACCGAGGAAGAAGGGACCGTCGCCGGCGGCGCGATTCTGTCGCGCGAGCGCTGCCATATGGCGCTCGACCGCCAGTTCGCTGGCATGACCGGGAAGGCCGGCGATCGGGCCGTCGAGCCGCGCTTCGGCAGGCACGTCGACGAACAGATCGTCGATCGAGGCAGCGCCGACCGCCGCGAGCATCGCGCTGCGGTCATCGGGCGTGAGGGGGAGGTAACGCATGAACTACTCCGTCGAAGAAGCTGATTTTATGGCAAGAAGCTGGGCCAGATCGGGAAGCGATCCGGTAAAGATCGCCGGCCCGCTGTGCGTGGTCTTCACCCAGGGGGCGAGCCAGATGCGAAGCCCCGCATCGCGCACGCGGCGGCAAAAGGCATAATCGTCCGACAACTGCGCCCGCGTGTCGGGTTCGATCATCGGCAGGAAATAGGCATAGGCCTCCTCGCCGATCCCGTGCGCGGCGCGCTCGGCGGGATCGGTGCGGAAGACCAGTTCGGGATGACGCGCGCGCAACCTGTCGAACACGTCGCGGCGGATCATCATCATCCCGCTGCCGACCCGCGTCAGTTCGACCAGATCGGTGAGCGCGAAGGATTGGTCGGGATGCAGGAAATGCAGCGCAAACTCCCCCGAAAAGCGCCCGAGCGCCGCCGGATCGGCGTCACCCAGCCCGGCTTTGGCGGCCAGCGCCGCATTGCGCCAGTTGAGCATCCGCCGCGGACAGGCAGCCCCCAGAATCGCGCAATCGTCGCGGCCGACCATCGCGCGCAGCATCGCGAATACATCCTCGGCGCCGAAGTCGATGTCGGCATCGACGAACAGCATGTGGGTGCAGTCGCTTTCCGCGAAGATCGCGGCGAGCATGTCGCGCGCGCGCGTCACCGACGGCTGGTAGAGGATGAACTCGAACCGCACCGTCAGGCCGATCGCCTGCGCGCGTAACGCAAGGTCGAGCAGCGCGCGGACATAGCTACCCTGCGCCCCGTCATAGATGGGCGTCGCCACCATCAGGCGGCAATTGGCAAGCGCAGGGTCCGTCATGGTCTTGCGGCCTTTCCCCCTCCCGCGACCGGAAGGAGTTTGCGATCACAGATCGGCGATGAATTCCTTGTACGCCTGCGCATTCATCAGCCCGTCGAGCTGGCTCTTGTCGCTGAGCGTCATGCGAAAGAACCAGCCTTCGCCTTCGGGGTCCGAATTGACGAGCGCGGGGTCCTCCTCAAGCTGGCCGTTGCCTTCGGTGACGGTGCCATCGACGGGCGCGTAGACGTCGCTCGCCGCCTTCACCGATTCGACCACCGCGGCGTCGCCGCCCTTCGACAGTTCGGCGCCGGTGTCGGGAACCTCGACGAAGACGATATCGCCGAGCTGGCCCTGCGCGAAGTCGGTGATGCCGACCGTCGCCACATCGCCATCGACATCGATCCATTCATGCTCTTCGGTATAAAAACGCGGCATCGATCAGCCTCCCTGTTTGCGCACGTAACGATGTGGAACGAAGGGCATCGGCGTCACCGTCACGGCGACGCGCTTGCCGCGGACTTCGGCGGCGAGCGCCGTGCCGGGCTCGGACAGGCCGGTGGGCACATAGCCCATCGCTATGGGGGCGCCGACGCTCGGCGCAAAACCGCCCGAGGTGACGACACCGACTTCGCGGTTCCCGTCGAAAATCTTGGCGCCCTCGCGCACCGGCATCTTGCCATCTACGGTCAGGCCGACGCGCTTGCGCGGACTGCCATCGGCAAGATGGCCGAGGATGCGCGCGGCGCCCGGAAAGCCGCCTTCCTCGCGGCGGCGCTTGCTGATCGCAAAGGCCACATCGCCCTCGACGGGGTCGATGCCTTCGTCGAGGTCGTGGCCGTAAAGCGGCAATCCCGCTTCGAGCCGCAGCGAATCGCGCGCGCCGAGGCCGATCGGTTTTACCGCCTCCTGCGCGCACAGCGCATCGGCGAGGGCCGAGACGTCGCTCGCCGGCACCGAAATTTCGAACCCGTCTTCTCCGGTATAGCCCGAACGGCTGATCCCCAGCCGCACGTCGCCCCACAGATAGGGGCCGGCCTGCATGAAGACGAGGCGATCGACGGGAAGAATATCGGAAAATTCGGGAACCACGCCGAGCGCCGTCAGCGCGGCCGCGGCCTTTGGCCCCTGCAGCGCAAGCAGCGCCTGTTCGTCGAGCAGGTTCATCTCGATCTCGTCGGGCAGATGTTCGCGCAGATGCGCGATGTCGTCCCACTTCACCGCGCCATTGACGACCATGTAGAGGCCATGCCCCGTATTGGTGACCATCAGATCGTCGAGGATGCCGCCATCGTCGGCGAGCAGCAGCGAGTAGCGCATCCGCCCCGGCTTCAACGCCGAAATATCGCCCGGAACCAGCGCCTCGAGCGCTTCGGCGGCGCCTTCGCCGCTGAACACGAGCTGCCCCATGTGGCTGACGTCGAACAGACCCGCATTGTCGCGCGTCCACAGATGTTCGGCCATGATGCCGTCATACTGGATCGGCATGTAATAGCCGGCGAATTCGACCATCCGCGCGCCCCTTGCACGGTGCCAGGCGTCGAGCGGAAGCGTTTCGATCGCGACCGTTTCGGCCATTTCTTCGGTTTCGCTCATATCGGCCTCCCGTCGTTGACATGACGCGGCGCGGCCCGATGCCGTTCCTTCGCCACGCCCCCTCTGTCACGGGAACCTGAGAGTTTTCGTCCATGCGCCCACGATGACGGGTCGGCATGGAGTTACCCCTTCGGTGGTCCGGGCGACGCCCGAACGCTTTCCAGAGTGTCCGTTCCAGCCGCGCGGTCCGTTGACCTGAGAGTTTCCGGGGCGGTTGCTCCTTCGGTGGCGACGGCCGGTTTCCCTGCCCCCGCGCTCTCCCGCGTGGCCGGTCGAATCTCTTGGAGAGGCTCGACAGACGCCTGAGCCTTGGCGCTCGCCTTCGGCAGAGTCAATCGGCGAGCTGTTGCATCGCGTCATTTTCGTGGACGAAGTGTCCAGGCGCCGCGAGCGACGCCGCGGCTACGATCGCGCGCGCCACCGTTTCGGCCGGAATCGAGCGATAGCGGCGCAGCGATCCGTGCAACAGCGCGTCGGTGAACGGCGCGGCAAGCATCGCCAGCCCCTCGCCAATCCGCTTCGGCCCCCGCCGGTCGCCGGTGAGCAGGCCGGGGCGCATCAGGTCGAGCCGCAGGAAATTGAGCGCGCGCAGCTCCTCCTCCACCTCACCCTTCGTCCGCAGATAGAAGTTCGCGCTATGCGCCGCCGCGCCGACGCTGCTGACCGCGATCATGTGCGCCGTCCCCGCCGCCTTCGCCGCACGGGCGCAGGCGAGCAGCAGATCATGATCGACCGCGCGAAACGCGTCCTGCGACCCCGCCTGGCGGATCGTGGTGCCGAGGCAGGAGATCAATATCCCGGGTCGCTCCGCCGCGATGATCTCGGCCCATTCGCCCGGATCGGCGGTCATGGCGCGATGGCCGGCCCCCGCCTCGACCAAGCGGCGCGCCAGCAGGGTAAGCGGCAGGGAATGGCCGCAGCGGGCAACCGCCTGTCCGACAAGCCCCGTCGCTCCGATCAGAAGCGCGCGGGGTGCGGCATCAGACATGCGCCAGCGCCTCGGGCACCGCGGCCCGCCCATTCATCTCAGCAAAGCGATCGATCGCGAATCGGTCGGTCATCCCGGCAATATAGTCGCCGATGTGGCGCACCGTCGCCCCGTCCGTATCGGGCAGCCGCGATGCCCATTCCTCGCCCATCAGCGCAGGATCGTCCCTGTAGGCCGCAAACAGCCCCGAAACGACGGTGCGCGCCGCGTCGGCGGCCGCGATCTGCGACGGATGGTGATAGAGGTTCGCATACATGAAGCGTTTGAGATCGCGCTCCTGCCGCGCCAGCGTATCCGAAAAGCCGCCGAGCGTGCGGCCCGCCGCGCGCACTTCCGCTACGCTCTCCACCCCCGCATCGGCGACATTGGCCTTGGTCGCGGCGATCACGTCGTTGACCATCACGCCGATCTGGTCGCGCACCAGCTCGCGCAGCAACCGGTCGCGCGGCGCGCCCGGAAAGCGGGCTTCGACGAGGCGGAAATTCTCGGCGACGAAGGGCTGCGCCATCAACTGGTCGATCGTCAGCAGTCCCGCGCGCAGGCCGTCGTCGATGTCGTGATTGTCGTACGCGATGTCGTCGGCGACCGCCGCCACCTGCGCCTCCAGGCTGGCATGGCTCGTCAGGTCGAGCGGAAATTCCGCGTCGATTTCCGCCAATGCCCAGCCGGGATGACGCACCGGACCATTGTGCTTCGCCAACCCCTCCAGCGTCTCCCACGTCAGATTGATGCCATCGAAGCGCGGATAGGGACATTCGAGCCGCGCGAGCGTGCGCAGCGTGTGCCCATTATGATCGAACCCGCCATGCGCCATCATCGCCGCTTTCAGCGCGTCCTCGCCCGCATGACCGAAGGGCGGGTGACCGATGTCATGGGCAAGGCACAAGGCCTCGGTCAGATCTTCGTTCAGCCCCAGCGCCCGGGCGATTCCGCGACCAATCTGCGCGACTTCGATGCTGTGCGTCAGCCGGACGCGATAATGGTCGCCGTCGGGCGCGACGAAGACCTGCGTCTTGTGACGCAGCCGGCGGAAAGCGATCGAATGGATGATGCGGTCGCGGTCGCGCTGAAAGGCATCGCGCGGCCCGCGCACGACGCGGCCCGGTTCGTCATGGCGGCGTCCGCGTGTCGCCCTGGGGTCACTCGCACAGGCCGACAACGTCATTTGAAGAGATCGACCTCTTGCCCCGCATCGCTGGTAAAGACGAAACCATCGCCGCCCGCCTTCTTATATTGCGCGAGCCAGTCGGCAGCCGCCTTCTTGTCCTTGAACGGCCCCACGAGCAGGCGGCGGGTGCGGCCCCATTCGGTCGAGCCGCCATCCTTGCCCTTGAACAGCGCGGCATTCTTTTTGGCGAAGCGGTTGAAATCGAAGGCGAGCGCCTTCTGGTTCGACCCCGCCGCAACTTGCACCCAGATGCGCGAGGGATTGGCCTTTTTCTTCGCGGCCTCTTCCTTCGCCTTGGCGTCGGCCTCCGCCTTGGCCTTGGCCGCGGCTTCTTCCTTTTCGCGCTTTGCCGCTTCGGCGGCATCTGCCTTGCGCTTGTCCTCGACCAGCTTGGCAAGCGTATCGGCGCCGACCGCGCCGCTGGTGCGCTCAAGCTCCTCGGGCGGAATCTCGATCGAGCTGACGATCTGCGCCAACGAGGCGAGCGGAGCCGCAGCACTCGGCGCTGGCGTGGTCGTCGCCGACGGCGGCGCAGCGGCAGCGGCCGACGGCTGGCCGACATCGCTCAGCGAGAAGCCCGGACCGACCGGACCGGCACCGCTGTTCACCGCTACGCCCACCGGTTGGGCCGCCGCTGGCGCCGGTGTCGGCGCGGGAGGCTTCGCTGCCGGGACGGACGGTGTATCAGCACGGCGCACCGGCACGGCGGCTGGCGGCTGCGCCAAGGTCGGCGCAGGCGCTGGCGTGGGCGCAGGTGTCGGCTTCGGGGTCAGCGTCGGAGCCGGTCGCGTCGCCGGTGGCGGCGTGGCAGTGGCCACCTGCACCGGTTTGCCCTTGTCGCCGCGCCGTTTGCTCGGCGTCGAAGTCGGGGAAGGCGCTGGTGTCGGGGCCGGAGCGGCCGCAGCGATCTGCACGGGCTTGCGCACCGGGCCAAGTTCGCCAGCCGGGAAGCGCCCGAAATGTGCGGCGGCGGCCTGCTGCGCCGGATTGAGCCGGTCCATCTGGGTTAGATAGGGCAAAATGCTCTGCGCCAGCAGCGCCGGCATCGTCGCCTTGACGATCTCGGTCGCCTCGTCATTGCGGCCGTTGATCGCTAGGATCATCGCGCGCGACCGCCATGCGGCACGGTCCTGCGTGCGAAGCTGCGGCGTGAGGAGCTGAATCGCGCGGTCGGCCTGCCCCGTGATGCCGAGCGAGATCGCATAGCGGCGGATCACTTCGTCGCTCGGCGCGATCGACAGGGCGAGTTGATAATCGCGCTGCGCCCCATCCTGCTGGCCCAGCAAATCGCGCGCAAGCCCGCGGTCGGCAAGGAATAGCCGCTCGGGGGCGCCGAGAAGCTGCGCCTCGCCGAAATAGTCGAGCGCCCGCGACGGCTTTTCGAGATGGAGCATCGCCGACCCGAGCGCCGCCTTGACCCCGCCGTCGCGCGGGCTCGCCTGCTCGGCACGGGTCAGAAAGCCGAGCGCGGCGCGATAATCCTCCAGCTCGATCGAAGCGCGTCCGGCATCAAGCAGCGCGGCGCTGTCGGCGGCGTTCGAGGCGAGCCGAGCGATCGCCGACGACAGCATCGTCCGCGCGGCGGTGCGTTTTTCCATCGCCGCCTTGGTGGCCGCATCGGGCGGTGTCACCTGAAATGCATGCGCCGCTGCGAAGGGGGCAGCGGACAGGAACAGCAGGCCGAGCGCGCCGACATGAAGTCGAACGCGCCGCGGCCCCGCCGTCAATATGGATCGCCGCATGGGCAAATCATCCCGTGTTCGGGCCGCCTGCCCATCGGGCGGCCGCGATGAACCCTGTTACTGGTTGTTCTGACGGCCCAGGAAGCGCGGAATATCGACTCCGTCTTCCTTGTCGCCTTCTTCGGCAGGGGCCGAACCGCCACGCGACAGACGCGACATGCGTTCGAACAAGGTGCCGCCACCGATCGGCCGCGCAGGCTCGGCCGCGGGGGCCGGGTCGGCAGCCGGCGCGGGCGCCGGTTCGGGTGCATCAAGTACGAGCTCGTCGCTGGTATCGTCATAGGTCGCGGCGACCTGCGACAGTTCCATCGGCTCTTCCTCGGCCGGCGCCGGTGCTTCGGCCGCGGGAGCATCGCCCAGCGAGAAGCCCGGTGCGGGGTCGGTGTCGACTTCGGGTTCCGCAGCTTGGACCGGCGCTTCCACAGCCGCCGCCTCGACCGGCTCCTCGGCAAAGGGCGCCGGCGCCGGGCTGCGCGCGGGGGCGAAGGAGAAGCTGCGCGCCGCCGGTGCCGCCGGAGCCGCCGCGTCGCCAGAACCGTCGATGCCGGTCGCGACAACCGATACGCGAATCTTGCCTTCCAGCCCTTCGTTGAAGGCGCTGCCCCAGATGATGTTGGCGTCGGGATCGACGAGTTCGCGAATATGGTTCGCCGCTTCGTCGACTTCCATCAGGCGCATGTCTTCGCCGCCGGTGATCGAGATGATCACGCCCTTCGCGCCCGCCATCGACACGCCATCGAGCAGCGGGTTGGCGATCGCCTTCTGCGCAGCTTCGAGCGCGCGACCGTCGCCTTCGGCTTCGCCGGTGCCCATCATCGCCTTGCCCATTTCGCGCATCACGCTGCGCACGTCGGCAAAGTCGAGGTTGATGAGGCCGGGCATGACCATCAGATCGGTGATACCGCGCACGCCCTGCTGGAGCACTTCATCCGCCATGGTGAAGGCTTCCTTGAAGGTCGTGTTCGGGTTGGCGACCAGGAAGAGATTCTGGTTGGGAATGACGATCAGCGTGTCGACATGGTCCTGAAGCTCGGCAATGCCGGCTTCGGCCGACCGCATGCGGCGGTTGCCCTCGAAGGTGAAGGGCTTGGTCACGACGCCGACGGTCAGAATGCCGCGGTCGCGGGCCGCCTTGGCGATGACCGGAGCCGCACCGGTGCCCGTGCCGCCGCCCATGCCGGCCGCGACGAAGCACATATGCGCGCCGTTCAGCGCCTCTTCGACCTGCGCAATGCTTTCCTCGGCCGCCGCCCGGCCGACTTCGGGACGCGAACCCGCACCCAGACCCTGGGTGATCTGCGTTCCGAGCTGGATGCGACGCTCCGCCGGCGAGGCGTTGAGCGCCTGCGCGTCGGTGTTGGCGACGACGAAATCGACGCCCTCGACCTTCGCCGCGATCATGTTCGCGATGGCATTGCCCCCCGCGCCGCCGACGCCGATCACGGCGATACGCGGCTTCAGTTCATCGACCTGCGGCGGGCCAATATTGATGCTCATCAACCAATCTCCCTGTAGCGGCGGACCAACGCCGCTTCCCTCACCTTGCGACCCATTCGGGCGGTAGTCCGGCCGCCCGTCATTGATTTATCGCATTGCACTATTGTGACGCCGGAATCACCCAAAAAATTAACCTTTCGCGCAACCGCGCGTCAGAAACTGCTCTTCAGCGCGGTGATAAGTCGGTTGATGATCGACGACCCCTTGGGACGGTACACATCCTGCGCCATCGTGGGCAGGTCGCGCAGATCCACGGGATCGGATGCGGCATAAAGAACCAGACCGGCAAGCGTCGCGAAAGCCGGTCCCGAATGGGCATCGGGCAGGCCGTGCAAGCCGCGCGGTCGCCCGACGCGCGCCGCCCGGCCGAGTGCGATCTGGGTATAATCGGCGATGCCTTTCAGATCGGCGCCCCCGCCGACGAGCACGACCTGGCGGCCGATCGGGCCGACGAAGTGAAGATCCTTCAGCGTCCGTCCGATGTCGCCCATCATCTGGTCGAGCCGCTGGCGAATGACCGAGATCAGCTGCGCGCGCGTGATGCGCGGCGCATCGCTGCCCGCGGGCGCGCCGGGATCGAGTTCGATCAAATCATTGTTGTCGCGCGGGCTGGCCGAGGCCGAGCCGTAGAAGCTCTGCAGCCGCTGCGCCTGGCTGCGCCGGATACCGAAGGCCGAGGCGATGTCGTCGGTGATGTCGCTCGCCCCGAACGGCAGCGAAACCATCTCGACGAGCATTCCGCCCGCATAGAGCGATACCGTCGTCACCGCCGCGCCGAGCTCGACAAGCGCCACGCCAAGGTCGCGTTCTTCTTCCGACAGGCAGGCGAGCCCCGCCGCGATCGGCGAGGCGACCACCGCATTGACGTCGAGATGCGCCTGCCGCACCGCGGCTTCCAGATTTCGCACCGGGGCGCCGTCGGCCATGATGATGTGGATGTCGACGCCCAGCCGGTCGGCGTGCAGGCCGATCGGATTCTTGACGCCGGTCAACCCGTCGAGCGTGTAGAGCGCCGGCTGCGCGTGCAGGATCATCCGCCCTTCGGGATCGATCCCCGCGCGCCCGGCGGCGAGCAGATCGTCGATATCTTCCTGTTCGATGCGGTGACCGCCCAATTCGCTCTCGATCGGGGCGACGTCGCTCAAGAGGCTGCCCGCCGAGAAGCTGACCCAGACGTCGTCGATATTGAGACCCGCGATACGCTCGGCCTGTTCGATCGCCTCGCGCACGATATGCTCGGTCTGCTCCATGTCGGCGACATAGCCGCGCTGGACGCCGCGGCTTTCGCGCTGGCCGGTGCCGAGCACGTGCAACTGCCCGTCGGCAGTCTGGCCCGCGATGAGCGCACAGACCTTCCACGACCCGACATCGAGCGCGGTGATAATCTTTTCGATGCGCGGCGGCGCCATCGCTTCTATCCCTCGTTCGCCTGACCCGCCGACACCGCGTCGGCGGCGGCACGCGCGTCGTCGATCTTCGACGGCGCCACCTGCCCTTCGTGCGGCATGCGTAGCACGAAACGGCTGGGGTCGCGCATGTCGAAACGCAGGATGCCGCGGCCAAGGAGGCGGTTCGCCCCGTCCATGTGCGCGAATTTCGCGAGCGCCGCCTTCGCTTCGGCATCGCCTTCGGGCAGCGACAGCGTTTCGCCGCTGCGGAAGCGCAGATCCCAGCGGCGGTTGCCGACCCAGGTCGCGCCCGCGAGCAGTTCCTTGAGCGAACTGGCCTCGGCGAGCAGCGCGTCGAGATCCTGCGCGCGCCGATTGGCATTGGGGCCGATGACGAGCGGCAGGTCGGGCATGGTCGCGACCGTCACGGGTTCCAGGACGACCCCGCTGTCGTCGATCAGCGACAGTCGGCCGTCATTCTGCCAGATCGCTGCCGGGGTGCGCTCGACGATATCGACGACCAGCGTATCGGGCAGGCGGCGCGACACGCGCGCATCCTTGATCCAGCCATACTGCATCAGGTCGCGGCGCACATCGTCAAGCTCGACCGCGGCCATCGAGCGGTCCTTCTGCGCCAGCGCGATATCATAAACCTTCAGCCGGTCGATGCGATCGGCACCGACCACTTCGACCTTCTTTACCTGAAATCCGGCGCGCCCGACCGCCTGCGCCCACTCTTCGTGGATTTTCGCGGTCACACCCGTCACCTCGGCACCGAGCACCAGCACGCCCGCCAGGCCGATACCGATCGTCCAGTTGGCGACGCGCTGAAGCTGCGCCGGGCTGATCGGCAAGGCGTTGATGACCATGTTGAGGCGCGAATGCTTGACCGACCGGCGCCTTTTGGGCGCGCGCGACGGACGGCGCGGCGGCGCCTTCGCGCGTTTGATCCTGGTGCTGCTCATACTCCGCTGCTCATGCCAATGCTTCCCCCACGATGCGTTCGACGAGTTCGGCATAGTCCATGCCGATGGCGCGCGCCTGTTCCGGCACGAGGCTGAGCGGTGTCATCCCCGGCTGCGTATTGACCTCGAGCAGGAAAATGCCCGCAAGTCCATGCTCGTCGTCCCAGCGAAAATCGGAACGCGACGCGCCCTTGCAGCCGAGCAGGCGATGCGCTTCGACCGCCAGATGCTTCATCCGCTGCGCAACGTCGGCGGGGACATCGGCAGGACAGACATGTTCGGTCAGACCGTCGGTATATTTGGCGTCATAGTCGTAGAATCCCGACTTCACGCGCAGTTCGGTGACACCGAGCGCCTCATCGCCGAGTACCGCGACGGTCAGTTCGCGCCCCTTGATGAAAGGCTCGGCGAGCAGCCGATCGAACTCCTGCCACGGCCCCACAGCTTCGCGCGCAATCGGGTTGCCGTAGTTGCTGTCGTCCTTGACAATCGCGACGCCGACCGACGATCCTTCGTTGACGGGTTTCAGGACATAGGGGCGCGGCAAGGGATCGGCTGAAAACAGGCTTTCGCTGTCGACCATCGTCCCCGTCGGCATGGGAATACCATGCGGCACCAGCGCCTGTTTCGTCAATTCCTTGTCGATCGCGATCACCGACGTGACGAGCCCGCTGTGGGTGTATTTGAGGCCCATCAGGTCGAGCATGCCCTGCACGGTGCCGTCTTCGCCCGGAACGCCGTGGAGGGCGTTGAAGACGACATCGGGCCGCGCTTCGGCAAGCCGCTGCGCCACATCGCGGCCCATGTCGATGCGCGTGACCTTGTGCCCGCGGCTTTCGAGCGCGTCGGCAACGCCCTTGCCGCTCATCAGCGACACTTCGCGCTCGGCGGACCAGCCGCCCATCAGCACGGCGACATGCCACGGACCCCGGCTCACTTCGCCACTCCCAAGCGCTGAATCTCCCATTGCAATTCGATGCCGCTCTTCGCCTTCACCCGGCGGCGGACTTCCTCGCCGAGCGCTTCGATGTCGGCGCTCGTCGCCGCACCGGTATTGATCAGGAAATTGGTATGCTTCTCGCTCACCTGCGCGCCACCGATGGCGAAACCGCGGCAACCGGCCTCATCGATAAGCTGCCACGCCTTGCGACCGTCGGGGTTCTTGAAGGTCGAGCCGCCGGTCTTCGAGCGCAGCGGCTGCGACGCCTCGCGGCTCGCCGAGATGCGGTCCATTTCGGCCTGGATGGCTTCGGGTTCACCCGGACGCCCGCGGAACGTCGCGCCCACGACGACCGCACCTTCGGGCAATTCGCTGTGGCGATAAGTGTAGCCCAGATCGGCAAGCGGCAAGGTCCGGCGCTCGCCCGAGCGCAAGACGATGTCGGCCTCGACCAATATGTCCTTGACCTCGCTGCCATAAGCGCCGCCGTTCATCCGCACGAAGCCGCCAACGGTGCCGGGGATCGACCGCAGGAACTCCATCCCCGCGATCCCTGCGTCGCGCGCGGTCGACGAGACGAGGATGCCCGAGGCACCGCCTCCGCAGCGCAAGCTGGTCGCGTCGACGGCTTCGACCTTAGCAAAGGCCTTGCCGAGCCGGACGACGACGCCCGGAAAGCCGCCGTCGCGAACGATGAGGTTCGAGCCAAGGCCGAGTGCCATCACCGGAATCGCGGGATCGAGGTCGCGCAGGAAACCGGCAAGATCATCGGCGTCCTTCGGCTCGAACAGCCAGTCGGCAGGACCGCCCGACTTGAACCAGACGAGCGGCGCCAGCGGCGCCTTTGCGGTTAGCTTGCCGCGGACCGCCGGAAGCGTATCGGCGGTGCTCATACCGCCTCCACCGCGCTCGCCAGCCCCGCCGCCATCTTGGTGATGTCGCCTGCGCCGAGGCAGATGATCATGTCACCCGCGCCGAGCGTTTCGGTGCGGATCGCGTCGGCGATCGTTGCAGCGAGCGCGCCGGCGTCGGCAACGGTCGATGCATGGCGATGGCCGCGGTCGCGCAGCCCCTGCGCCAGCGCATCCGACGACACGCCCTCGATCGGGCTTTCGCCCGCTGCATAAACGGGCAGTGCGAGCACCATGTCCGCGTCGTTAAAGGCCTGCTGGAAATCGTCCATATGATCGCGCAGGCGGGTAAAGCGATGCGGCTGGACGACGGCAACGACGCGTCCCGCCCCGGCACCTTCGCGCGCTGCCGACAGCACGGCCCGGATCTCGACCGGATGATGGGCATAATCGTCGATCACCGTCACGATGCCGTCCCCGGCTGCAATCTCGCCGACCTTGGTGAAGCGGCGCTTGACCCCGGCAAAGCCGTTGAAGCCCGACGCGATATTTTCGTCCGACACGCCCATGTGCAGCGCGACCGCAATCGCCGCGAGCGCGTTCTGGACATTGTGGCGCCCCGACATCGGCAGGTGGATACCCTCGATCGTACGGCTATTGCCGTCGCGGTCGCGCACGACGACGTCGAAGCGATTGCCGTCGGGCCCCGGTGTCACATTGGTGCCGCGCACGTCGGCCTGCGCCGAAAAGCCATAGGTGACGATGCGGCGGTCGCGGATGCGCGGGATGATCGCCTGCACTTCGGGATGGTCGAGGCAGAGCATCGCCGCGCCATAGAAGGGCACATTTTCGATAAACTCGACGAACGCGTCCTTGATCGCGTCGAAGCTGCCATAATGATCGAGATGTTCGGGATCGATGTTGGTGACGACCGCGATCGTCCCGTCGAGGCGCAGAAAGCTGCCGTCGCTTTCATCGGCTTCGACCACCATCCAGTCCGACGCACCGAGCCGCGCGTTCGAGCCGTAATTGTTGATGATGCCGCCGTTGATGACGGTCGGGTCGATGCCGCCCGCATCGAGCAAGGCGGCGACCAGGCTGGTCGTCGTCGTCTTGCCGTGCGTGCCCGCAATCGCGACGGTGGATTTGAGGCGCATCAGCTCGGCGAGCATTTCGGCGCGGCGGACGATCGGGATGCGATGCGCGAGCGCGGCCTCGACCTCGGGGTTGCCGCGCTTCACCGCCGTCGAGGTCACAACCACGGCGACGCCATCGACGTTCGCGGCTTCGTGCCCGATCGCGACTTTGATGCCGCGTTGGCGCAGGCCCTCGACAACATAGCTGTCGGCAATGTCGCTGCCCTGCACCTGATAGCCAAGGTTGTGCATCACCTCCGCGATGCCCGACATGCCGATGCCGCCGATCCCGATGAAGTGGATGATGCCGATATCGGTCGCAACGCCGCGCATCAGTTCGCCTCCCGCCGCGCGGCGGCGACACCCGAAGCGGCGCGCTGGGTGCCGGCACCGACGCGGATGACATCCATCATCGGCGGCGCGGCAAAGCTTTCGACAAGGTCGGCAAGGTCACGGGTCGCATCGGGCAGGCCGCAGCTCGCCGCCCGGTCGGCAGCTTCTTCGAGCGCGCCGGGTTCGAGCGCCATGCGCTGGATATGCTTGGCGAGCGCAGCGGGATTGAAATCGCTCTGCTGGATCGAGATCGCGCCACCCGCCGCGACGAGATCGCCGACATTATAGGTCTGGTGATCGTCCATCGCGTGCGGATAGGGCACGAAAACCGCCGGCCTGCCGGCGCAGGCCAGCTCGGCGACGGTCGACGCCCCCGCCCGCGCTATGACGAGGTGCGCCCAGCGCAACCGCTCGGGAAAATCGGTGATATAGGGAGCACACTCGGCCGCGACGCCAAGGGCGGCATATTTGGCGCGCACCGTTTCGATGTCAGTCTCGCGGCATTGCTGGACCACCTGCAAGCGGTCGAGCAGCGCGCGCGGGAGCATGGCGACGGCAGCGGGAACGACGTCACTCAGCACCGTGGCGCCCAGGCTGCCGCCGACGACGAGCAGACGAACGATGCCGTCCTCGGGCAGCGGCGGATAGCCGTCCTCGCGGATCGCGATAATTTCCTCGCGCACCGGATTGCCGATCAGGTGGCGCTTGTCGGCACAGGCGGGCGGGAAACGGCGGATATGATGGTAGGCGACCGCAATCGCATCGACCCGTCCCGCCATCAGCCGGTTGGTCCGGCCCAGCACGGCATTTTGTTCGTGGATGACGCTGGGCGTCTTGGTCGCGCGCGCCGCGAGCAGGCTGGGCAGCGAAGGATAGCCGCCGAAGCCGACGACCACCGCCGGGTCGAAATCGCGGATCAGGTCGATCGCCATCGCGCGCCCCTTGCGGATCGCCAGCGCCGCCTTCACCCAGCCGACGGGACCGCCCTGAACGCGGCCGGCGGGCAGAACATGCGTTTCCAGCTCGGCCGGCGCGCCCGGAATCCTGAGGCCGCGGTCGTCGCTGACCAGCGCGACGCGGTGCCCGCGCGCGATCAGTTCACCCGCCAGCGCATAAGCGGGCAGCATATGGCCGCCGGTGCCTCCGGCGGCGAGTAGATAGTGGCGCGTCGCGGTCATGGCCGGGCCGTCATTTCCTGTTCCAGTTGCGGGTCATCGATACCCGCGCCGCATAGGGGTTTCGCCGGGTCAGCGACAAGAGCAAACCCATGCCGATCGACAAGGCGATGAACGACGAACCGCCATAGCTGATAAAGGGCAAGGTCATCCCCTTTGACGGAAAGAGCTGGGTATTCACTGCCATGTTGATCGTCGCTTGCCCGCCGAACTGCGCAATCAGACCCGCGACGGCGAGAATGAGAAAGCTGTCCTCTTCGTCGAGCAGCCGCACCAGAACGCGGACGATGATCGCCAGATAAAGGACGGCGATGGCGATGCAGGCGATGATCCCGAATTCCTCGCCGATGACCGAGAAGATATAGTCGGTGTGCGCCTCGGGAAGCTGGAACTTGGCAAGTCCCGCACCCGGCCCCGTGCCGATCAGCCCGCCGGCGGTCAGCGTCGCATGCGCCTTGTCGACCTGAAAGCTGTCGCCCTCGGCGAACAGCCAGATGTTGATGCGCTGCTGCGCCACCGGGTAGAAGAAATAGGCAAGGACCAGCCCCGCGAGTCCCGTGCCCGCGAGCCCCGCCATGATCCGCATCGACAGGCCGGCGACCATGACGAGAACGAACCATGTCCCCGCGAAGATGATCGTTTGCCCCAGATCGGGCTGGCTCATCAGCAGGATCGCGATGATCCCGGTAAAAACGAAGGACAGCGGCACGACCGGCAGATTCTGATCGTGCAGCCGCAGCGACAATATCCAGGCCAATGACACCGCGAAGAAGGGCTTGAGAAATTCCGACGGCTGGAGGCGGAAGATGCCGCTGCCAATCCAGCGCTGCGCGCCGTTCACCGTCGTGCCGATCAGCGGCACCATGAACAACAGGAAGACGAAGGTGATCGTGCCATAGATGGCAAAGCGCCGCGCCTGCGGTTTGGGCAGCATCGATACCGCGAGCATGACCGGCACGCCGACCATGACCCACATGAGCTGGCGATAGAAATAATAGAGCGGATCGAGGCTGGCGGTCGCGGTCGACAGCTTCTGCGCGGCGACCGGCGATGCCGCCGCCACGGCGACGAGGCCGATGGCGATCAGCATCGACACAAGCAACAGCAATACGCGGTCGATTTCCCAGAACCACAGGCCCAGCGGCGTGCGGTCGGCGCGGCTGAGGCGCGGGCCGCGGCGCTTCGTCGTCCGCGTCGTCGCGATGACGGGCCGCTCCGTGGTCGCATCCATATTGTCCGCCCCCCCGTTCATATCGTCATCCATTCCCCAACGCCTGCACCAGTTCGCGGAAGCGATCGCCGCGCTGTTCGTAATCCTTGAACTGATCGAACGAAGCGCAGGCGGGCGACAGCAACACGATGTCGCCGGGCGTCGCAGCGGCGGCGGCGGCTGCGACCGCGGCGGCCAGATCGCCCGACCGTTCGACGGGCAGCGCGTCGCCGATCTCGGCCGCGAAAGGCTCCATCGCCTCGCCGATCAGATAGGCGCGCTTGACATGGCCGAACCAAGGACGACAGGCGGTCAGCCCGTCGCCCTTGGCCTGCCCCCCGGCAATCCAGTGGACACGCTGGTCCGGCGCCGGCGGAAATGCCGCCAGCGCCGGTGCAGCGGAAGCCGCGTTGGTCGCCTTGCTGTCGTTGAACCAGCGGACGCCAGCGACTTCGCCGACCAATTCCATACGGTGCGGGAGCGCGCGATAGCTCGCGAGTCCGCGTTCGATCTGTTCGTCGTTCAGCCCCAGCACGCGGCATACCGCGATCGCGCACACGGCATTCTGCGCATTGTGCGGACCGTGCAGCGCGGGCCAGCGCGCCTGATCGGCGGGATCGATGTCCTTCGCCGAAACGCGGTGGAGCCGGTGATTGATGCGCCCCGCGATCATCCGCGACGGGTCATCGTCGACCGCGACGATCGCGACCTGATCGCGGTGCTGGAGCGCGAACAGCCGCTCCTTCGACGCGGCATAGCCAGCGAAACCGTCATAACGGTCGAGGTGATCGGGGCTGATGTTGGTCAGCACGGCGACATCGCACGCCAGGCTGTGCGCCAGGTCGATCTGGTAGCTCGACAGTTCGAGCACATAGACGCCGTTTTCGGGGAGCGGATCGCGGGCAAGGATCGGCAGCCCGATGTTGCCGCCCATCAGCGCCGGAACGCCCGCGCTTTCCAGCACATGGGTTACAAGCGCGGTCACCGTCGATTTGCCGTTGGTGCCGGTGATGCCGACGATGCGGTGCGGCGGCAGATCAGCCGCGGCTTCGGCAAACAATTCGATATCGCCGAGGATCGACACACCGGCTTCGCGGGCATGGTCGGCGATGGGATGGCGGTTGAGCGGCACGCCCGGCGACACGACGACGCCGGCAAAGCCGACAAGGTCGATCTCCAACGGATTGCCGATGTCGGCGCCGAGCGCCATCGCGGCATCGCGCGCCGCTTCGCGCTCGTCCCACGCGGTCACCCCCGCGCCGCTGGCGATCAGCGCCTCGCAGGTCGCCAGCCCCGAGCGCGCCAGCCCCAGCACCGCATAGCGGCGACCGGCAAAGGCGCGCGCGGTGATCACCGCAGCTTGAGCGTCGCGAGTCCGGCGAGCGCGAGGACGATCGAGACGATCCAGAAACGGACGACGACGGTGGATTCGGGCCAGCCCAATTGTTCGAAATGATGGTGGATCGGCGCCATGCGGAAGATGCGTTTGCCGGTCCGTTTGTACCAGAAGACCTGGATGATCACCGACAAAGCCTCGACGACGAACAGCCCGCCGACCAGCACCAGCACCAGTTCGTGCTGCGCCGTCACCGCAATCGTCGCTAGCGCGCCGCCGAGCGCGAGGCTGCCCGTATCGCCCATGAACACCGCCGCGGGCGGCGCATTGAACCACAGAAAGGCAAGGCAGGCCCCGATGATCGCGGCGGCGAAGATTGCAAGCTCACCTGCCCCCGGCACATGGGGAATGCCCAGATAGCCCGCGAATTTCACGTTACCCGACAGATAGACGATGACGAGGAAAGCAAGGCTGGCGATCATCACCGGAAAGGTCGCGAGCCCGTCGAGCCCGTCGGTCAGGTTCACCGCATTGCCGAAACCGACGATCAGCACCATCGCGAAGACATAATAGAGCGGCCCCAGGGGAATATAGACTTCGCTGAAAAAGGGCAGATAAAGGTCGGTGCCGGTCCGCGATACGATCAGCAGCACCGCGATGCCCGCAATCACGAATTCGACGAGCAGGCGCACGCGCCCCGGAATCCCGCGATGGCTCGACTTGGTCACCTTGTCGAGATCGTCGAGAAAGCCGACCAGCGCGAACCCGCCGGTGACGAAGATGCAGGCCCAGACGAAGCGGTTGGACAAATCCATCCACAGCAGCGCCGAAATCATTAGCGAGATCAGGATCATCAGCCCGCCCATCGTCGGCGTGCCCTTTTTCGCAAAATGGCTTTGCGGTCCGTCCTCGCGGATCGGCTGCCCCTTCCCCTGCCGCATCCGCAGCATGAGGATGAAGCGCGGCCCGATCCACAGACCGATGATCAGCGCCGTCGCAACCGCGGCGCCCGAGCGGAAGCTCAGATAGCGGATGAGGTTCAGAACCCCCGGAAAGCCAAGCCATTCCGCCAGCCAATATAGCATCAATAATCCCCATTGGTCAGCGCGGTCACGACATGCGACAGTCCCACGCTGTTCGATCCCTTGACCAGCACCGTATCGCCGGGCCGGATCAAGGCCCCCAGCCGCCCTACCGCAGCCGAGTGGTCGGCCACATGCTCGAAATCGATCCGCCCCTCAAGCGCTTTGGCGAGCGGCGCCATCTCTTCGCCGACAAGCAGGGCGAACTGCACACCAGCTGCGACGAGCGGAGCGGCCAGACCGGCATGATAGGCCTCGCCGCCGTCGCCAAGCTCCTTCATCGCGCCCAGAATCGCGACCCTGCGCGCACCGGATTCGCTGCCGAGCTGGCCGATGGTTGCGGCCATCGATGCGGGATTGGCGTTATAGCTTTCGTCGATGACGAGGATCGAACCGCCCGGCACCTCGACGCGGGTGCGCGCGCCGCGACCCGCAAGACCGCCCATCTCGGCGAAGGCCAAGCCCGCGGCGGGCAGGTCACCGCCAACCGCCTTGACCGCAGCAAGCACCGCCATCGCATTGGCCACCCAATGCGCGCCGCCTTGCGCGATGGTGAAGCAGAGCAGCGCGTCCTGAACCTGTGCCGTAACGAGCGATCCCCCCTGCCCGTCGGGCAACCAGTCGACCGCGCGCACATCGGCCCCTTCGCCCAGCCCGAAGCTGACGACATGCGCCGCATGCTGTTCGGCCTTGGCGCGCAGCCGCGCGTAATGCGGGCTGTCAAAGGGAAGGATTGCGGTGCCGCCCGGCTCCAGCCCCTCGAATATCTCGCCCTTCGCGTCGGCGATCGCTTCCTCGCTGTCGAAAAATTCCATGTGCGCAGGCGCGATGGTGGTCACGATGGCGACATGAGGGCGTACCATCCGCGTCAGCGCCGCCAGCTCGCCCGCATGGTTCATCCCCATTTCGAAGATGCCGAAATCGGCGGTCGAGGGCATGCGCGCCAGGCTCAAGGGCACGCCGACATGGTTGTTGTAGCTTTTGACCGAACGGTGCGCTTTGCCCGGGCGAAAGCGGTCGAGCGCCGCGAACAGCGCCTCCTTGGTCCCCGTCTTGCCCGCCGAGCCGGTGACGCCGATGATCCGCCCATGGCTGCGCGCGCGCGCCGCGGCGCCGAGCGCGTTCAACGCTGCGGCGCTGTCGGCGACGCGGATGTGCGGAAAGTCTATATCGTTTTCGCAGATGATACCCGCTGCGCCGGCGGCAATCGCCTTGTCGATGAAGTTATGGCCGTCGGTCGCCTCGCCCTTCATCGCGACGAACAGGTCGCCCTTCGTGACTTCGCGCGAATCAAAGGCAACACCTTGCACCGTGAAATCGGCGCTAGCGGTGCCGCCGCACGCCGCCGCGATCGCGCGCGCCGTCCACAGCGGGGTCATGCCGCCACCTCGCGCGCGACGCTCACATCGTCGAAGGGGATGACGCGCAGCGCGTCACCGCGTCCGACAATCTGCCCCTGTTCGTGCCCCTTGCCTGCGACGCAGATAATGTCGTCGGCGCGCGCCATCTCGATCGCGGCAGCAATCGCGGCGCGGCGGTCGCCGATCACCTGGGCACCCGGCGCGCCTTCGGCGATGGCGGCGCGGATCGACGCGGGATCTTCGCCACGCGGATTGTCGTCGGTGATGATCGCGATATCGGCCTTGGCGGCGGCGATGCGGCCCATTTCCGGGCGCTTCGCCTGATCGCGGTCGCCGCCCGCACCGAACACCAGGATCAACCGCCCCGTGGCGTGCGGCCGCAACGCATCGAGCGCCGCCTCCAGCCCGTCGGGGGTGTGGGCATAGTCGACATAGACGGGGGCGCCCGCGCGCGTGATCGCCGCACGCTCGAGCCGTCCGCGTACCGGCTGGAGCCGCGCCAGATTGGCGAGCGTCTGCGCACCATCGCCGCCGGTCGCGATGACCAGCCCGGCCGCGACCAATGCGTTGGCGGCCTGATAGGCGCCGATAAGCGGCAGGTCGACTTTCTGCGTCAGAGCACCTGCCGCAACGGTCAGCGTCTGCCCGAGCTGCGTCGGCGTCCGCCCGACAAGGCGCAGTTCCTCACCCTTCGTTCCCACGGTAAGCAGACGCAGTCCGCGCGCGCGCGCCGACTCTACCACTTTGGACGAATGGGCATCGTCGGCCCAGACCACCGCGCCTCCGCCGGGTTCGACAACCTCGGTGAATAGCCGCAACTTGGCGCCCAGATAGGCTTCCATCGTGCCATGATAATCGAGATGATCGTGGCTGAGATTGGTGAAGGCCGCCGCCTTTACCGGCAGGCCTTCGGTGCGATATTGATCGAGCCCGTGGCTCGACGCCTCGAAGGCCGCATGGGTCACGCCCTCGGCCGCCAGGCCCGCCATGTTCGACAGAAAGGTCACGATGTCTGGCGTCGTCAGTCCGGTGACGACCCGGTCGGCGCCGGTGGTCACGCCAAGCGTTCCGATCGATGCTGCGTGAAGGCCCGCCATTCGCCAGAGCTGACGCGTCATCTCGACCGTCGAAGTCTTGCCATTGGTGCCCGTGACCGCGACGCAGGTTGCGGGAAAACGGTGAAAGAAGCGCGCCGCAAGCCGCGCGAAGGCGCGCCGCGGATTGGCATCGGCGATATGCACCGCGCCCTCGACCACGGCTTCGGGCCGCGCGACGACGGCGACGGCGCCCGCCGCCACCGCGGCGGCAATAAAGTCCTCACCGTTGAATTTTTCGCCGACGAAGGCGCCGAAGACATTGCCCGGCGCAACCTTGCGATGATCGATGGCAAGCCCGGTCACCACCGGACCGTCCCCATCGACATGATCGCCGCCGGTCAGCGCCGCGAGCCGCATTATTCGCTTTCCCCGTTCTTCCACAGCAGCGGCGTCAGTTCCGACACGTCGACGTCGCGGCTTTCGTCGGGGAACACGCCGAGCATCGGTCCCGCACGCATCACTACTTTCTTGACCACCGGCGCGGCGGTGTAGCCAGCGGTGCGCTGCCCCGAGCTGAAGGCGTTGCCCTTGGGTTCGTCGATCATCACCAGCACCACGTAACGCGGATTGTCCATCGGGAAGACGGCGGAGAAGGTCGACACGAGCGAATGGCGACGATAGCCGCCGGCGCCCGGCTTTTCGGCGCTGCCGGTCTTGCCGCCGACGCGAAAGCCCGGGGCGTCGGCCTGGCGGCCCGTGCCGTCGGACACGATCAGGCGCAGGAGCTGGCGCATCCGCGCACTCGTCGATGCCTTGAACACGCGGCGTCCCTGCGGCGGCGCCTTGTCGCCCAGCTTCAGGATCGTCGCCGGACGCCAGATGCCGCCGTTGACCAGCGCGGCATAGGCGCTGGCAAGGTGCAGCGGAGTGACCGCAATGCCGTGGCCATAGCTGGTCGTCATCGTCGACAGCCGGCCCCATTCGCGCGGCCACAGCGGGAAGGCACGCTCCTTGAGTTCGATTTCGGGGCGTTTGTTGAATTCGAGGCTACGGAACATCGCCTCCATCTTTTCCTTGCCGAGCTGGTCGGCGATCTGCGCGGTGACGATGTTCGAGCTGTGGATGAGCGTTTCGGGGACGTTGAGCCAGCGGTTCATCATGTGCGAATCGCGGATGCGGAAACCGGCGATCGCCAGCGGCTGCGTTGCATCATAGCGCTTCGCCATGCTCGTCACGACGCCATTGTCGATCGCGGCGCCGATCGAGAGCGGTTTGACGACCGATCCAAGCTCGTAGAGATTATAGGTCACGGCGTTGCGCCGCGTCGTCGGATCGCTACCCGCCAGCTTGTTCGGATTATAGGTGGGCAGCGACGTCATCGCCATCACTTCGCCCGTGTGGACGTCGAGGATGATGCCCGCCCCGCCGATCGCCTCCAGATTGGTGACAGCGTTCGACAACTCGCTTTCGAGCACGCCCTGCACGCGCGCGTCGATCGACAGCGTCAGCGGATCGCCGCGCGTCGCCTTGTCGATCAGCCGCTGGTCAAACGCGCCCTCGACGCCAGTGACGCCATGGCCTTCGGCGTTGGTGAAGCCCAGCACATGCGCCGCGAGCGACATCTGCGGATAGAGGCGCTCCTTTTCGCGCGGAAAATCGAACCCTACATCGCCGATGGCATTCACCGCCGCCACCTGATCGGGCAGCGCCCGTCGCCGGATATAGGTCGGGCGCGGGCCCGTCAGCTTGGCGAGCAGGTCCTCGCGCGTCATGTCGGGAAAGATCTTGTGCAGTTCGTCGGCGAGATACTGGCGATCGTTGAGCAGTTTCGACGGCATCACACGGATCGAATAGCCGTCGATCGTCCGAGCGAGCGGCACGCCATTGCGATCGACGATATCGGCGCGCGCGGGCACGAAGGCCGTGCTGTTGCCGCCGCGGCCGGCATCGCTATCGAACAGCGCAAAATAGAGCAGCCGCACCGAAACGAGGAAAAATGCCGCCATGAACAGCAGCATGAGCATCATCAGCCGCTGTTGCGCGGTCAGCAATATCTGCTGCCGCACCCCAGCGGTTCGAACCCGGGTCGGACGGACGACCAGCGTGTTCATTGGCCCGATTTGCCCTCCTTCGCTTCACGCGCCGCGGCACGCTTGAGGTCGGCGAGCGTCGATTCCGCGAGGAGCTGATCCTCGATCATCTTGAGCTGTTCGCGGCGACGCGTCGGCGCCAGACGCGGCGCGCTGTCGCTGCGCACCGGCGTTTCGGCCTGCGCCAGCACGACGGGCTTTTCGGCGGCCGGCTTCGCCTCGGCCTTCACCGGCGTCACGGCGGGTTCGGGTGTTCCGACGGGGCTGACCATTGCCATCAGCACCGGCGCGACTTCATTGGCGCCGCGAGCGCGCGGCAGACCATCGAGCGAGGCAAGCTGGCGCTCGCTCGACAGATATTGCGAGGCATCCGGCGCCGAGTAGCCGAAGCTGTCGGCGTTCCACTGTTCGAGCTGGCGCATCGAAGCGCGCACCGCGAGTTCGGATTCAAGGTAGCGGATATTGTCGCGCGTGCGCTCGATCTGATGATTGATGCGCGCGAGTTCGCTGCGTGTCGCAGCGACCTTCAACGAGACCGGATAGAGCATCATCGCGAAGATGAGCACGAGCAGCACCAGGCCGATCCCCTGAAGCTTGCGGGCCGCCATCAGCATGAGATTGCCTCCTTCGTCGTCAATTGGGTCGGCCAGGCCGGGGCTGCGGTGCGCACGGCGCTGCGCAGCGTCGCGGAGCGCGCGCGCGGGTTGCGCGCCTCTTCGGCCTTGCCGGGGCGCACCTTGCGCGCCGGCGGCTGAAAGGTGGCGGCCCGCGCCGCTCCGATCGGCGCGGGCCGGTGGCGCGAGCCGGCGGCGTCGCCGCCGCTACGCTCGCGCAGAAAGTTCTTCACGATCCGGTCTTCGGTGCTGTGGAAGCTGACCACGGCAAGCCGGCCGCCGGGGCGCAGGACGCGCTCCGCCGCGGCGAGCCCCTCCATCAGTTCGTCGAGCTCGCCGTTGATGTGGATGCGGATCGCCTGAAAGCTCTTCGTCGCCGGATCCTTGGGCGCGCCCGGCGGATGGCGCAGCGCCTTGCGGATCACCGTCGCCAGTTCGCCGGTGCGCGACAGCGGGCGCGCAGCGACGATTGCCCGCGCGACGCGGCGCGACTGACGTTCGTCGCCATAATGATACAGGACGTCGGCGATCTCGGCCTCGTCGGCGCGATTGAGCCATTCGGCGGCAGTCTCGCCCTCCTGCGCCATGCGCATGTCGAGCGGGCCGTCCTTCTGGAACGAGAAGCCGCGCGCATCGCGGTCGAGCTGCATCGACGAAACGCCGATGTCGAAAGTGATGCCGTCGACCGCGCCGATGCCCCGTTCGGCGAGCAGGCGGTCGATTTCGCCGAAGCGGCCGTGGATCAGCATCAGCTTGCCGTCGGCTTCGGCGACGAGCGCCTGCCCCTCGGCAATCGCATCGGGGTCGCGGTCGCACGCGATCACCTCGGCCCCCGCGGCGAGCATCGCACGCGTGTAGCCGCCGGCGCCGAAGGTCGCGTCGACATGCCGCTCGCCCGGAGCGATGGCAAGGGCGGCGATGACTTCTTCGCGGAGGACCGGATCATGGCGGGGATCCCGAGGCAGGTCGGGGGAAAGATCGGTCACTTGCGCCCCTTCCCCTTCGTCTCTTCCCAAGCCTTGGCAAGTCGCTGGAGCACCGGATCGGCATCGACGCAGTCAGCGAGCGTCGGCAGCCACCATACTTCGAACCGGCGGCCCGACCCGACAAAGGCGGTCGCGCCGGCATCGCCGACGCGGTCGCGCGCGGTAAAATTGGGAAGGAAGCGCCCGCTGTCGTCGAGCGTATAGGCCTCGGTATAGCTGAACCGCTTCTTGAACGCCTCGTCCTCGTCGAAATCGAGGTTGCGGGCGAGCGCGGTGTCGCGGTCGCGCTCGATCTCGTCGGTCAGGCGATCATATTGATCCTGGCCATAGGCGACCAGACAAGGCAGCTTTTCATGGAAACCAACCCAAAGCACGCGCTGACCGTCCGCGTTGAGGGGCACATTATTGCGGAACTGCGAAGGGACGGCGATGCGTCCCTTGCCATCGATCGCGGCGAAGTTGGTACCCGAGTACCGGCCGGGCGTCACAACTGCCATCGCTGAAGCCCCCCGTTTCGCGCCTCCGGGCAAAACTTCCCCGTCCGCGAGAATCGCAGGATTTCGCGCCAAAAGACTCGGGTGGAGATTGCCCCTCTCCGATTCCTGAGTATCAAGAGTCGATTAGGGTGAAAAGGGGTATTTTAGGGTGAAACAGGGTAATTGCGCCCCAAATGGGCAAAAATGTGCTCAGTTGATCAAGCAAAGCGGGCTCCGGCGCCGAAACGCCAGCCGCGGGAAGCCGAAATTCGGGTTGTAATGGGGCCGCGACCTCTCAGTCGGCGGCGGCGCCTATCCAGAGCGGGCGCAACCAGCCGCGCGCGTCGGCTCCGCGCAAGCGCGCATCCAGCCACTCCATCGTGTCGGCATGGCGCAGATGCGCCGCCCAGCGGGGCTGCGGCTGCCAGAGCGGGGCGAACAGCATATCGGCGTCACCGACCAGCCACGCTTCGCCCTGCCCGATCCGGCAATGGAGCAGATGACCGCCCGCGATCCGCACGCAGGCAGGCGGCACCTGCGTAAAGCGGCCGGCGCTGAACAGCCGCAGGCGGGCGCCGCCGACATCGACGGCGATCGGCCTTGTCTCGGCATTGGGCGCCGCGGCGAGCGTGATGCCCCAATGGTCGAGCAACGGGGTGAGCAGACTCGTCACCGGCGGATTGCGCGGATCGCCCAGCGGGTGGCGCGGCGGCCAGCCCGAAAGCGCATCGGCGAGGATCACCGCGCGCCCGCCGCCACGCGCAAAGGCGTCGATCGCGACAAGATCGCGCGGTGCAAGCGCGGGGGGATGCGCGAGCAACAGGGCATCGCCGCGCGCGAGCGGGCGGTCGGCAAGACTGTCGACGAGCCGCAGCGGCCCGCCGCGTGCAATCCGGTCGAGTGCGGGGTCGTCGCGGGCGCCCTCGGCAAGCATCGCGGCCAGATCGCCGCCCGACCAGCGCAGCGGCAGGCTTGTCATCATCGTCACCGGCACGGCGCGCGGCGCCGGAGCGCGATAGGCAAGCGCCAGCAGCCCGTGTGCGGCGGCAAACCAGCTAAGGATCGCGGCGGCAATCAGCAGCACGCGAAAAAGCCCGCGCGGCCGCGCGGCCTGGACCATACAGTCCGCACCAACTGCCACCACACTCCCGCAACCCGCGCTCAGCACGAGTTGCAGCCAGGGGAAGGCTCCCGCGAGCCAGGCCGCAAGCAGCGCCTGACCAATCAGCGTCAAAGCAATCGCGACGCCAAAGGCGGCGCGGCGTTCAGTTCGGGAAGCGCGGCGCGCCGTCCACGCCAGCGCCGCCAGCGGCAACGGCCATAGAGGCAGCAGCAGCGCGGGATCGATCCGGCCGAGCATCGCCTGTCCGCCGACGAACCAGCCCAGCGCCAGCACCGCGGCCGCCGCCAGTGCGCCACGCAGCAGAGCGCCGGGAGGCGGCAATGTCACTGTTTCGACTGGCGAACGCGCTCGAGTTCAGGATCGGGTTCGAGGTCGGGGACGGCGGGCGCGGTCGGCACCTTCGCCGCGGGGTCGTCGTTCTGCTCCTTCGAAACCGGCTGCACGCCCAGCTCCTCGAGCGGCGCGCTCGCGGGCTTCTGGTCGGCGCCCGGCACCTTGACCTCCGCCGCAGTGTCGGGGTCGGCGGCGGCGCGTTCGCGCGCCCGGTCGCCGATCAGCCCCGCCATCCCGACGAGCAGCAGGACGGTCAACACCCCGGCAATGCCGATCTGGAGCCGCCGCATCGCATCGTGCGGCGGCGGCGGTGGCGCTTCAGCGGGCGCCGCGGGGTTCGGCGCGATCGCTGGCTTGATCTCGGGCTTGCTGCTCATGCTGCCGCCTCGGCGAGGCCTTTGCTCGCCAGCCATTCGGGATTGTAGAGCGTCGACAGATAGCGAAAGCCGCTGTCGCACAGGATCGTCACGATGCGCTTGCCGGGACCAAGTTCGCGCGCGAGCGCCATCGCGCCCGCGACATTGATCCCCGACGACAGGCCGACGCACAACCCCTCGTCGTCGAGCAGGCTGCGACAGACCGCGAGGCCTTCGGCATCCGAAATGCGGAATTGCGTGTCGATCGGCGCGCCGTCCAGATTGCCGGTGATGCGGTTCTGCCCGATGCCTTCGGCGACGCTCGACCCTTCGGGTTTCAGCTCGCCGCACTTGTAGTAATTATAGAGGCCGGCGCCGTGCGGATCGGTCAGCGCAATGGTGATCCGCTCGTCCTTGGCCTTGAGGCCCAGGCCGGTTCCCGCGATCGTGCCGCCGGTCCCCGCCGCGCAGGTGAAGCCGTCGACGCGCCCCTCCATCTGCTGCCATATCTCCTCGGCGGTGCCGCAGATATGCGCCTTGCGGTTTGCGATATTGTCGAACTGGTTGGCCCAGATCGCATTGTCGGTTTCTTCGGCGATGCGGCGCGAGGTGTGGACGAAATGGCCGGGGTTTGCGAAGGGCGCCGGCGGGACCAGCACCAGCTCGGCACCAAGCGCGCGGATCGTCGCCATCTTCTCGGCACTCTGATTGTCGGGCATGACAATGATCGTCCGGTAGCCGAGCGCGTTGCCGACGAGCGCCAGCCCGATACCGGTGTTGCCCGCCGTACCCTCCACTATCGTCCCGCCCGGCCGCAGCAGGCCGTTCGCTTCGGCATCGCGGACGATGTAGAACGCGGCGCGATCCTTCACCGATCCGCCGGGGTTCGCATATTCGCACTTGGCCCAGATTTCGCAGCCCGTGGCTTCGCTGGCGCCCCGCAGCAACACGATCGGCGTGTTGCCGATCAGGTCGAGGCTGTTCTTCGCATTGATCATGTCCTTGATCTAGGCCCGCGCCCCTGCGCCTGCAAGACAGCTTCGCTTGCGGCGCGCATGGCCGCGCTTTGTCGACGAACGGGGCACCGGCGCCGACCAACGACGGGATCCGGTCCCAGCGCGGGGTTGCATCTGTAACAGTATATCATTACTGCGCCCGTCGAACTCGTCACGATATAACAGGAAATTGTCGCCATGCGCTTGCTCCCCGTCACCAGCCTGACCCTCGCCCTACTCCTCTCCACCCCCGCTTTCGCGCAGCAGGGCGCCGCCCAGTCGGGCAGCGACGATGATTTTCACACCGACCAGGGCATCGTCGTCACCGCGCCCTATGTCCGTAGCCTCGACATCCTGGGCAATGTGTCGGTGATGCAGGGCGAAAAGCTGGCACAGGATATTCGCGGCCAGATCGGCGACACGCTCGCATCGCAGCCCGGCGTATCGTCGAGCAGCTTCTCACCCGGCGCGTCGCGCCCCATCCTGCGCGGCTTCTCCGGCGAACGCGCCGCGGTCCTTGTCGATGGCCTCGGCGCGATCGATGCGTCTTCGACGTCGGCCGATCATGCCGTGTCGATCGATCCGCTGACCGCCGATCGTATCGAAATTCTGCGCGGCCCGTCGGTGCTGCTCTTCTCGAGCCAGGCCGTCGGCGGGGCGGTGAACGTCTTCGACCGCCGTATCCCGCGCGCCATCCCCGAAAGCCCCGCCCACATCGATGCGCTCGCCAGCTATGGCACCGCGGCGCAGGACAAGAGCATCGGCGCCTCGATCGACGTGCCGCTCGGCCAGCGCTTCGTCGTCCATGCTGACGGCAATTATCGCGATTCGAACGACGTGCGCGTCGGCGGGCTGATCTATGCGCCTGCACTGCGCGCGCATCTACTCGACCTCGCCGCCGATGCGAGCGCCGGCGGCGACGCCGAGGAAGCGGCGCGGCTGACTGACGCCGCGAACAGCCGCGGCCGCGTGCCGAACAGCCAGAGCACGAGCAAGAGCGCCGGCGTCGGAGCCGCCTTCGTCGACGACGGCGGGTCGCTCGGCATCAGCTTCGGCTACCTCGAGGACGAATATGGAATCCCGCCGCGCGCCGACATCAACGAGCTGCCGACGATCAAGGCGCGCCAGTATCGCGTTGATGTGCGCGGCGAGGTCAATCTGGGCGACGGCCTGTTCGACAAATTGCGTATCCGCGGCGCCTATGCCGACTATGCCCACACCGAATTCGACGATGGTCAGCCCGGCACGCGCTTCACCAATCGCGGCATCGAGGCGCGCGCCGAACTCGCCCAGAATGATCGTGGCGGCTGGCGCGGTGCGAGCGGGGTCCAGTACAGCTTCCGCGATTTCGCGGCGATCGGCGACGAAGCCTTTCTTCCCGCCAACGAAACGACGCGCCTCGCCGCCTTCACGCTGCAGGAGCTCGAACGCGGCCCGGTGACGCTCGAAGGCGCGCTGCGTTTCGAAAATTCCAAAGTAGCGGCGAACAGCATCGGCTTCGACCGCTCGTTCGACAGCCTGTCGGGCGCGGCCGGCCTGTCGTATCAGCTCGCCGACGGCCTTAAGGCCAGCGTGTCGGTTTCGCGTAGCGAACGCGCGCCCTCGGCCGAAGAGCTGCTCTCGGACGGGCCGCATGCCGCAACGCTGACCTATGAACGCGGCAACCCCGATTTCGCCAAGGAAACGAGCTGGGGCGGCGAGGCATCGCTCAAGTTCACCCGCGACGGCTGGTCGATGGGGCTGACCGGCTATGCAAGCTGGTTCGACAATTTCATCTATGAAACCGACACCGGCCTGATCGCCGACGACTTGCCGCTGTTTGAATTCCGCCAGAACAAGGCGCGGGTATGGGGATTTGAATTTCAGGGCACCGCCCCGCTGGCGCAGGCGGGGGGCTTCAACTTCGTTGCCGACGCGACCGCCGACATGACGCGCGCCAAGATCGTCGACGGTCCCTATGTCCCGCGCATCCCGCCGCTGCGCATCCGGGGCGGGCTCGAAGCGCAGAGCGACCGCGTCGATGCACGCGCCGAGGTCGAATGGACCGACGACCAGACCCGCATCGCGCCGTTCGAGACCGCGACCAAGGGCTTTACGCTGGTCAACGCCTCGCTGACCTGGCGCCCGCTTCCCGACACGAAGAATCTGTCGCTGACGCTGGCAGCCGACAATATCTTCGACGTCGATGCCCGCCGCCATGCGAGCTTCACCAAGGATTATGTGCCGCTTGCCGGCCGCGACATCCGCATTACCGCGCGCGCCAGCTTCTGACCGCGTGCCGAAAAAGGGGCCGGGTTTCCGTGCGAAACCCGGCCCTCTTTTTTGCCCCTTGGCTTCTAGTGGCTCAGAAACTGCTGGCGGCGGTTCCAGTAAATTGAACTGGCCGCGGCATAGGCGCCGACTTTTTCCCATACCGATTGATCGACGCTTTCGACATCGACGCCGGCGGCGGTATAGGCATTAATGATCGTGTTGATCTGATCCTCGGTCATCTCGCTGCTGAGATCCGGGTTGGCCCCCTTCGGCCCGAAGTCGAGCGAGCGATCGACCGGGTCGACCGACAGGCCGGCCTTCCTGATCTGACCTGCGAACCATTCGCGCGACACGCGGGCAAGATTATAGTCGAAATAGACATCCTTGCGATCGGCCGCGATCCCGTTCTTCGTCATACAGTCGGTCGAGAGCGCACCGAACTGTTCGAACAGCGGCCGCGCGGCGTCGCTGTCACTACCCGCCATCGCCGCGCCGATCTGCGCGCGCAGGTCGGGCGAAACCGTCTTGGCGACGCAATCGAGCGCGGCTCCGTCCTGCGCCAGCGCGGCGCCGGGCACGCCCGCGAACCCGAGTGCAACCGCCGCTATCCAAATCCTTGTCATTTCTGCTTTTACCCCCTGAAACGCGCCCCTCAGGACAGCATGGCCATGCCGCCGTTCACGTGCAAGGTCTGTCCGGTGACATAGCCCGCTTCTCTCGACGCGAGATAGACAACGGCGGCGGCGATATCGCTCCCCTCGCCCATGCGGCCCGCGGGGATGCGCTGGTTGAGCGCTTCCTTCTGCGCATCGGGCAAATCGTCGGTCATCGCAGTTGCGATGAAACCGGGAGCGACGCAATTGGCAGTGACGCCCCGGCTCGCCAGTTCCTGCGCCAAGGCCTTGGTCATGCCGGTCACGCCCGCCTTCGACGCGGCATAGTTCGCCTGCCCCGGATTGCCGGTGGCTCCGACGACGCTGGTGATCGAGATGATGCGGCCGAAGCGCGCCTTCATCATCGGCTTGGCGGCAGCGCGCGCGAGGCGGAAATTGGCCTCGAGATTGATGCGGATGACGTCCATCCACTCTTCGTCCTTCATCCGCATGATCAGATTGTCGCGCGTCACGCCCGCGTTATTGACGAGGATATCGAGCTGACCAAGCGCCTCGACCGCGGAGGGCACGAGTGCGTCGACCGCCGCGGCATCGCCCAGGTTGCACGGGAGCGCGACATGATCGCCGCCCAGACTATCGCGAAAGGCATTCAGCTTGTCGGCATTGGACCCCGACACCGCAAGCCGCGCGCCCTGCGCCGCAAGCGCCTGCGCGATTGCGGACCCGATGCCGCCACTGGCGCCGGTAACAAGCGCGGTCATACCGGTGAGATCGAACATATTATTCTCCTGGAATCCGTTTTCAGAGCGTCTTGAGCAATGCCTCGATGTCGTCCATCGATATCACGCTCACCGTCTCCACATCACCCGATGCGCTGCGCTTGACCATCGGGCCGAGCACCTTGCCGCCGAATTCGACGAACTGTGTCACCCCGATTGCTTCCATGGCGCCGACGCTTTCGCGCCAGCGGACACGGCCCGTCACCTGTTCGACGAGCAGGTTGCTGATGGTATCGGCATCACTCACCGGACTGGCGGTGACGTTCGCGATCACCGGCACCAGCGGCGCCGTCGGCGGGTTGGCTCCTAGCGCCTCGGCCATCGCATCCGCGGCGGGCTGCATCAACGGGCAGTGGAAGGGTGCGGACACCGGCAGCAATACGCCGCGCTTGATGCCATAATCCTTTACCATCGCCACGGCGCGCTCGACTGCGCCCTTGTGGCCCGAGATGACGACCTGCGACGGATCATTGTCGTTGGCGACGGTGCAGACCTCGCCCTCGGCCGCGGCGTCGGCGAGCTTCTGCGCAGTGTCGATGTCGGCGCCGAGCAGCGCCGCCATTGCGCCGACCCCGACGGGGACCGCCGCCTGCATAGCCTGCCCGCGCGTTTTCAGAAGCCGCGCAGTCGTCGCCAGGTCAAAGGCACCGGCAGCGCACAGCGCGCTATATTCGCCGAGGCTGTGGCCCGCGACATAAGCGGCCTTGCCCGACAGCGTCACGCCGCCGTCCCGTTCGAGCACGCGCAGCGTGGCGATCGCGTTCGCCATGATCGCGGGCTGGGCGTTTTCGGTCAGCGTAAGCTGATCTTCCGGCCCTTCGCTCATCAGCTTGAAAAGATGCTGGCCGAGCGCCTCGTCGACCTCCTGAAACACCTCGCGCGCATGCGCCGACGCCTCGGCGAGCGTCTTGCCCATGCCCACGGCCTGGCTGCCCTGACCCGGAAAGATGAATGCGCGCATGACCTAGCCCCTTCTCGTCGGCCCCGCGAAGGCGGGGGCCGCGGTCGTTTTACACCTTGCCGTCGACCAGGCCGACGACGCCCCCCGCCTTCGCGGGGGCGACGGAAAGTGCCGCGCCTATTCGCTCACCCCGCGCGATGCAAGCCGAAGGGCACGACCTTGTTGGCCACGTCATGGCCGATGTCGGCGCGGCCAAGCCAGGTGATGCCGGTCCGCGCGCACCAGTCCTGCGCGATTTCCTCGGCCTCCATTCCGAACGGCCGGTCGTTTTCGGGAATGTCGCTGACGCGTCCCAGCCGGATGCCCGCCAGACCGCGCGGCGCCAGACAGGTCGCGACATGGAAAAAGGCGCGGTCGAAGGCGTAGAGATATTCGCTCACTTCTTCGACGATCAGCAGATGCCCCGACAGATCGGGCTCGAGCGGCGTGCCGAGAAGCATCGACAGCGTCATCAGGTTGAACGCGGCATGGCGCGCGCCGTGCCGCAGGCCGGGCTCGCAGGCCGCCGGATCGCGCGCGACGAGCCAGTCGAGCGCCCGCGTCACCGCCGCTTCACCGCCTTCGCGCCGGATGTCGGCGACCATCGGGCCGTGCGCGACATGATCGAAGCCCTCGCGGTACAGGCAGCCGAGCAGATTGCCCTGATCCGAATAGCCGAGATAGGCCTTGTGGCGCGCCGCCTCGCCCATGGCGACGACGGCATCCTCGGCGATGCGGCAGGCACCATAGCCGCCGCGCGCGAACCAAATCGCGTCGATGTCGGGGCGGTTGGCCATCGCCACCAGCGCTTCGCGCCGCACCGCATCGGCGCCCGCAAAATGCCCGTGAACGACAAAGCATTGCGGATCGAACACCAGTTCGACCTCGGGATAGCCCAGCGCCGCAATGGCCCGCACCGCTTCCGCATCGTCGGGAAGAATGGGGGTGGAGGGGGCAATGATGCCTATGCGCATGACTTGAAATAACCCAACGATCCGTTCGCATCGAGCGAAGTCGAGATGCCCCTCGGCCTTGCGCCAGTTGCAAACCCTTCGCCAACGCCATATCGCGCCGGCATGGCCGAAAACAAATCCTATTTCTTCTGCGGCATCGGCGGATCGGGGATGCTGCCGCTCGCGATGATTGTCGCGGCGCGCGGCGCGGCGGTCGCGGGGTCCGATCGCAGCCGCGATCAGGGTCGCAGCGCCGACAAGTTTCACTGGATCGAAAGCCGCGGCATTGCGCTGTTCCCGCAGGATGGCAGCGGCGTTGCCGCCGGGCAGACGCTCGTCGCTTCGGCGGCGGTCGAGGACAGCGTGCCCGACGTCGCAGCGGCAAACCGGCTCGGCCTGCCGCGCCTGACGCGCGCCGAACTCAACGCGGCCCTGTTCAACGAAGCGGGCCGCGCGGTCGGCGTCGGCGGGACAAGCGGCAAGTCGACCGTCACCGGCATGATCGGCTGGATCCTCGATCGCGCGGGCGCCAATCCCACCGTGATGAACGGCGCGGTAATGCGCAATTTCGCCGACGATCAAACCCCCTTCGCTAGCGCACTCGTCGGCGATACCGCGACTTATGTCAGCGAAGTCGACGAAAGCGACGGGTCGATCGCCCTCTACCAGCCCGACGTTGCGGTCGTCACCAACATCAGTCTCGACCACAAGAGCCTTGCCGAACTGCACAGCCTGTTCGGCGATTTCGCGGCCAAGGCGCGCGTTGCCGTGGTCAATGCCGACGATCCCGAATCGGCGCCGCTGCTGGCGGGAGGAAACGTCCTGCGCTTTGGATTTTCGGAGAGCGCCGCGATGCGCGGCAGCGACTTCGAGGCGCTTCCCGACGGGTGCCGCTTCAAGGTCCATTTCGCCGGCGACACCCACGCGGCGGTGCTGCGGATGCCCGGCCGACACAATGCCGCCAATGCGCTCGCCGCAATCGCCGCCGCGCGCGCGCTCAACATTCCGGTCGTCCGCTCGGTCGAGGCGCTCGCCAACTTCGCCGGGCTCGCGCGCCGGTACGAGGTGCTCGGCCAGGCGAACGGCGTCACCGTGATCGACGATTTCGCGCATAATCCCGACAAGGTCGCCGCGACGCTCGCCGCAGTTGCCGAGCTTCCCGGCCGCGCTTTGCTCTTCTTCCAGCCGCACGGCTATGGCCCGCTCCGCCAGATGGGGCGCGAGCTTGCCGCCAGCTTTGCGCGCGGCATGCGTCCCGGCGACCGGCTCTTCGTCTGCGATCCCGTCTATTTCGGCGGCACCGTCGATCGCAGCATGGGGAGCGAAACGCTCGTCGCCGACATCGTCGCGGGCGGTGCCGACGCTGTCCATGTGCCGGTCCGCGCCGATTGCGGCGCTGCGATGGTGCAGGAGGCGGCGCCCGGCGACCGTATCCTGATCCTCGGCGCGCGCGACGACACACTCACCGATTTCGGGCGGGAATTGCTGGAAAAGCTTGCATCGCGCGCTTGATTAATCCCCGCGAATCTGTATAGGCGCGCTCATTCGGGGCGAGGCCACGTTGCCATCGCCCCGTTTGCTTTGCACCAATACGCAAAGCCGGACGACAGCCGGAGGGGTTTCGCGATTGGCGCGAAATCAGCGATCGGCCAAATCGAAGGACGCAAACCATGCCGTTTTACGAGCATGTTTTTATCGCGCGTCAGGATCTGAGCCAGGCTCAGGTCGATGCGCTCGCCGAAGGCATCACGAACATCGTGACCGAATTTAAGGGTCAGGTCCACAAGACCGAAACCTGGGGCCTGAAGCAGCTCGCCTACAAGATCGCGAAGAACCGCAAGGGTCATTACGCGATGCTGTCGGTCGAAGCGCCGGGCGAAGCCGTCGCCGAAATCGAACGCCAGGCGGCAATCAACGAAGACATCATCCGCTGGATGACCATCAAGGTCGACGAACTCGAAAAGGGTCCGTCGGTAATGATGCGCAAGCAGGAACGTCGGGGCGGCCGTGGCCGTGACCGCGACGGCGAAGAATAAGGAAAACGACCATGGCACGACCCTTTTTCCGTCGCCGCAAGACCTGCCCCTTCAGCGCGAAGGACGCACCGGTCATCGATTACAAGGACGTCCGCCTGCTCCAGGGTTACCTGTCGGAGCGCGGCAAGATCGTCCCGTCGCGGATCACCGCGGTGTCCACCAAGAAGCAGCGCGAGCTGGCGAAGGCGATCAAGCGCGCCCGTCACATCGGCCTGCTCCCCTACATTGTGAAGTAAGGAGCGCGGACCGATGGAAATCATCCTGCTCGAACGCATCGAGAAACTGGGCGGTATCGGCGACGTCGTCACCGTCAAGAACGGCTTTGCCCGCAACTATCTGCTGCCCAACAACAAGGCACTGCGCGCGAACGAAGCCAACAAGAAGCTCTTCGAAGCCAACCGCGCGAAGATCGAATCGGACAACGCCGACCGCCGCGCCGCGGCAGAAGGCCGCGCGAAGGACATCGACGGCAAGCAGGTCGTCCTGATCCGTCAGGCGTCGAACACTGGCCAGCTTTACGGTTCGGTTTCGGTGCGCGACATCCTCGACGCGCTGATCGAAGACGGTGCGACGAACCTGACCAAGGCGATGTTCGAACTCGAACGTCCGATCAAGTCGCTCGGCCTGTTCGACGTCAAGGTGAAGCTGCATCCCGAAGTCGCGGTCACCGTGGGCGTCAACGTCGCCCGCTCGCCGGACGAAGCCGAAATGCAGAAGCAGGGCATCGACGTCATTGCCGCCATGTTCGAAGAAGAACAGGCTGCGGCGGCTGCGGTTGCTCTCGAACCCGACAGCGAAGACGAATTCGACGACGCCACCCCGCCGTCGGACGCTCCGGCCGCTGACGAGGACGAAGACGCTTAACGCATCTTCGGCTCGCACGAAACAAAAAGGCCCCGGAACCACATCGGTTCCGGGGCCTTTTTCGTGCGCGGGCTATTTCGGGAGACCGGCTTTGGGGTGGGAGCCTGCGCCGGGATGACGATGGAAGAAAAGTCGGCCAACCTCCACAATCGGTCGCTGTCCGCCCTCAGCGTTCAAGCATCAACCATCGCATGATACTCCGCTTCCGCAAGGAAGCGTTCGGCGTCGAGTGCGGCCATGCAGCCCATACCCGCCGCGGTGATCGCCTGGCGATACACCTTGTCGGTCACGTCACCCGCCGCGAAGACGCCCGGCACCGCGGTCAGCGACGTGCCCGGCGTCACCGCAAGATAGCCGTCGGCGTCGAGCGGCAGCTTGCCCTTGAACAATTCGGTCGAGGGGCTGTGGCCGATGGCGACGAAGCCGCCGTCGGTGCGCTCGTGGCTCGCCTCGCCCGTTACCGTGTCGATCAGGTCGACTCCAACCAGCCCCGCCGTCCCTTCGCCCGCGACGAAGCGATCGACCTTCTTGTTCCAGAGCACCTTGATCTTCGGATTGGCGTGCAACCGGTCCTGCAGGATCTTTTCGGCGCGCAGGGTGTCGCGACGGTGGATCAGCGTCACGTCGTCGCTATGATTGGTCAGATACAGTGCCTCTTCGACCGCGGTATTGCCGCCGCCGATCACCACCACCTTTTTGCCGCGATAGAAAAATCCGTCGCAGGTCGCGCAGGCCGAAACGCCCTTGCCGCCCAGTTCCTGTTCGCCGGGAACGCCCAGCCATTTCGCCTGCGCGCCGGTCGCGATCACCAGCGTTTCGGCGACATAGACGTCGCCGCCGTCGCCGGTCAGGCGGAACGGCCGCTGCGACAGATCGACGTCGACGATGGCGTCCCAGATCATGCTGGCGCCGACATGCGTCGCCTGCGCCGTCATCTGCTCCATCAGCCAAGGGCCCTGGATGACTTCGGCAAAGCCGGGATAGTTTTCGACGTCGGTGGTGATCGTCAACTGCCCGCCCGGCTGCAGCCCCTGCACCACGATCGGCTGCATCCCGGCGCGCGCCGCGTAGATGGCGGCCGAAAGCCCTGCAGGGCCGGAACCGAGGATCAGCATCTTGGTGTGGTGCGTGGCGGGCATGACGGTCTTTCGTTGTTGGCGGCTATGAGCGAGGACGCCCAGATGGGTGTTGCCAATCGCGCTAGCAAGGGACAGGCTGCACGCCAAGGGGAGAGACGGGAATGGCGAGTTGGTGGGAACGTCATGGGGTGCCGCGGCTGATCAAATGCGCCTGCTCGCAGGGGCAGATCATGAAGGCGCGCAGCAAGGTGGTGCCGGCGGCATCGGGCGACGTGCTGGAGCTTGGCTGCGGCGGCGGCATCAATATGGAATTTTACGATTGGAACCGGGTGACGCGCTTCACCGGGCTCGATCCGTCGCCCGAACTACTCGCGATGAGCCGCGCGGCGGCGCAGGCGCGCGGCATCGCGGCGACGATCGAAGGTGGCATCGGTGAAGCGATGCCCTTCGAGAGCGGCCGATTCGACACCGTCGTCACTACCTTCACCCTCTGTTCGGTGCACGATCAGGCGGCGGTGCTGGCCGAGATCCGCCGCGTGCTCAAACCGGGCGGAACCGCCTTGTTTCTGGAACATGGCGGCGCCCCCGACGCGGGGGTTGCGCGCTGGCAACGGCGGATCGAGCCCGTCTGGAAACGCATCGGCGGCAATTGCCATCTGACGCGGCCGATCGCCGACGCCTATGCGGGCGCGGGCTTTGCGGTGGAACGGCAGGCGGCACATTATATGCCCAAAACCCCTCGCCCTTTCGGCTGGGTCGAATATGGAACCGCGCGCGCTCCTGCCTGATTACCGAGCGCAGCAATTCCTTAATATGGGCCGCCTAGACTTGGGGGCGAAGGATCGGATTCGCGTGCGTCATCAATACCCTCTTCCGCTGCATCACAGCTGGCCGCTTTTCGAGCGGGGACATCATTTCGATCTGGGCTGGGTCGACCGGCGATCGATCCGTCCGCCGGGCCGCACGCCAGCGATGGCCGACGACGCGGCCGCAGTCATGGAGCGCCACGGCGTCGGCAGTTGGACCTGCGACCTTGCCGACGATCATCTTGTCTGGTCCGACACAGTCTATGACATCTTCGGTCTGCCGCGCGGCGTCGAAGTCGCGCGCAGCGATGCCGTCGCGCTCTATCGCGAGGAATCGCGCGCCGCGATGGAAAAACTGCGCGCGCACGCGATCACCCATCGTCGCGGCTTCACCCTTGATGTCGCGATCGAAGCGTCGCGGCGCAAACCACGCTGGGTCCGGCTGATCGCCGCACCGGTTTGTGAAGACGACCGCGTGGTTGCGCTGAACGGCTTCAAATATCTGATCGGCGCTTAATTCGAACCCGATTCTCGTTCCGGCATGGCCACTCCCGGTTCCTATCCACGAAACCCGCTTCATAGACGGTCAATTACCGCCGCCCTTCCCTAACATGTCGGATTAACTTACAGTTTACCATAAGCCGGTGGCGGCGAATCCCTGATTTGCGCCACTGGCACATCCCTTGCTTCGGATGGTGGCGATGCTGAAGAAAATCGGACGGCTGTTTATCATCAAGACCAGGTTCGAGGCCTGCCTGATCATCTATGCATTGGCGGCGGGTGCCATGGCGCGCGGAACAGCCTATCTGCATGAATTTCCGGGGTACGGCGGCCAGTTGCTGCTCGTCGCGTGCAGCGGTTCGGTATTTCTTGCTGGCGCCAAAATCTTCGACTGCCTGCGCTACGAGCAGGCCGAAAGGCGGGCGGCCGAGCCACCCGCCGGCTAGGATCAAGAAACTGGCGAGGTGCTTCCGTCCACGGCCAAAACATGCCAAAGCCATGGGCATGAGCAGGATCAGCGGCCGCCCGGTCATCGGCACCGAACATCTTTATGGCCTCGCGCTTCGCACGGCGCGCTGGCGTAAAGGCAGCACCGGGGTGCCGTTGCTGTTCCTCAACGGGATCGGCGCCGACATCGCCGCCGCGGCACCGCTGCTCGCGCAGATACATGGGCGCGAGGTGTGGACGCTCGACATGCCTGGCGTCGGCGGGTCGCCCGACGCAATCCTTCCCTATACCGCGCCGACAATGGCCGCGATCGTGATGGAGATTGCCGAACGCTTCGGCCACCCGCAGCTCGACCTTGCCGGCTTCAGCTGGGGCGGTGCGTTGGCGCAGCAGATCGCGGTGCAATTTCCGGCACGTATCCGGCGCATGGTCCTGATGGCAACGACGCCGAGTGTAGGGGCACCGGGAATCGGGTGGGCCGCGCTGCTCGACGACGACATGCTGGCGAGCGGACTGAAGCTTCCCGCCGCAACGCCGCTTGGCCTCACTTATCAGGCGATGGCAATGGCCGGCTGGACCAGTGCGCCTATGCTGCCGCAGCTCAAGAACATGCCGACGCTGATCCTGATGGGCCGGCGCGACGGCGTCGTGCCGGCCGCGCACGGCCAGGCGATCGCCGATCTGATCGACGGCGCGATACTGGAAGTCGTGCCGGGGTCGCACCTTTTCCCCTTCACCCACGCCGCGAACACGGCGGCGCGGATCAGCGCTTTTCTGGAGCAGCCGGCAGAGGCGACGGCGGAGCAAGCCGCCGCGTAAGGAAATCCGCGATCGTCATCGCGGTGGCGTCGGGCGCTTCCTCCATCGGCAGATGGCCGACATCGTCGAGCAGAAGGACCTCCGATCCCGCAATCCGGTCGCGAAAGGTCAGCGCGGCGCTCGGGTTGATCAGCCGGTCCCGCTTGCCGAAAAGGATGAGCACCGGCACCTTTATCTCGCCGATCCGGTCGGCCATCGCGGGCTCGCGGTCGAGCGTGGCGCGCAGCGCCGTCGCCTCGCGATTGCCCGGAAAGCGGAGCAACTCCCAATAGCGGTCGACCATCGCATCATCGACGATGCCGGTTTTCGCGACCGATTGGCGGAGCGACTTTTCGACCAGCGAGCGCGGCGTGATCTGTCCGGCGAGCCAGCGTCCGACCGGATTTTTGAGAAGCCGGAAGCCGAGATTCGATTGGGGCGCCTTTTCGGCTTTTCGCAGCGGCATGCCCGCCGCATCGAGCAACAGGAGCGCATCGACGCGTCCCGGCTCGGCGAGCGCATAGCGCCACGCCACCCAGCCGCCCATCGAATTGCCGCCCAGGATGAAATGATCGAGGCCGAGCTTGGCCGCCACCACATCGACCGCGGCAATCATCCCCGCAGCGCTGTAATCCTTGTCGGGCGTGCCGCCGGTCAGGCCATGCCCCGGCAGATCGAGCGTCACGATCCGGTAATCGCCGCCGAGCCTTTTGACGAGCGGCTCCCACGTCTGAAGGCTGCTGTTCGACCCGTGGAGCAGCACGATGGTGCGGCCGTCGCGCCTGCCCTGATCGCGATAATGGATTCGCTGCCCTGCCGGCCCCGCCGCGAAGCTCGCGTCGGGGCCGCCATATTTGGCGATCATGGCATCGCGGTCGGTGTCGGGCGTGCGCAGCGCAAGGAAGATCGCTGCGATGACGAGCAACACCGCCAGCGGGATGAGCACCCGCTTGCGGCGGAAGAGCGGCCGCCGCGGCGGCAGCGGTTCATATTCGTCGTCGTCGATCATCGTCCGTCCCCTCGACCCGCGCGCAAACCTAGCGTGCCGGGGGCGGGCGTCAACCGACCCGCTTCACCGATCCCTTGTGCGCCCCGACCCCGCCGCGCGGACGAAAGCGACGCTTGCGCTGCGGCTGTGCGCCGTCGCCGGCCGCTGCCTCGCGGCGCGGGCCGCGATGGCCGCCGTCGCGCGAACCGCCCTCGCCATGCCCCTTGCGGCGCTGCGCATCGTCGCGCTGGCGCTGCGGGTCACGACCCTTGCTGCCGGTGTCGCGCGGCGGCTGTGCCGGCTTGGGCAGATTGCGAACCATCTCGCCGAAATTGTCGGGCAGCTTCGCCGGCTCGGCCTTGGTCCGCGTCACGCGTTCGATATCGCGCAGATAGGGGCGCTCGTCAGGCGCGACAAAGCTGATCGCAACACCCTCCGCCCCGGCGCGCGCGGTGCGGCCGATGCGGTGAACATATTGTTCGGGGACGTTCGGGATCTCGAAATTGATCACATGGCTCACCCCCGACACGTCGATGCCGCGCGCTGCAATGTCGGTCGCGACGAGCAATCGGACCTGACCCGAACGGAACGCCTGCAGCGCGGTCGTGCGCTGCGCCTGGCTCTTGTTACCGTGGATCGCAAAGGCTTCGATGCCCGCGCCCTTCAAATGGCGGACGACGCGGTCGGCGCCGTGCTTCGTGCGCGTAAAGATCAGGGCGCGGTCGATGTCCTCGCTACGCAGCACATGATGGAGCAGCGCCTGCTTTTCCTTCTGCTCGACGAAGGTCACGCGCTGGCGAATCTTTTCGGCAGTCGTCGCCTGCGGCGCGACCGACACGGTGACCGGATCGTTCAGGAACTGATCGGCAAGGCCCGCAATCTCCTTCGGCATCGTCGCCGAGAAGAAGAGATTCTGGCGCCGCGACGGCAGCAGCTTGGCAACGCGGCGCAGCGAATGGATGAAGCCCATGTCCATCATCTGGTCGGCTTCATCGAGAACGAAGATTTCGACATCGTCCATGCGCAGCGCACGCTGATCGATCAGGTCGAGCAGGCGGCCCGGGGTGGCGACGAGAATATCGACGCCCTGCGCGAGGTCACGGATCTGCTTGTTGATCGGCACGCCGCCAAACACGGTCGAAACGCGCAGCTTGGTGAAACGACCATAGTCGCGGCAGCTTTGCGCAATCTGCGCCGCGAGCTCGCGCGTCGGCGCCAGCACCAGCATGCGGCAGCCGCGCGGATTGGCGCGATGCGGATAGGTCAGCAGATGGTGGATCGACGGCAGCGAGAAACCGGCCGTCTTGCCGGTACCCGTCTGCGCGATGCCGCATAGATCGCGGCCCTTCATCAGCGGCGGGATCGCCTGCGTCTGGATCGGGGTCGGGGTTGTATAATCCTTGGCGGCAAGCGCGCGATTGATGTCGGCGTGCAGGCCAAAGTCGTTGAAACTCGTCATAACATACTCTCAATGGGCGACGCGCACAGCGCCCGTTCGCATCGAACGGACGGCGCACGGCCGCGGGTTCGAAACGACCCGCGTGAAAGGGTGCCTCAAGGGACAAAGCGCGGTGCCGGCTCGTCCCGCGCTGGCGGCCTTTACGGCGCCTCGGGCGGGAAAATCACGCTGCCGGTGGTTGCGGCGGTGAAGTCCGCCATGCTGCGCTGCACAAGCATATGGCGAATATTACGCGAAATTGCAAGATGATTACTCGGGCCGGGATTGCCCCCCTCGCCGGTTCGTGCTGATCTTGATCCTGCAAGACCGAATAAAGGGGAGAGCCGGAGCGCCATGCCGGAAAAGATTATCGTTATCGACGAAGGCACGACATCGACCCGCGCCATGCTTTTCGACGCGAGCGGCACGCCGCTCGGCAGCGCGCAGCGCGAGTTTCGCCAGCATTATCCGGGCCCCGGCCTCGTCGAACATGATGCCGAGGAAATATGGCAGGCGACCCTCGCGTGCACGCGCACGATGATCGACAAGGCGGGCGGCGCGGCCAATATTGCCGCGATCGGCATCACCAACCAACGCGAAACGATCGTGTTCTGGGACCGGACGACCGGCCGGCCGCTCGCCCCCACAATCGTGTGGCAGGATCGGCGGACCGCCGCGGATTGCGCGAAGCTCAAGGAGGCCGGTCACGAACCGGCGGTACAGGCCAAGAGCGGTTTGCTGCTCGATCCCTATTTTTCCGGCAGCAAGATCGGCTGGGCGCTGCGCAACTGGCCGCAGTTGGCCGAGGCGGGCGATCGGCTTGCCGTCGGGACGATCGAATCCTATCTCGTCTATCGCCTGACCGGCGGCGCGCATGTGACCGACGCGACCAATGCCTCACGCACGCTGTTGATGGCGATCGACGGCGATGAGGGCTGGGACGGCGGCCTGTGCGACCTGTTCGGCGTTCCCATGCGACTGCTGCCCGAAATCGTCGATTGCACTGCCACGGTCGGCACCACCGACCCGGAGCTGTTCGGCGGCGCGATCCCGATTGCGGGGATGGCGGGCGACCAACAGGCGGCAACGATCGGCCAGGCCTGTCTGGCTTCGGGCCAGACCAAGGCAACCTTCGGCACCGGCGCCTTCATCCTGTCGGCGAGCGGCACGGAACGGCCGCATTCGGCCAACCGGCTGCTCGCGACAATATTGGTTCAGGAAAACGGGCGCCGCAGCTATGCGCTCGAAGGATCGGTATTCGTGGCGGGAAGCCTGATAAAGTGGCTCCGTGACGGCCTCGGCCTGCTTGCGAACGCAGGCGAGAGCGAGGCGCTGGCCCGCTCGGTTCCGGATAATGGCGGTGTCTATCTGGTCCCCGCGCTTGCAGGACTGGGTGCACCGCACTGGCGACCCGATGCGCTCGCTGCAATATCGGGGCTGAGTTTCGCGAGTGGCAAGGCGCATGTCGCCCGCGCCGCGCTGGAAGCACAAGCCTATCAGGCGCATGATCTGAAAGCCGCCTTCGCGGCCGATGGCGTCGATTGGGCCGATCTGCGGATCGACGGCGGCATGGCGGCGAACGACTGGATGGCGCAGGATCTGGCCGACATGCTCGCCTTGATCGTCGAGCGGCCCGAATTTGTCGAAAGCACCGCCCTCGGCGCCGCGATGCTGGCGGCCTGCGGCGCAGGACTCTACCCCGACCTCGCCACCGCAGCGGGGACGATGCGCGGGCGTGCGACACGCTTCATCCCGGCGTTGAACGACGCGCAACGCAAAACGCGCCTTGCCGGCTGGCAAAGCGCGCTCGCGAAAATTTTGACGTGATCGTCGCTCCCGCGAAGGCGGGGGCAACGTCGATCAACGCTTGAGGGTAAGACCGCCGAAGCGCTTGTTGAACTTGGCGACCTGACCGCCCTGATCGAGCAGGCGCTGGTTGCCGCCGGTCCACGCCGGGTGCGCAGTCGGGTCGATTTCGAGCGTCATCACGTCACCTTCGCTGCCCCAGGTCGAGCGCGTCTGATATTCGGTGCCGTCGGTCATCTTGACCGTGATCATGTGATAAGCGGGATGGATGTCTTTTTTCATGTCTTAAGCTCCTGTGCCGCTGGTTTCCGACCAGCGGCGTGAGTCGGTACGATCCCCGCAGGGGGCCGCGAAGCGGCTGCCCCTAACGACGAACGGAAGGAATTGCAACCCGCCGTATTGCCGGGCGGGCGCGTATCATTCAATCGCTGGGCGGGTCGGCGATCATCGCGGTGAACTGGCATTCGGTTGCCAGTTGATCGCCCAGCATCGCCCGGCCTTGGAACTTGCAGATGTTCCGCTTGGCCTGCAGGATCGTGACGTGCAGGTCGAGCAGATGGCCCGGCTCCACGGGTTTGCGGAACTTAACCCCGTCGATCCCCATGAAATAGACAAGCTTGCCCGACCCCGCGAGACCCAGCGATTCGATCGCGAGCACCCCGCCCGCCTGCGCCAGTGCCTCGATAATGAGGACACCGGGCATGATCGGCCGGCCGGGAAAATGACCCTGGAAAAAGGGCTCGTTGATCGTGACCGCCTTCACCGCATGGATGCTGGTGTCGCGGACCATCGATTCGACGCGGTCGACGAGCAGCATCGGGTAACGATGCGGAAGCAGACTCAGGATCCGGCGGATATCCGCCGGACCCATCGTCTTGTCGTCACTGTCGGTCATGCGCGCTTAGCGGGTGACCGGCGGCGTGCCGCCCGACGCGGCCGGCTGGGCAGCCGCGGCGGCGCGCGCCTGGTCCATCGCCTGCTGGTTCTTCTGCTGCACGAGCTGGCCGGGCTTGTAACCCGCCGGCGGCGTGATCGACACGTTCGGCAGAATGCGGTTAAGTTCGGTAACGACCGCATCGGTGATGTCGGTGCTCGGGTCACGCGCCAGCACGGCGTCGGGCTGCAGCAGCAGGTCGACCTTCTTGGCGGTCATCGCGGCGCGGATCGCCTCGTTCATGCGAACGCTGATCTGATCCTCGACATAGGCGATCGCGAGGTCGACGGGTTCGCCGATCTTGTTAAGCTCGGCGGAAGCCGCCTGGCGCTTGTCCTGCACGGCCTTGGCAGCGGCCTGGAGCGCAGCCTGATTCTGCGGCGTCTTCTTCGCTTCCTCATTATATTTGGCCACCAGCACGTTCAGTTCGGCCTGCAGCGTCTGACCGCGGGTTTCCTGCTGGTCGATCTGCGCCTTGTAGGTCGTCTGGATCTGCTGCGATGCGACGGTGAAGGCGTTCGAACGCGAGGCCGCGACGCGAACGTCGGCGAGCGCGACCGATTTTGCCTGTGCAACGGCCGGAGCCGACAGAAGCGGCGAAACCGAAAGCGCGGCAATGGCGAGCGCCGAGGCGGCAATAATTTTCTTCATCAGAATTGTGTTCCTACATTGAATGAGAAGCGTTTCGTATCGTCACCCTCTTCTTTGCGAAGGGCGTAAGCGAAGTCGATCCGGAAAGGACCAAACGGAGAGTTCCAGTTGACGCCGGCGCCAATCGCGACGCGCGGTTTCCAGCTGTCGCCCAGATAGCGTTCCTCGAATGGTGCCAGCGGCGTGAAGCCGTTGGTGGCGTCGCAAGTGGTATATTGCCCAGTCGGCGTCACCACACCGGTCGTTGTGTCGGTGACGACGGTCTGACTCGCAAATGTCGTCGCGCCGGTCGAGGCATTACGGCAAAGATATTTGGTGATACCATCGGCCGGGTCTCTGAAATCGGCCAGCGTTGTCAGCGTCGGGCGCTTAACGCCCCAGACCGACCCGAAGTCGAGGAATACCGACGGGCGAAGGCCGAGCTCCTTGGCGCCGCTGCCGAGCGGAATATCGACCTCGAACCGCCCCTTGTAATAGGCGCGTCCGCCCAGGGCGTCGTCGACGCGGGCATTGTCCGACGTGTCGAGGATCGGGTTCATGGGATCGGTCAGATCGACATTGCCGTAGCGCACGACGCGGGGGCCGACGCCGCGGATGTCGAAGCCGCGCAGTTGCGGTTCGCCAAGGAAAAAGCGGTCGGTCAAACGCACCTTGTCGCTGGTCGGCGACGGAGCATCGCCAAGGGGATAGATATAGCCGCCTTCGGCTGAGATGTTCAGGATGAACTTGCTGCCGAGGTTGAAATGCTTGCTCGCCGTCGCGGTCGTCCGGACATACCGAACACTGCCGCCGAGGCCGGCAAAATCCTGTCCGAGCGTGAAGGACTGACCGCGCGTCGGGCGCAGGCGGTTGTCGCGATCGTCATAGGCGATGGTGTATCCTACGAGCGACGTCGTGCGCTTGCCGATCGCGTCGCAAAGATAGCGGCCGGCGACCAGCGGGTCGCAATTGCCCCCGAAATAATAGAGATTCTTGTCGAGCGTCACATCGTCGAGATTGAGGCTGTAGCGGCCGAACACCGACATGAATTCGGTAAGCGGAACACCCATATTGACCTGGAAGCCCGTCGTAATCTGCTGGAAGGTCGTCTGGCGGTTGTTGTTGATGAAGTTGAACGAGTTGAGGTCGCGGCGATAGATGCTGCCGCCAAGCGAGATGTTGCGGTCGAACAAATAAGGCTCGGTGAAACCAAGTTCTACCGACTTCGAATAGCTCGAATAATTGACCGATGCCTGAAGCTGCTGGCCGAGACCGCGGAAGTTGCGCTGGCGGATCGACGCCTGGAGCAGAAAATTCTCGATCGACGAGAAACCAGCGGAAAGCGACAATTCGCCCGTTGGCTTTTCCTCAACATTCGTTTCGAGGATGATGCGATCTGGAGTCGAGCCTTCCTTGCGCTCGATCTCCAGCTTGTCCTGGAAATAGCCAAGGCTGTTCAGGCGGTTCTCGGTGCGCTTGACGCCGAAGCTGTTGAAGGCGTCGCCTTCGTTGAGGCGAAACTCGCGGCGCACCACCTTGTCATGCGTCAGCGTGTTGCCGTTGACGTCGATACGCTCGACATAGGTGCGCGGACTTTCGCCGACGTCGAAAGTGATCGCCATCGTCCGCGTTTCGGGATCGCGGCGGAATTCGGGATTGATGTCGGCGAAGGCATAGCCGAAGAGGCCGGCGGTTTCGCTCAGGCTTTCCACCGTATCTTCCACAAGCTTGGCGTCGTACCAGTCGCCCGTCTTCATCGGCAGCAGGCGCTTCAGCGTCTCCGGCTTGAAGTCGCGCAGCTGGCTCTTCACGTCGATGTCGCCGAATTTGTAGCGCTCGCCTTCTTCCACCACATAGGTGATGATGAAGTCCTGCTTGTTGCTGGTCAGCTCCGCCACCGCCGAAATCACGCGGAAGTCGGCATAGCCGTGCTGGAGATAGAAGAGGCGCAGCTTCTGCTGGTCATAGGCCAGACGATCGGGATCGTAGGTCGTGTTCGACGACAGGAGATTGCCGAGGCTGGCCTGCTTCGTCGCCATTTCGCCGCGCAGTTCGCCGTCGCTGAACTGTTCGTTGCCGATGATGTTGATCTGGCGGACCTTCGACTTCGGCCCTTCGTCGATCTCGAACACCACATCGACGCGGTTCTGGTCGAGCTGGACCATCTTGGGATCGACGGTCGCGGCGAAGCGGCCCTGCCGCTTGTAGAGTTCGATGATGCGCGCGACATCGGCGCGGACCTTCGAGCGGGTGAAAATCTGCCGCGGCGCAAGCTTGATCTCGGGCCGGATCTTGTCTTCCTTCAGCCGCTTGTTGCCTTCGAGGATGACGCGGTTGATGACGGGGTTTTCCGTCACCTGGATCGTCAGCGCGCCATTGTCGTCGCTGATCTGATAATCCTTGAACAATTCGGTCGACGCCAGATCCTTGAGCGCCTGGTCGAGCACCGAACGGTCATAGGGCTGCCCCACGCGCAGGCGCAGATAGGAGAGGATCGTCTGCGCCTCGAGCCGCTGGTTGCCAACGACGGTGATCGTCTTGATCGTCGCCGCGGTCGGCGCCGCCTCGGTCGGCGGAACGGGCAGCGTCGATGTCACGGGCGGCGGGGTGACTTGCGCCAGCGCCGCAACCGGCCACGCCAGCATCGACCCGGTCATAAGCACCGCGGTCAGTCGCGTCCGTGCCGAAAATTTCTGTGAAGCCACACCGTTCATCCCGCAAAAATCCGTATCCCTGCGCCCAGGCCCCGCTCCGGCCCAAGTGCGCGCTCTCCCTGCCTTAGTCTGGCTATCCAATCAAGCGGGCGATCCTGTCCCAAACGCCAATTGAGCCCAAATCGTTGAAAGTCACGACCAGCATCAACGTCACGATCACCGCAAAACCGAATCTGAACGCCCACTCCTGCGCCTGCGGCGGTGCCGGCCGCCGCCGAATTGCTTCATAGCCGTAGAAAAGCAGATGGCCACCATCGAGCATGGGCAATGGCAACAGATTTATGAACCCCAGATTGATGGAAACGAAAGCGACGAAGAAGATCAGGCTGGAAAGCCCCAGCGTCGCCATCTCGCCCGATTGTTTCGCGATCTTGAGCGGGCCGCCCATTTCCTTGACCGACCGCTGCCCGGTGAGGAATTGCCCCAATATATCCCCGGTCAACCGCACGATACCCCAGGTCTGGGACGCGCCAGCCTGAACGGCCGCGAGCGGATTGACAGGTTCCAAGGCAATCTCGCCCGACCGGATGCCGATCACCGCGCGTTCGCCCTTGTTGCCGAAGCGATCGGTTTCGGTGATGACGCGCGGCCGCAGCAGCACATCGATGCGTTCGCCGCCGCGCTGGATCGCAAGCTCGGCGGGTTTGCCAAGGTCGAAGGCCACCGCCATCGGAATGTCGTCGAATTTCTCGATCGCGCCGCCGTTGATCGCCACGATCCGGTCGCCGACCCGCAGATCGGCGGCTTCGGCCGCGCTGCCCGGCTCCACCGCGCCGACGACGGGGGGCGTCGTCGGGACGCCATAGGCCATGTTGAAGGCGGCAAAGATCGCGATGGCGAACAGGAAGTTGGTCACCGGCCCCGCGAGCACGATGAGAGCGCGTTTCCAGACCGGCTGCGCGGGAAAGCTGTGCGAGCGTTCTTCGGCGGGCATGTTTTGCCAGTTGGCGTCGGGCTGGCTCACCGCATCACGGTCGCCCGCGAACTGGACATAGCCGCCGAGCGGCAGCCAGCCGATCTTCCATTCTGTGCCGCGCTTGTCGGTCCAGCCGAGGATCTTGCGCCCGAAACCGATCGAAAAGGTGTCGGCTTTCACGCCGCACCAGCGGCCGACGATGTAATGGCCATATTCGTGCACGAACACGAGCGGGCCGAGCACGACCAGAAACGCAAGAATGGTGAACAGGAAACCGGGCGACTCAAGCATGTTCGAGTTGGTCCACAAAATGCTGCGCGACCGCGCGGGATGTCGCGTCGACGCTGAATATGTCCTGAAGCGCGCCCGGCACGGCGGGCGCATCGGCATCGAGGACGCGCTTTACCGTGTCGATGATTGCCGGAAAGGATATCCGCCCTGCAAGGAAAGCGGCGACCGCCACCTCGTTGGCGGCGTTGAGCTGCGCGGGCCGCGCGCCGCCCTCGGCGATCGCGGCGCGGCAGAGCGCCGTTGCCGGGAAGCGTGCTTCGTCGGGCGCTTCGAAATCGAGCCGCGCGATGGCGGCAAGATCGAGCGGCGCGCACGGCGTCGCCATACGCTGCGGCCAGGCGAGCGCGCTCGCGATCGGAATGCGCATATCGGGCGATCCAAGCTGCGCCAGCGTCGAACAATCGACATATTCGACGAGGCTGTGGATCACCGATTGCGGGTGAACGAGGATTTCGATCCGGTCGAGGCCGACGGGAAAGAGATGATGCGCCTCGATCAGTTCGAGGCCCTTGTTCATCATCGTCGCCGAATCGACGCTGATCTTGGCGCCCATCGACCAATTGGGATGCGCGACCGCCTGCGCCGGGGTGACGCGCGCCATCGCCTCGGCCGACATGGTGCGGAACGGGCCGCCGCTCGCGGTCAGAATGATGCGTCGCACCTGATCAAGGCGCCCGCCCGCCAGGCACTGAAAAATCGCATTATGTTCGGAATCGACCGGCAGGATCGTCGCGCCGGACCGCTGCGCCGCCGCGATCATCAACTCGCCCGCCGACACCAGCGATTCCTTGTTCGCGAGCGCCACGTCGCACCCGGCTTCGATCGCCGCCATCGTAGGCGCGAGCCCGGCGGTACCGACAATCGCGGCGAGTACGAGATCGGCCGGCAACCGCGCAGCGTCGACCAATGCGTCGGCGCCCGCCGCCACGCCGATATGCGTGTCCGCCAGCGCCGTCTTGAGTTCGTCATGACGCGCGGGATCGCCGATCACGGCGACTTCGGGGGTGAACTCGCGCGCCAGACGCGCCAGTTCGGCAACGTCGCTGTTGGCGCTGAGCACGACGATCTGCCACGCGTCGCGGTCGCGGCGTACGAGGTCGAGGGCCGATTGCCCGACCGAACCCGTTGCGCCAAAGACCGAGAGGCGGCGCATGTCAGCCGGCCGCCCGGACCGCGATCTGGCCCGCGACGGCGAGCGCACCGAGAATGAGCGCGACCGGCAGCAGGCCGTCGACGCGGTCGAAAATGCCGCCATGCCCCGGAATCAGCTTGCCCGAATCCTTGACCCCGGCGCGGCGTTTCATCCAGCTTTCGCCAAGGTCGCCGAGCTGCGCGAGGAGGCCCATGAACAGGCCGATCCACAGCGGGACACCGATAATCTGGCCGCGGTCACCGATCGTCGCGCTGGCAATCAGCGCCGCGATCATGCCGCCGACGAGCCCCGACCAGGTTTTCGAAGGGCTGATCGTCGGCGCGAGCCGCGCGCCGCCAAAGGCGCGTCCGGCAAAATAGGCGCCGATGTCGGTCGCCCAGACCATGCCGAACACCCACAGCGCCGCCGTCATTCCCAGATTCTGCCGGATATACCAGAGCCCGCCGATCGCACCGATGACGAGCAGCAATCCGAGCGCCGAGAAGGCCGCCTTGCCGCCGCTGCCGAGCCCCATCGCGCGGACGAGCTGGAACCATTCGACCAGCAGCAGCGCGCCGCCGACGAGCAGCAGCAGGCCGAAGGCGATGCCGCCGAACCACAGCGCGGTGCCGGCGATCGCGAACAGGATGATCGCCGACCCGATGCGCACCCACAGATCCGACTTCGCTGCGCCCGCCATGCCTTATAATCCTCCGAAACGGCGCTCGCGCGCCGCAAAATGATCGAGCGCCGCCTTGAGGTCGGCGGGTTTGAAATCGGGCCATAGCCGATCGGTGAAATAGAGCTCGGCATAAGCCGCCTGCCACAGCAGGAAATTCGACAGCCGCACTTCGCCCGACGTGCGGATCAACAGGTCGAGCGGCGGCATGTCGGCGGTGTCGAGATGCGCCGCGATCGTCTCGGCGCTGATCTCGCCTTCCGCCGCGGCGGCCTTCGCTGCCCGCACCAGTTCGTCCTGCGCGCCATAATTGAGCGCGACCGCCAGCGTGGTGCGCCGGTTATGCGCGGTGCGCGCGATCGCATCCTCGATCAGTGCGACGACATCGGGCGCGAGCGCGCGCCAATCGCCGATGATCTTGAGCCGCACGTCATTGGCGGCAAATTCGTCGATATCGCTGACGATGAAGCGCTTGAGCAGGCCCATCAGATCGCTGACCTCGTCCTCCGGCCGCTTCCAGTTTTCGGACGAAAAGGCGTAGAGGGTCAGCGCTTCGATCCCCAGGTCGCCGGCCGCGCGCACAATCGTACGCACCGCCTCAACCCCCGCGCGATGACCGGCGATGCGCGGCAGGTGGCGCTTCTTGGCCCAGCGGCCGTTGCCATCCATGATGATGGCGACATGGCGGGCATCGTGATGCGTTTCGGACACCGGAAAAGCCTAAGACTCCGTTCGCCCTGAGCTTGTCGACGGGCCGTTCTTTCCTGGGCAAGAAAAGGACGGGGCTTCGACAGGCTCAGCCCAAACGGCCGAGAGGGCAGCGCGGAGGAGCACTAGCCCAGAATTTCCTTTTCCTTCGCCGCCGCCGCCGCATCGATTTCGGCGATCGTCGCGTCGGTCAGCTTCTGCACTTCGGTTTCGGCGCGCTTGCGCTCGTCCTCGCTGATTTCCTTCTTCGCCTCGTCCTGCTTCAGATTGTCCATGCCGTCGCGGCGGACATTGCGGGCGGCGACGCGCGCCTTTTCGGCATATTGCCCGGCAAGCTTCGACAATTCCTTGCGGCGTTCCTGCGTCATTTCGGGGATCGGCAGGCGGAGAAGCTGACCATCGACGATCGGGTTGAGGCCGAGCCCGGCCGAGCGGATCGCCTTGTCCACCGGGCCGACGTTCGACTTGTCCCACACCTGCACCGCCAGCATCCGCGGTTCGGGCGCGCTGACCGAGGCGACCTGGTTGAGCGGCATATGGCTGCCGTAGACCTCGACCGTCACCGGATCGAGCAGCGCCGAATTGGCGCGACCGGTGCGCAGCCCCGCAAGGTCGTGCTTCAGCGATTCGACCGCGCCGTGCATGCGGCGTTCCAGGTCGGCCTTGTCATATTTCGCCATCTGTCTTTCCTCTCTTGATCGTTTCAGGCCGCGCCGCCGACCACGGTGGCGACGCCCTCGCCGGCCAGCACCCGCGCCAGATTTCCGGCTTCGCGAATGTTGAACACGACGATCGGAATATTATTGTCGCGGCACAAGGCCACCGCGCTCGCGTCCATCACCTTCAGATTGTCGGCGAGGACACGGTCATAACTCAGGCTGTCGTAGCGCACCGCGCTCGGATCCTGTTTCGGATCGGCGTTATAGACGCCATCGACGCTGGTGCCTTTCAGCAGCGCATCGCATTTCATTTCCGCCGCGCGCAGCGCCGCGCCGCTGTCGGTCGTGAAATAGGGTGCACCGACGCCCGCGGCAAAGATGACGACGCGGCCCTTTTCGAGGTGGCGTTCGGCGCGGCGGCGGATCACCGGTTCGCACACCTTGTCCATCTCGATCGCCGACTGGACGCGGGTCTGGACGCCGAGCTGCTCGAGCGCATTCTGCATGGCAAGCGCGTTCATCACCGTCGCCAGCATGCCCATATAGTCGGCCTGCGCGCGGTCCATGCCCTTCGCCGCCCCCGCCATGCCGCGAAAGATATTGCCGCCGCCAATGACGAGGCAGATTTCGAGGCCGCGATCCTTCGCTTCCTTGACCTCGGCCGCCATGCTCGCGACCGTTTCGGGATCGATCCCGAAGGGCGTCGGCCCCATCAGCGCCTCGCCCGACAATTTGAGCAGGATGCGTTTCATGCCGGGCAATGCCATGTCGGGGGGAACCTCTTGCAAACTCGTAATATGCGAATGGCGCGCACCCTAGAGAGAGTGCGCGCCATTGCCAAGCGGACTGCGGCGCCCCAGGCGCAGCAATCCGGTTCTGCTTTTAGACGCCCGCGGCGGCGGCAACTTCGGCGGCGAAGTCGCTCTCTTCCTTCTCGATGCCTTCACCGAGCTGGAAGCGGATGAAGCCGGTCAGCGTGATCGTCGCGCCGACGTCCTTGCCCGCAGCGGCGACGACTTCGGCGACCGGCGTCTTGCCGTCCATCACGAAGAGCTGCGACAGCAGCGCATTTTCCTTGCGGAACTTGGCGATCGAACCATCGACCATCTTCGCGACGATCTCGGCCGGTTTGCCCGACTGGGCCGCCTTTTCTTCCGCGATCGCCCGTTCACGCGCGACGAGATCGGCGTCGAGATCGTCGCCGTTCAGCGCCAGCGGGTTGGCGGCGGCGACATGCATCGCAAGCTGCTTGGCCAGCGGTTCGAGAACATCGGCGCCAGCGGTCGATTCGAGCGCGACGAGCACGCCGATCTTGCCCATGCCCGGCGCCGCGGCGTTGTGGACATATCCGGTCACGACGCCCGAGTTCACCGACAGGATCTCGGCGCGGCGCAGCGACTGATTCTCGCCGATCGTGGCGATATTGTTGGTGAGCTGTTCGGCGACCGTGCCGCCCGTCGGGTAGCCGGCAGCGGCGAGCGTTTCGATGTCGGTGATGCCTTCGGCGAGCGCAACCTGCGTCACGTCGCGAACGAACGCCTGGAACTGTTCGTTCTTGGCAACGAAATCGGTTTCGCTGTTGACTTCGACGACGGCGCCCTTGGTGCCGTCCGCGGCAACGCCGACCAGACCTTCGGCAGCGACGCGGCCGGCCTTCTTGGCCGCGGCGGCGAGGCCCTTGGTGCGCAGCCAGTCGATCGACGCTTCGATGTCGCCGTTGTTTTCGGCAAGCGCCTTCTTGCAGTCCATCATGCCTGCGCCGGTGCGGTCGCGCAGTTCCTTGACGAGAGCGGCCGTAATTTCAGCCATCGGATGTTCCTTTCAAAAGGGCGGGCGCAATTGGACCCGCGGGACGCCCGCGCGCATGGCGGGGCGATAAGTCAAAGGGATGACAGGGGCGACCGCCGGTCGGCGCGCCGCCCCGTCATGCCGCACGGGCTCAGGCGTCGGCCTGGCGCTCGGTTTCGGCAGCCGCTTCGGCCGGGACCTGTTCGTCCTCGGTCAGCACGGGCTCGGCAACGGGTTCGACCGCCGCACCCAGATCTTCGCCGCGATCGGCGCGGGCCTGCTGGCCGCCGCGGGTCGCCGCCTGGGCAACCGCTTCGCAGTAAAGACGGATCGCGCGCGCCGCATCGTCGTTCGCCGGAACGGGGAAAGCGATGCCATCGGGCGAGACGTTCGAATCGAGGATCGCGACGACCGGGATGCCAAGGACGTTGGCTTCCTTGATCGCCAGCTCTTCCTTGTTCGCGTCGATCACGAACATCACGTCGGGAATGCCGCCCATGTCGCGGATGCCGCCGAGGCTGAGCTCGAGCTTGTCGCGTTCGCGGGTCTTGTTGAGCACTTCCTTCTTGGTCAGACCCGAGGTGTCGCCCGAAAGCTGTTCTTCGAGCGACTTGAGGCGCTTGATCGAGTTAGAGATCGTCTTCCAGTTGGTGAGCATGCCGCCCAGCCAGCGGTGGTTGACGAAGTGCTGACCCGAAGCGCGGGCCGCATCGGCGATCGGGCCCTGCGCCTGGCGCTTGGTGCCGACGAACAGCACCTTGCCGCCGGCGGCCGAGGTCGACGAGATGAAGTCGAGCGCACGCGCGAAGAGCGGCACGGTCTGCGACAGGTCGAGGATGTGGATGCCGTTGCGCGCGCCGAAGATATACGGCTTCATGCGCGGGTTCCAACGGTGGGTCTGGTGGCCGAAGTGGGCGCCAGCTTCGATAAGATTCTGCATCGTGACGACAGGAGCCGCCATAGTCTTTCTCCTTCCGGTTAGTCCTCTGAAAGGCAAGAACCGAGCGATCCGCTAGGGAATCATCCCGGCACCGGTATGTGCGCCTTCCATGTGGAATGGGCGGGCCGTTAGACGGCTTGCCCTCGAAAAGCAAGGCCCAAGCGTCGATTAGCCCCCCTATTGGCTCGGCGCGCCTTGCACCGCGCCCGACTCAACTCATCGACAAAACATAACGCTTCGCCGCATTAGCATTGAGAACAAATAGAGAACATGGAACGAACAGGTCAGCAAAACCGTAGCTCCGGGCGAAGGTTTCGCACAGGGAAGCCGAAAGGACAAGAAAATGGTTCAGGTCGCCGCCGCTCTTCTCTTCGCAAGTGCCGCCGGACTGGGTGTGCTGGTGATTCTCGCCATGCTGCGCACCAATGGCGATGCGATCTTGTCGGCGCTTGCCGGCGAAGGCGCCTTCCCGCACGGCTCGTCCCCGCAGACCGGCCCGGCCGCGACCGTCGTGCCGCTGCGCCGCCGCGACATGCCGCGCGGCGTTCGCACCCCGGTTCGCGTTCAGCCGCTGATCAGCCGCGCCGCCTGACTTTCGCGTAGCTCGCAAGTCCGAAGGGCAGCAGAGCGACATAGAAGACGCAGATCGCAAGCAAGGTCGGCCACGGCGCGGTGACGAGCGCTGCGCCGAGCAGCCCCACCCCCGCCAGCGCGAACAGCCGCCACGACCGGCGCAGGCGGATCGACGACCAGCTGTATGTCGGGATTGCCGAGATCATCAGCATCGCGACGCCAAGCGCCCACGGCATGACGACATACCATTCGCGGAACAGGTCGTTGCCGGTCGAAAGCCAGAGATAGACGGGAACAAAGGCAAGGCCAGCCCCCGCAGGCGCCGGAATGCCGGTGTTGAAGCCCGCCGACTTGTGCGGCTGGACATCGGCGTCCATCCGCGAATTGAACCGCGCCAGCCGCAGCGCGCAGCCGACCGCGAGCGCCAGCGCCGCAGTCCAGCCGAACTTGGGCGCGTCGTCCAGCGACCACAGAAACAGGATCATCGCCGGCGCGACGCCGAAGGCAATGACATCAGAGAGGGAATCGAGTTCGGCGCCGAATTTGCTCTGCGCGCGCAGCAGGCGCGCGATGCGCCCGTCCATCCCGTCGAGCACCCCGGCGAAGATCACCGCCGCCAGCGCCTTTTCCCATTCCTCGCCGATCGCGAAACGCACGCCCGTCAGGCCGAAGCACAGGGCGAGCGCGGTAATCGCGTTGGGCGCAAAGGCACGCAGCGGGATGCCGCCGATGCGGCGCGGGTCGACACCCGTCCGGGGATCGCGATCGCCCGCCATTATTGCCCGATGCCGTCGATCGTGTCGCCCTTGCCGAGCCGGGCAACAATCGTTTCGCCGGCCAGCGTGCGCTGCCCCAGCAGCACCTGCGGCGCCGTACCCTGCGGCAGATAGACATCGACGCGGCTGCCGAAGCGGATCAGGCCGACGCGTTGGCCTGTCGCAAGCTCGGTTCCCATGCTCACGAAGGGCATGATGCGCCGCGCCACCAGCCCCGCAATCTGGGTGAAGCCGATGCGCACCCCGTCAGCGCGTTCGACGACGAAATGCTGGCGCTCGTTTTCCTCGCTCGCCTTGTCGAGATCGGCGTTCACGAACTTGCCGGGGATATAAACGAGCTTGCGCAGCGTCCCGGCAACCGGGGTACGATTGATATGGACGTCGAACACGCTCATGAAGATCGATACGCGCAGCATCGGCGCATCGCCCAGCCCGTCGGCCCCAGCGATTTCGGGCGGGGGCGGGACTTCGGCAATCTGGGTGACGAGCCCGTCGGCAGGCGCGATGACCAAGTCGGCACTGGTCGGCGTCACGCGCACCGGGTCACGGAAAAAGGCGCCGACCCACGCGGTGATTCCGGCCATCAGCCAGCCGGCGATTTCCCAGCCGAGCAGCCAGAAACAGACGGTGACGATCGCCGCGATCAACAGGAATTTGCGGCCCTCGGGGTGAATCGACGGCCAGCGCCACTTGATGCCGCCGCCGGGGCGGTTGGAAGAGATGGTGGTGGACATGCCGATTGTTCTAGGGCGCGCATCGAGCACTGACAATCGCTTATCCCGCCCCGCCCGCTCGCGGGACGGCACCACGGCGGTTGAACATTGCCCCGGCTTTGCCTAAGGCCCCCTGCAATTCGACTCCCCAAGGAAAAGGCAGCAGCATGGGCAAGATCAAGGTAGTCAACCCGGTCGTCGAACTCGACGGCGACGAAATGACGCGGATCATCTGGCAGTGGATTCGCGAACGGCTGATCCTGCCCTATCTCGACGTCGACCTGCATTATTACGACCTCGGCATCGAGGAGCGCGACCGCACCGACGACAAGATCACCGTCGAAGCCGCCAATGCGATCAAGAAATATGGCGTCGGCGTGAAGTGCGCGACGATCACCCCCGACGAAGCGCGCGTCGAGGAATTCGGCCTCAAGAAGATGTGGAAGTCGCCCAACGGCACGATCCGCAACATCCTGGGTGGCGTCGTGTTCCGCGAACCGATCGTCATCAAGAATGTCCCGCGGCTTGTCCCCGGCTGGACCGACCCGATCGTCGTCGGCCGTCACGCCTTCGGCGACCAGTATCGCGCCACCGATTATCGCGTCCCCGGTCCCGGCAAGCTGCGCCTGGTGTTCGAAGGCGAGGACGGCACGATCATCGACGAGGAAGTGTTCCAGTTCCCCTCGTCGGGCGTCGCAATGGCGATGTACAATCTCGACGATTCGATCCGCGATTTCGCGCGCGCCAGCATGAACTATGGCCTCGCGCGCGGCTGGCCCGTCTATCTGTCGACCAAGAACACGATCCTGAAGGCCTATGACGGCCGCTTCAAGGATCTGTTCGAGGAAGTCTATCAGAACGAATTCAAGGCCAAATTCGAAGCAGCCGGCATCATTTACGAGCATCGCTTGATCGACGACATGGTCGCCTCGGCCCTCAAATGGTCGGGCAAGTTCGTCTGGGCCTGCAAGAATTACGACGGTGACGTCCAGTCGGACACGGTGGCACAGGGCTTCGGCTCGCTGGGCCTGATGACCAGCGTACTGATGACGCCCGACGGCCAGACCGTGGAATCCGAAGCCGCGCACGGCACCGTCACCCGCCACTACCGCATGCACCAGCAGGGCAAGGCGACCTCGACGAACCCGATCGCGTCGATCTTTGCCTGGACCGGCGGGCTCAAGCATCGCGGCAAGCTCGACGGCACGCCCGAGGTTACGAAGTTTGCCGAAGACCTCGAGCGCGTGTGTATCGAAACCGTCGAAAGCGGCAAGATGACCAAGGATCTCGCCCTGCTGATCGGTCCCGATCAGAACTGGCTGACCACCGAGGGCTTCTTCGAAGCGATCGTCGAAAATCTCGAAAAGAAGATGGGCGCCTGAGCCATCGGGCTTAAACAACCGAAAAGGTTGGGATAGGCATCTAGCCAATCGGGGCCGGCCTGCATAAGGTCGGCCCTTATGGTGAGTGAACAGGACACATCGGCTATCGGCAACGCGCTGGTGGTGCTGGGGGCGGCGGGAATCGTCATCCCGGCCTTTGCGCGCTTTCGCATCTCGCCGGTGATCGGGTTCATTCTCGTCGGGCTGCTCGTCGGGCCATCGGGGCTCGGGGCGCTCGCCGCCGATTATCCGTGGCTGCGGCACATCACCATCGCGTCGAGCGAAGACATCGCGCTGTTCGGCGAATTCGGCATCATCCTGCTGCTCTTTTCGATCGGGCTCGAACTGTCGTTCCGACGCCTGTGGCAGCTGCGCAAGCTGGTCTTCGGCATCGGGGCTGCCGAACTGTTGCTGGGCGGCGCGATACTGGGCACGGCGCTGTTCCTGCTGGGCGATCATTCGACCGCCGCGGCCTATGGCCTCGGCATCGCCCTCGCCCTCTCATCGACGGCGCTGGTGCTGCCGATCGCGGGCACCAAATCGGCCGTCGGCCGCGCTTCCTTTGCGATGTTGCTGTTCGAGGATCTGGCGATCGTCCCGATCATCTTCGTTCTCGGCGCGCTGTCCCCCATCGCGGCGAGCGACAATACCGAGCTTATGCTGACGACGCTGTGGCAGGGCGCGCTGGTCGTGGCGATCCTCGCGGTCGCGGGCTGGTACCTGCTGCCGCGCATCTTCGCGCAGGCCGCGCGCGCCAAGGATCCCGAGCTGTTTCTGGCGGCGAGCCTGCTGGTCGTGATCGTCGCGGCGCTGGCGACCGCCGCGGTCGGCCTGTCGCCGATCGTCGGCGCGCTGCTGGCCGGCCTGATGATCGCCGAGACCGAATATCATGGCGAAGTCGAAGCGATTACGGCGCCGTTCAAAGGCCTCGCGCTCGGCGTGTTCCTGATCAGCGTCGGCATGGGGCTCAACCTCAAGACGATCGCGGCGCAATGGCCCGAGCTGATCGCCGCCGTAGTCGGCGTGGTCCTGATCAAATCGATCGTGACCGCGGCGCTGCTGCGCTTTTCGGGCGCCGCGCGGCGCGGCACGGCGGCCGAGGTCGGATTGCTGATGGCCAGCCCGTCGGAAACGACGCTGATCGTCCTTGCAACGGCGCTTCAGGCGCAGCTCATCAGCCGCACCACCGCCGAATTCTGGCAGCTCGTCACCGCAATCGGCCTGACGATCACGCCGCTCCTCGCCCGCGTGGGCCACGATGTCGCGCGCCGGATAGAGATGCGCAGCGGCGACGCGCAGGAAGAAGAAACGCCCGAAGGCCGCACCGTCGTCGTCGGCTTCGGCCGCGTCGGGCGCACCGTTGCCGAATTGCTGCGCGAACATCAGCGACACTATGTCGCGGTCGACGCCGATATCGACACCGTCGCGGCGGCGCGGCGCGACGGCTTTTCGGTCCGCTTCGCCGATGTGGCGCGCCCGGGCAGCCTCGACCGGATGGGGATCGAAAATGCCGACGCGATCGTGCTGACGATGGACGATCCGGTGCAGCAATTGCGCATGACGCGCCAGCTTCGCCAGAAATATCCCGAACTGCCGATCATCAGCCGCGCGCGCGACGCCGATCATGCGGCGGCGCTCTATCGTGCCGGCGCCACCGACGCGGTACCCGAAACGCTCGAAAGCTCGCTGCAACTCGCCGAAGCCGTGCTGGTCGATCTGGGCGTTGCGATGGGCCCCGTCATCGCCTCGATCCACGATGTCCGGGCGCGCATGCGCCACGACATCATGACCAAGGGCGAGCTCGCCGACGAACCGCGCATCCGGAAGCTGCGCCGCCCCGAAGGCAGCGTCTGACTATTTCCCGCCGCCGATGGCTCCGGCGTCGAGCGCCGCCGCCTGCGCCAGCGTCATTCCCTTCGGCAACACCGCCAGCGACCATTTCCGTCCCGGCACCAGATATTGCCGCGCCAGACGCTGAATATCGGCGGCGCTGATATTGGTCACATCGTCCTCGATCGCCATCGCCGCCTTGATATAGCGCGGATCGCGCGTCGCGCCCTCGAGCAGATACATCCAGTAGAGATTGCCGGTCGTCGCGCGCGCGACCTGTTCGCGGATCGGCCCGGCATTGCGCGCGAGTTCGTCCGCGCTGACGGGCCGCGCGACGAGATCGGCGGCAATGTCGTCGGCGATGCTGTAGAGGCGGTTCACATCCTTTGGTGCCAGCAGGCTGCCGACGAGCAGATAGCCGCCGCTCTTTTCGAAACCCGTCGGCCAATGGCTGTCGACAACCGGGCCATAGCTTGCGCCCTGTTCGGCGCGCAGCCGGTCGAACAGGCGGTCGTTGAAGATCGCAGCGAGCACATCCATCGCCCGCGCATCGCGCATATTGTCGATCCCGCCGCTCGTCGGCCAGGCGATCATCGCCGCCGCCTGCCCCTTGTCGCCGGTGTGATAGGCGACGAACGGCTTTGCACTATGCTGCGCGAAGGCAACGCTCTGTCCGCCCGGCGGTGCGAGCGGCTGGCGCAGCGCAAGCGCTCCGAAGCTTTCGGCAAGCAACCGCTTGTAATCGACCGATTCGAGATCGCCGAAAATCTGGACCTCGATCGGGCCGCTTTTCAGGCGCGGTTCCCAGAAAGCGCGAAAGGCGGCGGGAGTCAGCCCTTCGATCGCGGCGCGCGACGGCGGCGCCCAGCGCGTGTCGCCGCCTGCCAACCACCCGCGCAGATTGCGGTCGAGCACCGCGTTGGGCGTCGCGTCATTGAGGTCGAAACCGGTCAGCAGGCCAACGCGCAGCCGCTCGATCGGCGAGGCATCCCAGCGCGGCGCGGCGAGCTTCGTCGCCATGAGGCGCAGCTGATCGCGCAGATCGGCGGGGTTGCTCTCTGAGGTCATTTCAAAGGCGTCGTCGTCGATATCGAAGCCCATCTGGATCTGGCGACCGTTGGTCGCCTGATCGAGCTCATTCTGGCCCCACGGACCGACACCGCTTGCCATCAGCGCATAATCGCCGGTCCAAAGCAGATTGGGCGCGTTCCCCGCGACGCTGCGATTGCCGCTGCCGAAGCGGACGTTGACGCGCACTTTGCCGGGTTCGACCTTGTTGTCGGCAACCAGCGCGGTCACGCCATTGGCGAATTCGAGACGCTGGACACGCAGGCCCGGGAGCGGCGTTTCGGATGCGATCGTGCCGGGCTGCCCCAGCGCGGGAAGCTGGCTGAAATCGACCTTCGCCGCCGCAACCCGATCGTCTCGCGCGGTGACGGGTGCCGCGAGCGCGGCGAGCAACGCCTTGTCGCCGCCTTCGATCGGCGTCGGCGTCGTCAGCACAAGCCGCGTGACGGGCGCCGCGAAAATCGCCCGGCTGACGTCGAGCATGACCTGCGGGGTCGCCGATGCGCGGATCGCGGCAAACATATCGACCTGCCCCTTGGGGCTTGTTACCGTCTCGCCGATATCCACCGCGCGCACCATGTCGTCGGCGAGGCGCGACCCTGGCTCGTTGGGCGCATTTTCCAGTTCCTTGCGCAGAAAGGCCTCGATCTCGTTCGCTTCGCGATCGATATCGGCCTGCGATGGCGGGGTCTGGACGGCGTCGGCGATCACCCCGCGCACGTCGGCAAGCGCGGCCTTCCAGTCGCCGAGCGGCACGATTTCGGCCGAGGTGACATCGGCGCTGCGGCTGACATAATCCTGGCTGACGGTGGCAACCAGATAGCTGCCGCCGCTGCGCGCGCGATTTTCCAATCGGCGATTGACGAGCGCCTGCGCGAGATACTCGAGATAGAGGCGCCGCGTGTTTTCGACGGTGTCGATGCGCTTTTTCCACGGCCGGATCATCGCTAGCGTCAGCGCGAGCGGCTGGTTTGCCTCGACGATTACCTTCGCGACCGGTTGCGACGGATCGGGCTTGCCAAAATCCGGCTGCGCCGGGTTCGGTCCGGACTCCTTCCAGTCGCCGAAATATTTGCCGATCAGCGCGGCGAACTGTGCGGGGTCGCCATCGCCGACCATCACGACGACGGCGCGGTCGGGACGATACCAGCGATCGTGAAACGCCTGAACGCTTTTCGCGCTGGCGGCACCGAGCGCCGCGGTCGTCCCGATCGGCGACCGTTCGCCGAGCAATTGCCCGGCGAACAGATGCCCGCTCGTCGCGTCCGCGATACGCTTTTGCGGCCCGTCCTGTTCGCGCAGTTCGGACAGCACGACGCCGCGCTCGGCCGTCACCGCAGCATCTGTGATCCGCGGTTCGCGCACCATGCCCGAGAGCAACTTCATGCTTTCATCGAGCGTCGTCGGTGTGACGCTGGGCAGATCGAGCTGATAGACGGTCTGCGTCGGCGTCGTTTGCGCATTTGAATCGCTCCCGAAGGTGACACCGAAACGCTGCCAGATGCGCTTCGTCTCTCCGTCGGGAATATGCAACGAGCCGCGAAATGTCAGATGTTCGAGCAGATGCGCAAAGCCGCGTTCGCTGTTCGATTCGAACATCGACCCGACATCCATCCGCACCCGGATCGACACCTGACCCGGTGGCACGCCATTGTTGCGAACCGCGTAGCGCAAGCCATTGGGGAGAACACCGAAGCGCCAGCCGTCGTCGCGCGGAATATCGCTGCCTTCATAAAGCCAGTCGCTTGCTTGCCCCGCGAGCGTCGATGCGGCCGCCTGTGCCGGAGTCGTTTGCGCCGTAGCGAGCGGCGCGATCAGCAGCGCCAGCGCGCTGGCGCAGGCCGGAAGCAGGAAAAGGGAAAGCGATCGACGCGCGGTCGACGGGGGAGAGACGGACATCGCGGCTATTTATCGCTTTCGAACCTTGCTGGCCACTGAACTGTCACAGCTTGTCCTTCGCGAAGGAGGCGCCTAGCCAGAACCGATGCAACGCCCACCGCACGCCCCGGTTGCCGCCATCGTTCAAATGACCAGCGGAATTGATCCCGACGCCAATCTGCGGGTGATCGATCGCGCGCTGGCCGCGGCGGCCGCCGAAGGCGCCGCGATGGCCTTTTTCCCGGAGATGTCGCTGCTGCTCGACCGCGACCGGCAAAGATCGGCTACGCATATGCAGCTCGAGGCCGACAGCCCGTGGCCCGCGGCGCTCGCGGACATGGCGCGGCGCCACCATATCTGGCTCCACAGCGGATCGATGCCCCTGCTCGCCGACGGCAGCGAGCGCCGCGTCAACCGCAGCCATGTAATCGACGACAAGGGCGAGATCCGCGCTCGCTACGACAAGATCCACATGTTCGACGTGACCCTGCCGACGGGCGAGAACTGGACCGAGTCGGCCGCCTATGCGGGCGGTGACGCGATTGTCCTCGTCGATACGCCGCTTGGCCGGCTGGGCCTTTCGATCTGTTATGATCTACGCTTTCCCGAGCTCTATCGCGCCCTTGTGGACGGTGGCGCCGAACTGATCGCGATCCCGGCCGCCTTTACCGTGCCGACCGGCGAAGCGCATTGGCACCCGCTGCTCCGCGCCCGGGCAATCGAAACCGCCTGCCACGTCATTGCGGCGGCGCAAGCGGGAACGCACGCCGACGGGCGCGCGACCTTTGGCCACAGCCTCGCCGTCGATCCCTGGGGGGCGGTGCTGATGGACGTGAGCTTGCAAAAGGATGCCCGCGCCGCGGGCTATGATATCGGCTTCGTGGCAATCGATGCGCAGGCGCGGAAACGGGCTCGCGACGCAATCCCCATCGCCCGATCGCGCTCGGTGCGGAATATAGAGATTTAGGCCGGGGGCTCTAGGCCGGGCGCTGTCACCGCGCAGAAGACAGCCTGCAGAATCACAAAGGGCTCCGAGCAAAGCCCGGAGCCCTTTGGTATCGGTTTGACCCGGAGCCTGTTACGGGCTGGTCGGGCTGTCTTCGTTGTTATCCGAAGCGATGATGATACCGCCGATGATAGCCGCGAGAGCGACAACAGCGATGATCCAGCCGGTGCCTTCCAGCTTGCTTTCACCGTTGAGTTCCGAATTGGCGCGAGCCGAGTCGAACGACTGAGCCGAAGCGGCGATCGGCGCCGCAAGCATCGAGGTCGCCGCGAGGGAGATCGCAGCCTTCTTAAGCAGGTTCATCTTATTCTCCGTCCACTGGATATATCGTCTCGATCCACACCGCGAAATGGCTTCCCCGCCATGGATCTGCCCGATCGGTTTAAGCGTAATTGCCGTCGATTGCAATCACCATTTCCCTATTTCGGCACTAGTTAGGAAATTGCTAAATATTGTAAAAGTTGCGCAGCTGGTCGCGATTCTAACCCCGCCTGACTTGCTCGAACGCTTCGCTCGTCACGGGATAGCCCAGATGACCCGGAATGCACAGATGCGGGGTGCCGTCCCGCTCCTCTATCCACGGCGTTACCAGTTCGACCGGATAATTTTCCGCGTGGCGTGCGAAGCCCGCAAAATCGTCGGCCTGCGCGATTCGTTCGAGGTTGCGGCGCGTGGGAAAGATGACCGACACCTCGCCGCGATCGGCGAGCGTCAGCGTGTCGCGGGCGCTGGACCAGAATATGTGGCTATGCTCGGCCTCCTCGACCGTCAGTTCGTGCCCGTGCGGCGGCGCCGCAACGGCATAGAAGCGTGTGTCGAAGGTTCGCGCTTCCTTGAAATTGGGGCACCAGCGCGCAAAGGGCACCAGCCCGCCGAGCTGGATCGGCGCCCCATGCGCGGCCAATATGTCCGAAAGCAACGTGCCGCCCAGAAGCGCGCGGCGAACATCGGCAAGGTCGGGTTCGGCAAGGTTGGGCAGCCCGACGCCAAGCCCCGTTTCCTCAAGCGTTTCGCGCAACGCAGCGACCCGCGCCGCGCCTTCGGCCGGATCCTCGCCAAAGCCGTAACGCTCGGCGACCAGATGATCGTCGGGATCGACGCGACCGCCGGGAAAGACCACCGCCCCCGCCGCGAACGCCATGTTGCTCGCGCGTTTGACCATCAATATCTCGTCGGGATCGTCGTTGCCGGAGGGCCGCATGATGACGAGCGTGGCGGCCGGGATGGCCCCGTCGGGTAGCTTGGGCGATTGCGGTGGCGCGGGATCGGTCATGAAAATTCGATAACTAGGCTTTGCGCGCTTGTCATCTGCCATTGCCGGCAGCGACGACGGCCCCATTGCCGCGGCATTCAAGAGGGTGCAAGATGCCGCATCTTGGCGCGGCCGGAGGCAAGGCAATGGGATTGGCCGAAATATTGGGGGTCGCGGGCAGCATCAGCCTGTTGTCGGGCTGGCGCCTCTACCTCACGATCCTGGCGACCGGCGTCGCGATGCATTTCGGCTGGCTGCCGCTGCCCGAGCATTTGCAGGCGCTGCAGATATTGGCGAACCCCTGGGTCATGGGCGTCGCCGCAGTCGGTACGCTCGCCGAGTTTCTGGCCGACAAGATCGCGTGGGTCGACAGCATCTGGGACAGCGTCCACAGTATTGTCCGCCCGCTCGGCGGCGCGTTGCTGGCGCTCGCGCTCGTCGACAGCGCCGATCCGGCGTGGCAGGTGATCGCTTTCATCCTCGGCGGCGGTGGCGCGCTCATCAGTCACAGCGCCAAGGCAACGACCCGCGCGGTGGTCAACATCAGCCCCGAACCCTATAGCAATGCCGCGGTATCAACCGGCGAAGACGTCGCGACGACGGGACTTCTCGCGCTGGTAATCGCCTTTCCCGCGGTCGCCATGGTCATTGCCCTATTGCTGCTGATCGCCGCTGTCCTCGTCATCATTGCGCTGCGAAAATTGCTCCGCAGCGTCAGAGGCGGGCTCAAACGCGCGCTCGGCGACCCCGCAGACGCCCCACCGCCCATCGTCTGAGCGTCAGGCGGTGAGCAATTCCTTGAGGGGCGTTTCGCCATCGGCGAGCTGCTCGGGGGTTGCGGTGGTGCCGGCGGTGACGAGCATGCGGCCCTGGACATAGTCTTTGGTGGCATTGACGCAGTCGAGCGCGATGACCTTGCCGGCCTTCAGGTAGACGACCGAGAAGCTGCGGCTGGCGGGATCGCCGCGCAGCACCGCCTGGTCGTGGTCCGTCGAGAGGCCGGCAGTCTGGAGCTTGAGATCATATTGGTTCGACCAGAACCAGGGGATCGCATGATAGGGCGCTTCGGCGCCGCAGATGCCCTTGGCCACGACATTCGCCTGGTCATTGGCATTCTGCACCGATTCGAGGCGGATCACCGCGCCTTCGGCAAAATCGTTCGCATGCGCCGCGCAGTCGCCGATCGCATAGATGTCGGGCAGGCTCGTCCGGCAGAGTGGATCCACCAGCACGCCGTTGCCGCCCTCGGCCCCCGCCGCGAGCAGCGGTTCGACCGCCGGCACGATGCCGATGCCGACGATGACGAGATCGGCGGGGATCACCGCGCCATCCGCCAGCCGCACGCCGGTGACATGCGTGTCGCCCTCGATCGCCGCGACCTGGGCGCCGAGCCGCAGGTCGACGCCATGATCGCGGTGCTCCTTCTCGAAGAAGCGCGACAGATCCTTGCCCGCGACCCGCGCAAGCACGCGGTCCAGGGCCTCCAGCAGCACGACCTTCTTGCCCGCCTTGGTCAGCACCGCCGCCGCCTCCAGCCCGATATAGCCGCCGCCGATCACCACGATCTGCTGCGCGCTTTCCGAAGCCGCCTTCATCGCGTCAGCATCGGCGCGCGTGCGCACCCCCTGCACGCCGGGCAGGTCGCCGCCGGGGATCGGCAGCATCCGCGGATGGCCGCCGGTCGCCCAGACGAGCTTGCCATAGCCGATGGTCTCGCCGCCGTCGGTGGTGACGCGGTGCGCGGCCGGATCGACCGCCACGACGCGCTTGCCGAGCAGCATCGTCACGTCGCGCTCGTCCCAATATTTGGCGGGGCGCAGCTGGATGCGCTCGAACTCTTTCTCGCCTGCGAAATATTCCTTCGACAAGGGCGGCCGCTCATAAGGAAGCTCCGCCTCCTCCCCCACGATCGCTATGCTCCCGGTAAACTTCTGCGTCCGCAGCATGATTGCCGCCTGCGCACCCCCGTGGCCCCCGCCAACTATCAACACGTCGAAGTTCATGGTCCGCCCATCTCCCGGATCGCTGCTTGCGCTGCGCGCCCCGTGACACGCACGGCGAGGCTGCGCAAGCGCGGGCTGCGCCGATCGCCGCATTAACATTTCCCAATCGATGCGATCCTATTAGGGGGGCAGCATGCGTTTGGCGACAATCACCAACTGGGCCTATGCCGCGACGGTCGTGCTGACGATCGCGTCGAGCACGACGATGCTGCTGGCCTCGAACGCGACCGACCGCGAACGGGCGGCGGTCGAGCAGCGATACCGGCTCGATCAGGCGACCGCGACGCTGGAGGAGGATGTTTTCCTGCTCAGCGACCGGGCGCGACAATATGTGAACACCGGCGATCCGACCTATCTGGTCGGCTATCGTTCCGAAGAGGCGGCGCTCAAATCGGTCGAGGAGCGCATTTCGCATATCGGCGATGCCGGGGCATCGACCGGCGAGATCGAAGCGTTGGCCGATGCGGTGCGGCTCGCCGATCTGCTCCATGACGAACAGCGTGCGGCAGTCGCCTCGCACGAGGGCGGCGACGAAGCGAAAGCGCGGCAATTGCTGTTCGGTGCCGAATATGAACGCCAGCTCGACCGCGCCGAACTCGAACTCAAACGCTTCCGCGACCGGCTCGACGCGCGGGTCCAGTCGCAGGTCAATTCCGCGACCGAGGTGGCGCGGCTGTGGAAGGGCATTTCGGAGATCACGCTGGCGCTGACCGCATTACTGGTGCTGTGCGTGCTGTATTTCGTCTTCAAGCAGCGCGTGCTGCACCCGGTCGTCAAGCTGAGCGACGTCGTCAACCGGTTGGCGGCGCAGGACTTCGCCGCCGAGCCTCCCGCCTTCGACCAGGTCGACGAGATCGGTGACATGGCGCAGGCGATCCGCATTTTCCGCGAAAACGGGTTGGAACGGCAAAGACTGGAAAGCGAACGCGACGCCGATCGCGCGATGCGTGACCTGCTGTCGCGGATGACACAGCGGCTGCAGGGCTGCGACACGATGGACGATCTGAAAGACGTCGTGCAACGCTTTGTCCCCGAAATAACGCCGGGGCTTGCCGGGCGCCTTTATCTGCTCGACCGCCAGCGCAACATGGTGGTCGAGGCGTGCGGGTGGCAGAACCCCGGCCATTCGCGCGCAGAATTTTCGGCGCTCGCCTGCTGGGCGCTGCGCCGCGGACTGCCGCACCGGCCCGCGGGCGACAATGTCGATGTGCCGTGCGACCATGTCGACCGCAGCGATGCCGCGGCGCCCATCGACACGCTGTGCCTGCCGCTCACCGCGCAGCGCGAGACGCTGGGCCTCCTTTATTTCGAAGCGCCGGCGGGCAACCCCGGCGCGCTGTCCGGCCCCGAAATCTATCTCGATATGCTGGCGGAGAATATCGGGCTGGCGATCGCCAATCTGCAATTGCGCGAAACGCTGCGCGAAATGGCACTCGCCGACCCGCTGACCGGCCTATCGAACCGCCGCCAGCTCGACCAGCTGCTCGGTATCCAGATCGCGCAAGCCGAACGGCTGGGGCAGGATCTGGGCTGCCTGATGATCGACGTCGATCATTTCAAGCGTTTCAACGACGTCCACGGACACGACGCGGGCGACATGGTGCTGCGCGAAGTCGGCAAGGTGCTGGCGGGCGTGACGCGCGATGCGGGCCTCGCCTTTCGCTATGGCGGCGAGGAGTTCATGCTGCTGCTCCCCGGCCTGTCGGTCGAGGGCGCGACCGAGCGCGCCGAGGAAATCCGTACCCGCGTCGCCGCACTGGCGCTGGGATCGGAGGCTGGGAATATGGGGCCGGTAACGGTGTCGATCGGCGTTGCGATCACCCCGCTGCACTGCCCGCCCGACCGGCTGGTCCGCACCGCCGACTCCGCCCTGCTGCGCGCGAAGGCGATGGGCCGCGACCGGGTCGAGGTGGCGCAACAGCGCGATTCCTTCGCCGCGGTCTGACGGGCCGCGCCGCGAGGGCGCGGCCCGCCAAACCCAGGATCAGGCAATGATGCGCTTCAGCTTTTCGAGCGCCGTGTTGTCATTCTCGTGATAGTCGATGGTGGTGACGAAGTGGCCGTCCTTGTCCATCAGATAGATGGCGGCGGTGTGATCGACCGTATAGTCGCCGCCCTCAATCGGCACCTTGCGGACATAGACGCCATATTCCTTCTGAATTTGGGCAAGCTGGGCATCGGTTCCGGTCGCCCCGATGATCGGCGTCTTGAACAGCGCGACATAGCTGCCGATGTCGGCGGGCCGGTCGTGCTGCGGATCGACCGAGACGAAGACGATGTCGAACTTCATCCCGTCGGGACCGAGTTGTTCGCGAAGCTGCGCCATGCGCGCGAGGCTGGTCGGGCAGACGTCAGGGCAGCGGGTGAAACCGAAGAAGATCGCGAAGGGCCGGCCCTTCAGCGTCCGGTCGGTGAGCGTCGAGCCATCGGCCGCGGTGAGCGTGAAAGGGCCGCCGATCGCGGCGCCGGCGGAGGCGGCCGGCGCGCTCCTGCTGCCGTCTCCGCCACCAACCGCCAATATGACGCCGAAGACTGCGGCGACGGCGACGAGCACCCACAGGATGCGACGAACGACGACCATCGGCGGGGTGCCGCCCTCAATGTCCGCCATGACCGCCCTCCATCGGTGCGGTCGATGCGATCGGTTGCACCTTGAAGCGCACGGCGACCTTCCCCTGCCGCGCGAAGACCAGCGTCGCGGGGATCATGTCGCCCTGCTTGAATGGCTTTTTGAGGCCCATGAACATGATGTGATAGCCGCCGGGCTTGAGTTCGAGCGTGCCACCCGCCGGGATGGCGAGGCCGCCGGTGACCCGGCGCATCCGCATCACCCCGTCCTCGACCTTCATCATGTGGATCTGGACGTCGGCGGCGGCGGGCGAAGTCGCCGAGATGAGCCGGTCTTCGGTCTTGCCCTTGTTCGTTATGGTCAGAAAGCCGCCGCCGGCCTTTTGCCCCGGCGCGGTTTCGCGCGACCAGGGGTGGCCGATGGCGAGCGCGCCGGCGGCGACGCCGTGCGCGAGCAGCGGCGGCGCGGCGACCAGCGCCGTTGCCGCCAACATGATGCGGATTGAAGGTTTCATCGAACAATCTCCTTTTGAAAAAATATTGTCTGCGCGGGATGCGCGGCGGCCCAGTTTTGAGCGGCTGCCGATCCGACCTGCATCAGCAGGCACAGACCGACAGCCGCCCAGCAGCGGCGGCGAAACCGGCGCAGTGCGGCAATGCGGCGAGGCGGAGATGGGGCCATGTCCTTCCTCATGTGGTTGCTTGCCGCGAGCGCACGGGCGAGGATCGGGGCAATCTCGCGCCGCTCGTCGAGGTTCAGGCAATGCCCGACCCCGAAGCGCTGCATTCGGTGGTGGAAGACGAGTCGGCAGTCGGTCGGCCCGCGCCGCTCCAACTCGAAGCGAAGCCAATAGGACGGCAGGTCGACGGCCGCCCTGCTGCGCCCGCGCCAGACGAACCGGCCATCCGACAGTTCGAGCCATTCCTCGGGCGGCGGATTGCGCTGGTGCCATTCGAGCGCCAGCACCAGCGCCGCCATCGTCGACAACGCGAACAGCGGCACGAGCCAGCGCCCCTGCAGCGCGGGCAGGATCGCCATCGCCATGAACAGCAGGATCAGAACGGTAAAGGTCTCGCGCCCGTGCTCCGTCAGGCGCGACCGGTTCTCGCGCATGCGCAGGCGGATGCCATCGGGCGCATCGAATGCGGACGCTTCATCGTCCGCATGCAGCCCCTCGGGACGGCGCATTATTTCGTACATGGACAATCTCCGGCAAGACCGCGCGATCAAGGCGCGCGGCTGTCCGACACAGCGGGTTCAGCGTGTCAGGCGTGCGCCGGAGGGCCGCGCAGGGGCGGGCGGAGACGGGAAAGACGGCGCAGCGGCGGCACCGGAAGCGGCGCGAAACCGAGCGCGAACAGAAACGCGATCGCCGCAAGCAAAAACGCCGGATCGGCGGCGGCGACGGCGCCATGCGCGAGCGCGGTAAAGGCACATTCGCCCTTGCCGCCATGCTTGGCGGGCACATCTTCGCTGCCCTTTTCGAAGGGAATCACGATCTGCTGCGCGAGCGGCTGGCCGCCGGGATCGGAGCAGAGGACGACGTCGATCGTCCGCGATGCATCATGGCCGGGCATATAGCCCGCGGGAACCAGCGCTTTCGAAAACAACGCCAGCGCGGCCAGCCACATGGCCAGCCCGCGATGGCGTGCAATCCAGGCGCGTACCCCCGTCATTCGTCGCCTTTACGCTGGCGCGCGACGCTTGTCACCGGCCGCGCGCGCCGCGGCGGCCGGACAAATTGTCTCAGGCCGATCAGCCGATGGTGCGCGCCAGTTCGCGGTTGAGCCACAGGGCGACGAGCGTGCCGACCGCGCCCGACAACAGATAGCCGCCGGCGGCGATCAGGCCGAAGCTGCTCGACAGCCAGAGTGCGACCATCGGCGCGAAGCCCGCGCCGAACAGCCAGGCAAGGTCGGAGGTGAAGGCCGATCCGGTGTAGCGGTGCCGCGGAAGGAATTCGGACGAGAGCGCGCCCGACGACTGGCCGAACGACAGGCCGAGCAGCGCGAAGCCCAGAATCATGAACACCGCCTCGCCCGCTTCGCCCGCGTCGAGGAGTTGCGGCGCGAAGCCGCTGAACGCGGCGATGGCGGCGGCAGTCGCGCCAAGCACGGTGCGGCGGCCGAAGCTGTCGGCGAGCCGGCCCGACGCGATGATCGCGAGCACGCCGACGAACGCCGCCACCGCTTCGATCATCAGGAAGCGCGCCGGTGTTTCCTCGGTAAACAGGAACACCCACGACAGCGGGAAAACCGTAACCATATGGAAGAGCGCAAAGCTGGCGAGCGGCGCGAAGGCGCCGGTCAGGATGACCTTCCATTCCGACCGCACCGTTTCGGTGAGCGGCGCGGGTTCGAGCGACTTGTCCTCGAACAACGCGGCATATTCGGGCGTGACGACGATGCGCAGCCGGGCGAAGAGCGCGACGACGTTGATCGCGAAGGCGACGAAGAAGGGATAGCGCCAGCCCCAGTCGAGGAAATCCTGCGCGGGCAGCGCCGAGATGAGGAACATGAAGAGCAGGCTGGCGACGATCAGGCCGAGCGGCGCGCCGAGCTGCGGGATCATCGCATACCAGCCGCGCTTGCCCGCCGGCGCATTGATCGCGAGCAGCGAGGCAAGCCCGTCCCACGACCCGCCGAGCGCCACGCCCTGGCCCATGCGGAACAGCGCGAGGAGCAGCGCGGCGCCGATACCGATGGATTCATAGCCGGGCAGGAAGGCGATCGCCGCGGTCGATCCGCCGAGCAGGAACAGCGCGGTCGTCAGCTTTGCGCCGCGGCCATAAGCGCGGTCGATCGCGGTGAAGATCACCGTGCCGAGGGGACGCGCGACGAAGGCGAGCGCGAAGATCGCGAAGGACCAGAGCGTCCCCTGCAGCGGATCGAGCTGCGGAAAGATCAGCTTCGGGAACACCAGCACCGATGCGATCGCATAGACAAAGAAGTCGAAAAATTCCGACGTGCGCCCGATGACCACGCCGATGGCGATCTCTCCCGGCGCGATCGGATGGCCGTCATCGTGAAGCGCGCGGGCGTCCCGTTCGGCCTGGGTGGTGGTGGGCGCGGTATCGGCAGACATGGGTAGGCGGTCCTGCATCGGGCGCCGCCGCCGGCATGCGCGGCGGGCATGCACGGAGGGATGGCGCGAGTCGGGTTATAGGGCGCGGCGCCCCTTCATGAAAATGCCCCTGCGTCATTGATCGCGATCAAGGGATTGGACAAAATGTCCTATGTGCGGTGCAGCAAAGCGGGCCTAGGCGCGCCGCCATGCCAGAAAAGCTCTCCCGTCCGTCCACCCGATTCCGGTTGCTGCCGCTGCTCGCGGCGTTTCCGCTGCTCGCCGGTTGCAACATGGTCGTGCTCGATCCTGCAGGCGACGTCGCGCAGCAGCAGGGCAATCTGATCCTGGTTTCGACCATGCTGATGCTGCTCATCATCGTGCCGGTGATGGCGCTGACGATCTTTTTCGCCTGGCGCTATCGCGCCGCGAACAAGGCCGCGACCTACAAGCCCGACTGGGACCATTCGACGCAGCTTGAGCTGGTGATCTGGGCAGCGCCGCTGCTCATCATCATCTGTCTGGGGGCGGTGACGTGGGTCGCGACCCATTTGCTCGATCCCTATCGCCCGCTGGCGCGCACCGCGCCGGGTCAGCCGGTCGCGGCGGCGACGCAGCCGATCGACGTGCAGGTTGTCGCGCTCGACTGGAAATGGCTGTTCATCTACCCCGAACAGGGCATTGCGACGGTAAACGAGCTGGCGCTGCCCGCGCATCATCCAGTGCGGTTCCGCATTTCGGCATCGTCGGTGATGAACAGCTTTTACATCCCCGCGCTTGCCGGCCAGATTTATGCGATGCCGGGCATGGAGACGAAGCTCCACGGCGTCTTCAACCAGACCGGCGACTTCACGGGCTTTTCGGCCAATTATTCGGGCGCCGGCTTTTCGAACATGCGCTTCGCGGTGAAGAGCCTCGACGATGCTGGTTTCGCCGCCTGGGTCGCCGCCACAAAGGCCGAGGGCAAGACGCTCGACCGCAACGCCTATCTCGCGCTCGAAAAGCCCAGCGAAAGGGCGCCCGTTCAGCGCTTCGCGGCGGTCGAACCGCAGCTTTTCGACGCCGTGGTCAACATGTGCGTCGAACCCGGCAAGATGTGCATGCACGACATGATGTCGATCGACGCCGCGGGAGGTGCCGGCATTGCGGGCATCCACAATGTTCGCAGCCTGGCCTATGACAAGTTCGCCGCGCGCGGCTCCGAGCCTGGATATTGGGGCAAGCGCTATGTCGCCGCGCTGTGCAGTTCGCCGCTGATGGCGAAGGCCGAAGCCGCCGACGCCGCGCCGGCGAGCCAGGCGCCGCTGACCGGCGCCGGCCTGCCCAGCCCCGGCAAGCGCGCCGCACCCGCGCAGACCGCGCTCAACGCCGCCTCGCCCCGCCCGCTTTCCTGATTTTTGTCGCCGAGATCGCCATGACCCCGCACCCCGCCCCCGAAACCGGCCCTTTCCTCGGCCGCCTGTCGCTCGACGCGATTCCGATCCACGAACCGATCCTGATCTTCACCTTTGCCGCGGTGGTGATCGGCGGGATCGCGGTGCTCGGCCTGATCACCAAATATCGCCTCTGGGGCTATTTGTGGAAAGAGTGGTTCACCACCGTCGACCACAAGCGCATCGGGATCATGTACATGATCCTGGGGCTGATCATGTTCCTGCGCGGCTTTGCCGACGCGATCATGATGCGGTTGCAGCAGGCGATGGCGTTCGGCGGGTCCGAAGGCTATCTGAACGCGCACCATTATGACCAGATCTTCACCGCGCACGGGGTGATCATGATCTTCTTCGTGGCGATGCCCTTCATCACCGGCCTGATGAACTATATCGTCCCGCTGCAGATCGGCGCGCGCGACGTCAGCTTTCCCTTCCTCAACAATTTCAGCTTCTGGATGACGACCGCGGGCGCCGTGCTCGTCATGATCTCGCTGTTCGTCGGCGAGTTCGCGCAGACGGGCTGGCTGGCCTATCCGCCGCTGTCGGGCATCGCCTACAGCCCCAATGTCGGGGTCGATTATTATATCTGGGCGCTGCAGATCGCGGGGGTCGGCACGACGTTGTCGGGGATCAACCTGATCGTCACCATTCTGAAGCTGCGCGCGCCCGGCATGGGCCTGATGAAGATGCCGGTCTTCACCTGGACCAGCCTTTGCGCGAACATCCTGATCGTCGCGTCCTTCCCCGTGCTGACCGCGGTGCTCGCGCTGCTGACGCTCGACCGCTATCTCGGCACCAACTTCTTCACCAACGATTTCGGCGGATCGCCGATGATGTATGTGAACCTGATCTGGATCTGGGGGCACCCCGAAGTCTATATCCTGATCCTGCCGCTGTTCGGCGTGTTCAGCGAAGTGACCTCGACCTTTTCGGGCAAGAAGCTCTTCGGCTATACCTCGATGGTCTATGCGACGATCGTCATCACGATCCTGAGCTACCTCGTCTGGCTGCACCATTTCTTCACCATGGGATCGGGCGCGAGCGTCAACAGCTTCTTCGGGATCACGACGATGGTGATCTCCATCCCGACGGGCGCCAAGCTTTTCAACTGGCTGTTCACCATGTACCGCGGCCGCATCCGTTTCGACCTGCCGATGATGTGGACGGTGGCCTTCATGCTGACCTTCGTGGTCGGCGGGATGACCGGCGTGCTGCTCGCGGTGCCGCCCGCCGACTTCGTGCTGCACAACTCGCTGTTCCTGATCGCGCATTTCCATAATGTCATCATTGGCGGCGTCCTGTTCGGCCTGTTCGCAGCGATCAACTATTGGTGGCCCAAGGCCTTCGGCTTCAAGCTTAACGTCTTCTGGGGCAAGATCAGCTTCTGGTGCTGGGTCGTCGGCTTCTGGCTTGCCTTCATGCCGCTCTATATTCTCGGCCTGATGGGCGTGACCCGCCGGATGCGCGTGTTCGACGATCCCAGCCTGCAAATCTGGTTCGTGATCGCCGCCATCGGCGCCGCCGTTATCGCGGTGGGGATCGCCGCCATGCTCGTCCAGTTTGCGGTCAGCATCTGGAAGCGCGACGAGTTGCGTGACGAAAGGGGCGATCCGTGGGGCGGCCGGACGCTCGAATGGGCCACCAGTTCGCCGCCGCCCGACTATAATTTCGCTTTCACGCCGGTGATCCACTCACTCGACGCATGGCACGACATGAAGACGCGCGGTGCCGAGCGACCGGTCGGCGGCTTCCGCGACATCCATATGCCGAGCAACACCGGCGCCGGGATCATCCTCGCGGGGATCAGCCTGGTGATGGGTTTCGCGCTTGTCTGGCATATCTGGTGGCTCGCCGCCTTGGGCTTCGTCGGCCTGGTCGGCGGTGCGATCACCCACACCTTCAACTACAAGCGCGACTTCCATATCTCCGCCGCGACAGTGGCCGAGGTCGAGGATGCGCGCACCCGCCAGCTTGCGGCGGCCGGAGCCTGATCGATGAGCAGCACCACCCTCCCCGCCGCGGGCGAAGCGCCCGCCTTCTACGAACTCGACGAGCACCCCCATCCCGAAGGGCACAGCACGATGCTGGGCTTCTGGATCTATCTGATGAGCGACTGCCTCATCTTCGCGATCCTGTTCGCCTGCTATGCGGTGCTCGGCGGAAATTATGCCGCGGGGCCGGCACCCAAGGATCTGTTCGACCTAAAACTGATCGCGCTCAACACCGCGATGCTGCTCTTTTCGTCGATCACCTATGGTTTCGCCGTGCTCCAGATGCAGCAGGGCAAGGTGAAGGGGACTCAGTTCTGGCTGGCGATCACCGGCCTTTTCGGCCTCGCCTTCCTGAGCATCGAGCTATACGAGTTCCACCATCTGGTCGAACTTGGCGCGACGCCGCAGCGCAGCGCCTTTCTGTCGGCCTTCTTCACGCTGGTCGGGACTCACGGGCTGCACGTGACCTTCGGGATCATCTGGCTGGTGACCCTGATGATCCAGCTCGGCAAGCATGGGCTGATCGCCGCGAACAAGCGTCGCGTCATGTGCCTGTCGATGTTCTGGCACTTCCTCGACGTCGTGTGGATCGGCGTCTTCACGATCGTCTATCTGATGGGAATGCTGCGATGAGCGCGAACCACGACCACCACGCCGCCGACCACGCGCATCACGAGATCGAGATGCCGCACGCGTCGTTGCGCGATTATGCGATCGGTTTCGTCCTGTCGGTGATCCTGACCGCCATCCCCTTCTGGATGGTGATGACGATGCCGCTGTCGGCCGGTGTGACCGCGGCGATCATCATGGGCTTCGCGGTGGTTCAGATCGTCGTCCACATGGTGTATTTCCTGCATATGACGCCGAAGGCGGAGGGCGGCTGGTCGATGACCTCGCTGCTGTTCACGATCATCGTCGTTGTGATCATGCTGGCGGGGTCGCTATGGGTGATGCACCACCTCAACACCAATATGATGCCGATGCCGCACGACATGAGCCAGTTGCCGTGACCCGGCCGCGCCGCGCGGCCTTTGCCGCGGCGGCGCTGGTCGTGGCGGCGCTGTTCGCGGCGCTGGGCGTCTGGCAGCTCGAACGGCGCGAGTGGAAACATGCGCTGGTCGCGGCGGTCGATGTGCGCATCCACGCCGCCCCCGTTCCCGCGCCACCACCGGCCGCATGGCGCAGCATCGACGCGGCGCACGACGCCTATCGCCGCGTCACCGCGACGGGCCGCTTTCGCCACGACCGCGAGACGCTGGTTCAGGCGGTCACCGATCGCGGTGCCGGCTATTGGGTGATGACGCCGCTCGAAACGCCCGGCTTCACACTGCTGGTCAATCGCGGCTTCGTGCCGCGCGAGCGCCGCGATCCGGCAACGCGCGCCGCGGGCAATACCGCCGGACCGACGACGGTAACGGGACTGCTGCGCATGACCGAGCTCGGCGGCGGCTTCCTGCGCGCCAATGATCCCGCCGCGAACCGCTGGTATTCGCGCGACGTCGCCGCGATCGCAGCGGCGCGCGGTCTCGGCCGCACCGCGCCCTATTTCGTCGATGCCGACGCGGCGCCGAACCCCGGCGGCCTGCCCGTCGGCGGGCTGACCGTCGTCAAATTCCCCGACAATCATCTTGTCTATGCGCTGACCTGGTTCGCGCTGATGCTGCTCGCGCTGTTTTTTGCCTGGCGGCTGTGGCGTCCGGGCGCCGATGCGTCCAATATGCCGGACGAATGAGCGAAGCCACGGCCCCTCCCATCGCGCTTCCGACAGCCGACGCCGGCCAGCGGAACATGTCGCTGCTGATCCAGCTGCGCTGGATCGCGGTCGGCGGCCAGCTCGCGACGATCGAGGTCGTCAACGGGCTGATGGGCATCAAGCTGCCGCTTGCGCCGCTGCTCGGCGCGATCATCGTCCTCATCGCGATCAATCTCGCCAGCCTCGCGCGGCTGCGCGGCGGCCATTCGGTCGCCAACCGCGAGCTGACGGCGGTGCTGCTGTTCGACGTCGCGGCGCTGGGGTGGCAGCTTCACCATAGCGGCGGCCTCGCCAACCCCTTCGCCTCGCTCTTTCTGCTTCAGGTGGTGATGGGCGCGATCCTGCTCACGCCGCGCTCGTCCTGGGCGGTGGTGGCGGGCGCGATCGTCGCGATGGTCGCGCTGCGCATCAATCCGACCCCACTCGTCCTGCCGCAGCCCTATGCCGCCGATCCGCTGGCGCTCTATCTCAAGGGCAGCCTCGTCTGCTTCCTGCTGATCGCGGTGCTGCTCGTCGCCTTCGTCACGCGGATGAGCCGCAACCTGCGCGAACGCGATGCGGCGCTGGCCACCGCCAGCCAGCGCGCGGCGGAGGAGGATCATATCGTCCGCATGGGCCTACTCGCCTCGGGCGCCGCGCACGAACTCGGGACGCCGCTGTCGATGCTGTCGGTGCTGATCGGCGACTGGCGCGCGGCACCGCGACTGGCGGACGACAGGGAATTGCAGGAGGATCTGGCCGACATGGACGCGGCGGTCGGCCGCTGCAAATCGATCGTCAGCGGCATCCTGATGTCGGCTGGCGAAGCCCGCGGCATCGCGCCGCAAGTGACGACCGCGCGCCGCTTCGTCACCGACATCGTCGACGACTGGCGGGCCGGGCGCCTGCCGGGCACGCTCGATTTCAGCGACCGGATCGGCCCCGATGTCGAGATCGTGTCGGATACCGCGCTGCGTCAGGTAATCGACAATGTCATCGACAACGCAGCCGAAGTCTCGCCCGACTGGATCGGCCTCACCGCGCTGCGCGACGGCGAGATGCTGGTGATCGAGATTGCCGACCGCGGCCCCGGATTCGATCCGGAAATGCTGGAGACGATCGGCCAGCCCTATCGGTCGACCAAGGGCCGGCCCGGCGGCGGGCTCGGCCTGTTCCTGCTGGTCAATGTCGTGCGCAAGCTGGGCGGGTTGGTGAGCGCCGATAATCGCGACGCGGGGGGAGCGGTGGTCCGGATCACGCTGCCGATCGCAGCGATCGCGCGGAGCGAAGGGAGACGGGGATGACCGAGCGGCGCCTGCTGATCGTCGAAGACGACGAAGCCTTTGCGCGGACGTTGAAGCGATCGTTCGAACGGCGCGACTATGATGTGCGGGTGGCGCATGGGCCCGAGGGGTTGGACGAGCTGCTCGCCGGATTCCATCCCGATTTCGCGGTGGTCGACCTGAAGCTCGGCGCCGCTTCGGGCCTCGGCTGCGTCCAGACGCTGAGCGCCTTTGACCCTGCGATGCGCATCGTCGTGCTGACGGGCTTTGCCAGCATCGCCACCGCGGTCGAAGCGATCAAGCTCGGCGCCTCCTATTATCTCGCCAAGCCGTCGAACACCGACGATATCGAAGCCGCCTTCGGCCGGGCCGAAGGCAATGCCGAAGCGGCGCTCGACGGGCGCCAGTCGTCGATCAAGACCGTCGAATGGGAACATATCCACCAGACGCTGGTCGAAACCGGGTTTAATATTTCCGAAGCCGCCCGCCGGCTCGGCATGCACCGCCGCACGCTGGCGCGAAAGCTGGAAAAGCGGCAGGTTCGCTAAACGCGCGCACCGCCGGTTCGCCGCCGTTTCGAGGCGCCCTACCGGAAAATTTTCGCATTCCTTTGCGGGGTGCGTGTCATCGCGGCGTCTCATCCCTGTAACATAGGGAGATTGGCATGACGCCAGGCGACGAATTCGGAATGATCCGCCAACGGTATCGCGACTGCTTCGCTGTCGAACTGTCCCCCGGCTTTTCCGACTATATTCACCGTCCGGGCACCGGCGGATCGACCGCCGCGCTGGGCTACGCGCGCGCCGCCGATGCGCCGCTGTTTCTGGAAGCCTATCTCGATGCGCCCGTCGAAGACCTGGCGTCGATCGCGCTGGACCGGCCCGTCGCGCGCCGCCAGATCGTCGAGATCGGCAATCTGGCAGCCGTCAATCCGCTGGCGATGATCGCGCTTTGGGGCGCCGCGGCGAACGATCTTGCCGCGCTGGGCGATGTCGCGGTCGCGACGCTGACCGCCCCGCTGCGCGCCATGTTTCGCCGCATCGGCATCCCGGTTGCCGCCATCACCCCAGCACGCGGTGAGCGGCTGGGATCGACGGCATCGGCGTGGGGGCACTATTTCGATCAGGATCCGTGGGTCTGCGCCGGCATCATCGCCGACGGGCAAGCCGCCATCAACAGCTTCCTCGAACGTCGCGCCGGGCGGCAGGCGGCCTGACATGACCATATTCGACATTCTGACCACGCAGGCCGCCACGCGGCCCGACGCCGTCGCCATCGACGCGCTCGACGGTCAGCCGCTGTCCTATGCCGCGCTGCGCGATCGCGTCGCGGCGCGCATCGCCGACCTCGCGCCGCGACTGCAACCGGGCGTCCCGGTCGCGTTGCAGCGGGACCATGGCTGCGAAAGCGCCGAACTGGAACTCGCGCTCCTCGCGGCCGCCATTCCGGTGCTGTCGCTTCCCGGCTTCTTCACCGCCGACCAGTCGCGCCACGCCACCGGCTTGTGCGGGGCCGCACCCGATCCGACGATCCGTTCCGTCGGGTCGGGCAAGCCCCGCCAGTCCGCGCCCGTCCCCCTCCCCGGTGGGACGGCGCGGATCAGCTTCACCTCGGGGTCGACTGGCACGCCCAAGGGCATCTGCCTTTCGGCCGACCATATGCTCACCGTCGCCTGCGCGATCGTCGCCGCGGTCGGGGCCGAGCACGCCGGACGGCACCTCGCGCTGTTGCCGCCGGGCATCCTGCTGGAAACCGTAGCGGGCTTTTTCCCGACGCTGATCGCGGGCGGCACCTATGTCTGTCCGCCGCAGGCAGAGGTCGGGATGGCCGACCCCTTTCGCCCCGATTTCGCCAGGGCGGTCCGCTTGATCGCCGAACAGCGCATCACCTCGCTGATCCTGGTTCCCGAATATCTCGACGGCATCGTTCGCGTCATGGAGGCGGCGGATATCCGCCTGCCGCTGCTGACGCTGGTCGCGGTCGGCGGTGCGCGCACCCCTGTCCCCTTGGTGGAGCGCGCCCGCCGGCTCGGCTTGCCCGTCCGGCAAGGCTATGGCCTGACCGAATGCGCATCGGTCGTGTCTCTGCAGGATCCGGGCGATGACGATCCGACGTCGGTCGGCCGACCGCTTTCCCATATGCAGGCGCGTGTAGCCGACGATGGCGAGATCGTGCTCGAGGGTCCGATCTGCCTCGGCGCGGTCGGCGGCGCTGCGCCGCACGCGCCGCTCCACACCGGCGACATCGGCACGATCGACGCCGCGGGACGGCTGCACATCGACGGGCGGAAATCGAACCTGATCATCACCAGTTTCGGCCGCAATATCTCGCCCGAATGGGTCGAGGCTGCGCTCACCCAGCAACCGGCGATCGCGCAGGCAATGGTGTGGGGCGACGGCCGACCGGCGCCCGAAGCGCTGATCGTGCCGGCCCATGCCGACGCCGATCTGGATGCCGCAGTCGCAGCTGCCAATGCCCTGCTGCCGGCCTATGCCCGAGTCGGTAGCTGGCGCGAAGCCGCACACTTCACACCGATGAACGGGCAGCTCACCGGCAACGGCCGCCTGCGCCGCGCCGCGATTGCCGCCGCCTATCTGGACGGCACGCCCGACTTCTTCACCGAACTCGAGGCGCAAACGGTGCGCGAGCGCCTGCGCTTCCTGACCATTCCGCAATTGCAGGCGGGACTGACCGGCACGATCACGCGCGACGTGTACCTCGCCTATCTGGCGCAGGCCTATCACCATGTCAGCCACACCGTCCCGCTGATGCAGGCGGCGCGCGCGCGGCTCGGCGGACGCCCTGCGATCGTGGCCGCGCTCGACGATTATATCGCCGAGGAAACCGGCCACGAGGAATGGATATTGTCCGACATCGCGGTTGCCGGCGGCGACGCCGCGGCGGTGCGCGCCAGCGCGCCTGCGCCCGCAACGGCCGCAATGGTCGATCACGCCTATCGCCGGATCGCGACGGGCAATGCCATGGCCTTTTTCGGCATGGTCTATGTCCTTGAAAGCGTCAGTGTCGCGCTGGCGACGCGCGGCGCCTCGGCGGTCGCGAAGAATTTGGGTCTGCCGCCGCAGGCCTTCACCTATCTGACCTCGCACGGGGCGCTCGATCAGGATCATATGGCCTTTTTCGCGGAGCTGGTGAACGGGCTCGACGATCCCGCCGATCGCGCGGCGATCCTGGGCATGGCGCGCGAGATGTTCGCGCTGTTCGGCGGGGTTTTCGCGGGCATCGAAATGGAACCGGCGCGTGCGGCGGCTTGACGGGCAGCGTGTCGCCATCACCGGCGCCGCCGGCGGCCTCGGCGCCCCCGTCGCCATTCTGCTTGCGCAGGCTGGCGCCCATACGATTGGGATCGACCGCAGCGAAAGCGCCGCGTGCCACGACAGCATCGTCACCGATCTTTCGGACGACGATGCGCTCGCCGCGCTGGCCGAACGGCTGGCGGGCGACACCCCCGATATATTGGTCAACATCGCCGGGGTCATGCGATTCGGCCTGCACGAAAGCCAGCCCGTCGAGGCGCTGGCGCTGTGTTACCGGATCAATCTGCTCGTTCCCGCGGTGCTCGCCCGGGCGGTCGCGGCGCCCATGCGGCAGCGCGGGAGCGGGCAGATTGTCAATATCGGATCGGTGCTTGGCGCTATCCCCTACCCCTGGTTCGCCGCCTATTCGAGCAGCAAGGCCGGGCTCGCCGCGTTCAGCCAGGGATTGCGGCGCGAATTGGGCGGCAGCGGCGTCAGTGTGACGCACGTCAATCCGCGCGCCGCGCGCACCGCCTTCAACAATGCCGAGGTCAACCGCTTCCTCGAAATTACCGGAATGAAGGCCGATGCCCCCGAATGGGTCGCGCAGCGGATCGTCGCCGCGATCCTTGCCCGGCGCCCCACGCTCAGCATCGGCGCGATGGAGCGCGTCTATGCCGCGCTCAATGCCATTTCGCCGCGGCTGATCGACACCGGCCTCGCGCCGCAGATCCGGCGCGCCCGCGCAGAATTTTCGTGAAGCACGACAAAGGAGTAGCCCGATGAAATTGCAGATGACGCGCGCCGCGGCGGTCGCGGCGATGGTGCTCGCGGCCGTGCCGGCCGTGGTGATGGCCGGCGCCGCCGAAGATGTGAAGTCGATCAACGACGGCTGGGCGCACATCGTATACGAGGTGCACGGATCGAGCACCCAGACCAAGGCACTCGACGCGCTCGCCAAGCAGGCCGCCGTGCTGGTCGCCCGCTATCCCGGCCGCGCCGAACCTTTACTGTGGCAGGGCATCGTCACCAGCGAGCAGGCGAACCGCGCCAACATCTTTCACAAGCTGGGCCTTGCGACGCGCGCGCGCGACATCATCGCCCGCGCCTATGCGCTCGATCCGCATGCCGCCAAGGGCGGCGCGGCGATGAGCCTGGGCGTCCTCTATTACAAGGTGCCGGGATCGCCGATCGGCTTCGGCGACACCGACAAGGCGCGCAAGCTGCTGAAGGAAGCGCTCGCGCAGGATCCGGGCGGGCTCGACGCCAATTATTTCTACGGCGACTTCCTGCTCGATCAGGGCGACAAGGCTGGCGCCCGCTCCTTTCTGCAAAAGGCTTTGCGCGCGCCGCACGATGGCACGCGGCCCGTGTGGGATGCCGGACGCCGCCGCGAGGTGCAGGCGCTGCTCGCCAAGACGCGCTGACATGGCAGCCCGCATGGCCGCCGCCTTCGCGGGACAGCTCGCGCGCCCGCGCGGTATCGCAGGGCGGCTGCTCGGCCGGGCAATGGATATGGCGAACCGCCGGCCGACGCGGCTCGCGATCGGCCTGCTGGCGCCGCGCGCGGGCGAACGCGTCATCGACATCGGGTGCGGGACCGGCGCCGCGCTTGCGGCGGTGCGGCGCCGCGCCGACGTGGACGCTGCGGGGATAGACCCGTCGCCCGTCATGGCCGCGATGGCCGCGACCCGGCTGGGAGAGGGCGCCGATATACGCTGCGCCGAGCTTGCCGCGATGCCCTTTCCGCCGGCCTCGTTCGACGCCGCGCTGCTGCTTAACATGCTTTATTTCTGCGATCCCGACGGCCGCGACCTTGCGCCTCTCCACAGGATATTGCGCCCCGACGGCCGCGCGGTAGCCTATGTCACGCACCGCGACACGATGCGCGACTGGTCTTTCACACGCGTCGGCTTGCACCGGCTTTATGACGAGGCGGCGCTGGAGCGCATCTTCATGGGCGCGGGCTTCGCGCACAATCGCATCACGATCGCGCGCGTCGCAATCACCCCTTCGATTACGGGGTTGCTCGCGCAGGCCGTGCGCTAGGGTCAAAGCCGCTTGCGCGCGGAAGGCAATCTGGGTGAATAGGCGCATGACGCTTATCCATCAGCTCATGCTCGCCACGCTCGTCGTCGGGACGACGGTCATCGTGCACCTTGTGGGGCTGGCGATCCTGCTCGCGGTCCTGCGCCGCTATCGCCGCGCCGAGCGCCGCGTCCTGATCGTTCTGCTGAACGGTGCCGCGATCCTGGTCGCCGCTTTCGGGCTGTTTGCGCTGCATTCGGTCGAGATATGGATATGGGCGGGGGTGTTCCAGTGGCTCGGCGCCTTCACCGATTTCGAGCATGCGCTCTACTTTTCAACCTCGACCTATGTGACGATCGGATATGGCGATATCGTCCTGCCGCCCGGTCTCCGCATCCTGGGCGCGATCGAGGGGGCGAGCGGCATCATCCTGATCGGCTGGTCGACCGCCTTCTTCTTCTCGATCGTCGATCGCATGAAATTGCTCGAACGCCATTTCGACGCCGACCATCCCCGCTGAGCGCTCAGGACGCCGGAAAGGCCGGCGCCTTGCTGACCATCGCGGGCAGCGGACGCCCCATCACCCCGGTGAACCATGCCGCCGCCTCGACGAGGTCCAAGAGCGCGAGACCGGTCGCGATGCCGCTGCGTTCGAGCATATAGACGACATCCTCGGTCGCCACATTGCCCGCCGCGCCCGGCGCGAAGGGGCAGCCGCCGAGCCCGCCGAGCGAGGCATCGACGATCGTCGCCCCTGCGGCGACCGCCGCCCAGACATTGGCAAGCCCCGACCCGCGCGTGTTGTGAAAATGCACGCGCACCGGCAGCGGCCCAACCGCTTCGCGCACGCGCGCGACCGTTTCGGCGACCTGTGCAGGCACCGCGACGCCGATGGTGTCGGCGAGCGCAACCTCGCGCGGCTGCGCATCGGCGACGCGCTTTGCCATGTCGATGACGCGCCCCATCGGAATCTCGCCCGCAAAAGGACAGCCGAAGGCGGTGGCGATGGTGATCTGTGCGCTCCGTCCCGCGGCATGGGCGAGCTCGACTATTTCGATCGCCGCCGCGAGCGATTCGTCGGAGCTTTGCCCCTGGTTGCGGATGCCGAAGGCGTCGCTGGTGACGCAGACCGCGCCCAGCTCGTCGATCCGCCCCGTCGCCAGCGCACGCTCGGCGCCGCGACGGTTCAGCACCAGCCCGATATAGGTAACATCGTCGCGATCGGGCAGCATCGCGACCAGCTGCTCGGCATCGGCCAGCTGCGGAACGCGGCTGGGATTGACGAAGCTCGTCGCCTCGATCCGCCGCGCGCCATAGGCGATGGCGCGGCGGATCAGCTCGGCCTTGTCGGCCGTCGAAACGACGGTCTTTTCATTCTGCAGCCCGTCGCGCGGTCCGACTTCGACCATTTCGATGCGAGTTTTGCTGGCCATTTTAGCGCCTCGGTTCAAATGCTGTTCAAGCGGGGTTGAAAATTACATAGTATTCTAAGTATAAAGAGTCCATGGGCTGCGTTTGACGGGTCGCCGGCTAGGGCGACTTAGAGGATCGGAGCCGCGAAAGGAACGACATGACAGACAGCAACAGCGGCGGGGGAGCGCTGGACGGCCTTCGGGTGGTCGAAATGGGCCAATTGATCGCGGGCCCGTTCTGCGGCCAGCTTCTCGGCGACATGGGCGCCGAAATCGTCAAGCTGGAGCCGCCCGAAACGGGCGACCAGATGCGCCATTGGGGCCAAGGCGACCGGCCAAGCTGGTGGCGCGTCATCGCGCGCAACAAATATTCGGTCGCCGTCGACCTACGCAGTGCGGAAGGCCAGCAGCTCGCCCGCGACCTCATCGCCAAAGCCGACATATTGATCGAGAATTTTCGCCCCGGCACGCTCGAAAAATGGAACCTCGACCCCGCAGAGCTGCGCAATACCAATCCGGGCCTGATCGTCGTGCGCGTATCGGGCTATGGCCAGACCGGCCCCTATTCGGCGCGCGCCGGATTCGGCGGCATCGGCGAAGCGATGGGCGGCTGGCGTGGTATCGTCGGCTATCCCGATCTGCCGCCCGCGCGCATGGGTGTGTCGATCGGCGACACGCTGGCCGCGACCTATGGCTGCCTCGGCGCGCTCGCGGCGCTGCATCACCGCAACAAGACCGGCGAGGGCCAGATCGTCGACTCGGCGCTTTACGAGGCGGTGTTGCAGGTGATGGAATCGACCGTCGCCGATTATTCCGCGAGCGGCACCAAGCGACGGCGCACCGGGTCGACCCTGCCCGGCATCGCGCCGTCGAACGTCTATCCCTGCAAGGACGGCGAATATCTCATCGGCGCCAATCAGGACGCCGTTTTCGCGCGGCTTGCCGCGGCGATGGGCCGTCCCGAACTTGCGAGCGACGAGCGCTATGCGACCCACCGCGCGCGCGGTGCGCGGCAGGAGGAACTCGACGCGCTGATCGGCGAATGGACGCGCACGATGACGATCGCCGAACTGGAGGCGAAGATGATCGAGGCGAGCGTCCCCGCCGGCCGCGTCTATGATGCCGAGGATATGCTCGCCGACCCCCATTTCGCGGCGCGCGAGGCGCTCGTCACCGTTCCCGACGCCGAATTGGGCGAGGTGACTATGCAGGGCGTCTTCCCTAAATTGTCGGACACGCCGGGCAGCGTGCGGCGCCCCGCCCCGCTCACCGTCGGTCAGGACAACGCCGACGTTCTTGAGCGCTGGCTCGGCCGCCCGGCCTAGGGTCGAACGGGCAGCAGAAGAGACGCGCGGGCGCCTTTACGCCCCGAACGCTGGTGGCATGGCCGCGCCGCGATCTTCCTTGCAAATCCCCTTGCCCGTCAAAAAGCGATGCTTACAGTGTCGCGCACGATTATTACCCGAACAATGAGGATCGCCTTGCCATGCCCCGTAGCAAATTTCGCGCGCCACTCGCGCTGGTTGCCCTGTTCATGACGCCCGCGGCGGCGCAGGCGGCCGAAGACGCCGCGGCGGCGGCGCCTGCGCCCGCGCTGACCTATCCGGCCACCGAACGGGGCGACACCGTCGATCCGCAGTTCGGCGTCAATGTCGCCGACCCCTATCGCTGGCTGGAAGACGATGTTCGCGTCAATCCCAAGGTCGCAGCCTGGGTCGCCAACCAGAACAAGGTGACCGACGCCTATCTGGCGACGCTGCCCGGCCGCGATGCGTTCAAGGCGCGGATGACCGAGCTTTACAATTACGAACGCTTCGGCCTGCCGCGCAAGGCGGGGTCGCGCTATTTCTACACGCGAAACGACGGGTTGCAGCCGCAATCGGTGCTGACGGTGCGCGAGGGGCTGACCGGCGAAGGCCGCGTGCTGATCGATCCCAATACATGGGCCAAGGACGGCGCGACCGCGCTCGCCGAATGGACGCCGTCTGAAGACGGCAAATATCTGCTCTATTCCGTGCAGGATGGCGGCACCGACTGGCGTATCGTGCGCGTGATGGACGTCGCGACGGGCAAGGATACCGCCGACGAGATCCGCTGGGTCAAATTCTCGTCGCTCGATTGGGCGAAGGACGGCAGCGGCTTTTACTATTCGCGCTTCCCCGAACCCAAGGAAGGCGAGGCCTTTCAGTCGCTCAACGAAAATCACGCGGTCTATTTCCACAAGCTCGGCACGCCGCAGAGCGCCGACGTGCTGATCCATGCGACGCCCGACCAGCCCGAACTCAATCACGGCGCGCTCGTCACCGATGATGGCCAATATGTCCTCGTCGTTTCGTCCAAAGGGACCGACGAACGCTTCGGCCTGACACTGCATCCGGTGAAGGGCGGCAAGGCGATCACGCTGGTCGACGATTATGCGAACAATTGGGAATATGTGACCAACCAGGGCACGCGCTTCACCTTCCTCACCAACAAGGATGCGCCGCGTCAGCGCCTTGTTTCGCTCGACATTCGCAAGCCCGCGGCGCTCACCCAGATCGTCGGCGAACAGGAGGGGACGCTGGTCGGCGCGTCGCGCGTCGGCGACCGCATCATCCTGTCCTACCTCGGCGATGCCAAGTCGGAGGCCCGGATGGTCGCGCTCGACGGCAAGCCGGTGGCGAACATCAATCTCGGCGAGATCGGCACCGCGAGCGGTTTCGGCGGCAAGCCCGGTGATCCTGAAACCTTCTACGCCTTCTCCAGCTTTGCGCAGCCCACGACCATCTATCGCCTTGATACGGTAAGCGGGAAGAGTGAGATTTTCGAGGCGCCGAAACTGACCTTCGATCCCAAGGATTTCACGGTCGAACAGCGTTTCTACACGTCGAAGGACGGCACCAAGGTGCCGATGTTTCTGGTGATGAAAAAGGGGCTCGACCGGTCGAAGGGATCGCCGACTTTGCTCTATGGCTATGGCGGTTTCAACGTGTCGCTGACCCCCGGCTTTTCGCCCACGCGGCTCGCCTGGGCCGACAAGGGCGGGGTCGTCGCGATCGCGAACCTGCGCGGCGGCGGCGAATATGGCAAGGCGTGGCACGACGCCGGTCGGCTCGCCAACAAGCAGAATGTCTTCGACGATTTCATCGCGGCCGGCGAATATCTGATTGCCGAAGAAATCACCGGCCAGGGCGAACTGGCGATCGAGGGCGGGTCGAACGGCGGCCTGCTGGTCGGCGCCGTCACCAACCAGCGCCCCGACCTGTTCGCGGCCGCGCTGCCCGCTGTGGGCGTGATGGACATGCTGCGCTTCGATCGCTTCACCGCGGGCCGCTACTGGACCGACGATTATGGCTATCCGTCGAAAGAGGCCGATTTCCGCAATCTGCTGAGCTATTCGCCCTATCATAATATCAAGGGCGGCCGCACCTATCCGGCGATCCTGGTGACGACCGCCGACACCGACGATCGCGTCGTACCGGGTCACAGCTTCAAATATACCGCCGAGCTGCAGCACGAGGATATCGGCTCCAAGCCGCACCTGATCCGCATCGAGACGCGCGCCGGCCATGGCTCGGGCAAGCCGACAGACAAGATCATCGCCGAGGCGGCGGACAAATATGCCTTCGCTGCCAAATGGACCGGCCTCGACGTTGAATGATCGCGCGGCGGCGGCGGACGATAGCGTTCGCCGCCGCCCCCCAGCCGAAAGCCATCGCCTTGTCCTACGCCCTCTCCTTCACCGCCACCGATCCTGCCGCGCTGTGGGCGGAGGCGGCCGACGCCGCCGCCGGTCTCGTCGCGGGTGAGCCCGATGCGATCGCCAATATGGCCAATGTCGCGGCGCTGATCTGGCAGGCTGTTCCCGATCTCAATTGGGCGGGCTTCTACCGCTTCGACGGCACCGAACTGGTGCTCGGCCCGTTCCAGGGCAAGGCGGCGTGCATCCGCATCCCGCTCGACAAGGGGGTGTGCGGCGCCGCGGCGCGGCTGCGCAAGACGCAGCGGGTCGAGGATGTCCACGCCTTTCCCGGGCATATCGCCTGCGATGCGGCCAGCCGCAGCGAGCTGGTGGTGCCGATCGTCGCCGAAGGCCGCCTGATCGGCGTGCTCGACCTCGACAGCCCCTCGCCCGCGCGCTTCACGGCCGACGATCAGGCGGGCGCCGAAGCGCTGATCGTCCGCATCGCCGCCGCGCTCGCGGGTTAAAGCTGCGTCAAAATGGGACGCGATCCGCACGGTTAACGGATTCGCGGAAAAGCGCCGATTTTGCTAACAGACTGTTAACCAAGCCATTGCCCCCACGGGCGATTCCGCTGGAACAGGGAGTTTAGCATGCGCACCGTTTTGTTGTTGGGGGCTGCCGCCGCATCGTTGCTGCTGGCCGGCCATGCGACCAGCGCCGAGGTCACCAAGACCCAGACCACCGTCGTCACGACCACCGACGAAGCGGCCCCGCGGCTCGACTATGAGGCGCCTTCCGCGCCCGATGTGCGCGTCTACACCGGCTATCCCGACCGGATGCCGAGCGAAGTCGAATATCGCCACATCGACGGCTACCAGTCCGAAGGCCGCTGGACGGGTACGTGGAACGGCACCTACGAAGATCGCGACGGCCGCCGTTACGAGGGCAGCTATGAAGGCAGCGTCGAGGGGCGCACCGGCGCCGACTATCCGCCGCCGCCCTATTATCAAGGCGGTTTCGATCCGCGCGAGGACATGGAAATGGGCCGTCGTTGCGGCCATGGCGGCGCGGCGACCGGTGCGGTCGTGGGCGGGATCGTCGGCGGTGTCGTCGGCAATCGCGTTGCCGGTCATGGCGACCGTACCGCCGGCACGCTGATCGGCGGCGGCGTCGGGGCGCTCGCCGGCGCAGCGGTCGGCAGCGAGGCGGACAAGAAAAAGTGCGACGAATGGTGGGCGCGGCGCGGCGGTGCCCATGGCGGCTATTATCCCGGCCATCCCGGCTATCCGGGCGGCTATGCCTATAGTTACGGCTACGGTTATGGCTATTACACGCCGGGCGTCGTCGTCACGACGATCATCAACGGCCCGCCGGTCGTCACCGAACGCGTCGTGACCACGACCAAGACCTATTATGAAAATGTGCCGGTGCGGAAACGCTATGTGGCCAAGCGGAAACCGAAACCCAAAGCCAAGCCGCGCTGCGTCTGCTGACGTGCCCTGAACTGGTCTGGTCGCCAGACTTGGCTTAGTGAGGCCCGCCGATCCGTCGAGGAACGGCGGGCCTTTCCTTTCGCCGCCCTTTCGCCACGGTTCAGCGGCGTGAAAGCATGGTGCGCCTAGATCATCGGGCGACGGCGGACGCCCCTGTCCGCGTTCTGGAGTGACTGAAATGCGCAAGATGACCGGCTTCACCGCAGCGGCGGCGGTTCTGGTTACGACGGTCGGGCTCAGCGCGACCCCCGCCGAAGCACGCGGACGCCACGGCGGCTGGCACAATCGCCACGACGACGGGATCGGCGCCGGCGAGATCATCGGCGGTATCCTGATCCTGGGCACGATCGCGGCGGTTGCCAGCGCGGCGAGCAAGCAAAGTCGCGAGACGCGCAACCGCGACTTTCGTTACGCCCCGCCCTATCGCGACGATCGCGCGCAGGACGCCCCCGATTATCAGCGCCGCGACGATCGCGGTCCGGACGGATATGGCACCGGCGACGCCTATCGCGGCGGAGAGATCGAGCAGCGCGCGGCCGATGCCTGCGGCTGGGCGGCCGAGGGCGAAATGGGCGACGATGCCCGCGTCGAAAGCATCACCGACACGCGGCCCGCGAACGGCGGCGACGGCTGGTACGTCACCGGAAACATATCGCGCCCGGGCGGCGAGCTGCACAGTTTCGGGTGCAGCTATCGCGGCGGGCGCGTGGTCGACGTCAGCATCAACTGACCCCATTGCAATTGGATTTTCGGCCCTTCGCCAGCGATGGCGGAGGGCTTTTCTCTGCCCGCCTCCGTCAAGCTGAACCCACGCCGAACCAAGGCTGAACCGCAGATAAGCGCCGGGTTCAGCACCGCGTCACGGCGCCTTCGCTATCAAGGGGCATCGCAGGCCGCACGGGTGCCGCCTGCTGAATAGGAGACCGAACCATGGCGAAGAAGCCCATGAACTGGACCAAGGCCGCAATCGGGGCGGCCACCGCCGGCGCGATGTTGAGCGCCACCCCCGCGCTCGCGCGCGACCGGTACGATCACCGCGACCGCGACGGGATCGGTGCGGGCGAAATCATCGCCGGCGCCGTCGTCCTCGGCGGCCTCGCCGCCATCCTGTCGGCCGATAACGATCGTTACGACCGCTATGACCGCAACGATCGTCGCTATCGCGACCGGTACAATGATCCGCGATACGGCTATGGTTATGATTATGGCCGCTATGGCAACAGTCGCGCAGCGGTCGGCCAGTGCGTCCGTGCCGTCGAGCGCGGCACCAGCCGCTATGGCCGCACCGACGTGACGCAGGTCACGAGCATCGATCGCAAGCGCGACGGCTATCGCGTCAAGGGCCGCGTCGTCGTCAACGAAGGCTGGCGCGGACGCTGGGGCCGCGGCGGTTCCTATGATCGCGGCAAGTTCAGCTGCGACGTGCGGTATGGCCGCGTCGTCGACGTCGATTATTCGGGTCTGCGGTAACGCGGAGCCCCTTCTCCCGGCCCGCCCGCGCCTCGGCGTGCGGCGGGCCGCCTTGCACAAGAGCGTTGCCGGGCGCGGTTAACGCGGCGGTGGGCCGGAGGCGAGCGGCCCGGCCCACGCTCGGCAGGTCGCCAGAATATTCCCGCGTCAATTCAGATGCTTCGTGTCCGAAGCATATCGGTGGCGCCCGCACTCGGTCCGTCGCAAAAGTCGCGAAATCCGAAAAGACGCTATACGAAAATTTACCTTCTTTCGTTATGCGCGGAGATGGGACCACAATAACCGCCTGACGTGGGTGACAGGCGGCAGAAGCTTATTGGGTCGCCCATGCCGAATTTCGAGGCCGATACCGCCTCAACGGCTTCAGCCGAAAAGCGCCAACCGCGCCAGTCGCGACTGGTGAAGGCGTCGCTTGCGTGCGACCGCCTCGGGCGCTTCGATGTGACCCTGCGCAATATTTCCGAAACCGGCGTTGGCGGGCAGTCGCCGCATGTGCTGCAGGTTGGCGAGCGGCTGACCGTCTATCTTCCGGGTCATCAGCCGATGGAGGGCGTGGTCCGCTGGGTCAGCGACAAACGCTTCGGCCTGCAGACCGAACGGACGATCGAGCCGGCACGGCTGCGCGCGGCGCACGCCGATCAGCTCGTCGCCGCCGACAGCAAGGCCGAATTCCAGATCATGGCGCCGACGCAGATGTCGACCTGGCGCCCGGGACTGCGGCAGGTTTCGTCGCTGCCGGGTCATTACGGCAAACCGAAGATCTGACCCGCGCATCGCCGCGCCACAAAGGAAAACCGGCGCAGATCGCTCCGCGCCGGGTCCCCCGTTGATTGATTTTCGTCGGTAAAGCGCGTCAGGCGACCCGGCGCACTTCATTCCCTTCTTCGTCGATATCGCGCAGCACATAGCCGCGACCCCAGACCGTCTCGATATAATTTTCGCCGCCGCACGCGAGCGCGAGCTTCTTGCGCAGCTTGCAGATGAAGACGTCGATAATCTTCAATTCGGGCTCGTCCATGCCGCCATAAAGGTGGTTCAGGAACATTTCCTTGGTCAGCGTCGTGCCTTTGCGGAGCGAAAGCAGCTCCAGCATCTGATATTCCTTGCCGGTCAGATGGACGCGGACGCCATCGACTTCGACCGTCTTGGTGTCGAGATTGACCGCCAGCTTGCCCGTCTTGATGACGCTCTGGCTATGGCCCTTCGAGCGGCGGACGACGGCGTGGATGCGCGCGACCAGCTCGTCGCGATGAAAGGGCTTGGTGACATAATCGTCGGCGCCGAAGCCGAACGAGCGCACCTTGGAATCCATTTCCGAAATGCCCGAAAGGATCAGCACCGGCGTCTGCACCTTTGCGGTACGGAGCTTTTTCAGCACGTCATAGCCGTGCATGTCGGGCAGATTCAGGTCGAGCAGAATGATGTCGTAATCATAGAGTTTGCCAAGGTCCAAGCCTTCCTCACCCAGATCGGTGGTATAGACGTTGAAGCCTTCGGTCGTGAGCATCGTGTCGATCGCCTTCGCGGTCGTCGGCTCGTCCTCGATCAGCAGTACGCGCATTAGGCACCCCTTGACTGTTTCCCACGATGGACCCGCAACCCGTCCGCGGCTCCCTCGCAGTGCCACCAACGCCCCCGTTGCAGGGCTGGCGGAACATTAACCATGAAACTTGTGAAGGGAAAAGGTTAATTTTGATTTAACCCGCAGAAATCCACGAGTCGCGACCCGCGCAGCTGCGTTTCAGCGTATCGGCGAGATAGTCGGACAAGGCCCGTACCCGCGCCGGGCGGAGGCGCGACGGTGGCGACAACAGGTGCAGATAGGCCTGCGGCAGCGACCAGTCGGTCAGGATCGGAACGAGCCTGCCGGCGCGCAGTTCGGCGTCGATGATGAAGTGCGGCAGCACCGCGATGCCGCCCCCCGCGACCAGCATCGGCACGATCACATCGCCATTGTTCGTGAACAGCGGGCCTGCCGGAACGATCGTCGCTTCCTCGCCTTCGCGGTGGAAGCGCAGCGGCCGCGCCTTTTCGCGGTGGCCGTACCCAGCGAGCCGATGCCCCGAGAGTTCGAGCGGGTGGCGCGGCGTGCCGTGGCGCTCGAGATAGGCCGGGCTGGCGATCACCGACGTCGGGATCGGCACGATGGTGCGCGCGAGCAGGCTGCTGTCGTCGAGGCTGGCGACGCGCAGCGCGAGATCGAAACCTTCGGCGATCAGATCGTGGCGCGCATCGCTGAGCGTCAGTTCGATCTCGACCGCCGGATGCTCGGCCATGAAGGCCGCGAGCGGCGCGCCGAGCACCTTGATCCCGAAACTCATCGGCGCCGCGAGTCGGATCGGCCCTGCGAGGTCGAAGCGGTCGCCATGCGCCGCCTCGGTCGCGGCGGTCGCGGCGGCGACCATTGCCCGCGCCTCTTCGAGCAGCCCGGCGCCCGCCGTCGACACGGTCACCGACCGCGAACTGCGATGGAGCAAAGTGATCCCGAGCGATGCTTCGAGCCGGCTGACCGCCTTCGACACGCTGGCCTTCGACAGGCCGAGCGCGCTCGCCGCGGCGGTGAATCCGCCGCTGTCGGCCACCGCCACGAAGCAGGCCCAGCCTTCATAATCGGGAAGCGCCACAACATCCTCCAATTGGAAACGATAGGTTTCGATCTACGCTATTTCAGAAACAAATGCATCGCCTATCTTGGCCTCAACACGCCGCCCCCGATGTCCGGGATGGCGGCCAGAAAGGAGATGCCCGATGATCGACATTCGCAAGTTCGACACGCTGGGCCACGCCAATCACGGCTGGCTCGACGCCCGCCACCATTTTTCCTTCGCCGGCTATCACGATCCCGACCGCATGGGCTGGGGTGCGCTGCGCGTCTGGAACGACGATGCCATCGCGGCGCAGGCCGGCTTCCCGCCGCACCCGCACCGCGATATGGAAATCATCACCTATGTCCGCACCGGTGCGATCAGCCACCGCGACAGCATGGGCAACAGCGGCCGCACCGCGGCCGGCGATGTCCAGGTGATGAGCGCCGGCACCGGGGTGACGCACAGCGAATTCAACCTCGAGGACGAGGAAACCACGCTGTTCCAGATCTGGATCATCCCCGATCGCGATGGCGGCAATCCCGGCTGGGGCCAGCGCGAATTTCCGCAGGCCGACCGTTCGGGACGCTTCGTGACGTTGGCCAGCGGGATCGAGGGTGACGACGACGCGCTGCCGATCCGCGCCGATGCCCGGGTCGCGGCCGCGACCGTGACCGCGGGTAGCCGCGTCGCCTATGATCTGGGCGCTGGCCGCAACGCCTATCTGGTCGCCGCCAAGGGCCGAATCCGCATCAACGGACAGGATGCCGATCCGCGCGACGGCATCGCGATCCGCGATGTCGGAACGATCGAGGTCGAAGCGCTCGACGATGCCGAACTGGTGCTGGTCGACAGCCTCTGATCCCACCCCCTCGGGCCGCCGCCTGCCATCCCCCTCCCTTGCGGCGGCGGCCCACCCCTTCCCCTCCCGACTGAAAGGAAACCGAAGATGGCAAAGATTTTGGTGCTCTATTATTCGAGCTATGGACATATCGAGCAGATGGCCGACGCCGTCGCCGAAGGCGCGCGCGCCGCGGGCGCCGAGGTCGATATTCGCCGCGTCGCCGAAACCGCGCCCGAGGCGGTGGTGAAGGCCGCCGGCTTCAAGACCGACACCGCGCATCCGCTGCTCGGTGATCCCAAGCAGCTTGCCGACTATGACGCGATCGTCGTCGGTTCGCCGACCCGCTTCGGCCGCATGGCCAGCCAGATGGCGAGCTTCTGGGACACCGCCGGCGGCGTCTGGGCGCAGGGTCTGCTTACCGGCAAGGTCGGCGCGGCCTTCACCTCGACCGCGTCGCAGCATGGCGGACAGGAAACCACGCTGTTCAGCATCCTGACCAACCTCCTCCACTTCGGCATGACGATCGTCGGACTGGACTATGGTTATGCCGGGCAGATGGGCGTCGATGAAGTCAAGGGCGGTGCCCCCTATGGTGCGACGACGCTCGCCGATGGCGACGGATCGCGCCAGCCGAGCGAAGCCGATCTCGGCGGTGCCCGCTATCTGGGCGAACGCGTCGCGAAAACCGCGGCGAAGCTCGCGGCCTGACCCCGATGCGCCGTCTGCCGAGCCTCTTCCTCTCCCACGGCTCGCCGATGATGGCGCTCGAGCCCAGCCCGGCGCGGGACTTCCTCGCCGGGCTGGGCGCCCGCTTGCCGCGTCCGCGCGCGATCCTGGTCGTCTCGGCGCATCACGATGCACGGTTCGAGGGCGGCCAGGCGACGGTCACCGCCTCGCCCGCGCCGCCGACGATCCATGATTTCGGCAATTTCCCCCAAGCGCTGTTCGACATGCGCTATCCCGCACCGGGCGATCCGGCGCTTGCGCAGCGGGTCGTGGACCTGCTCGCCGCTCATCGCCTCGCCGTCGCCGCCGATCCCGACCGCGGGCTCGATCATGGGGCCTGGGTGCCCCTGTCGCTGGTCTATCCCAAGGCCGATATTCCGGTGGTCCAGCTTTCGATCGCCTCGCATGCGCCGCCCGAATGGCATTATGCGCTGGGCCGTGCACTCGCGCCGCTTCGCGATGAGGGCGTATTGCTGATCGGTTCGGGCAGCATCACGCACAATCTTCGCGCACTTTTTTCGGCGCGCCTGCCGATCGACGCACCCGCGCCCGCATGGGTCACCGGCTTCACCGACTGGGTGGCCGGACATATGGCGGCGGACGCCGTCGACGAGGTGCTGCACGCTGTAGAACGCGCGCCGCATGGCCGCGACAACCATCCGACGATGGATCATATCCTGCCCTTGTTCGTCGCGATGGGTGCGGGTACGGCAGCGGACGGCCTGCACGCCGCACGGCTCCATGCCAGCACGACCTATGGCCTGCTGGCGATGGACGTTTACGCTTTCGGCGAAGGGGCGGCCCGCCTATAGGCGGGAGATGCTTCTTTCCGACCATATTCTCTTCCTCGATGGCGAGGCGCTTGTCGTCGACAAGCCCGAAGGCCTGCCCGTCGATCCGCCGCGCGACGGCAGCCTCAGCCTCGAAAACCATCTCGACGGCCTGCGCTTTGGCTTCAAGCGCTGGCCGCTCGCCGTTCACCGGCTCGACCGTGACACCTCGGGTTGCCTGCTGCTCGCGCGCAATCCCAAGGCGCACGGCCGTTTCACCCGCGCTTTCGAGGGGCGCGAGGTCGAAAAACAATATCTCGCGATCATCGACGGCGTGCCTGATGGCGATGGCGGCACCATCGACCTGCCCCTCGCGAAGACGTCGACCGCGGAGACCGGCTGGCGCATGGTTGTCGATCCGAATGGCAAGCCATCGGTATCGCACTGGGAAAAGCTTGCCGTCGTCGACGGGCGGGCGCTGCTGCGTTTCCGTCCCGAAACCGGCCGCACCCATCAGCTTCGCGTCCATGCGCTCGAGGGGCTGGGTCTGCCGATCGCCGGCGATCCCGTGTACGGCAACGGCCGCGGCAAGGACCGCACCCTGCTCCACGCCGAGCGGTTGGTGGTAAAACGTGACGTCAAGCCGTCAATAATTGCCGAAGCCCCCTTCCCCGCGCGCTTCGCCGCGCTCGGCTTTTCGCCACCCGAAGGCGCCGCCCCGACCCGTGGCTGACATTCCCGAAGCCGCGATTTCGGAAAAATTCCTAGCCGGCACCGGGCCGGGCGGCCAGAATGTCAACAAGGTCGCGACCGCGTGCCAGCTTCGCGTCGATGTGTTCGCTCTCGGCCTCCCGCCCGACGCCTACCGCCGGCTCAAGACGCTCGCGGGAAGCCGGATGACGGCGGCGGGAGAACTCGTGATTCTCGCGCGCAGCTATCGCACCCAGGAAGCCAACCGCGCCGATGCGCGCGCGCGGCTGAACGAGCTCGTCGATGCGGCGCTGGTTCGGCCTGAAAAGCGGATCAAGACAAAGCCGAGCAAGGCGGCCAGGGCGCGCCGCGTCGACGGCAAAAAGGCGCGCAGCGCGGTCAAATCGATGCGCGGACGCGTGCGATCGACCGACTAGGGCCGGGCGCGCATGCACCTCTATCGCCTCGACGTGACCGCCGAAATCGCCGCGCAGGCGATCGGTGCCGATTCAGGGCGCGATCCCTGGGCCCGCGGCTATGTCACCCCCGGACGCCCGGCGCCGGTGGTCGTCGGCGACGGAAGCGCGCAGAGCCGCCCGTGGCTGCGCCCCAAGCTGTGGGGCGTCCCGCCGCCGCCGCGCGGCGACCAGCCGGTGACGACGGTGCGCAACCTTTCGAGCCCCTTCTGGATCGGCACGCTGCGTCATCCCGAACTGCGCTGCCTGATCCCCGCGACCCGTTTCGCCCTGTGGTCGGGGACGGCCGGCGCGCGGCAACAGCTGTGGGCCGCGCCCGCCGACCAGCCGGTCTTCGCCTTTGCCGGCATCCATCGCCAGGGCGAGGATTGGCCGAGCTTCGCGATCCTGACCGTCGAACCGAACCGCCTGCTTAGCCATCACGGCGCGCAAGCGATGCCGGTCATCCTCCGCCCCGGCGATTATGCGCGCTGGCTGACCGCCGACTGGCGCGACGCGGCCAGCCTCGTCCGTCCCTTTCCGGGGCAGGAGATGACGCTGGCCGAAGACCCCATGGTATAGGCGATTTTCACCAATTCCGTCGACTTTGCGTTCACCAGCGCGGCGCTAAAAATGCGAATCGATAATCCGACCAGTGGGATTGAATACAGTGGCCAACGCCTGCACGACCGACACCGAAGAGCTTTCGCCGCAAGCGCGCCGCGCCGAACGCGCCACCGTCCGCGGGCGCGCGCGCTATCGCGAAGCGGGCTTCAACCCATTCGACGTCGAACTGTTCGACCTGTCGTCGACGGGCTTTCGCATGATCACCTTTTCGCGGCCGCAGATCGGCAAGCAGATATGGGTCAACCTGCCGGGCCTGCAGCCGCTCGAAGCGGTGATCCGGCGCGCCGACGGCAACAGCTTCGGCTGCGAATTCGTCTACCCGCTCCACCCCTCGGTGGCGGCGCACATGCAGTCGAAACTGCGCTAAGCTTCCGGCTTCTCCGACTTTTCCAATATATGCTTCCACTCGTCGGGCGTCACGCGCCCGACCGACAGGCGCGACAGGCGGATAAGGTCCATGTCGGCAAGCTTGGGGTCGGCCTTGATCGCCGCCAGCGTCACCGGATGCGCGAGCGGGCGCACGGGCGCGACGCGCACGATGACCCACGGCGATCCTTCCTCGGCGGTCGGATCGGGCGCGCTTTCCTCGGTAATGCGCATGATCCCCACGCATTCCTTGCCGATATTGCTGTGATAGAACAGCGCCTCGTCGCCGACCTTCATCGCCATCATGTTCAGCTTGGCGCTGTGGTTGCGCACGCCGTCCCACATCCCCGTGCCGTCCTTGACCAGGTCGTCCCAGCCATAGACGTCGGGTTCGGATTTCATCAGCCAATATTGCTTGCCCATGGCGCGGGCCTAGCCCAGCGCGCGCCGACGCGAAAGCATCCTTTTCCTCTTTCGCAACCGCGCCGACCCGCCTAAATCCTGATTCATGTCAAAGACGCGCCCCGGCGGGACCGGCATGGCGCGCCACAGCACCAACAAATGGACACACCCCTTATGACCGCAGCCGTTCCCGTTATTTCCATGTCGCTGCCCGACGATCGCTTCGCCCAGGATTTCGGCGGATCGTTCGAACGCTTCGGGTTCGCGATGATTACCGACCACGGCATCGACCCGGCGCTGATCGACGATGCCTGGGCGAAGGCGAAGGAATTTTTCGCGCTGCCCGAGGCGGTGAAGCGGGCCTATCATATCGCGGGCGGCGGCGGCGCGCGCGGCTACACCCCCTTCGGCACCGAAATCGCGAAGGGTGCGAAGGAAGTCGACCTCAAGGAATTCTGGCACGTGGGCCGCGACCTCCCCGCCGGCCACCCGCTCGCCGCGCAACAGCCGAACAATGTCTGGCCGGCCGAAGTCGCGGGCTTTCGCGAAACCTATGACCGGCTGTTCGCCGAATTCGACCGCATCGGCGGCAAGCTGCTCTCCGGGATCGCGCGCTACCTTGGCCTCGCACCCGATTTCTTCGACGACACGGTGAAGGACGGCAACAGCGTGATGCGCCTGCTGCATTACCCGCCCGTCGAAGGCCCGGCGAAGGGCATCCGCGCCGAGGCGCACGAAGATATCAATACGATTACCCTGCTGCTCGGTGCCGAAGAAGCGGGCCTCGAAATCCTCGACAAGGATGGGAGTTGGCTTCCGGTATCGCCGCCTGCGGGCGCTATGGCGGTCAATGTCGGCGACATGTTGCAACGGCTGACCAACAACCGCCTGCCCTCGACCACGCACCGCGTGCGCAATCCCGACTCCGGCCGCGCCAGCGTTGCGCGCTATTCGATGCCCTTCTTCCTGCACTTCCGTTCGGACTATCCGATCGTGACGCTGGATAATTGCATCGATGCCGAGCATCCGAACCTGTATCCGACGCCGATCACCGCCGACGAATATCTGCAGGAACGGCTCCGCGAAATCGGGCTCAAGAAATAGAACCGGGCCGCGGCCGCCCCGTCGGGCCGGCCGCGCGTCCCGCTATTTTCCGGCCTTGTCGCTGATCGCCCGGATCACCAGCGCCTTGTCGTCGACAAGATAGCGCTTGGCGAGCGCTTCAAGCTCGGCCGGCGTCGCAGCCTCGACTGCCGCGATGCCGTTGCGGCTGCGGTCGAGCCGGTCGGCGCGGCTCGTCGCCTCGGCGACATAGGCCAGCCAATAGGCATTTTCGCGCCGCGCCTTGGTCATCGCCTCGACCAGCGGCTTGCGCGCGCGGTCGAGCGTGTCGGCATCGACGGGTTTGTCGCGCAATTCCTTGGCGATCGCGAAGATCGCGGCGCGCGTCGTCGCCAGATCCTTGTAGTCGACATTGCTTGCGGCGACGAGCCAGCCATAGCCCGGATATTCGTCCGACAGGCTGGCTCCCGCCGACGGGCTGTAGGTTTCGCCCAGCTTTTCGCGCAGTTCGTCGGTGAGCATGAGCTGCATCACGCGCGACAGCAGGTTGAGGCGCATCGCCTCGGTCAGGTCGCTGTCGTCGCGCGCCGGCCAATAGACGCGCAGTTCGGCCTGGTCGGCCGGCCCCTTGTGGATCAGCGTGCGCTCGCTGTGGTCGACCGGATAGTCGCGCTTGCGCGCGTCGCTGTGCGGATCGAACGCCGCGCGGCGTTCGGGCAGAGCGCCGAAGGTTGCCGCGATCGCATCAATCGCCGCCTGTTCGTCGATATCGCCGACGACGCCGATCTCGATCGCGCCATGATCGAAACTGTCGGCGACCGCCGCTTTCAATTTGCTCCAGTCGAGTGCCATCATCGTCGCAAGCGGCGGCGTTTCCTCGCGCGGGTCACCGTTGGCAAGGATGCCGCCGCTGTCGCGCGCCATCACCGCGCCCGGCGTCGCATCGTTGGCGGCATATTGCTGCGGCAGATAGCGACGGATCAGCGCGAGCCCGTCGGCGCGGTAGCCGGGGTGCGTCAGATAAGCCGCCATCAGTTCGGCCTGCGCCGCGAAATCGTCGGGCGAGGTGACCGCTTTGCCCCCAAAGGCATCGGTATCGACGCCGAAGCTGGGGCTGACCGTCTTGCCCGCAAAAATGGTGCGCAGATCGTCGAGGCTATGCGCCTCGAGCCCGCCGAGGCTGATCGATCCCGCAAGCGCGACCTTGGTCGGGTCGTCGCGCGTCGCGAGCAGCGTCCCCCCGTCGACGCGCACCGACAGATAGACCTTGTCCTTCTGGAAATCGGTCTTCTTGATGTTGAGCATCACATTGTTGGCGAAGCGGATGCGCCGGATGCCGAGGTCGTCGATGCGATCATCGCTGACGACCGTGCCGGGCGTGCCGAAATTGTCATAGGCAAAGGCCGCGCTCCGTGCCTGCGCCGGGGGCGTCACCGCGACCGCGCGCGCCGTGTCGAGCGCGGCAAGGATCGCCTTGTCGCCGCCCTCGACGGGCGTCTTGGCAGTGACGCGCGCGAGCGGCGGGCTGAAGCCCTCCATCCGATTGCGGAAGGCCGCACTCACCGCATCGGCCGACAGCTGCGGCGCGACGGCATCGAACAGCGCCTGCGAGGTTTCGGGACGCACGACGACATAATCGCCGTCGGACGCGTCGACCAGCACATCGGCGAGCGCGTCGCTCCGCCGGGTCGTCACGCCGGCGACGGCATTCTTGAGCGCGGTGCGCCGATTGGCGATCTGTTCGTTGACCTCGGCCTGGGTGAAGCCGAACTGGACGGCGCGGCGCAGCTCGCGCTCGATCAGGCCGAGTGCCTCCGTCCACGCCCCTTCCTTGGCGATCGCCCCGACCGTAACCTGATCGAAGACCTTCCACCCGTCGGCTTCACTGAAATAGCCCGCGAGGATCGGAGAATTCTCGTCGAGCGCAATCTTGGCTAGCCGGCGGCTCAGGATCGCTTCGCCGATATCTTCGGCTAGCTTGCGCGCGCGCTTCGCCTTGGTGTCGGCTTGCTGCACCCAGGGTTTGAAGCTGGCGATCGTCACCGAATCCTGGATCGCCGGATCGACGAAAGATTCGGCGGCGGCGGGGCGCTTGAAATCGAGCGTGCCGATGTCGGGATCGGCACCAGCCGGTCCGCGGCCCTGCCAATCGGCGAAGCGCGCCTTGATCTTCGCCTCGACCGCGGCGGGATCGAAATCGCCGACCATCACCAGCGTCGCCCGTTCGGGCCGGTAATAGCGATCGTAAAGGTCGCGCAGGCGCGATGCGGGGGCGGTACGGATCACCTCTTCGGTACCGATCGGCATCCGGTTCGCGACCGTCATCCCCTTCATCTGGAAACCGAGCTGATCGACGATGTTGCGCAGCTGATAGGTATCCCGCGCGCGGCGCTCCGACAGGATGACACCGCGTTCGCGGTCGACCGCGGCGGGGTCGATCGTCAGTTCGCTCGCGGTTTCCCGCATCAGCATCAGCCCGGTGTCGATCAGATCGTCCGACGCGTTGGGCAGATCGAGCTGGTAGACCGTCTGATCGAAGCCGGTCGAGGCGTTGGTATCGGCCCCGAAGGCCAGCCCCTTCCTTTCGAGCAGCTTGATCATCTCACCCTCGGGCACATGGGTCGAGCCGTTGAACGCCATATGCTCGATGAAATGCGCCAGCCCGCGCTGATCCTCGGCTTCGGCAAAGCTGCCGACGTCGAAACGCATGCGCAGGACGACGCTGTCCTTCGGGGTGCTGTTCTTCAACAGCGCATATTTCATCCCGTTGGGAAGAACGCCGAAGACGATATTTGAATCGACGGGCACATCGCTGGCCGCGAAATTCCAGGCCTTGGCCGCGGCGGTCTGCGGATTGACCGGAACGACCTGCGCTGCGGCGGGGGCGGCGGCGGGTTTCGCGAGAACCGGCGATATGCTGACGGCGATAAGGGCAAGGGGCGAGAGCGCGGTCGAGATGCGCCAGAAAATGGTCCGCTTCATGGCGACCGGTCTGACCGCCCCATATGGGGCGGTCAAGCCCGCATCAGCTTGCGATGCCGATGCTTTCGACCGGCGACATGTCGGGTCGACCAGCCGCCTTTGCTGCATAGAGGGCGCGGTCGGCGGTGTCGAAAAGCCGGCGCGCGCTGCCACCGTCGCCGGGCCAGTTGGCGACGCCGACGCTCGCGCCGACGCGCAATGGCTGGCCGCCGATGCGGTAGGGCGCGACGAGCGCGGCGAGCAGATGATCGGCAAGCGCGGTGGCAAGCAGCGGTGAACGGCGCGGCACCAGAATGGCGAATTCGTCACCCCCCTGCCGCGCGACCAGCGCATGATCGCCGCACGCCCGGCGCAGCCGCGCCGCGACTTCGCACAGCAATTGATCGCCGGCGGCATGGCCGTGCCGGTCGTTCACCGGCTTGAAGCCGTCGAGATCGAGCAGCGCGATCGCGAATATCTCGCCATCCGCCGCGCGCGCGATTTCTTCCTCCAGCCTCAGGTCGAACGCACGCCGGTTGGGCAGCCCGGTCAGCGCGTCGCTATGCGCCAGATCGCGCATCTGCCGCTGCAATTCCAGCAGGTCGACAAGCTGGCCATGCTGCTGAAGGATCATGCGCACCAGGAACATCGTCGCGACGACCAGGCTGGTGCCCGCCGCAATCTCGGGCGCGTGGCCGGAGGTCAGCATCAGATAGGCGATCGGCACCATCCCGATGCCCAGATTGAGCAGCGCTGCAAAGCGCGTCGATGACAGGCAATAGGCGGTCGCCAGCGACCCCATCGCCATGATCATCGCATAATAGCTGTGATTTTCGGGCGGCGCGGCGAGCCAGTTGACCACCGTCCAGCTGCTGCACATCGCGCCCATCGTGCCCGACACCCACGCTGCCTCGACGATCACCCGCCGCGCGCGCCGCGGGCTCATGCGCCGGCCACGATAATGCATCTGCGCAGCGAAGCCGAGCAGGCACACCGCCGCCAGAACGACCGGAAAGCCGATCCGGATGATCGGATGGACGCTCGGCATGCCGCCATAGATGGCGGTCGGCGTCGTCGCCGCGAGCATCAGAAAAAGCATCGGGGTCAGCGTCTCGATACGATTGGCGCGCAGAATCGCGACATCGTCCCGGATATCCTCCGGCAATGGCGGAAAAAAGCGCCGCCGCATCCATGCTATAACCCCCGTCATTCCGGCTGGGTATCAAGCGGGAGTAAAGCATGCGTTAAACAAAGGAAGGATTGTTTTTCATCGCCCTAACCGGGCCGCCCCCTCCCTGCGGCATGCCAAAAATTAACCATGTTCTGCGATCCCTCGCGCCGCGTTCATGTCGCAGGAGCTTTCGCATGTCCTTCCCTTCGCCCGATTTCACCGCCCCCAGCCAGATCGACGGCGCAATCCTTCCGCCCGCCGCACCCAGTCTGCCGCAGCAGGACACGCCGGCGGAGCAGGCCGCGCGCGCCGCGCAGCTCGCTGCGACGCGGCAGGTCTATATGTGGACGACCGACGAGCCGTCGCTTCCCGGCGTTCCGCTCGCGACCGATGTGCCCAAACAGGATATGCCGACGATCGCCTGGTTCGCGATCCTGATCGGCGTCGGGCTGGCGATCGTGCGCAATGCACTCGCGGTGAAGCTGGACGGCGTCGACAAGGGCGAACTCGATACGCCGCGCAGCACCTATGAAGCCGCGCTGGCCGAATGCGACGCGATCGAGCTGTCGACCGCGCGCATCGCGGCGGGCCATGCGATGAAGGATGGCACGTCGCTCCTCGGCCATTTCGTCGACGAGGTCGAACATGTCGTGGCCGCGGTCGAGGCCGACACGCAGCTTGCGAAGCTGGAGGCGCATCGCCAGCGGATCGAAGCGCTGATCAAGGTCAGCGCGGCCGAAGTGGCGGGCCTCGGCAGCAGCGCGCCGCGCAGCCTCGACGCTTATCGCGCCCTGTTCCGGACGCTGCCCGTTCCCGGTGTCGCCTATGATTTTCAGGACGATGCCTGTTTCGCGCGGCTGCGCGTTCAGGGACCGAACAATATGCTGATCGCCGCGGCGGGCGACGCGCTCCCGACCAATTTCCCGCTCAGCCCCGCGCGCTATGCCGCGGTGGTCAATGGCGACACGCTGGACGCCGCGCTTGCCGAGCGCCGGCTGTTCCTGCTCGACTATGCCGAACTCGCAGTGCTGACGCCGGGCACCTACGGCAGCCTTGCCAAATATGTCTGGCAGCCGATTGCGCTGTTCGCGGTGCCGCCGGGCGGATCGGCACTCGTTCCGGTCGCGATCCAGTGCGGGCAGGATCCCGCGCTGCATCCGATCTTCACGCCCTCGGCCGCCGCCGATGCGCAATGGGGCTGGGAGATGGCGAAGCTGGTCGTTCAGGTCGCCGACGGCAATTATCACGAACTCTTCACGCATCTGGCGCGCACTCATCTGGTGATCGAGGCTTTCGCGGTCGCCACGCACCGCCATCTGGCCCAGGCGCATCCGCTATGGGCGCTGCTCGTTCCGCATTTCGAAGGGACGCTGTTCATCAACGATCAGGCCGCGACCTCGCTGATCGCCGCGAACGGGCCGATCGACCATATTTTCGCAGGCACCATCGCATCGAGCCAGGCCGCGGCGGCCGACGACCGGCTGGCCTTCGACTTTTACGGCAAGATGCTGCCAGCCGATCTGGCCGCACGCGGCGTCGGGACCGGATCGACGCTCGCCGACTATCCTTATCGCGACGACGCGCTGCTGGTGTGGAATGCGATCCGCGAATGGGCGCGCCAATATGTCTGGCTCTATTATACCGACGATAACGCGGTTGTCGGCGACACCGAACTCGCCGCCTGGGCCGACAGCCTGGCCGGCGAAGCGCGGATCAGCGGCTTCGGCCCGATCGCAACGCGCGACCAGCTTGCCGATGTCTGCACGATGGTGATGTTCACCGCGAGCGCGCAGCATGCCGCGGTGAATTTCCCGCAAAAGGACATCATGGCCTTTGCGCCCGCCGTCACCGGTGCGGCGTGGCAGGCGGCACCCGACCGCGAGCGCGGACAGGACAAGCCGGGCTGGCTCGCGATGATGCCACCGATGGCGCTGGCGCTCGAACAGCTCAACGTGCTCGAACTCCTGGGTTCGGTGCATTACCGCCCGCTCGGCGACTATCGCAGCAACAGCTTCCCCTACCCGCCCTGGTTCCAGGACCCGCGCGTCACCGCGCCCGAGGGGCCGCTCGCGTGGTTCAAGGGGGCGCTGGCCAATGTCGAAACCGCGATCGCCGCGCGGAACGCGCAGCGGCGGCAGCCCTATCCCTATCTGCAACCCAGCCTGATTCCGACGAGCATCAATATCTGAGGCAGCGTCAACGACAAAACTTCGTCATGGCGAGCCCGGCAAGGCCGGGGGCAGCAATGCAGGGCGGTTTACGCGAGCTGTGGATTGCCGCGTCGACTTCGGCTTCTCGCTATGACGCCGCTGTAAACGCTCAGGCGCTTGCGGGATCGGGGCGGCCTTAGCTGCCCTTCTTCTTGCGGTGCGTTTCGAGGTCGAGCACCGCATTGTCGCCGCCTTCGGGCATCAGGCCAAGGCGCCGCGCAACTTCCTGATAGGCTTCGACTTCGCCGCCGAGGTCGCGGCGGAAGCGATCCTTGTCGAGCTTTTCATTGGTGTTCATGTCCCACAGGCGGCAGCCGTCGGGGCTGATTTCGTCGGCCAGGATGATGCGGCTGTAATCGCCGTCGTAGAGCCGTCCGAATTCGAGCTTGAAGTCGACGAGGCGGATGCCGACCGCCGCGAACATGCCGCTCATGAAATCATTGATGCGGATTGCCATGTCCTGAATGTCGTGCAGTTCGTCCTGGCTGCACCAGTTGAAGCAGGCGATATGTTCTTCGGCAACCAGCGGATCGCCAAGCGCATCGTCCTTGTAGCAATATTCGATCAGCGTGCGCGGCAGCGGCGTGCCTTCCTCCAGCCCGAGGCGCTTCGACAGCGTGCCCGCCGCGACATTGCGCACGATCACCTCGATCGGCACGATCTCGACCTGACGGATCAGCTGTTCGCGCATGTTGAGGCGGCGGATGAAGTGCGTCGGCACGCCGATATTGCCGAGCAGCGTGAAGACATGCTCCGAAATCCGGTTGTTGAGCACGCCCTTGCCGTTGATCGTGCCGCGCTTCTGCGCGTTGAACGCGGTCGCATCATCCTTGAAATACTGGATCAGCGTGCCCGGTTCGGGGCCTTCGTAGAGGATCTTCGCTTTGCCTTCGTAGATCTGGCGGCGACGGGCCATGGCGGTCAACTTTCTGTCGGAACCAAATGAATGGCCCCGGCAAAGCGACTCAAATGTGAGCGCGACGCCGGGGCGGTCGGGGCGCCTATAGCGACAAAGCGAGGGCGCGTCATCCCCGGGTTGAAAGCGACCCTTCCTGTCGCGCAGCGATGGGGAGGTGGCAGCGGCGCAGCCGCTGACGGAGGGGCCTTTTTGCAACGCCGCTGCCCCTCCACCATCCTGCGGATGGTCCCCCTCCCCATCGCTGCGCGACAGGGAGGATCTTTCTTTACGTTTACGTAAAGTGCTTGCACTCGACGCCGTCGCTTGCAACGCTGCTCCCAAAGCCAAGGAGAGAGAAGATGAGCTTCGACCAGATTCGCCTCGACCGCCACGAAGGCATCGCACTGCTGACCCTCAATCGCCCCGACCGCATGAACGCCTTCACCGGCGAGATGATGCAGGAAATCATTACCGCGCTCGACGAATGCGATGCCGACGATGGCGTTCGCGCGGTGATCTTCACCGGTCATGGCGAAAAGGCCTATTGCGCGGGCGCCGATCTGGGCGCGGGCGCCGCGACCTTCGATTATGACAAGCGCGCCGACAAGCAGGCGCTGCTGCCCGACGGCACGCCGGCCAGCCCGATCGGCGAAGACGGCACGATCAACTGGTCGCACCCGCTGATCCGCGATGGCGGCGGCCGCGTGTCGATGCGCATCTTCGAGGCGAAAAAGCCCGTCCTCGGCGCCATCAATGGCGCCGCGGTCGGCATCGGCGCGACGATGACGCTGTCGATGGATGCCCGGCTGGCGAGCGACAACGCCCGCTACGGCTTCGTCTTCGCGCGCCGCGGGATCGTCCCCGAAGCGGCATCGAGCTGGTTCCTGCCGCGGCTGGTCGGCATCCAGACCGCGCTCGACTGGTGCTATTCGGGCCGGCTGATCCCCGCCGCCGAAGCGCATGAAAAGGGGCTGGTCCAGTCGGTCCATACGCAAGGCGAGCTGGTCGACGCTGCGATCGCCAAGGCGCGCGAGCTGACCGGCGACAGCGCTCCGGTATCGGTCGCGCTGACGCGGCACATGATGTGGCGGATGCTCGGCGCCCCGCACCCGATGAGCGCCCACCGCTGGGACAGCCGCGTGATCTTCGCCCGCGGACGCAGCCCCGACGCGGCCGAAGGCGTGACCAGCTTCCTCGAAAAGCGCGCGCCCAACTTCACCGCCAGCGTCGCCAACGACTATCCGGCGTTCGGGGAGTTCGAGGACGCTCCGCCCTATAGCTGAGGCGACAGGCAACGTCGGGTCAGGGCCGTCCGGGCTCTGACCCCGGCGTTCCGGCGCTAGCCCCAGCACGCGTACCATCGCCATTTGATGCCGCCGACCGGCTGCAGAATGTCGGTGAGATTCATGCAAATTCTCCCACCGCGGCGCGGGATCGAACTCAGCCGATGGGGGTTGGTATAGCAGCGCGGGCACCGAGGGGGAGCGGTTCATTCTCCTGTCATCCACCCGCCGCATAAATGAGTCTGGCGCGCTTCGTCCGAAGCGCCGGACCAAAGTGGGAGCATGAACATGAGCATTTTCAGCAAGATAAAAGACGCGATCTTCGGAAAGAAGGCCGAAGTCGCTACCCCCGCTCCAGCGACACCGGCAGCCCCCGCCGAGGTACCCGCTGGCCCGGCCGCGGCCGCGGCGCCCACTGCCCCGATCAGCGAAGTCGATGTCGAGGCGATCCTCGCCACCGAAGCCGCCAAAGTGGCACAGCCGCTCAACTGGCGCACTTCGATCGTCGACCTGATGAAGCTGCTCGACATCGATTCGAGCCTCGCCAATCGCAAGGAGCTGGCGCAGGAACTGGGCTATACCGGCGAACTCAACGGCAGCGCCGAAATGAATATCTGGTTGCACAAGGCCGTGATGCGCGAACTTGCGGCGAACGGCGGCAAGGTTCCAGCCGACCTGACCGACTGACAAAGCGCCGATAATTTTCGACCGGGGCCGGGCGCACGGGGTGCGTTTCCGGCCCCTTTCGATTGACCCGGGGCCGCAGCGGCTCCAAATGATTTCTTCAGAAACGAGAATATCCAGGGGAGCCGCCGAATGCCCGAAGCCTTTGCCACGCCCGTCAGCCGCCGTCAGACGATTGCTACCCTAGGCGCCGGGGCCGCGGGGCTGGCCTTGGCTGCTCCGGCCCGCGCCTTCGCGTCCGCGGTCAGCGGCGATGGCGCGGCGGGCGCCGACGCACTGCTGACCTCGATCGCCGACAATCTCCTCGCCCATTCGCCCGAAGGTGCTACCTCGCTCGGCATCGATACCGGCGCGCGCGCCGCGATGCGGGCGCAGCTCGGCGATCGATCGGCGGCGGGGCAGCAGGCTCTGGCGGCGACGCTGAAGGCCGATCTGGCGCGCGTTCGCGCCTTCGACACGGCAGGGCTCGACCATGCGACACGGACCAGCCTTGCGGTCGTCGACAGCGCCTATGACGTCGCGCTCGCCGGCTTCGCGCAGCCCTATGGCGATGTCGCGGTGGGCGGTTGGCGCAACACGCCCTATGTCGTCATCCAGAATGTCGGCGCCTATCTCGACGTGCCGAAATTTCTCGACAGCGACCATCCGGTCAAGACCAGCGCCGACGCCGAGGCCTATCTTGCCCGCCTCGCCGCCTATCCCGCCGCGCTCGACGGCGAAACCGAACGGCTCAAGGCTGCCGCCGCCCAAGGCCTCATCGCCCCGGTCTTCCTGATCGACAAGGCGGTCAAGCAGTTGGAGGCGAGCCTTGCCGACGCCCGCGAAGGCGGCGGGCTGGTCGAGAGCCTCGCGTCCCGGACGCGCGAACAGAATATTGCGGGGAACTGGGGTCCGCGCGCCGAGACGATCACGCGCGAGACGGTGGTACCGGCGCTCGAACGCCAGCTTGCCGAACTCAAGGCGCAGCAGCCAAAGGCGACGATGGACGCGGGCATGTGGGCGCGTCCGCACGGCGACGAATTCTATGCCTGGGCGCTGCGCGCATCGACCACGACGCGGATGACCCCCGATGAGGTTCACAAAATGGGTCTGGAGCAGCTCGAAGAGCTGCACGGGCGGATGGACCCGATCCTTCAGAAGCTCGGTTATACGCAAGGGTCCGTCGGCGACCGGATGAACGCTCTGGCGAAAGACCCGCGCTTCAAATTCCCCGACAATGACCAGGGCCGGGCCGAGATCGTCGCCTATATCCAGAGCTGGCTGAACAAGATTCGCGCCCAGCTGCCGCGCGCCTTCCGCACGATGATGAAGGGCAATGTCGAGGTGAAGCGCCTGCCGCTCGCCGAAGAACCTGGCGCGCCCGCGGCCTATGGCGGTGCCGGATCGATCGACGGATCGATCCCCGGCCGCTTCTGGATCAACCTGCGCACGACCGATCTGCACAGCAAATATTCGCTCCCCGACCTCGCGATGCACGAGGCGATCCCGGGCCATGCCTGGCAGGGCGAATATGCCAACAAGATGCCGCTGATCCGCTCGATGCTCGCCTTCAACGCCTATTCCGAGGGCTGGGCGCTCTATGCCGAGCAGCTTGCCGACGAGCTGGGGCTTTACGACGATTTCGAGGTCGGACGGCTCGGCTATCTTCAGTCGATCGCCTTTCGCGCCTGCCGCCTCGTCGTCGATACGGGGATCCACGCGAAGCGCTGGACGCGCGAGGAGGGCGTGCGCTTCTTCGTCGAACGCAATGGATCGAACCCGCTGGAGGTCGCGAGCGAAGTCGATCGCTATTGCAGCTGGGTCGGGCAGGCCTGCGGCTACAAAGTCGGCCACAGCGAAATCGTCCGCCAGCGCGGCCGCGCACAGACCGCGCTCGGTGCGAAGTATGACCTGCGCGATTTCGACGACACCGTCGTGCTCGGCGGTAATGTGCCGCTCGACGTTCTCGCGAAAAATGTCGACGAATATATCGCGGAAACGAAGGGATAGTGCCCGGAAAAAGGCAAGGCGATCCTTCGCTGACGCTATCGCCGACGGTAGGCGGACCTGACGGGTTCGCCTATTTCTTCCCGAACAGCGAGCCTGCGATGCCGCCCAGGTCGTTGAGCGGGTTGCCGTCGCGATCGCGGTCGAGCGCACCGAGAATGCCGGCGCCGCCGTCCTGCTGGACCATCTGCGCAAAGCGACCGAGCGAGCCTTCTCCGCCAATCTGGCCGATGATCTCCTGCAACTTGTCGAGCGGCAGGCCGGTGGTCGCGGCAGCGCCTTCGGCGGTGTCACCCTGCATCGGGTGATGCTTGGCGAGCGCGGCAATCGCCGTTTCGACATGCTCGGGCGACAGACCGACCTTGGCGGCAAGGTTGGCCACCGTGTCGTTTCCGGAAATCTGTCCGAGAATATTGTCCAAGATGCTCATGGCTGCGCTCCTTCGCTTCGAGTCGGAACCGACGCTATCACGGCGCAGGCAGCGGCGCGAGGTCCGGCGGGACGAACCCGCGCCGCGCCGGCACCGAAAAGAGCAGGTCGCGGCTGTAGAAGCGCAGCGGCCAGTCGCGCGCGCCCATGGGCGATCGCAGCAACACATTGACGCGGCTGGTCAGGCCCGTCTCCGCCGTTTCAGCGAGGAACAGCCGCACCCCCGCGACATAGGCGCGGGTGATGCTGTCGTGATAGCCCTGCGTGTCGTCGTTCACGCCGCCCACGCTTTCGTTGAAGCGGCGGATGATCGGCGCAATTTCGGCATCGACGTCGATGTCGGGGCGCTCGCTCAGCAACCAGAGGCACGCCGCCAGATGCGCCTCGTGCGTCCACGCCTCGCGCGGCAGGGTGCAGGCGAGCAGGCCTGCACCGATCGCGCGAATATCGGCATCGCGCTCGAACAGGCGCGGGGTAAAGTCGGTGGCCATGGGTCCAGTCCTTCCGGGTGAATGAGCACCCGGAAGTTTCCGGGTCAATCAGGCCGCGACGGCGGCCTGCGGTGCGGCGTTACGGACGCCCTCGTCGACATGGTCCGCAAATTGCGCGAAATTGTCGATGAATTGCTGCACCAGCGTTTGCGCCGTGCGGTCATAAGCCGCCTTGTCGGCCCAGGCTTCGCGCGGATCGAGCAGGCCCGAATCGACGCCGGGCACCGCAACCGGAACCATGAAGCCGAAATTCGGATCCTTGCGGAATTCCGCATTGTTCAGGCTGCCGTCGAGCGCCGCGTTGAGCAGTGCGCGGGTCGCCTTGATCGGCATGCGGCTGATCCCGTCCATCGTCGCCATGCCGCCGGTCCAGCCGGTGTTGACGAGCCAGCATTCGACGCCGCCCTTGGCGATGCGCTCCTTGAGGAGATTGCCGTAGACCGACGGATGACGCGGCATGAAGGGCGCGCCGAAGCAGGTCGAGAAGGTCGCCTCGGGCTCGGTCACGCCGATTTCGGTGCCCGCAACGCGCGCGGTATAGCCCGACAGGAAGTGATACATCGCCTGATCGGGGGTAAGCTTCGCGATCGGCGGCAGCACGCCATAGGCATCTGCGGTGAGCATGATGATATTCTTGGGCACCGGGCCCATATTCTTTTCCGACGCATTCGGGATGAAGTCGATCGGATAGGAGCCGCGGCTGTTTTCGGCGAGGCTGTTGTCGTCGAGGTCGAGTTCGCGCGTCGCGGGGTCGATCACCACATTTTCGAGCACCGTGCCGAAACGCTTCGTCGTCGCGTAGATTTCGGGTTCGGCCTCCGCCGACAGGCGGATCATCTTGGCGTAGCAGCCGCCTTCGAAGTTGAAGACCGCGGTGTCCGACCAGCCATGTTCATCGTCGCCGATCAGCGTGCGCGAGGCGTCGGCCGACAGCGTCGTCTTGCCGGTGCCCGACAGGCCGAAGAAAACCGCCGTATCGCCGTCGGCGCCGATGTTCGCCGAGCAATGCATCGGCATCACACCCTGCACCGGGAGGAGATAGTTGAGGATGCCGAACACCGACTTCTTCATCTCGCCGGCATATTGCGTGCCGCCGATCAGGATCAGCTTTTCGGAGAAATTGACCGCGATCACCGTTTCAGTGCGCGAACCATGCTTCGCCGGATCGGCGCGGAAGCTCGGCAGGTCGATGATAGTGTATTCGGTCGCGAAGGACGCCAACTCCTCGGCCGTCGGACGGCAGAGCAGCGTGCGGATAAACTGGCTGTGCCAGGCGAATTCGGTGATGACCTGCACCCCGACGCGATATTCGGGCTGCGAGCCGCCGAACAGCTGCTGGCGATAGACGCGGTCGCGCGACGCGAGATGGGCAAAGAAATCGGCCTTGAGGGCAGCGAAATGATCGGGCGTCATCGGCACATTGGTCTTGCCCCACCAAATGGTGTCTGCCGTTTCGGCGTCCTGGACGATGAACTTGTCCTTGGCGCTGCGCCCGGTGTGCTTGCCGGTTGCGACGACGAGCGGGCCGTCCTTGGCGAGCAGGCCCTCGCCATTGCGTACGGCATCCTCGACGAGCTGCGCGGTGCCCCAGTTTTCGGCCACATTCGCTTTGGTTTCGACGGTGTCGGTGCCGATCACAACCTTGGTCATTTGCTTCGCCTTTCCTCTGCGCCGCGCGCACCTTTGCATAGGTATGCAGGACATGCCATGCGAAAGCGATGGGCCCGCATGAACATGGGGTGCCGACGTCACGCCGATTCCGAAATCCCGGCCGCGTTAGCGATAGCCGAGGCCGAGGTCAAAAGATTAAAAGGTGAATCGTGGGCGGGACGTGCGCAGTTGTCGCTGGCCGGCAGATCGGCTAGTCCGGCGCCGGGTCCGCCCAATGGAAAGAGCATGACGGCAACCATCGCGCTGGTCGACGACGACCGCAACATCCTGCAATCCTTGTCGATCGCGCTTCAGGCCGAAGGCTTCGTCACGCGCGTCTATTCGGACGGCGAAGCCGCGCTGAAGCCGCTCATCGACAATCCGCCCGATCTGGCCGTCTTCGACGTCAAGATGCCGCGCATGGACGGGCTCGAGCTCCTGCGCCGCCTGCGCGAGAAAAGCCAGCTTCCGGTGATCTTCCTGACCAGCAAGGACGACGAGATCGACGAGGCGCTGGGGCTCGCGATGGGTGCCGACGACTATATCTCCAAACCCTTTTCGCAGCGGCTGCTGATCGCCCGCATCCGCGCGATCCTGCGCCGCGTCGACCTCAACCGCAATGCGGCGGCGGCGGACGACGAGCCTGCGGCCGAACCGATCGTGCGGGGCCGGCTCGCGATGGACCCGGCCCGGCACAAGGTGAGCTGGGGCGGCAAGGATGTGACGCTGACCGTCACCGAATTCCTGATTCTGGAGACGCTCGCCAGCCGCCCGGGCATCGTGCGCAGCCGCAACCAGCTTCTCGACGCGGCCTATCAGGATGATGTCTATATCGACGATCGCACCATCGACAGCCACATCAAGCGCCTGCGCCGCAAGTTCCGCGAGGTCGATTCGGACTTCGACGCGATCGAGACGCTCTATGGCGCGGGGTATCGCTTCTCCGATGATGGCTGACGCGTCGATTGCCGAACAGGAAGAAGCGCCGCTCGTCTGGTCGGCGCGCTGGTCGCTCACGACGCGCATCCTGGCCGTCAACATCCTAGCGATCGCGCTGCTGGCGGGCGGATTCTTCTATCTCGATACCTATCGCACCCGTCTCGTCGATACGCGCATTTCCGAAATGCAGGACCAGCTCGGCCTGCTCGACAGCGCGCTCGAGGCGGCGCGCCCCGACCAGCGTGCGCGGCTGATCGGCGAATTTACGCGCACAACCGAATCGCGGCTGCGCTTCTATGCTGCCGATGGCCGCAAGCTGTCCGACAGTTTCGATCATGGGCCGCCGACCTATACGCTGCGCGATCCCGATTTGCAGGCGTGGCAGCGCGATGCGGCGCGCGCGATGGACCGCGGCATCGACTGGATCGTCGGCGCGCCGAGCTACCCCGAATATACCGAACCGGCGCACGACACGCTCGCTGCCTGGCCCGAGGCCGAAGCGACATTGCGCAGCGGCGAAGCGCAGGCGCGATTCCGCTATGCCCCCGAACGCACCCCGCTGCTCAGTGCCACCCGCGTCGTCGATCTGGAGACGCCCGAGGTGATGCTGATGACGCTCAACGCGCGCGACATCACACGCACGGTGCGAGCCGAGCGCTTCCGCCTCGCGATCGTCATCGCGATGGTCGTGATCGCATCGGTCCTACTGTCGCTGTTTCTGGCGCGCACGATCGTCCGCCCGCTGCGCCGGCTGGCACGCGCGGCCGTTCGCGTCCGGCTGGGCCGCGCGCGCGAGGTGGTCGTCCCCCGCCTTCCGAGCCGCCGCGACGAGATCGGCACGCTGGCGCGCGCGCTGAGCGACATGACGCAGGCGCTGCGCGAGCGCATCGACGCGGGGGAACATTTCGCCGCCGATGTGACGCACGAGCTCAAAAATCCCATCGCATCGGTGCGATCAGCGATCGAAGGGCTGGGGCGCGTCACGTCCGACGCGCAGCGCACTCAGTTGCTCGCCATCGCGGACGAGGATGTCCGCCGGCTCGACCGCCTCGTCACCGACATCAGCGACGCAAGCCGGATCGACGCGCAATTGTCGCGCGCGTCTTTTGAACCCGTCGATGTCGGGCTGATGATCGAATCGATGCTCGCCGCGCGCTGCGCCCGCAACAGCCAAAGCGAAGATCGACCTCGCATCGCCTTTGCGCGGCCGCGCAAGGGGACGACTGCGGTGATGGGCGACGGCCATCGGATCGAGCGGGCGATCGACAATGTCATCGACAATGCGATCAGCTTCTCGCCCGCTGGCGGCCTCGTCTGTATCGCCGCCACCCGCCTGGGCGACGAGGTCCATGTGCGGGTCGATGACGACGGGCCGGGGATCGAACCGTCGCAGCGTGAAGCAATTTTCCGCCGTTTCCACAGCGAACGGCCGTCGGGGGAAGCGTTCGGCAAGCATAGCGGGCTGGGCCTCGCCATCGCGCGAACGATCATCGAGGGGCATGGCGGCACCATCTCGGCGCGCGACCGCGACGACGGCCGGCCCGGCGCCAGCCTGCTGATCACCCTGCCCGCGCGCGAAGGCTCCGATCCCACGGGCTGAATTTGCCGCGGGCGCCTATCGCCTTGCAGCCCCGCTTCGTCGCCGGTAAGCCTGCACCCATGTTCCCGAGCAGGACCAGGGCCGAGATCCACAATATCCATGCGAGCTGCGTGGCAGCAGGCAATGGCGGCGTCCTGATTCTCGGCAATTCGGGCCAAGGCAAGTCGGACCTTGCACTCCGCCTGCTCGACCGGGGCGCGCGGCTTGTCGCCGACGACCGCTGCGACATCTGGTACGAGCGCGGACGCCTGTGGTGCCGCCCGCCCGAAAATCTGGCTGGAAAGCTGGAAGTGCGCGGCATCGGCATCATCGAGCGACCGTGGACCGCTCCGGTGCCGCTGGCTCTCGCGGTCCGGCTTACAGACCATTATGATCGCATGCCCGCGGTGAATCAGGTCGAAATGGTCGTCGGCCATCCCCTGCCCGCGCTGCTGCTTTCGGCCTTCGAAGTATCGGCCCCGATCAAGATATTGCTCGCGCTCGAACGACTGGCGCCGGCTGCATGAGCGATCCCGCCGCGCCGCGTCTGCTGCTCGTCACCGGCCTTTCGGGCGCCGGCAAGTCGACCGTGCTCAAGGTGCTGGAAGATCTGGGGTGGGAGGTTGTCGACAATCTGCCGCTCGCGCTGCTCGACGCACTGATCGACGCGCCGGTGCAGCGCAGCGCGGCGAACCGGCCGATCGCGGTGGGCATCGACAGTCGCAGCCGTGGTTTCAAGCCGGCGCTGCTCGTCAAACGCATGAAGGAACTGCGCGAAGCGGGCGGGCGCGACATGCAGACGCTGTTTCTCGATTGCGCAGGCGCCGAACTCGAACGGCGCTTTTCGGAGACGCGCCGCCGCCACCCGATGGCGGAGGACCGCCCCGCCGCGGACGGCATCGCGCGCGAACGCGAGATGATGGAGCCGCTCCGCCGCTGGGCCGAGCATGTCATCGACACGACCAACTATACGAGCAACGATCTGCAGCAGGAGGTGCGCCAGCGCTTCGGCGGCGGCGGCGACGATGCACCGGTGCTCAACATATTGAGCTTCGGCTTCGCGCGCGGGTTGCCGCGCCACGCCGATCTGGTGTTCGACATGCGCTATCTGCGCAATCCGCACTGGGACGCGGCGCTGCGCCCGCACACCGGGCTCGACCCCGACGTCGCCGCCTATATTCGCACCGATCCCGCTTATGAAGCGACGGTGACGCAGATCGAAACCCTGCTCCTCACCCTGCTGCCGCGCTACCGCGCCGAAGGGAAAAGCTATGTCACCATCGCCTTCGGCTGCACCGGCGGACGCCACCGTTCGGTCCATGTCGCCGATCGGGTTGCCCGAACGCTACGCGCCGCGGGCCATGAGCCCACGGTGACCCACCGCAACCTTGACTCGGCCCCGCAAGATGGGCTTGAGGGCAAGCCCCCGCCCGCATCTCCCGCACCCGGCGGACAAACATAAGGGTCTCGCTTTTCATGCCCACCGATAAAGCCCTGCCGCTGCTCGGAATGGTTCTCGTCACGCACGGCCGCCTCGCCGAGGAAATGGTGACGGCGATGGAACATGTGGTGGGACCGCAGCGCGCGGTGGCGACTGTGTGCATCGGCCCCAATGACAATATGGAAGTGCGCCGCGGCGAAATTGCCGAGGCGATCCAGCGCGTCGACGAAGGGCGCGGGGTCGTCATGCTGACCGACCTGTTCGGCGGCACGCCGTCGAACCTTGCCATCAGCCTGCTGGAAAGCGGACGAACCGAAGTCATTGCCGGCGTCAACCTGCCGATGCTCATCCGGCTGGAAAGCGCGCGCAAGACGATGGACCTGCGTGCCGCGGTGATCGCGGCCAAGGAAGCAGGCCAGAAATATATTTCCGTCGCATCGGAAATGTTGGGGGTGGGGCCATGAACCAGATCAGCGAAACCGTAGAAATCACCAACCAGCGCGGCCTGCACGCCCGCGCCAGCGCCAAGTTCGTTACCTTCGTCAGCCGCCTGCCCGAAACCGTGTCGGTCGAGGTCGAAAAGGGCGGGTCGCGCGTTTCGGGATCGTCGATCATGGGATTGATGATGCTGGGCGCGGCGAAGGGCGACAGCATCACCATCCACACCAGCGGCGACGGCGCCGAAGCCGCGATGCTCAAGCTCGTCGGGCTGGTCAAGGACAGCTTCGGCGAGGATTGATCCGATGGCCCCGACCGGCCAGCAAAACGCCCGCCGTTCCCGAATCGAAAGCCTGTCGAACCCGCTCGTAAAGCGGATGCGGCTGTTGCGCGAAAAGCGGCATCGCCGCGCCGAAGGGCTGTTCCTGGCCGAAGGGCTGCGCATCGCGACCGAAGCGCGCGAGGCGGGCATATTGCCGCGCTGGCTGTTTCTGGCCGACGAGGGCGCCGCGCATCCGCTCGCGCGGACGCTGATCGACGCGACGCTGGCGAGCGGCGGAGAGGTGATCGACACGACGCCGGCAATCCTCTCCAAATTGTCGGGCAAGGACAATCCGCAGACGATCGTCGGCATCTATGCCGAGCCGCGGACCGCGCTATCCGACCTCGACCGCGACGCGGCGCCGATCTGGCTGGTTGCCGAACGGCTGCGCGATCCCGGCAATCTGGGCACCATGCTGCGCACCGGCGACGCGGTCGGCGCCGGCGGGTTGATCCTGCTCGGCGAATCGACCGATCCCTATGGTGTCGAAGCCGTGCGCGCGAGCATGGGGGCGATCTTCACCCAGCGGCTGGTGCAGGCCGAATGGGACGAGTTTCTGCCCTGGCTGCGCAGCGGGCGCGGCGAACTGGTCGCAACCTGGCTCGGCGACGACACCAAGGATTATCAGGCGGTGCGTTATGCCGCCCCCACCTTCATCCTGATCGGCAATGAATCGCAGGGCCTGCCGCAAGCCTATGCCGAAGCCGCCGACGTGCGCGTAAAAATGCCGATGATGGGCAAGGCCGACAGCCTGAACGCGGCCGTTGCGGCCGCGGTCATGGCCTATGAAGTGCTGAACCAGCAGCGAAGCTGAACGCCGGCCATGCAACCTGTTCAGCGGCCGGCCATTGGACCCGAGGTAACCGCCGCCGCGAAAGGATTTGTCATGAAGATGCTGCTTGTCCCCGCCCTCGCCGCCGCAGCGACGCTTGTCGGCTGCGCTGCCACCGGCACCGGACCCGCGACGCCCGCTCCGCCGGCCGAGGCCTATATGGCACTAGGGACCGAGCCGGGCTGGACGCTGGAAATCACGCCCGCGCGCCTTGCCTATAATGGCGATTATGGCGCGACGCGCATCGCGGTCGCCAACCCCGGCGCGCGGCCGAGTTTCAACGGCGAGCGCTATGTGACCGGCCGGCTGACCGTCGATGTGACGCACAGCGCGTGCAGCGACGGGATGAGCGACCGCCGGTATCGCGACACGGTGACCGTCACCGCCGACGGCAAGACGGTGAATGGCTGCGGCGGCGCGATCTTGCCGCCCGCCGACCTTACCGGCACCAGCTGGACCTTCGTGTCGATTGGTGGCACGCCGGTCGCCGCCGATCGCCCCACCGAGCTGTTCTTTGAGGGAGGACGGATGAGCGGCAGCGCGGGCTGCAATCGCTTCGGGGGCAGCTATGCCGTCAAGGACGGCATGCTGACCGCAGGACAGCTTGCGGCGACGCTGATGGCCTGCCCCGGCGCCGGCATGGCGCAGGAACGCGCCTTCTTCGACCTGATGAAAACGCCGGTGCGGCTGAGCTTCCCGTCCGACGGCACGATGGTGCTGACCGGCGAAAGCGGCCAGACGGCGGTGCTGAAGCGCGTAATCTGACGCGCCATATCGCTTCCGCCCGCGCGGGGGCGACAGGTCATTCGCTCGCGTCGTTTACCGCAGCCGGTGCCGCCGCAAGCTTCGCCAGCGGCCGCGCCGCCTGTTCGGCAACGGGCAGCACGGGAATTTCCTTGCCGCCCGTCTCGACGTCGAGCGCCTCGAAACGCTTCGCCTGCGTCAGCACCTGGCTTTCGAAGCTGCCCACAAAGGCGTTGTAGGCGCCGGTCGCCTGATCCAGATTCTTGCCGACGCGGGCGATATGCCCGCCCATCGTCGCCATGCGCGCATAAAGCTCCTTGCCGAGCGCGGCGATCTCGCGCGCCTGCCCCGCCAGCTTTTCCTGCCGCCAGACCGCCGCGACGGTGCGCGCAATCGCGATCAGGTTGGTCGGCGTGGCGAGCAGCACCTTGCGGTCGAAGGCATAATCCCAAAGCTCGGCGTCATGATCGAGCGCGGCGGCGAGGAAATGTTCGCCGGGAACGAACATCACCACATAGTCGGGCGTGTCGTCGAACTGGTTCCAATAGGCTTTGGCGCTCAGCGTGTTGACGTGCGCCTTCATCGCCGCGGCATGTGCGGCGAGATGCGCGGTCTTTTCGGCTTCGTCGACCGCGCCGAACGCGTCCTGATAGGCGTTGAGCGACACTTTGGCGTCGATGACCAGGCTTTGCCCGCCCGGCACCTTGACCACGACGTCGGGACGCAGCCGCCCGCCTTCGCCATCGGCGACGCTTACTTCGGTCTGGAAATCGGCATGTTCGGACAGGCCGCAGCTTTCGAGCACATTGCGCAGCTGTTGCTCGCCCCAGCGGCCGCGCGCCTTGGGCGCGTTGCGCAGCGCGTTGACCAGCTTCGCCGCCTCGCTCGACACGCGCTCGGTCCCTTCGCGCATGGCGGCGATCTGGCCGTGCAGCAGCCCGAAGGCGTCGCGACGTTCGGCCTCGACCTTGCCGACCGCCTCTTCATATTTGGCCAGCCGTTCGTGAACCGGCTGGAGCAGCGCCTTCAGATTCTGCCCCGCGCTTTCCTCACTCTGGCGGAACCGCTGATCGGCACGTTCGAGGAAGTTTTTCTGCGCCTCGCCCAGCATCGCCTGTCCGACCTCGCGGAATTGCGCGGTGAGCGCCGCCTGTGCCTCCTTGAGCTGCGCGATCTGCGCGTCGTGGGCCGCGTCGCGCGCCTTTTGTTCGGCGAGCAGCGACGCGAGCTGGATATCGGCGGCCTTGCGTGCCTCCGCTTCGGCGGCGAGATCGGTGACGGCGACCCTGAACCGTTCGGCGAGCCCGTCGCGTTCGGCCTTGAGCCCGCCCGCCTGCCGTCCAGCGAACAGCCAGCCGATCACGGCACCGACGACAAGGGCGGCAACGACGGCTAGGAGCAGGGGCAAGGTCATCTGCGGAACATAGGACGAACGCAGCGCGCTTGGCTAGCCGCTAATTTAGCGACCCGATCTGCCGGAGGCTCCCTCGCCCGGCGCGTCAGCCCTTGTCATAGGCATTGCGGCCGCGCGTCGCGGTCATCCGGTGCGACGAGGCGAGCGCGAGGTCGTGGCTGCGCACCGAGCTGACGAAATGCCAGTCGGCAGTGACACGCTCGGGCGTCAGCGCCACCGTCGCATAGCCGCGATCGCGCGTGTTCGCCCAGCGCAGCTGCGGCGACGTGGCGCGCAGGGCGGCGACCCGTATGTCGTCGGGGATGGCCGGCGTGTAGCTTTCGAACCCCGGCGAGGTAACGCTGTGTCCGCCGACCTCGATCCCCGCCGGTCGGCCGCCATGCGTCAGGTCGAAGGCCCAGGCATTGTGGCTGTCGCCCGACAGGGTGACGAGATTGGCGCCGGCGCGCTGCGCCGCGGCGAGCAGGCGGTCGCGCGCGGCGGGATAGCCGTCCCAACTGTCCATATTGAGCGGCAGCCCGGCCTTGGCGGCGAGCTGACCGATCTCGACCCGGCGCTGCACATAGTCGGGCAGGTTGGCGCCGAACCAGTTTTTCGATTCGGGCGGCGTGAACAGGCTGCCCATGACAATCTGCTGCGCGCAGACCTGCCAACGCGTGCCGGATTTCGCCGATGCCGCGAAGCCGTCGAACAGCCATTTTTCCTGCTCACTGCCCAGCAACTGCCGCGCTGGGTCGCGATAACCGGTTTCGGCAAATTGCTTGAGCGCGGCGGCCGCGTCGCCCTTGTCGGCAAGGATGTCGCCGATCTCGAACTGCTTGTCGCGCGCGGTGATGCGCGTTTCGGGCAGGAAGATCGTCGCCAGATCGCCGACCTGATAGCTGCGCCAGCGCGCGCCGCCGACCGGCATCCATTCGTCATAGGCGCGCATGGCGGCGGCTTCGCGCGCGCTCCAGTCGCCCTCGTCGGGTTGGTGGTTTTCGGCCCCGCCCTTCCAGGTGTCATTGGCAAATTCATGATCGTCCCACTGCGCGACGATCGGGAACAGCTGGTGAAGGCGCTGCAAATCGGCGTCGCTGCGATAGGCGGCATAGCGCAGCCGGTAATCGGCGAGCGCGATCAGCTCGTTCGAAGGCTGGATCAGGCGGCCGGGCACCGCCTCTTTCGCCGACGGATAGGTGCCGACCTTATATTCGTAGAGATAATCGCCGACGTGAACGACCAGATCGATGTCCGAACGGGCGGCCGCATGGCCATAGGCGTTGAACCAGCCGAAGGGCAGATTCGCGCAGGAGAACAGCGCCAGGGTGAAGGCGCCCGCTGCCCCTTCCGGCAAGGTGCGCGTACGCCCCGTCACCGACATCGTGCCGTCGGGCGCGACAAAGCGATAGAAATACCAGCGGCCGGGCTCGAGACCGTCGACGCGCAGCTTGGCGGTGTGATCCGCGTCGCCGGCGGCGGTGACGCTGCCGCCACCGACGATGCGCACGAAGTCGGCCGTGTCCGACACCTCGGCCGTCAGCGCGGTGTCGGCCGCAGCGGCATAGCGCGTCCATAGCAGCACCGACCGCGGACCGGGCTCGCCACTCGCGACCCCGTGGGTGAAGCCCTGTGCCGCCATCGCCTGCGCCGCGCCAGGCAAGGCCATGGCGGCAAGCCCTGCCGTGCCGAGCTTCATCAGCAGGCGGCGATCCATTTCGGCCCAAAGCTGGTGCATCGATTTTCCTCCCGTCTCGCCGGGTCTGTGCCCGGCTTTCATGACAATTATGCGCTCACCCGCTCATACCGAGCGCGAGCAACAGCAGCATGAAAGCGATGACCGCGAACAGGCTGAAGAAAAGCAGCAGGGTCGTCCGTGCAAGCGCACCGACGCGCGACGAGCGATAGGCGCCGCGAAGCTGGCGATACATGTGGAACGGAACATAGAGCATCGCGAAGAAGGTCGCGAGATCGCCCAGCAACGTCAGATTGAGCAGCCGCACCACGACGAAGAGTAGCAGCATGAAGCTGATCGAATAGGTGACGAAGACGAAATGGTCATAGGTGTGGAAACGCCGGCTGAACGGATAGAGCAGCCACATGAAGGGCAGCGACAACGGGATCAGCGCCCAGGCGAATTTATAGGCGTTGGCCTGCAATTTGTAGAGAATCAGCGCCGGGTTCGCGAACGCCTTTTGCAGACCATGGTCGATGAAGGGCACCCCCGTATCGACCTTGTTGCGCGTGACGAAATCGGCGCTGGTCTTCACCTGATCGACGGGGTTGTCGAGAACCGGCGGCCCCGCGGCGCGGTCGGCCGTGCGCTCATCCTTGCTGCGGCTGCGCGAAATGCCTAGATAGTCGGCACTTTTCTGAAGAGTGGCGCGCTCGTCCTGCAATTCCTGGCGCTGCGCCGCGGGGAGATCCTTTTTCGCAAGTTCGGTATCGATACGGTCGACCTCGACCTGCATGCTGTCCTTGATCGCGGCCGATCGCGTCTGTTCGGCCGCGGCCTTGTTCAATTCCTCCCCGACACCGCCGCCCGCGCCGACCATCGCCAGCACCGCATAGGTCAGGAACACCGCAAACAGGAACAGCGCCAGCGGCGAAATGAAGCTCGCCCGCTCGCCGTGAATGTAGCGGCGCGTCAGATCGCCAGGCCGCCATGTCAGGAGCGGCAGCGTGTTCCACAGCTTGCCCTCGAAATGAAAGATGGCGTGAACCAGATCATGTCCGATCGCGCCGAAGCTGCGATGGACATCGGCCTTCTGCCCGCAGCGGTGGCAGTGCGACCCGCGCAACACCGTCCCGCAATTGAGGCAGCGGGCGCCCGCGTGCGCGCTGCCTTCGCCATGCCCCGGCTCGATCGCGCGGCCTGCAAGCCCTGCCGTGATCGCCGCCCCGAATGCTTCGATGTCCCCGCTCATGCGCCCCGACTAGTGGGCCGAATGACCTCGTGCAACGGGGCTTTCGGGAATCACGCCAAAAGTGATATTGGCCCGTCGCATGAACGCTGAAACCTCCACAGCCCTCGGCGCCGCGCTGCACCATAACGACGCGGATACGCTGATCGCCGACATGGGCGCACGCGCACGCTTGGCAGCGAAGGCGCTCGCGGTGGCGACGACAGCCGAAAAGGCCAAGGCGCTGCGCACGGCTGCGGCCGAGCTGCGCGCGCGCGCCGCGACGATCCTGGATGCCAATGCGCGCGATATGGAGGCGGGGCGCGAAGGCGGCCTGTCGTCGGCGATGATCGACCGGCTGCGCCTCGACGAGAATCGGCTCGCCGCGATTGCCGACGCGGTCGAGGGTATTGCCGGCCTGCCCGACCCGGTCGGCGCCGAAATCGACCGGACCGAGCGCCCCAACGGCATGACGCTGGCCCGCGTGCGCGTTCCGCTGGGCGTCGTCGGCATCATCTATGAAAGCCGCCCGAACGTCACCGCCGATGCTGCGGCGCTGGGGCTGATGTCGGGCAATGCGGTAATCCTGCGCGGCGGCAGCGAGGCGGTTCACTCGAACCGAGCGATCCACGCCGCACTCGCCGCGGGTCTCGCCCAGACCGGCCTCCCCACCGATGCCGTGCAACTGGTGCCGACGCAGGACCGCGCCGCGGTGGGAGCGCTGCTCCGCGCGCAGGGCCTGATCGACATCATCATCCCGCGCGGCGGCAAGGGGCTGGTCGCCCGCGTGCAAGACGAGGCGCGCGTACCCGTGCTCGCCCATCTCGACGGGATCAATCATCTCTATATCGACGGCGCCGCCGATCCCGCCAAGGCGGTGGATCTTGCGGTCAACGCCAAGATGCGCCGCACCGGCGTCTGCGGCGCGACCGAAACGATCCTGATCGACCGGGCCTATCCCGCGCCGCTTGCCATCGTCGACGCGCTGATCGCCGCGAGCTGCGAAGTGCGCGGCGATGCCGCCATCGCGGCGCTCAGCTCCCATGTCACGCGCGCGAGCGCGACTGATTGGGACTGCGAATATCTCGACGCGATCGTCTCGATCGCCGCGGTCGACGGGATCGAGGGCGCGCTGTCGCATATCGACGCCCACTCCAGCCACCACACCGACGCGATCGTCACCGAGGATGTCGCGACCGCCGAGCGGTTCCTGTCCGAAGTCGACAGTGCGATCGTCATGCACAACGCCTCGACGCAATTCGCCGACGGCGGCGAGTTCGGCCTTGGCGCCGAGATCGGAATCGCGACGGGACGCCTCCACGCACGCGGCCCCGTCGCACTCGAAGGGCTCACCACCTATAAATGGCTGGTGCGCGGGAGCGGGCAGGTTCGACCCTGACCCGTCCGCTTACCACCGGCCTCCTCGGCGGCAGCTTTAATCCCGCGCATAGCGGGCACCGCGCGATCAGTCTTGACGCGATCGATGCGCTGAGGCTCGACGAGCTGTGGTGGCTCGTTTCGCCCGGCAATCCGCTCAAGGCGCAGGCGGGCATGGCGCCGCTTGCCGCCCGGTTGGCCTCGGCACAGCGCATGGCGCGGCGCTCGCCGATCCGCGCCACCGCGATCGAGGCCGAGCTGGGTACGCGCTATACGGTCGACACGCTGCGCGCGCTCATCCATCGCTATCCGAATCGGCGCTTCATCTGGATCATGGGCGCCGACAATCTGGTTCAATTGCCCCGCTGGCGCGACTGGCGGGAGATTGCGCGATTGATGCCGATTGCGGTTATCGCGCGTCCGGGCTATAATGGCCGCACCCATGCTGCAGAGGCGATGGGTTGGCTGCGGCGCTTTGTCCGGCCCGCGGACCAGAAACGTCTTTGGACAGACTGGAGACCGCCTGCCCTCGTGTTCCTGCGTTTTTCGCCCGATGTGCGATCCGCAACTGCAATACGGCAGGCCAACCCCCGCTGGTTCGAAAGCTATGCAGGCCGCGCGCTGCGCGACCCTGTCACGCATTCGCGGCTGGCCATGGATGAAAGGAATGAAACCGCTTGATAGCCGCCAGTAAGGATGCCGCGCCCGGCGCCGCGTCCGCACCCAAGTCTTCGGACGACAGCGTGGAAAGCCTCCACGCGCTGATCCTTCACCAGCTGGACGAGGATCAGGCCCAGGAAACCATTTCCATCCCGCTTGCCGGCAAGAGCAGCATCGCCGACCATATGGTGATCGCGAGCGGTCGGTCGACGCGCCATGTGTCGGCAATCGCCGACAAGCTGGCGCAGCGGATCAAGCAGGAAACGGGCCGGCCGGTCCGCGTCGAGGGGCTGCCCAATGCTGATTGGGTGCTGATCGACGCCGGCGACGTGATCGTCCACTTGTTCCGTCCGGAAGTTCGCAGCTTCTATAATCTCGAACGCATGTGGTCGTTCGGCGATGCACCGCCGGTTGCCGCGGTAAATTGACGCCTTTGCCTCGCTAACGTAGGCGAGGCGTCATGTTGCTGCACATCATCGCGCGCGGGCGCATCGGGCGCGGGCCCGAGGCCGAACTGGTCGAGCGCTATATGAAGCGCGTGACCTGGGCGCAGAAGATTTCGGAGCTTCCCGACACCGGCGGCCGCGTGCCCGCCGCACCCGTCGGCAGTCGCACCGTGCTGCTCGACGAAGGCGGCGAACAGATGTCGTCGCTCGAATTCGCCAAACTGCTGGAAAAATGGCGCGACGGCGGCGTACGCGAGGCACGATTCTGTCTTGGTGCCGCCGACGGCTTCACCCCCGACGAGCGCGAAGGGGCCGACAAGGTCATCGCCTTCGGCCGCGCGACCTGGCCGCATCTGATGGCGCGCGCGATGCTCGCCGAGCAATTGTGGCGCGCCACCAGCATCGTTGCGGGCCACCCCTATCACCGCGAAGGCCGCCAATGAGGGCCGCCTTGCTTGTCGTCGCCGCCTTTGCGGCGATCGCCGGCGGCGCGCTGGCGTTGGCGCAGAGCGACGTTTTCGATCCCGCCGCGATTGCGGCGCGCGAGCGCCAGCAGCTGCTCACCGCCAAGGCCCAGTCGGCCGCGGCAATGCGGCGCAGCGCCGTGCTTGAAGCGCAGGCAGGTGCCGCGCGCGACGAGGCCGACAGGCTGAAGAAACGCAGCGCCGCCCTCGCCGCGCGGATCCAGTCGGCCGAGGCCGATATCGACGCGGCGGAGGCGCGCGTCGCACTGGTCAGCCGCCGCCTTGCCGATCAACAGACGCGGCTCGCCGAACAACAGCAGCCCCTGCTCGCGCTCACCGCATCGCTCCAGCAATTGAGCCGCCGCCCGCCGGTGAGCGTGCTCGCGCAGCCGGGCTCGCTGCGCGACATGGTCCACGCGCGCGCCGTACTCGACGCGGTGATGCCGGTGATTCAAGAGCGCACCGCGGGAGTCCGGCAGGAACTCGCCCGGCTGCGCACGACGCAGCAGCAGCAGCGCGTCGCGCTGCAGGCGCTTTCGGCAAGCAAGGCACAGCTTGCCGAGCGGCGCGACGCGCTGACGCGGCTCGAGAATGAAGGCCGGCTGCGCTCGCGCGACCTGATGAGCAGCGCGCAGCTCGAGGCCGACCGCGCGCTTGGTCTCGGCGAAAAGGCGCGCGACATCGTCGATCTGATGGACGCGCTGGAGGCCGACGCAGCGGTGCGCGGCGAACTCGCCGATCTGTCCGGGCCGCTTCCGCGCCCCGCCGACCCCGCCAGCGCGGCCCCGCAGGCCGCGCCCGTCGCGCCGGCCGCAAGCCGCGGCGCGGACCTCGGCGCGGGCGCCTATCGCCTGCCGGTCGTCGGACGCATCGTTGCGGGGCTCGGCGAAGTGAATGACAGCGGCGTCCGCTCGCGCGGCATCACCGTCGCGACGCAGCCCGGCGGTCAGGTGGTCGCCCCCGCCGCGGGCCGCGTGAGCTTTGCCGGCGATTATCGCGGCTATGGCAAGATCGTCATCATAGACCATGGCGGCGGCTGGACATCGCTGATCACGGGAATGATCGCGCTGTCGGTTTCGGTCGGCGACACGCTGGACGCCGGGGCGCCGGTGGGCCGCGCGGGGTCGGACGACAGCCGCATCACGGTCGAACTGCGCCGCGCCGGGCGCCCCGTCGATCTGGTCGCGATGCTTGGCTGACGCCGCCGCCGTTAACGCGCCGTTCGGGCGACCTTTGCTAGGGCAATCGCGCGCTTGACGCCGATGCAAAGGCATTGGACGATGGCTTGCCGGGGATTATAGTGCGGCCTGTTCCGCGTGACTGAAAGACATCCATGACCGAATCGACCAAGACTCCCGCCTCCCCGAAGCGCCGCTTCGCCTTCTGGCAGGGGGCTGCCGCGCTCAGCACGCTCGCGCTCGTGCCGCTCGCAACCGGCGCGATGGCGACGGTCGATTCGAAGACCACCGAGGAAATCCAGCGCTTCATGGACGTGTTCCTGGAAGTGAAGGCCAATTATGTCGAACCGGTCAGCGACGACAAGCTGATCGAAGGCGCGATCAACGGCATGCTCGCCAGCCTCGATCCCCATTCGGGCTATCTCGACGCGCGCGACTATTCGACGCTGCGGACGCAGACCGATGGCGAATATGGCGGCCTGGGCCTGTCGGTGACGATGGAGGACGGCGTGGTCAAGGTGATCGCGCCGACCGCCGACACACCGGCCGACCGCGCGGGCATCAAGGCCGGCGACTATATCACCCATATCAACAAGCAGCTCATCTTCGGCATGACGCTCGACGAAGCGGTCGAACAGATGCGGGGCCGCCCCGGCACCGAGGTCGAGATTACGGTCGTGCGCGAGGGCCAGGACAAGCCGATGGAGCTGACCCTGAAGCGCGAGATCATCGACGTGAAGCCAGTGAAGTGGGAGGTCAAGGACGATGTCGGCGTGCTGACCATCGCCAGCTTCTCCGCCGACGCGGGCCGCGACCTGCGCGCCGCGATGGTCGCGGTCGAAAAGTCGCTCGGCCACAAGCCGCGCGGCTGGATCGTCGACCTGCGCTCGAACCCCGGCGGCCTGCTCGATGAGGCAGTGAGCGTCAGCGACGTCTTCCTCGACCGCGGCGAAATCGTCTCGCAGCGCGGGCGCCGCAAGAATGATATCGAACGCTTCTTCGCCGAACCCGGCGACCTTGCGCAAGGCGCGCCGCTGATCGTGCTGATCGACGCCGGATCGGCTTCGGCGTCCGAAATCGTCGCCGGCGCGCTGCAGGACCAGCACCGGGCGCTGATCATGGGCGAACGCAGTTTCGGCAAGGGATCGGTGCAGACCGTGCTGCCGCTGACCGATACCACGGCGCTGCGGCTGACGACCGCGCGCTATTACACCCCGTCGGGTCGCAGCGTGCAGGAAGGCGGGATCGAGCCCGATATCCGCGTGCCGCAGCTGTCCGACCCCGACTATAAGGACCGTCCGCGCTTTCGCGAAAGCGACCTGCGCCGCCATCTGATCAACGAGAAAAAGGTCGACAACAGCCTGCTCGAAAAGGACGAGAAGGACGATCCGCGCTTCACCGCCACCGCCGAGGAGCTGAAGGCCAAGGGCATCGAGGATTATCAGCTCTATTATGCGCTGCAGACGATCGGTCGCATCGGCCCGTCGACTTCGCGTATGGCGCAGGCGACCAAGCCCGTCGCCAAGCCGACGACGCGCAACTAAGAGGGGCTGACCGACGATGCGAACTTCGCGTTACGCCGCGCCGCTTGCCGCGCTTGCCATCCCGCTGGCGCTCTATGGCGGTGCGCTGGTGTCGCAATTCGGCTTCGGACTCCACCCGTGCGAGATGTGCTACTGGCAGCGCTGGCCGCATCAGGCGGCGATCGTGCTGGCGGCGCTGGCACTGCTGCTCTCCCGCAATACGGCGGCGATGCGCGGGCTGACTCTGCTCGCCGCAATCGCCATCTCGATCAGCGGCGTCATCGGCGTCTTTCACGCCGGGGTCGAATATGGCTTCTGGGAAGGGTTGACGACGTGCAGCACCGGCGTCAGCGGACCGGTATCGCTCAGCGACATCATGGCGGCGCCCATCACCCGCTGCGACGTCCCGCAATGGACGCTGCTCGGTGTTTCGCTCGCCGGTTTCAACGCTATCTTCTCGCTCGCCGGCGCGGCGTTCGTCTTGACCTTGCTGCGCCGCCGTCCCACATCGGCGGCACGATGACAGCTGACCGCAAAACGGCCTCGATGATCCGCGTCGATCAGGCGGGCGAATATGGCGCGACGCGCATTTATGCGGGTCAGCTCGCGGTGATGGGCGACCGCCATCCGATGGCGCGCGAGATCGCGCATATGGCCGAACAGGAAGAGCGGCACCGCAAATTTTTCGACGCGATGGTCGCGCGCCGCGGCGTGCGCCCCACCGCGCTTCAGCCGTTCTGGAACGTCGCGGGCTTCGCGCTCGGCGCCGTCACCGCCGCGATGGGGCCGCGCGCCGCCATGGCCTGCACCGCCGCCGTCGAGACCGAGATCGATCGCCACTATCGCGAACAGCTCGATACGCTGGGCGACAGCGACCCCGAACTGAGCGCAGCGGTTGCCGATTTCCGCGCCGAAGAGCTGGAGCATAAGGAAGCGGCGATTGCCGCGGGGGCCGAAAGCGCGCCCGCCTATCCGCTGCTTAGCCTCGCGATCCGCGCGGGCTGCCGCGCAGCCATCGCGCTGTCAAAGCGTATCTGATAGGGTTCCACGGGGAAAGCCTGACCGTTCAGCGCGGATGCAGGCAGCGGGTGGCAAGCCGCCCGAAACGAAAAGGAAATGACGATGACCCGCCTGCCGCTTGCCATGCTGATCCTCGCCGGGGCAGCGATCGCCCAGCCCGCCGCCGCGCAAGATACGGGGCCGGTGGGCCCCGCGAATGAGAAGATCAATCAGGTCATCGTCTATGGCAACGACAAATGCCCCGAGGCGAATGGCGATGAAATTCTGGTCTGCGCCGTGTTGCCCGAAGGCGACCGTTACCGCGTCCCGCAGATTTTCCGTGGCGGCGACCCGCTCGACCCGCGCAACGAAGCCTGGGTGAACCGGGTCGTATCGCTCCAGCGCGTCGGCCGCTTCGGCACCGACAGCTGTTCGCCGGTCGGACTCGGCGGCTTCACGGGCTGCACCCAGCAATTGCTCGCCGGCGCCAAGGCCGAACGGCAGGCCGCCGACAAGACCGACTGGCAGGCGATGATTGCTGACGAGCGCGCCAAGCGCCTCGCCGGGATCGATGCGGCCGCCGACACGGTCGAAGCAGCCGTCGTCGCCGAGGAAAAGGCGCTGGCCGACCGGCAGAAGCAGGCCGAAGAGACCGCGCCCGCAACCGACGCACCGGCAACCGACAATCCCGACGCCGAACCGCTGCCGGTCCCCCCGCCGCGCTGATTTGCGGCACGGCGCGCGGCGCGCGCCCCTCTCTACCGCTATTTTCGACTCGGGCAGAGTTCGGCCTCGCGACCGGGGCTGATGGCGCGCGCCTTCGCGCCCGGTTCCCGGTGAAACAACCGAATCTGCCGCAATATCAGCCGTCGGACCCGATTTTGTTGCGATTCTGCGGTGAATCGAACCCGAAAATTAACGAATCGCTGGCAACCTGTCTTGACTTGGGAATTTTCGGCTGAAAACTTCGCATTTATGGGAATCGCCAGCCGGGGAGGCTGAAAAACAACATGGCATCGACCTTCGAACCGCGCCTTTGGCGCCGCGCTACCGCCAGCGTTCCACCGGCACGCAGTCTAGGTCGTCGCATGACCTGGCACGCCGCCGCCGCGCTGATCGTTTTTGCGGCCCTCCAGGTCTGGCTGGTCATGAGCGCGGTTTCCGCCGGCGCCCCGTCGATGCTGGCGGTCGTGTCGCTGATCGTCGTCCTTGCGCTCGCGCTTCCCGTCGCGCGCTCGACCGAGCGGCGCTGGTATCATCTGAGCCGCCAGGCGCTGGCAAGTTGGGGGCTGCACGCCCGCTTCCGCCGCGATGTGCGCCGCCTGTGGGTTGCCGCGATCACCCTGCCCTTCCTGTGGGTCAGCGGTGCGATGGCGGCCACCGATGCCATCGCCGCCATCGCGCGCTGAAGCGCACGTCATCCGACTTTGATTTTGACGCCCCGCCGCGCGCCGTATAGGGCGCGGCCATGCTGAGTGTTTCCGAAGCCCTCGACCGCGCGCAAATGCTTTGCGCCGCCGCGACCAAGGCGGGCGCCGACGCCGCCGACGCGCTTTACTATTGCAATGCCGCGACCTCGGTCTCGATGCGGCTGGGCGCGCTCGAGGATGTCGAGCGGTCCGAGGGGCAGGATATCAGCCTGCGCATTTTCGTCGGGCAGCGCAGCGCCAGCGTCTCGACCGCCGACATGGATGCCGCCGAACTGGCGAAGCTCGTCGAGCGCTGCGTTGCCATGGCACGCGAGGCGCCCGAAGATCCCTATGCGGGCCTCGCCCCCGCCGACCGCCTGTTCACCGGCCCGGTCCCCGATTTCGATCTCGACGACGGCAGCGAAGCCGATCCCCAGGCGCTGCGCGAGGCCGCGCTGGCGGTCGAGGAGGCTGCGCGCGCCGTCGCCGGCGTCACCAACAGCGAAGGCGGCAGCGCGAGCCACAGCCGCACGCGCTTCGCGCTCGCGACGAGCCATGGCTTCGCCGGCGGCTATGGGTCGAGCGGGCACAGCCTGTCGGCGAGCGTCATCGCCGGCGAAGGCGCGGCGATGCAGCGCGATTATGGCTGGCACAGCGCGCATCATCTGTCCGACCTCGAAAGCGCCGCCGAAATCGGCGCGCGCGCCGGAACCCGCGCCGTCGCGCGGCTGAACCCCGGCAAGGCGCCCGTCGGCAAGGTGCCGGTCGTCCTCGATCCACGCATCGGCAGCAGTATCGTCGGCCATCTGCTCGGCGCGATCGCCGGCCCCGCGATCGCCCGCGGCACCAGCTTCCTGCTCGGCAAGGAAGAGCGGGCGCTGTTCGACAGCGCAATCGTCGTGCGCGACGAACCGCATCGTCCGCGCGGGCTGCGCAGCCGGGCCTTCGACGGAGAGGGCCTGCCGACCGCCGCGCGCGATATCGTCGCCGATGGCCGCATTACGGGGTGGCTGCTCGACACCGCGTCGGCGAAGCAGCTCGGGCTCGAACCGACCGGCCATGCGAGCCGCGGCGGCGGCGCGTCGGGGGTCTCTGCCAGCAATCTGCATCTCGCGGCCGGGTCGATTGCGCCCGACGCGCTGATCGCCGACATCGACCGCGGCGTCTATATCACCGAACTGATCGGCCAAGGCGTCAACCCCGTGACCGGCGATTATAGCCGCGGCGCATCGGGTTTCCTGATCGAGGGCGGGCGGATCGCCGGCCCGATCGCCGAATTCACGATCGCGGGCAATCTGATCGACATGTTCGCCGCGCTGGTCCCCGCCGACGATCTGGTCTTCCGCCACGGCACCAACGTGCCGACGCTGCGCATCGACGGCATGACCGTCGCCAGCAGCTAGGCCGGCCGCCCGATGCCCGCGCGCAACCTGGAAGCCGTGATCGCCGCGACGCGCGAGGTCGGCGACATGGCGATGGCGCGCTGGCGCGGCGAGGGCAAGGCAGTCAATGTCTGGCACAAGTCGGAAAATAATCCGGTCAGCGACGTCGATCTGGCGGTCGATGCCCGGTTGAAGGCGGTTCTCGGCGCGATGGTGCCGGAGGCCGGATGGCTTTCGGAGGAAACCGCGGACAACAGCGACCGGCTGTCGCGCCGTTTCATGTGGTGCGTCGACCCCATCGACGGCACCCGCGACTTCATCCGCGGCCGTCCGGGCTGGGCGGTGTCGGTCGCGCTGGTCGTCGACGGCGCCCCCGAAATCGGCGTGCTCTACGCGCCCGCGCTCGACGAACTGTGGGTCGCCCGCAAGGGTCAGGGTGCGACGCTCAACGGCGAAACGCTGCGCGCCAGCCGCCGGATGATCTTCAACGGATCGCGCGTTCCCGCCGACAGCCTGCCCAAGATCGACCGCGACCTCATCATGGTGACAAAACCCAACAGCATCGCGCTGCGCATGGCGCTGGTCGCCGACGATCGCGCCGATCTGGTCGCGACGCTGCGCTGGGGTTTCGAATGGGACGTCGCCGCCGCGGCGCTGATCGCGACCGAGGCCGGCGCGACCGTCACCGACGCCTTTGGTGAGCCGCTCGTCTTCAACACGCCGCGCGCGCAGGCCTTCGGTGTCATCGCGAGTGCGCCGGGCATTCATGGCGCGGTCGTCAACCGGCTGCACGACCGGGCGGTGGCGCTTACCGCCGATGATTGAGGCGCGCCCCGGCAGGCTGCAAAAGCCGCCGCTTCGCTTGACAATTCGCCCGACTCACCTTAATTGCGCATCCATTCCAACACCCTGACCGGACGGCGAAACGCTCAGCGCGTCTTCGTGGTCCGTTTTTTGCGTTGGAAAACAGACGCTTTGAGATAGGGCTCGTTTGCCAGCGAACCCTGTGGAGCAGGAGAAAGAACAGATGGCACGTATCGCGGGCGTAAACCTGCCCACCAACAAGCGCGTAATCATCGCGCTCACCTACATCCACGGCATCGGCCGCAAGACCGCCGTCGACATCGCCGACAAGCTCGGCATCGACCACACCCGCCGCATCCAGGACCTGTCGGACGCCGAAGTCCTGCAGATCCGCGAAACGATCGACGCCGACCTCACGGTCGAGGGTGATCTTCGCCGCAACACGGCGATGAACATCAAGCGCCTCATGGACCTCGCCTGCTATCGCGGCCTGCGTCATCGCAAGGGCCTTCCGGTCCGCGGCCAGCGCACGCACACCAATGCGCGCACCCGCAAGGGCAAGGCCAAGCCGATCGCCGGTAAGAAGAAGTAAGAGCAGAGATTCGTCCGGGGGACGGATTTCCTTATTTCTCCGCCGGAGGTCGCCATCGCACTGGCACCACCGGTCGTTTTCAGGATTTAGGGTTTAGGAATTCAAAATGGCTCGTGAACCGCAGCGCCTTCGTCGGCGCGAACGCAAGAATATCTCGTCGGGCGTCGCCCACGTCAACGCGACCTTCAACAACACGATGATCACCATCACCGACGCGCAAGGCAATGCGATTGCCTGGTCGAGTGCCGGCATGATGGGCTTCAAGGGCAGCCGCAAGTCGACGCCCTATGCAGCGCAGGTTTGCGCCGAGGACGCCGGCAAGAAGGCCGCCGAACATGGCGTCCGCACGCTGGAAGTCGAAGTGAAAGGCCCCGGCGCCGGTCGTGAATCGGCCCTGCGCGCGTTGCAGGCGGTCGGTTTCCACATCACGTCGATCCGCGACGTGACGCCGATCCCGCACAACGGCGTACGTCCGGCCAAGCGCCGCCGCGTCTGACGTTTCCGGACTGGCGGTCTTCGGGCCGCTCTGCCGTCACCATATCTAACGCAGGACAGGCTCGACCCGCCCCGCCCGTCCCGCCCAAAGCAAAGGGAAGTCCATGACTGTCAATATCCGGAACTGGCAGGAATTGAAGAAGCCCAGCAACCTGGAAATCAAGGCTGGCAGCGACAGCAAGCGCAAGGCCACCTTCGTCGCCGAACCGCTCGAACGCGGCTTTGGCCTGACGCTTGGCAACGCGCTGCGCCGCGTGCTCCTGTCGTCGCTCCAGGGTGCGGCCATCACGTCGATCAAGATCGAGAACGTCCTGCACGAATTCTCGAGCCTGGCCGGCGTGCGCGAGGACGTGACCGACATCGTTCTCAACGTGAAGCAGATCGCGCTCAAGATGGAAGGCGAAGGCCCGAAGCGGCTGCAGCTTTCGGCGACCGGTCCCGCGACCGTCAAGGCCGGCGACATCATGGTGTCGGGTGACATCAAGGTGATGAACCCCGATCACGTGATCTGCCACCTCGACGACGGGGCGACGCTGAACATGGAACTCGTTGCCGACACCGGTAAGGGCTATGTTCCCGCGACGGCCAACCGTCCGGCCGACGCGCCGATCGGCCTGATCCCGGTCGATTCGCTCTACTCGCCGGTGCGTCAGGTCGCCTACAAGGTCGACAATGCCCGCATCGGTCAGGAACTGGACTATGACAAGCTGTCGCTGACCGTCGATACCGACGGCACCGTGACCCCGGAAGATGCCGTCGCCTATGCTGCGCGCATCCTCCAGGACCAGCTTCAGGTCTTCGTCCACTTCGAAGAAGCGATGAACGACAGCGGCCTCATCGGCATGGCGGCTCCGTCGGCTTCGACCGAGGAATCGGACGTCAACCAGCTCAACCGCTTCCTTCTCAAGAAGGTCGACGAGCTCGAACTGTCGGTTCGTTCGGCCAACTGCCTCAAGAACGACAACATCATCTACATCGGCGACCTGGTCCAGAAGACCGAGGCCGAGATGCTCCGCACGCCGAACTTCGGCCGCAAGTCGCTCAACGAGATCAAGGAAGTGCTCTCGTCGATGGGTCTGCGCCTCGGCATGGACATCCCCGGCTGGCCGCCGGAAAACATCGAGGAAATGGCCAAGAAGCTCGAACAGGAGCTACTGGGTTAAGTCCCGAACTGTTCCCCGGCGAAAGCCGGGGCACAGGTGCAACGCTGAATCTGGACCCCGGCCTTCGCCGGGGAACACAAAGGGAAAAGGGCTCCCCCGCAAGCGGGCCTGGCTTGGGGTTCCGTAAAACGGCCCCTCTGACAAACGAAGGAATGGATTATGCGTCATAAATCGGGTGGCCGGAAGCTTCAGCGCACCGGCGCGCATCGCATCGCGATGTTCCGCAACATGTCGGCTTCGCTCATCAAGCATGAGCAGATCACGACGACCGTCGCCAAGGCGAAGGAACTGCGTCCCTATGTCGAAAAGCTGATCACGCTCGCGAAGCGTGGCGGCCTTGCCAATCGCCGTCTGGCGATGAGCCGTCTGATGGACGAAGCGCAGCTTCAGAAGCTGTTCGACGTCCTCGCCGAACGCTACAAGGACCGCAACGGCGGCTACACCCGCATCATCAAGGCCGGCATCCGCGCTTCGGACGCCGCGCCGATCGCGATCATCGAATTCGTCGACCGCGACGTCGATGCCAAGGGCCAGGATTCGGGCCCGGTGCTGACCGACGAGGAACTGGAAGACGCGGCCTGAGCCGAACTTTCCATCGACACAAGGTCAAGGGCGGCGTCCAACCGGACGACCGCCCTTTTTCTTGGCCAGCCGCCGGGGACCAGCGCGCAGCAAGCGATTATCCGATCTTGAGGACGATCTTTCCGACGTGCGCGCCCGCCTGCATCCGCGCGTGCGCAGCGGCGGCATCGGCAAGCGGAAAGGATTGATCCATCGCGGGCTTCCAGGCCCCGCTGGAAAGGCGCGGCCACAACGTCTTGTGAATCTCGTCGGCCAGCGCGGCCTTGAAGTCGGCGCTGCGCGCCCGCAGCGTCGATCCGGTCATCGTCAGGCGGCGGCGCATGAGCTGCGACATGTCGATTTCGGCTTTCGCGCCCCGCTGGAAGGCGATGGTGACGTGCCGCCCGTCGTCGGCCAGACACGCAAGATTGCGCGGCACATAATCGCCGCCGACCATATCCAGCACGACATCGACCCCCGCCCCGCCGGTAAAGCCCTTTACCGCCTCCACATAATCCTCGGCCGAATAATCGATCGCGAGGTCGGCGCCGAGCGCCCGCGCCGCGTCGCATTTGTCGGCGCTGCCGCAGGTGACGATGATGCGGATATCGAATAGCTTGCACAGGCCGATCGCCGTCGTTCCGATACCGCTGGTCCCCCCGTGGACGAGCGCTGTCTCCCCTTCCTTGATCCAGCCGCGCTCGAACAGATTATGCCATACGGTGAACACCGTTTCGGGCAGTGCCGCCGCTTCGGCCATGGTGAATCCTGCGGGAACGGGCAGCACGCTGCCCACGGGCGCGACGCAATATTCGGCATAGCCCCCGCCCCCGACCAGCGCGCACACCGCCTGCCCCAGCATTTCGGGATCGCCGCCCGGTCCGGTCGCGACCACTGTCCCGGCGATTTCGAGGCCGGGAAGGTCCGACGCGCCGGGCGGCGGCGGATAGAAGCCCATGCGCTGGAGCACGTCGGGACGGTTCACCCCCGCCGCGGCGACCCGGATCAGCAACTCGCCCGGCCCCGGCCGCGGCACGGGTCGCTGCTCGGCAACGAGCACTTCGGGGCCGCCGGGTTCGCGGATCGCGACGGCGGTCATGCTCTCGGGCAGGCTGGTCACGCTAAATCCCCCACTTTGTTCGATTTCCCACTCGTCCCGCCTTATTGACAGCCGCGGCGCGGGGGTCAACAGTTCGCGCCCCACAAGGCCGCAATTCGACAGGGAGGATGGCCATGGACGACGACGACCTTCCCCGCCGCCGCGACGATGTGCTGACGGCGCTCGCCAAACAGTCGCTCGACCCCTTGTCGGTCGCCGAACTCGACGATCGGCTTGCGGTGCTGGAAGCCGAGATAGCACGCACAAAGGCGCACAAGGCGGCAGCGGGCAGCTTCAAGGCAAATGCGGAGGCACTGTTCCGCAAGGGATGACGGGGCGGCCGTCGCAGCAGCGCCATGAATCTGCAGGCAAAAGCGGCCGATTTGGCGGGGTCGACTCTTGCCCGCCGCATGAGCTCTGCCTAGCCTGTAGCCGAAATTTTCCCCCGAAATCAGGAACGGAACGAGCCCATGCCCCTTATTGCCGCGCTTTCGATTGCCGCCCTGGCCAGCACGCCGCCACCCCCTCCGCCCATTGTCATTCCGGCTCCTGTCGACAAGTCGCCCCTTCCGCTGCTTGAGTCTGCCGACGGTTGGCCGGCGCTGCTTTCCTGGGATATCGCCGATGCGCGCTGCAGCGACGGCGCCCTCGACACTGCGGGCGTAAAGGCCGTCCTGCGCGCGATGTCGAACCGGCCGATGCGCACCGCCGCCCAGATAATTTATCGTTTCGACATCGACGCCGACGGACGGCCGATTTCGATCGAGAGCGACGGGTCGCCTGGCGCTCTTGGTCAGGATCTACCGGCATCGCTGGCGGCAAGCCGTTTCCCGGTCGGGCAAGCCCGCACCCGATGCACGATACGCTATCGCATCAGCGCGCAGGCGGTCGGCGCCGCTGCACCCCCGGATCTGCTCGCTTATACGATGACGCCGATTTCGGGACCGTTGCCCAAAGAGGGATGGGCGCGCATCCGCGACATCGGCACTTGCGCCGCACCGCCGCGCCCCCGGCCGCTCCTTCGCGCCTTTCCGGACTTTTCGAAAATCCCGGCGACGCGGGGACGAAAAGACTGGTCCTTTGTCCTTTACGACACCGATGCGAAAGGGCGCCCCGTCAACCTGAAGACATTTGCGACGTCGGGCAATCGGGAGCTCGATGCGGCGGCGCGCGACGCCGTGGCACGATCGCGCTTCACCGGAGGCGTTCGCACGCAATGCCTCTACCCTTATCGGTGGGCGCCAGAGACGGTATCACCGCCGCCGATTCCCGATGCCGACGCATTCAGGCCGCAGGGCGCGACCTGCGGCGACGATCGCGCGTGGGACCGCAAGCCGGCCCTGATCTACCCCGCCGCTTATCGCCGGCGCGCAGTCGAAGGCTGGGCGGTGCTGACGTATGACATCGCCCCTTGGGGTGAAATCGGCAATGTCAAGGTTGCCGCGGCGCAGCCTGCTGCCGACTTCGGCACCCAGGCGCAGCGAATGCTCCTGTCCGCGCGGGCCGCGGCTTCGCCGCAAGGATGGACGGGCTGCGTCGAGCGGGTCCGTTTCCAGATGGGGACGGCGCAGGACGACGATGACAAACCCGACTCCGACGACGCGACCTAGCGCAGGCCCTGTGATTGAACGGCGTCGCGCCCGCCAAATCGCAACGCTGCGTTAACCATAAGACAAGCCTGTCATCGTAATTTCACACGAGCTTCCGCTTTTCCCTTGCGGAGAGACGGGAGCATCGCCACGTTGTGTTCCTAGGGGCGGCCTCTCCCCGGCACGTCCCCGCAAGGAGATGAAGACCATGCCGTCCTTTTCGGAGTCCCTCGAAAAGACCCTGCACAACGCGCTGAAGGCCGCGTCGGAGCGCCACCACGAATATGCGACGCTGGAGCATCTGCTCTACGCGCTGATCGACGACGAACATGCTGCCGAAGTGATGCGCGCGTGCGGCGTCGCGCTGGGCGAGTTGCAGTCGGCGGTGGTCCATTATCTCGACACCGAACTCGACAGCCTGAAGGTCGAGGGGCACAGCGACCCCTCCCCAACCAGCGGTTTCCAGCGCGTCGTCCAGCGCGCGATCCTGCACGTCCAGTCGTCGGGCAAGGATGAGGTGACGGGCGCGAATGTCCTCGTCGCGCTGTTTTCGGAGCGCGAGAGCTATGCGGTCTACTTCTTGCAGCAGCAGGATCTGACGCGGCTCGACGCCGTTTCCTACCTCAGCCACGGGGTCGGCAAGGGCGGCAAGCCGTCGCCCACCGCCGAGCCCGAGGAAAAGGAAGAAGCGAAGGACAAGAGCGAAGGCAAGAACAAGAAGGAAACCGCGCTCGACCAGTTCACGGTCAACCTCAACGAAAAGGCGAAGGGCGGCAAGGTCGACCCGCTGATCGGCCGCAGCGCCGAGGTCGACCGCACGATCCAGATCCTTTGCCGCCGCAGCAAGAACAACCCGCTCTATGTGGGCGACCCCGGCGTCGGCAAGACCGCGATCGCCGAGGGCCTCGCGCGCAAGATCATCGAGGGCGACGTGCCCGAGGTGCTGAAGGAAGCGGTGATCTATTCGCTTGATATGGGCGCGCTGCTCGCCGGCACGCGCTATCGCGGCGATTTCGAGGAGCGGCTGAAACAGGTCGTCTCCGAACTCGAAGGCATGCCGCACGCGATCCTGTTCATCGACGAGATCCACACGGTGATCGGCGCCGGCGCGACGAGCGGCGGCGCGATGGATGCGTCGAACCTCCTGAAGCCCGCATTGTCGGGCGGTGTGATCCGCTGCATCGGTTCGACCACCTACAAGGAGTTCCGCAATCATTTCGAGAAGGACCGCGCGCTGCTGCGCCGGTTCCAGAAGATCGACGTGATCGAACCGAGCATCGAGGACACGAAGAAGATCCTCGCCGGCCTGCGCGACGCGTTCGAGAGCCATCATAATGTGAAATACACCGCCGACGCGATCAACGCGGCGGTCGAGCTGTCATCGCGTTACATCAACGACCGCAAGCTGCCCGACAAGGCGATCGACGTGATCGATGAAGTCGGCGCGATGCAGATGCTGGTGCCGCCGTCGAAGCGCCGCAAGACGATCACCGCGAAGGAGATCGAGGCGGTGATCGCGACGATGGCGCGTATCCCGCCGAAATCGGTGTCGAGCGACGACAAGAAGGTTCTCGAAACGCTCGAGACCGACCTCAAGCGCGTCGTCTTCGGTCAGAATACCGCGATCGAGGTGCTGTCGTCGGCGATCAAGCTCAGCCGCGCCGGGCTGCGCGATCCCGAAAAGCCGATCGGCAATTATCTGTTCAGCGGCCCCACCGGCGTCGGCAAGACCGAGGTCGCGAAACAGCTCGCGCATCTGCTCGGCATTCCGCTCCAGCGGTTCGACATGTCCGAATATATGGAACGCCACTCGGTGAGCCGCCTGATCGGCGCGCCGCCGGGCTATGTCGGCTATGACCAGGGCGGCCTGCTGACTGACGCGATCGACCAGAACCCGCACTGCGTGCTGCTGCTCGACGAGATCGAGAAGGCGCATCCCGACCTGTTCAACATCCTGCTCCAGGTGATGGACAATGGCCGGCTGACCGACCACCACGGCAAGACGGTCGACTTCCGCAACGTGATCCTGATCATGACGACCAATGCGGGCGCGAGCGACATGACGCGCGAGTCGATCGGTTTCGGCACCCAGACGCGCGAGGATGCGCAGGAAGAGGCGGTGAAGCGCATGTTCACCCCCGAATTCCGCAACCGCCTCGATGCGATCGTCCCCTTCGGCTATCTGCCGCCGGAAGTCGTGGCGCGCGTTGTCGACAAGTTCATCCTGCAACTCGAACTGCAGCTTGCCGACCGCAACGTCCACATCCAGCTCGACGACAAGGCGCGCGAATGGTTGACCGCCAAGGGCTATGACAAGCTCTATGGCGCACGCCCGATGGGCCGCCTGATCCAGGAAAAGATCAAGCAGCCGCTCGCCGAAGAACTGCTCTTCGGCAAGCTCGTCCACGGCGGCGAGGTCAAGGTGAAGCTGAAAACCGGCGAGGATGCCAAGGTCGGCAATCCGCTGAGCTTCGAAATCACCCCGGCGGCGCCCAAGGCGAGCAAGGGCAAGGGCAAGGCCAAAGCTGAGAAGGCGGCAGAGTAGAAACCGCTTCAACCCCTCCCGCTTGCGGGAGGGGTTTTGTTTGACCCCCTCGCTTTTTGGGGCTGCGGCGCCTATATCACCGGCATGTACAACTACATCTCCGTAACCGCCGACGAAGCGGCCACCCCCGCCCCCGTCCGCGACGGCACGATCAAGCTTCACGACGAATCCGGCTTTGCCGGAATGCGCAAGGCCGGCCGGCTGTCGGCCGAGATTCTCGACGCGCTCGTTCCTTTCATCCAGCCCGGCGTGACCACCGGGGCGATCGACGATCTGGTGCGCGAGATGATGCTTGCGGGCGGCGGCATTCCCGCGACGCTGGGCTATCGCGGCTTCACGCATAGCTGCTGTACCAGCATCAACCATGTCGTGTGCCACGGGATTCCCGACGACAAGCCGCTGCGCGAAGGCGATATCGTCAATGTCGACGTCACCAGCATCATCGACGGCTGGCATGGCGACACCAGCCGCATGTATCTGGTCGGCGAAGTTCCGATCAAGGCGCGGCGGCTGGTGGACGTGACCTATGAATGCCTGATGCTGGGCATCGAACAGGCGAAGCCCGGCAATACGATGGGCGACGTCGCGCACGCGATCCAGAGCCACGCCGAACGCCACCGTTATTCGGTGGTGCGCGATTTTTGCGGTCACGGGCTCGGCCAGATGTTCCACGATGCGCCCGAAGTGGTCCACGCCGGGCGCCCCGGCACCGGCCCCGAGCTGAGGCCCGGCATGTTCTTCACCATCGAACCGATGATAAACACCGGCAAATATGCCGTGAAGATGCTTGCCGACGGCTGGACCGCGGTGACGCGCGACCGGTCGCTTTCGGCGCAGTTCGAACACAGCATCGGCATCACCGAGGACGGCTGCGAAATCTTTACCGCAAGCCCCAAGGGACTCAACACCCCGCCCTGGGCCTGAAACCTGCCAGACTTTAGGTAGAACACCCTAAATTCCCGCTTGCGAATCCGCTTCGCCCGGCGCAGTCTTGACGTGAACGTCAAGCATAGGACGTCGAGGGAGAGCGAATATGGCGAAACGGGTCATGGCGACCGCGCTGCTTTGTGGTGCGGCCTTGGTTCTGGCGGGTTGCAACGCGTCGAAGTCGGGCGGCACGGGCAGGTCGCTCGACGATGCCGAGAGGGCGAGCGAAGCACTGCTCAAGACCGGCGGCAACGGCGACAACTGGGCCGGCATCGGCTATGGCTATGACGAGCAGCGCTTCAGCCCGCTCACCGACATAAACGACAAGAATGTGGGCGAGCTTGGCATTGCCTGGTTCGCCGATCTTGAGGACGCGCGCGGACAGGAAGCCACCCCGGTCGTCGTCGATGGCACCCTTTATGTCAGCCACGCCTGGTCGAAGGTCGACGCGTGGGACGCCGGGACCGGCAAGAAGCTCTGGTCCTTCGATCCCAAGGTGTCGGGCGACCGCGCGGTCAACGCCTGCTGCGACGTCGTCAACCGCGGCGTCGCGGTATGGGGCGACAAGCTCTTCGTCGGCGCACTCGACGGGCGGCTGATCGCGCTCGATCGCAAGACCGGCAAGGAATTGTGGTCGACGCAGACCTTCGATCCCCAAAAGCCCTACACGATCACCGGCGCGCCGCGCGTCGTGAAGGACATGGTGCTCATCGGCAGCGGCGGCGCCGAATTCGGGGTGCGCGGCTATGTCACCGCCTATGATGCCGATACCGGCAAGGAACGCTGGCGCTTCTACACCGCGCCGAACCCCGAAAAGAAGAAGGACGGCGCCGCAAGCGACGACATCTTCGCGTCGAAAGGCAATGCAACCTGGTCAGACCAAGGGGAATGGAAGACGTCGGGCGGCGGCGGCACGGTGTGGGACGCGATCGTCTATGACAAGGATCTCGACCAGATCTATCTCGGCGTCGGCAACGGCAATCCGTGGAACCATGGCACGCGTTCGAACGGCGAAGGCGACAACTGGTTCCTCTCGTCCGTGGTGGCGCTCGATGCGTCGACCGGCAAATATAAATGGCATTATCAGGAAACGCCCGGCGAGAGCTGGGACTATACCGCGACGCAGCCGATCATCCTTGCCGAGCAGGCGGTGAACGGCACGCCGACCAAAGTGCTGTATCATGCACCGAAGAACGGCTTTTTCTTCACGATCGACCGGACCACCGGCAAGCTGATCGACGCCAAGCCTTTCGTCGACGGGATCAACTGGGCGACCGGCTATGACATGGCCACTGGCCGGCCGATCGAAAATCCCGACGCGCGCTTCTACAAGACCGGCAAGTCCTTCATCGCGATCCCGGGCGCGCTTGGCGCGCACAACTGGCATCCGATGAGCTACAACCCTGCTACCGGCCTCGTCTATATTCCGGCGCAGCAGATTCCGCAGGGCTATATCCAGGATATGGATGAGCTGGACCGGCGCAAGGTACTCGGCTTCAACATCGGCGCCTCGCTGACCGCAGCGATGCTCCCCGACGACAAGGCTGCCTTCCGCGCGGCCGTCGCCGCGACCACCGGCCGTCTCGTTGCCTTCGACCCGCGCACCGGCAAGGTCGCCTGGGGCGTCGACTATCCCGCCGCATGGAACGGCGGCACGATGACGACCGCCGGCAATCTGGTTTTCCAGGGAACGAGCACCGGGCGCTTCCGCGCCTATGCCGCCGACACCGGCAAGCAGCTGCTCGACCTCGACATGCAGTCAGGGATCGTCAGCGCGCCATCGACCTTCCGCGTGGGCGGAGTGCAATATGTCGCTTTCCAGACCAGCAAGGGCGGCGCCTTTCCACTTGTCGCCGGGGTCGCGGGCGGAGTGACGCGCAAGGTGCCCAATATTCCGCGCCTCGTGGTGCTCAAGCTCGGCGGTACGGTGCAGCTCCCCGCCCCGCCCGCGACCACGACGCTGGCGTGGAATCCGCCCGCGCAGTTCGGCACGCCGCAGCAGATCGCATCGGGCAAGGCGCATTTCGGGCGCTATTGCCAAGTCTGTCACGGCGACAGCGCGATCGGCAACGGCTTCACCCCCGACCTGCGCGTTTCGGGTGCGCTGACCAGTGCCGATGCATGGAAGGGCGTGATCCTCGACGGCGCGCTGAAGGACCGCGGCATGGTGAGCTTTGCCAAGGTGCTCTCCCCCGCCGATGTCGAGGCGATTCGCGCCTATGTCATCGACCGGTCGAACTGGACCAAGGCGAACCTGCCCGACGCGTCGGCGCCCGTCGGGCGCTGATTGCACAAAATTTAATCACCTAAATCACGCCGCTGCCCAAAGGACGGGCAGCGGCGTAATTTCGTGCCAAATTTCTTACCGAAAGCTTGCGATTCGCCAATTGGCACGGGTCTTGATTGGTGCAAGATGGCCGCACACCGCACCGACTCACGGGGGAAACCGGTTCAGGCGTACCTGACCCGGCTTCGTCCACAGGCAAAGGTGGAAGGCCCAAAGGGGGACATGAAGCGTGAAGAAGATTGAGGCGATCATCAAACCGTTCAAGCTCGACGAGGTGAAGGAGGCGCTGCACGAAGTGGGTGTCAGCGGCATCACCGTCACCGAGGCGAAGGGCTTCGGTCGCCAGAAGGGTCACACCGAACTGTATCGCGGCGCTGAATATGTCGTCGACTTCCTGCCGAAGGTGAAGCTGGAGGTTATCGTCGATGACAATATGGCCGAACGCGTGGTCGAGGCGATTGCCGCGGCGGCGCAGACGGGCCGCATCGGCGACGGCAAGATTTTCGTGATCCCCGTGGAAACCGCGCTGCGCATCCGCACCGGCGAGCGCAATGAGGACGCGCTCTAAGCTTCCATCGCTCCATCCCGTTCAACAGACGCCGGTCCAGCCGGTACTATTCGCAAAAAGGAAGAAGTGACCATGGCCACCAAGCCGAAGGATATCATCGCCCGGATCAAGGATAATGACATCGAGTGGGTCGATCTGCGTTTCACCGATCCCAAGGGCAAATGGCAGCATCTGACCATGTGCGCCGGCGTGATCGACGAAGACGCCCTCGAAGACGGCCTGATGTTCGACGGTTCGTCGATCGAAGGCTGGAAGGCGATCAACGAAAGCGACATGATCCTGAAGCCCGATCTCGAAGCGGTCTATGACGATCCCTTCTCGGCAACCCCGATGCTGGTGATGTTCTGCGACATCGTCGAACCTTCGACCGGCGAAGGCTATGCCCGCGACCCGCGCACCACCGCGAAGCGCGCCGAAGCCTATGTCGCCTCGACCGGCATCGGCGACACCGTCTATGTCGGCCCCGAAGCCGAATTCTTCATGTTCGACGACGTCCGCTTCGAAACCGGCTATAACAAGTCGGGTTTCGAAATCGACGATATCGAACTGCCGACCAACACCGGCCGCGCCTATGAAGGCGGCAACCTTGGACATCGTCCGCGCGCCAAGGGCGGCTATTTCCCTGTCGCGCCGGTCGACAGCGCCGTCGACATCCGCGCCGAAATGGTCTCGACCATGCTCGAAATGGGCCTGCCCTGCGACAAGCATCACCATGAAGTCGCCGCCGCGCAGCACGAGCTGGGCCTGACCTTCGGCACGCTGACGCAGACCGCCGACCGCATGCAGATCTACAAATATGTCGTGCATCAGGTCGCCCATGCCTATGGCAAGACTGCGACCTTCATGCCCAAGCCGATCAAGGACGATAACGGATCGGGCATGCACACCCACATCTCGATCTGGGAAAAGGGCAAGCCGCTCTTTGCGGGCAACGGCTATGCCGGCCTTTCGGACATGTGCCTCTATTTCATCGGCGGCGTCATCAAGCATGCGAAGGCACTCAATGCCTTCACCAACCCGACGACGAACAGCTACAAGCGCCTCGTCCCGGGCTTCGAGGCGCCGGTGCTGCTCGCCTATTCGAGCCGCAACCGTTCGGCTTCGTGCCGCATCCCCTATGGCGCGGGCGCCAAGGCGAAGCGCGTCGAATTCCGTTTCCCCGACGCGATGGCGAACCCCTATCTCTGCTATTCGGCGCTGCTGATGGCGGGGCTCGACGGCATCCAGAACAAGATCCACCCCGGCGACGCGATGGACAAGAATCTCTATGATCTGCCGCCCGAAGAACTCGCCGAAGTCCCGACCGTCTGTGGCAGCCTGCGCGAAGCGCTCGACAGCCTCGCGGCCGATCACGACTTCCTCTTGAAGGGCGACGTCTTCTCGAAGGATCAGATCGAAGCCTATATCGAACTCAAATGGGCCGAAGTTTACAACTTCGAACAGACCCCGAGCCCGGTCGAATTCGACATGTATTACAGCGCCTGATCTGCAGCGATCAGTCACGCTCGAAGGGCGTCCGGCTTGGGGGAGCTCGGACGCCCTTCCCTTATCTGCTACCTGCGCTCAGCGCATCATCAGGCCGCGGCGACCGATCGCCACAAAGGCCCCGACAAGCATCATCGCCGCCAGCGTCGTCACCACGTCGATCGCGGTGAGCGCCGGTCCGAGCCCCAGAAAATCGGCGGCGCCCCAGAGGGTGAGCCCGATCCAGCTCAGGCCGAAGGCCCAATAGCCGCCTTCGATGCCCAATTGGCGGTTAAGCTCGTCATATTGCCACCGCCACGCCCAGCTCGCCGCGACACCGCCCGCAATCACGAGGGCCAGCACCGCCGCGGCCGCCTGCGCCGGAACGGGTCCGGTCGGAAAGGAGGGCGTGCGTGCGAGCGCGAGCGCAAGCAGTGCGGCCCCGATTGCGCCCATGACGATGACCGATCGCCCCATGCCCGCGCGCTCCTCGCGCAGTTCGTCGGCATCGGCGACGTTGAGCAGCCTGGCGCCGGTGCGCGGCACCGCCAGCCCGAAGCCGACAAAGGCCGCCATCAGGAGATAGAGGATGGCGACCCCGGCCAGCGCAACGCGCGATCCGCCCATCGCATCGATGAAATCGGTCCCGGCGACATGCATCAGCCCGGCGACCGTGCCCGCACCGACGATCGCGCCGACCAGCGCCCCGATCCCGCTCTTCTTCCACGCCGCAGCGCTATGTCCGGCCACCATCTTGTCCATCACTCGTCCTCCGGCATCCAATGATCGATAAACAGCTCGCGCACCTCCAGCCCGAACAGCCGGGCCATGCGCAGCGCGAGCGGCAGGCTGGGATCATATTTGTCGGTTTCGACGGCATTGATCGTCTGCCGCGAGACGCCAAGCCGGCGGGCCAGTTCGCCCTGGCTCCACCCCGCCTGCTCGCGGCAATCCCGAACGCGGTTTTGCAATGACCATCCTTTCAGCCTGTCAAACACTCTTTACAGACGCGAAACATATGCTGTCAAACACTCTTTACAGGTCGTGCTCGAGATGGGGATCGGCAAGCGAGCGAATATTGCCGGGCGCGATGGCTTGCGGCGGCGGCCTTCAAGCGGCACAAGGGCGCCGACAAAGGAGATTGTGCAGATGAAATCAGCCCGCTTCGCCGCGTTCGCCGCCCTTGCCGCGCTCGCGCTCGCCCCGGCCGCGCATGCCAAGCTGAGCCCGACCGAAAGCCGGATGGCCGAAACGGTAAAGGCCGAGCAGGAACGGTCGATCGCGCTGCTCGAAAGGCTGGTGAATCAGAACAGTGGTACGTTGAACCTCGCCGGGGTCGAAAAGGTAGCCGAGATGATGCGCTCCGAGCTCGAGCCGCTGGGCTTTACGGTCACCTGGAAACCCACGCCCGAGACGAAGCGCGCCGGCCATCTGATCGCGGTGCACAAGGGGCGTGCCGACGGCAAGAAGATGCTGCTGATCGCGCATCTCGACACGGTGTTCGAACCCGACTCGCCCTTCCAGACCTTCACGCGCAAGGACGGCTGGGGCGAAGGCCCCGGCGCGGGCGACGACAAGGGCGGCATGGTGGTGATCGTCGCGGCGCTGCGCGCGATGAAGGCTGCGGGCACGCTGAAAGACGCCAATATCGAAATCCATATGACCGGCGACGAGGAAGACGCGGGCGATCCGATCGAAAAATCGCGCGCCGACCTGATCACCGCGGGCAAGCGCAGCGACATCGCGCTCGATTTCGAAGGACTTGTCCGCGACAATGGCGCCGATATGGGATCGATCGCCCGCCGCAGTTCGGAAAGCTGGACCGTCACCGCGACGGGCATGAGCGCCCACAGTTCGGGCATCTTCAGCGCCGAGGTCGGCGACGGCGCGATCAACGAGCTGGCACGCATCATCCGCGATTTCCGCACCCAACTGCCCGAACCCAATCTGACCTTCAACGTCGGGCTAATCGCCGGCGGACAGGAAGCGACGCTCGACACCGGCGGTATCCGCGCGACCGCAAACGGCAAGACCAACATCGTCGCCCCGATTGCGGTGGCGCGCGGCGACCTGCGCACCCTGTCGCCCGAACAGTCGGCGCGGGTGAAGGACAAGATGGCGGCGATCGTTGCGCGCCATCTGCCCGGCACCGATGCGAAGCTTGCCTTCGACCCCGGCGCCTATCCGCCGATGGCGCCGACGGCGGGCAACAAGGCGCTGCTCGACCGGCTCAACGGCGTGAACCGCGACATGGGGCTCCCCGAAATGGCCGCGCTCGATCCGCTTAAACGCGGCGCCGGCGACATCAGCTTCGTCGCCGCCGATGTCGATGGCCTTGCCGGGCTCGGCACCTATTCGACCGGCGATCATGCGCCCGGCGAAAGGGTCGAATTGTCCAGCATCGCACGCCAGGCGACGCGCGCTGCGATACTCATGTCACGCATCGCCGCTGAAAAGCGCTGAGCTGGAAGAAATCGCAGCCGACCGCGCTTGATTCGCGCGGCACAGTGATTAGGTAGCAATCCGAGACGGAAGTTTCCGCCGATGGGAGAAAGATGATGAGCGATACCGAAACGCACCTGAAACAGAATTACATCGGCGGCAAATGGGTCGACAGCAAGGGCGGCAAGCTGCACGACGTCATCAACCCGGCGACCGAGGAAGCGGCATCGACCGTCGTGCTCGGCACCGCGGCCGACGTCGACGATGCCGTTGCCGCCGCCAAGGAAGCCTATAAGACCTATTCGCAGACGACGCGGGAGGAGCGCTTGGCGCTGCTCGGCCGTATCGTCGAGGAATATAAGAAGCGCGGCGCCGATCTCGCCAAGTCGATGGCGGCCGAAATGGGCGCACCGGTCAGCTTCGCGGGCACCGCGCAAGTCGGCGCCGGCATCGGCGGCTTCCTCGGCACGATCGAGGCGCTGAAGAATTTCGAGTTCAGCGAACAGCATGGCGCAAACAAGGTCGTCTATGAACCGATCGGCGTCGTCGGGATGATCACCCCCTGGAACTGGCCGCTCAACCAGATTGCGCTCAAGGTCGCGCCCGCGCTCGCCGCCGGCAACACGATGGTGCTGAAGCCGTCGGAAGAATGCCCCGGCAATGCCGTTATTTTCGCCGAAATCCTCGATGCGGCAGGCGTTCCGCCGGGCGTGTTCAACCTGGTTCAGGGTGACGGCCCGACCGTCGGCAATGCGATCAGCGCGCATCCGGGGATCGAAATGGTGAGCTTCACCGGATCGACCCGCGCTGGCATCCTCGTCGCCAAGGCGGCGGCCGACACGGTCAAGCGCGTCCATCAGGAACTGGGCGGCAAGTCGCCGAACATCGTCCTGCCCGACGCCGATCTGGCCCAGGTCCTGCCCCCGACGGTGCAGGGCGTGCTCGTCAACACTGGTCAGAGCTGTATCGCCCCGACGCGTATTCTGGTCCACAAGGACCGCAAGGAAGAGGCCGTCGGCGTCATCAAGGCGATGTTCGACGGAACGCAGGTTGGCGATCCGGCGCAGGAAGGGGGGCATATCGGCCCCGTCGTCAACAAGGCGCAGTTCGAAAAGATCCAGGGCCTGATCCAGTCGGCGATCGACGAGGGCGCAACGCTCGAAACCGGCGGCACCGGCCTGCCCGCGAACGTCAACCGCGGCTATTTCATCAAGCCGACCGTCTTCTCGGGCGTCACGCCCGACATGCGGATCGCCAAGGAAGAAGTGTTCGGCCCCGTTGCGACGATCATGGAATATTCCAGCCTCGACGAAGCGGTCGATATCGCTAACGACACCGAATATGGCTTGTCGGCCGTGGTATCGGGCGATCCGTCCAAGGCCGCCGAGGTGGCACCGAAGCTGCGCGCCGGCATGGTCGCTGTCAACGCCTGGGGCCCCGGACCGGGCGCGCCCTTCGGCGGTTACAAGGCGTCGGGCAATGGCCGCGAAGGCGGTCTGTTCGGCCTCAAGGACTTCATGGAAGTCAAGGCGATCAGCGGCATCCCGGCGTAAGCCGGACGATCCTCCTTGTGGCGACGCCGCGGGGAGGACGACCGCCGGGAAGCGCTCGTCGCTGAACTCCGGCAGCAAAGCCCCTTCCGTTCGCGGGAGGGGTTTTTCTTTGCCCCCCCAACGGCTATGCGCGCGCCATGACTGATCGCTCGCCGCTCGCGCCCGCTGCCTTCCCCGCCCTGCCCGAAATTGCCGGGGTGACGCGCCGTATCGCGCGCGCGCACTACAAAAATTGGGACCGCTGCGACCTCACCTATGTCGAACTGGCGCCGGGTACCGTCGTCGCGGGCGTGACGACGCAGAATGTCTGCTGTTCGACCGAGGTCGAAATGTGCCGCGAGGGCATCGCGCACGGCCGCGCCCGCGCGCTGATCGTCAATGCGGGCAATTCGAACGCCTTCACCGGCTATCGCGGACGCGAGGCGGTCGAGCAGATCGTCGATCAGGTCGCTGCGCATCTGGCGTGCGATCCGAGGGAAGTCTTCGTCTGTTCGACGGGCGTGATCGGCGTGCCGCTGCCCAAGGACAAGGCGCACGCCGGCGTCGCCAAGGTCATCGGCTTCGACACGCCGAGCGCAAGCTGGGAAGAAGCGGCGCAGACGATCACCACCACCGACACCTTCCCGAAGGGCGCGGCGGCAAGCGCGGTCGTCGGCGGCGCCACGGTGCAAGTCGCGGGGATCGTCAAGGGATCGGGGATGATCGCGCCCGACATGGCGACGATGCTCGGCTATCTTTTCACCGATGCCGCGGTGGCGCCCGATCTGTTGCAAGCGATGCTGAGCGACGCGACCGCGGGGAGTTTCAACGCGATCACGGTCGACAGCGACACGTCGACCAGCGACACGGTGCTGTTGTTCGCGACCGGGCGGGCGGGCAATCCGGTGCTGACGACGCGCGACGATCCGGGCGCCGACGCGCTTTATGCGGCAATCCAAAGCGTTGCGCTCGACCTTGCGCAGCTTGTCGTGCGCGACGGCGAAGGTGCGTCGAAATTCATCGAAATTACGGTGACCGGCGCGGTCAGCGATGCCAGCGCCAAGCGCGTCGCGCTGTCGATCGCCAATTCGCCGCTGGTCAAGACCGCGATCGCGGGCGAGGATGCCAATTGGGGCCGCGTCGTGATGGCGGTGGGCAAGGCAGGCGAACCTGCCGACCGCGACCGGCTGGCAATCCGCTTCGGCGACCATTGGGTCGCGAAGGACGGGCTACCCGTCGACGGCTATGACGAGGGCCCCGTTGCGGCGCATCTGAAGGGCCAGGACATTCGCGTCGGCGCCGACCTCGGCCTCGGCGACGGGCGCGCGACCGTTTGGACCTGCGACCTGACCCACGGCTATATCAGCATCAACGCCGACTACCGGAGTTGACCGCGATCTTTTAGATCCGCCCACTGCGCGCAATCAGGTGCGCCGACCACAGGAGGCCGTCATGGTACGGCAAAAAGACTTCGCCGACCTGCCTTGCTTTCGAGACACCTCGAAGCGGCGTAAGGGTTACCCGTCCGAAACGCAGGTCAAGTGTGGTCATCGCTTCGTCCGCGGCGATATCGAACTTATCGAAAAACTCGGCCGAAAAGACCCGTGCCCATGCGGATCAGGCCAGAGGTTTCCGCAATTTCTGCCTCGCTTCGGGCCGGTTTCGATGGCTCCGAACGACACGACTATTGGCGTGACTGACCGATAGAAGGCTCCCCCCGACACCGATTACTCGGCGTCGGGGGGCTAGCTAAAATCAAAGCGCGCCTTCGAGCCAGCCCTTAAGCGCGCTCTTCGGTGCGGCGCCGACCTTGGTGTCGGCGATCTGGCCATTCTTGAACAGGATCATCGTCGGGATGCCGCGCACGCCATATTTGCTCGGCGCGTCGGGATGGTCGTCGATGTTCAGCTTGGCGATCACCACCTTGCCGGCGAGTTCGTTCGAAATTTCTTCGAGCGACGGGCCGATCATCTTGCACGGACCGCACCATTCGGCCCAGAAATCGACGAGCACGGGGGTGTCGCTGTCGAGGACATCGGCCTGAAAGCTGGCGTCGGTGATTGCCTTGGTTGCCATCGTCTGAACTCCTGAAATTCTGAAAAATCGTTGATGCCAAGCTAGGACGTCGGGGCGCCCGGCTCAAGAGGCGGCGGCGGCAAATTCGCCTTGGCGGCAAGCAAGCCGGGCTTGTGCGGTGCCAGCACGGCATCGTCGAGCGCGATGAGGCGCGGCTCCGCCGTATAGAGCAGCGCCGTTTCGACGCGCCGGCCCGGAAAGATGACCGCCAGCGCATCGCGATAGGCCGCCATCTGGCGCAGATAGGCGGGCGCGACATCGGCCGCGCTCCCGGGTATCCGCCGCCCGGTCTTGTAATCGATCACTGTCACCGCGTCGTCTGTCACGCGCAGCCGGTCGACGATCCCCGCCACGACCATGCCGTCGACCACCGCCGAGAGCGGCACTTCGGCCAGACTGTCGGGGCCGAAGAGTGCGGCGTGCGCCGGATCATCGAGGATGGCGAGCACCTCGTCCGCCATCGCCATACGCGCCGCATCGTCGAGCGTCGGTGCCTGCACCGCGAGCCAGCGCAGCGCCGCCGCGCGCCGCCTATCGGTCGCGACCGGCGGCAGGCGTTCGAACAGCGCGTGGAGCAGCAGGCCGCGCGTCACCGCCGCGACGCGCGCCGCCCCCTGCGGCGGCACCGCGACATCGTCTTCGCCCAGCGCCGAGGGCGCGAGCGGACGCGGCGGGCGCGCCTCCTCGGGCGCCGGGGCGTGGGTCCAGGCGGGCAGCGCGAGCGGCGGCGGTGCGGCGCGCACAGCCGCATCCCTGCGCGCCCATTTGCCGTCATTGATGCGGTGGACACGGCGGCGGCCCCACAGCGGCCCCGCATCCTCCCAATCGCAACCAAGCCCCTCCAGCGCCATCGCGGCCGCGCTGTGCCAGCTTGTCTCGGGCACCGACAGGTCGGGCTTTTTGGTAACGCCCGCGACGATCAGCATCTCTTCGGCGCGGGTCATCGCGACGTAGAACAGCCGCCAATGCTCCTGCGCCGCGGCATCGGCCGCGTCCTGATAGGCCTGCGCCAGCGCACCCTGCCGCTCGTCGGCGGGCATCGCGAAGACGGGCAGCTTTTCCCAGGCGGCGACATCGACGGTGAAGGGACGATGACCGATCGCGGCATCGTCGGTCGCATCGGCGAGAATGACGATCGGCGCCTGCAAGCCCTTCGATCCGTGCACCGTCATCACGCGCACGACGTCGCTGCGCGCTTCGGTCTGCCGCTTGATATCGGCGCTGCTGCCCGCGATCCGGGTCAGAAAGCCGAGTAGCGACACGGTTTCGCGCGCCTCGAACGCCAGCGCCTGGCTCAGCAGTTCGTCGATCGGGTCGCGCGCCTCGCGCCCCAGCCGCGCGTACAGCTTGCGCCGTCCGTCGATCGGCCCTGAGAGGATCGTTTCGAGAAAGCGGAAAGGGGTCGTGAAATCGGCCATGCCGAGCAGTGCGCGCAGCGCCGCCATCGTTGCGGGCGGCATAGTCTCCTCATGGGAGCGCAGATGTTCCCAGATGGCGGCGCGGCCGCGCTTTGCCGTACGCGCGTAAAGCTCGTCCTGCGTCCAGCCGAGCAGCGGCGACACGAGCAGCGCGGCGAGGTTGAGATCGTCGAGCGGCTGCACCGCGAAGCGCATAGCGGCGATCAGATCCTGAACCGCTAGCGGCTGGGTCAGCGCGAAGCGGTCGACGCCCGCGACGGGGACGTGCAGCGTCTGAAGCCGCGCGACGATCCGCGCCGCCAGATCGCGGCGCCGGCGTACGAGGATCATGATATCGCCGGGCCCCACGGGGCGGCCATCCTTGCCGTTCGCGATCCAGTCCTGCACCTCGCCCGCGATCGCCTTGGCCAACCGCATCGAGGCAGGATCGGAGGCGGGGGCGCTGCCGTCCCCCTCGTCCCCGCCGTCCTCCGCGGCTGCGGCATCGATCGCCTTGCCGACGGGCAGCGGCGCCCAGAGTTCGACCTGGCCGGCCTGCGCGCTTCGAAACGGACGGTGTGGCGGCTCTTCGCCGTCGAGTCCCATCGCTATCGTCCCGCCGTCGCCGAGCCAGCGGTCGACGACGTCGAGCACCGCGGGCGTCGAGCGATAGTTGGAAACGAGATCGACCTGGCGGAAGGGCTGGCCGCCCATCTCGCCCATCGCGTGGAACATGTCGCGCGCGTTCGCGAACGCCCTGGGGTCGGTGCCCTGAAAGCCGAAGATCGCCTGCTTGCGGTCGCCGACCGTGAACAGCGTCCGCAGCCGGTCGTCCTTCGCGCTGACGCCCGCGAAAAACTCTTCGGCGAGCGACAGGACAATGCCCCACTGGCGCATGTTCGTATCCTGCGCCTCATCGACGAGGATATGGTCGGTGCGCTGATCGAGCTTGAAGCGCACCCATTCGCCGAAGCTGCTGACACGCAGCAGCGTCCCGGCGAGCGTGATGAGATCGTCGAAATCGGCAAGCCCCGCATCGCGCTTGGCGAGCGCATAGGCTTCGGCAAAGCGCGCGCCAAGCTTCCACCCCGCCGCAAGATCGTCGGCGACGCGCATCGCGGTCGCCGTCGCGCGCAGCCGCCCGGCGGCATCGACGATGCGCACCGCGCTATCGGCACAATCGGTCATCCGGCCCTTATCGCCCGCAAAATCGGCGCGCAGCTCGCCCTTGCCGGTCAGGAAACAGCCGAGCAGTTCGTCGAGCATCGCGGCGCGCGCCGAGGCCTCGGCGATGAGCCAGCCGACCATCTTGTCCGAACAAGCCTCGCCGGTCTTGGTACCCCACGCCGCCCCGCTGGTCGCGACCGCCTTGATATCGGCGTCGGAAATCGCCCCGCCTGCAATTTCGGCAGCGAGCCACGCATCGGGATCGCCGCCCGGCAGGTCGAACGCCGCGCGCAGATCCTGCGCCGCGGGCGGCAACGCGGCGCGCGGGCCACCGAAGACCGCGGCGCAGCTCGACAGGAAGGCAAGCGCGGATTCCTGCCCCAGCCGCCGCGACAGCATCGCCGCAACCGCCCGCAGCGCCTCGCGGTCGGGATCATGCTCGAGCAGATCGCCGAGTATCTGCCGCTTCAGCGCCGCTGCTTCATCTTCCTCGATAGCGCGAAAGCCGGGAAGCAGCTTTGCCTCGAGCGGAAAGCTGGCGAGCAGGGTCTGGCAGAAGCTGTGGATCGTCTGGACGCGGATCGCGCCGCCGGGGCTGTCGATCACTGTCGCGAACAGCGACCGCGCGCGCGTCATCAGCCCCGGCCGCTCCCAGTCGAGCCCCAGCGCGTGGAGATCGAGCCGCAGATCGCCGTCGCTCATCCGCACCCAGGTCGCGAGCCGTTCGTGGATGCGGTGCGCCATTTCGGCAGCGCCCGCCTTGGTGAAGGTGATGCACAGGATCGCCTGCGGCGAAACGCCGTCCAGCATCAGCCGCAGCACGCGCGCCGACAGCACCTGCGTCTTGCCGGTCCCCGCCGATGCGCCGAGCCAGACATGGCTTTCGGGATCGGCGGCGGCGCCCTGCCGCGGGTCGAGGATGGCGAGGCCGGCGCTCTTGCTCACAGCCCGTCCTCCCCGCGCCCGAACCATTCGTCGCGGCGCATGAGCTGGTCAAAATCGCCATAGCCGCGGCCCTCGCCGGGCAAGAAGGGCGCGTCGCCGAGCAAATAATCGCGCGCCAGCCGGGTCAGCGTGTCGGCGGCATGGTCGATCGCCGCCTCGGCGGTCTTGAGCGTGCTGCGCGGGCCATAGCTGTTCGAAATCCGCCCCGCACCGTCGGCGCGGCGATCGGGACGCAAGCTCCAATATTCGAGCGCCACGACGGGGGCGGCATCGATACCCTCCATCGCCCCTTCGCGCGCAAGCAGGCCGAGCAGCCCGAGCTGATTGTCGAGCCCGTCGGCGGCGGCCTGCGCGCTCGGCGCGCCGCCCGATTTATAATCGATGATGGCAAGGCCATCGGGGCCGCGGTCGATGCGGTCGGCCTTGCCATGCAGCGTGATGCCGTCGTCGGTCCGTTCGCCCCGCGCCTCGACTGCGACCGGCTTGCGCTCGGCCTCCCAAACCTGCTCCGCAGCCCAGCGCAGCGCGGGTGCGATACGCGGCAGCCAGAAGGCGCGCGCAAGCCCGTCGAGCGCGGGATCGGCGGCGAGCGCGGCCAGTTCTGCCTCGAACGCGTCGCGCGTGGCGCCGCCGCGCACCCAATCCTCGAACAATTTATGCACCCGCGTGCCGCGCCAGCGCGGATCGGGAGCGGCGCTCAATGGATCGAGCGCCGAAAGGCCGAGCATCCGGTCGGCATAAAAGGCAAAGGGATCGCGCGCGAGCTTGTCGACGCCGGTGACGCTGATCCAGCGCGGACGGTCGGCAGCGGGCGGCTGCGGCGCCGGACGACCGGCGGGCTGCGCGCCGCCCGGCGGCAGGTCGATTTCGGCGGCAAGGCGCGTGAGCGGCACCCCGCCCGGTGCGGGTTCGGGAAGCTCGCCCGCAAGCGCCGCGAGCCGTAGCCAGAAGCGCGAGGCGACGGCGGGATCGCCGCCGCTGCGCTGCGCGCGCGTGACGACGATCTTTCCGCCTCCGAGCGCGCCCACGAAATCATGCGCCGCCATCCCCTGCTGCCGTTCGGGCGCGGCAAGACCGAGCAGACGGCGGATACCGGGCGCGAGCCACGGGTCGGGTTGCGTCGCGGCGGGCCAGCGCCCTTCGTCGAGTCCGCCGAGAATCATCAGGTCGGCCCGCTGCAACCGCGCCTCAAGCAAGCCCCAGATGAACAGGCGCGGATGCCCGCCATAGGGCGGACGCACGCTCGCTTGCCCAAGCAATTGCCCGAGCATCGCGGGAAAATCGGCAGGATCGACAAGCGCCGGCCCGGCGCCGCGCGCCAGCGCCCACTGGTCGAACAGTTCGGCGAGCATCCGGCCCGCCGGCCCCGCCCACACCGCGTCGCCTGCCAGCCATTCGGCAGCGCGCTGCAACGCCGCGAGCAGGTCGGCGGGCGGCGCCGGCCCGGCACCAAAGGGCACGAGCGCGGCGGCGAGTTCGGTCGAAACACGCGTCCACCAGGGCGCCATCTGGACCACAATGGCATGACCGCGCGCCTTGGGATCGGCAGCGCGCGCCGCAATGCGCGCGCTCACCCCGTCCCATCCCGGAAGCAGTCCGGGCTCACGCAGCGTCAGGTCGAGCCGCCGCACCTCGTCGAGCCACATGGTGCGCTCCCCTCCCGCACGCACGAGCGGATGGCCGAGCAGCGCCACCAACGCGACCGGATCGAAGGCGGCAGCCAGGTCGGCAAGCAGCAGCAACAGCGCGCCCGGCGCGGTGCGCGACAGCGGTTGGCCGGCGCTGTCATCGACACTGATGCCCCAGCGCGTCAGCGCGGCGGCGACGCGCTCGGCGAGCGCGCGGTCGGGGGTTAGGAGGGCGGCCGTGCGCCCCGGCGTCTCGATCGCCTCGCGCATCAGCAGGGCGATTCCCTGCGCCTCCTGCCCGTCGTCGGCGAAGACGGCGCCCGACAGGCCGGCAACCGCCGCCGACAGATCGCCCGCCGCCTGCCACTGGGTGCTGTAGTCCGCGGGCGCGAAGAGCAGCGACGCGAAGGGCGTCCGCGCTTCGGGGCCATCGTGCGGCGATGCGGCATCCCATGGCTGCACTTCATCACGAGCAACGCCCATGCGATCGAGCAGCAGCTTCAGATGATATTGCGGATGCGTTTCGAGCGGGCGCCGATCGTCATCCGCATCGGGCCGCGTCGGGCCGAGCGCATCCCATTCATCCGCCGCCATCACCTGATCGAGCCCGGGCAGCACGACCATGCCGCGCGTCATATCGGTCACGGTGCGGAGCAACCGCGCGATGGCAGGAGCAGCGGTGGTAACGCCCGCCGCGACGACGAAGCGCGCCGGCGGCGCCGCACGCCATCCCGCGGCAACGCGATCGAGAAGCAAGTTGCGGCGCGCCGCGCGGTCGATCGCGCCGGTCCTGGCAAGCGTGGCCGGCCATTCATCGACCAGCAGCCGCAGTCGCGATAGCGACGCCCGCCAATGGTCGGCAAAGGCGCCGAGATCGAGGTCGACGAGCGCCGAAACCGGCACCTCTTCATAATGAAGCTGGTCGATCACGCGGCCGAGTCCGTCGGCAAGCTGGAACGCCGCTGCGCCGGTGATTGCCGGTTCGCCCGGCGGCGTATGCCGCTCGATGAGTTCGGCGAGCAGCAGGCGCCGGTGCAGCGGATCGATAGCAGGCGGCAGCGGATCGTCGTCGATCGCATCGAGCGACAGCGCGACCGATTCGTCGAGATCGGTATCGCCGATCACCGCCAGCCGCGGCATGAGAAGCCCCTGCCCGCCCGCGCGGACGAACGCCGCCTGCACCGCGCTGCGCGCCCGATTGCTCGGCAGCAGGATCAGGCCGTGCGCCAATCCCAGCGCGCCGTCGTCGAAGCGCGCGATTACCCCGGCGGCGAGCGCGTCGGCGAAGGCCCGATGAATCGGGATGGAATAGAGGGTGGGTTTGGACATCTCCGTCATTGCGAGCGCAGCGAAGCAATCCAAGGCGGCTTACGCAAGCTCTGGATTGCTTCGCGCAGTTCGTCCCGAACGCCTGCAAAGCAGTCGAAGGGCTCGAAATGGCTGCGGAAAGGAATCAAACCTCGCTCAGCGCCGCTTCGGTCGGTGCAATGCTGGCGGGGGTGCCGACGTCGAACCATTGCCCCATGTGCGACAGGCCATAAAGCCGCCCCGCCGCGATCGCGCGGTCCCACAACAGGTTCGTCGAAAAGGGCCCTTCGGGCGCGCCAACGAGCAGGCGCGGCGAAATGAGCTGGATTCCGGTATAGACGAAAGGCGCGACACGGCCGGGCTTGCGCCGCGACAGCTTGCCGCCCGGGTCCATGTGAAAATCGCCCTTGCCACCGTGTCCCGTCGCACTCGCCTGACGGATCACGAGGAGCAGCGCATCCATCCGATCGCCGTCCCAGTGGCGCGCCAGATTACGGATGCTGTCCTGCGGCCCGTCGGTCCAGATATTGTCGCTGTTGACGACCAGGATCGGATCGCCCTTGAGCAGCGGCAGCGCCTTGACCATGCCGCCACCGGTTTCGAGCAGTTCGCCGCGCTCGTCCGAAACCGCCAGGGTAAAGGATCGCTTCTGCTTTGCGAGATGCGCCTCGAGCGCGTCGGCGAGATAATGGACGTTGACGACGACATGGCCGATCCCCGCCGCCTCGATCCGGTCGAGGCTATGGTCGATCAGCGGCTTGCCGGCCACGCGCACCAGCGGCTTGGGCCGCGTCGCGGTGAGCGGGCGCATCCGCTTGCCGATCCCCGCAGCCATCACCATCGCGCTTTCGATCGTCGCGCTCATGCCGTCACTCGCTCCACGCCGCCGCGCGCTTGGCGGCGGGCACATTGTCGTCGAACCATTTTTTGACCGGTGCGAGCACCGGATGCGCAAGGTCGCGTTCGAGCAGACCCCACATGCGCGGCTGGAACTGGCGGTATCCGGGCTTGCCGTCGCGCTTCCACAAGCGCACGAAAACGCCCAGGATGCGCGTGTTGCGCTGCGCCGCGAGCGCCCAATAGGCAGCGCGGAACGCCGTACCCTGTCCCGTCGCAGCGACATAGCGATCGAGCATTGCCGCCTCGACCATCGGGGTCACGTCGCGGCGCGCGTCCTCGAGCACCGAGGCAAGGTCATAGGCGGGATGGCCGACCAGCGCGTCCTGAAAATCGAGCAGGCCGAAATGTTCAATGCCGCTGCGTCCATCGACGAGCATGATATTTTCAGCATGAAAGTCGCGCAGTACGGTGACACGCGGCAAGCCGTCCTGCTCGACGGGCGCCAGCGCCGCCTGCCACGCCGCGCGAAATCCGTCGCGATCGACGGCAAGGTCCAGCGCGGGGCAGTACCAGTCGGTGAACAGCATCACCTCGTCCAGCCATTGTTCGATGCCGTGGACGGGCAGCCCCGGCATCGCGGGGCGCGCGTGCAGATGGACGAGCAGGTCGGTGACCCCGGCGTAGAATTCGGCCTCCGCCGCCGGGCGCGCGTCGAGCGTTTCGCGCAGCCGCACGTCGCCGAAATCCTCGATCAGCAGCAGGCCCCGCGCCAGATCGCGGGCGAGGATCGCGGGCGCGGTCATCCCCTGTTCGCACAGCCATTCGGCGACCGCGATGAAGGGGCGCGGGTCTTCGTGCGGCGGCGGCGCATCCATCAGCACCGCCTGCCGCCCCTCACCGACAACGCGGAAATAGCGGCGGAACGAGGCATCGCCCGCGAGCGGCAGAATGCGGGCATCGCCCCAGCCATGCGCGGCAAGAAAGGCGGGCGCATGGTCGGGCGGAATCATCTGAGCGGCCATCGCGCTTCCCAAGCGGGCGGCACCGCCGCTGTCAAGACGCGCGCATCGCCCCCTCCCGAAATCGTCAGCGCCAGCGCGTCGGGCCATGCCTGGGCGCCCAATCGTTCGGGCCATTCGATCAGCAGCGCGCCGTCGTAGAGATAATCGTCGAGGCCGAGTTCGATCAGTTCATCCTCTCCGTCGATGCGATAGAGATCGACATGCGCGATCGGCAGATCGACTTCGGGCGGGGCGTAGGGCTGGACGATCGCGAAGGTCGGGCTCGGCGCCTCGCCCGCCAGACCGCGCGCTTTGAGCATCGCGCGCGCCAGCGTCGTCTTGCCCGCGCCGAGGTCGCCCGACAACAGCACGACATCGCCGGGCCTCAGCGCGGCGCCGATGGCGGCACCGATGCGATCGGCGTCTTCGAGATCATAGGCGCAGCTGAAGCTCATCCGCGCGGCAGGGTGACGCGGACCAGCGTGCCCTGTCCCTTTTCGCTGAGCACCTCCATCGTGCCGCCGTGCGCGGCAACGAGCTGGCGCGCGAGCGCGAGGCCGATGCCGCCGGTCTGCGTACCCGCCTGCTGCCCCTTCGTCACCGCGGCGACCGCATCGGGCATGCCGGGGCCGTTGTCCGACACGACGATCTCCACTCCGCGCGCGTCGCCGTCGGCGTGGAGCAGCACGCGCCCGCCGCTGCGCTTGGCCGGGGCAGTAAAGCGGATCGCATTGTCGAGCAGCCCGCCCACGACCCGCGACAGGCGCGGCGCATCGCCTTCGATACTGCCAAGATTGTCGGACAGATTGCCGACGAGTTCGATGTTTTCGGTCTCGGCGAACGGAGCCGCGTCGGCGAGCGCCTTGCCGAGCAGCGCGCGGACGTCGACCGGCGCGCGTTCGACCGCCAGCGTCCCCGCCTCGCCCTGCGCGAGGTCGAGCACATTGTCGATCTGGCGGCCGAGCACCGCGACCGAATCCATGATCGCGTCGACATAGGAGCGCGCGGCAGGCGGAAGTTCGCCCGCATAACCCGCCTGCAGCATCTCGCCGAAGCCGCCGATCGAGGTCAGCGGCGTGCGCAGTTCGTAACTCATCCGCGACAGAAAGGCGGTCTTGACCTTGTCCGCCGCTTCGAGCGCCTCGTTGCGTTCGCGCAGCGCGCCCTCCATCTTCCGGCTGGCGGTGATGTCGAGCATGATGAGCAGCGCATTGCCGTCGGGCAGCGGGATCGAGGCGAAATCGAAATGGCGCCCGTCCTTGAACCGGATTTCGCCCGCGCGCTGCGTCCGCTCGAGCGTCGCGGCGCGGATCACTTCCTGGACGATGCTGATCTGGTTGGGCTTGGCGAGCCGGTCGGCGAGGCCGTTCATCAGCACATCGACGCGCGGATGCGCCGCAAGGGTCGATTCATCGACGCCCCACAGGCGGCGGAAGCGCTGGTTCCACAGATGCAGGCGGCCATCGGGAGCGAAGACCGCGATCGCCTCGAACAGATTGTCGAAGGTTGCGGTGCGCACGCGCAGCAACGTGTCGCGCGTCGAGGCCAGTTGCACCTGCTCGGTGCGATCCTCGGCGATCAGCAGCAGGCCGCCGTCGGGGGTCGGCTGGGCGACGACGTGCAGATGGGTGCCGTCGCGCAGGCGCCATTCCTCCTCGCTCGCGTGCGGCAGCGCGAACCAGTCGACATGCGCCTGCCGCCATTCGGGATAGTCGCGCACCTCGGGCGTCCGGCCGCCCTCACGCCATGCATCGAGCAACCGCGCGAGCGCCCGGCCTTCGGACACATCCTCGGCCGTCACGTCGAACAGCCGGCGAAAGGGCTGGTTCGCAAAGACAAGGCCATGATCGGGGCCGAACTGTGCCACCGCCGCCGACAGCCGGTCGAGCAATTCGCGCTGCGTATCGACGAAGCGGCGGTGCGCGCCGCGCTCGCTCTCCAGCTCCTGAATATCGATCGCATAGCCCGCGATGCCGATGACGCGGCCGCCCTCGGGCGCCAGCGGCACGTCGACGACCCGCATGATCCGGCGCTCGCCCTCGATCGTCACCGGGACGGTGCGCATATGCGCCGAGCCCGCGGCACGCGCCGCTTCGGCCGCGTCGGTCGCGCTGACCCCGGCGATCGGCTCGCACAATTCGGTGCCATCCTCGATCACCCGCGCCGCACTTTTCGCCTCGACCGCCCGGACATAGGCGGTGTTGACGAGCGCGAGGCGAAGATCGGGTTCGCGGAACCACATCGGAAACGGCGCCGCCTCGATCAGTCCCGACAGCGCCTCGAACGCCGCCATCGCCTCGTCGCGCTCGATCCGCGCCTTGGCGAGCGATTGCTGGCCGTCGGTCGCATCGCTGAGCCACAGCAGAACGCTGCCCGGTCCGCCGACCGACTGCGGCGCCGCCACGCCCTGACAGACGATCGTACGGTTGCTGCCCTGCGGACGCAGGCTGAGCGTGAAGGGTTTGGCACCGCGCTGGGCGCCGAGGATCGCCTGGCGCAACGCTTCGTGCGCCTGCGCGTCGAGCCCGGCGCCGAGTCCGCGAAGCTCGTCGAAACTGCGCGGTCCGGCATCGAGCCCGAGCCAGCGGCCGAGCCGCTCGCTCGCCTCGATGCGCCAGTCGCCGCGCACCACGACGGGCAGATAGGGCGACGCTTCGAGCAGGCTGGCGAGGCGTTCGGTCTGCCCGGCGACGAACGCCGAGCGCCGCTGCATCGCAACCCCGCGCCCGACCGCCCACAGCCCAGCGACCAGCCAGAGCGCGGCGAACAGGCCGAGCGCGAAGAGCAAGCCCGCGCTCATCGGCACGGGCATCGCGCCGATCGAAGCAAGAGGACGACAGGGACGCCGGATATCATCCGTCTGCCCCTATCGACTGCGCAGCCTCTATTCAATCGTCCGCCGCACAGGCACGGCGGAACAGGACGCCGGAAGGCCTCGTCCGGTCGAATATCCCCCGCACCCCGCGCGGATTGCGCGCCGGTACGCGGTCAGAATTTTGCCGTCGCCGATGCGCGGAAATAGCGTCCTAAAATGCCCGAATAATAGGTGATCGTGCCATTGGCCGCCGGCGCCGGGAACGGCGGTTTTGCGTCGAAGACATTGTCGACGATCAGGCGCAACGAAAACTGCTTCGACACGTCGACGCCGAGCGAGGCGTTGAACAGCCACCACGAGCCGACACCGCTATATTCCAGCGCGTTGGGCGCCGCGTCGGCGTTCCACACACTCTTGCCATAATATTGCGTTTGCCAGAGCAGATTTACCGGGCCGCGATCGACCGTGACATTCGCGGTGAACGAATGTTTGGGATTGCCGATTTCGCCGCGCGCGGTGTCGATATCGCCGGTTCCGACGCGCGTTTCGAGCTTGTCGAGATAGAAGTAATTGAGCGACAGGCCGAGCGCCGTGTCCGCCGCAATCTCGCGCCGATAGGCGATTTCGGCGGTCAGGCCGCGGAAGTCCATCGACGCCGCATTGGCATAGCCGGTGCGCACGAAAGTCACTTGCCCGCCCGGATCGCGGTCGATCTGGCCACAAACCGTCGCCGGATAGGCGACCGCATCATAGCAAGCGTCGAGCGTCTGGCCGGCACCGAGCAATATTATCGCATCGCGCAGCCGGATATCGACCCAGTCGGCGGTGATCGTCAGACCAGGCACGAAGCGCGGGCGGACAATCGCGCCGACGGTCCAGCTGTCGGCGCGCTCGTTCTTGAGTGCGGCATTGCCCGAAACCGAGATCGGCGCCGTGAATCCGACGATGTTCGACGTGAAGGCATCGGGGTTCGCTATCCCCCCGGCAATGCAGTTTGCGCGCCGCTGCGCCGGGTTCGGTCCCGAATTGACGAAGCGGCGATCGCACGGATCATTGGCCGTTGCAAAGGCCAGCGACGTCGGGCTGAAGCTTTCGGTGATCGCGGGCGCGCGCACCGAGCGGGTGAAATTGCCGCGGATTGTCACATCGGCGACCGGCGACAATCGTCCGCCCGCGGTCCACGTCCAGTCGCCCCCCGCTGCCGAATGATCGATATAGCGCGCCGCGCCGTCGAGTTCGAACGCATTGACGAAGCTGTCCATCCCCGGCGTAACGACCGGAATCTTGAGCTCGCCGGAAAATTCATTCGTCGTGAAGCTGCCCCGCACCGGATCGATCGGGATGCTGCGGCCAAACGGCATCCGGAATCCGCCCCCGACATCCTCGCCATAATAATAGGCGCCGGGGTCGAAAGCGGTCTTCTCGTGCCGATGTTCATAGCCGAGCGAGGCGATGACATCGCCGCCGGGCAGCTGGAACAGCGGCCCGTTGACCGACGCGCTCAGCACGAACTGCGAATTGGTCGCGGTCGGATCGGCGATCGTCGTCACATAATCGAGCGCAGCCTGGCTGAAGCGGCCGACACCGAACAGGTCGAGCGGCGCGCAGGTGGCATTTAGCGTCGCGATGTTCGCGTTGCTGTATCCGGGGCGGCAGATGATATTGCCGTTGGCGGCACCGCCGCCGAACACACCCTCATCGACGGCATCGACCGCGTTGAGGAAATTCTGCTGCACCAGCACACGTTCACGCCCACGCGTTTTGGAATGGCCGTAGTTGGCCGAGACATCCCATTTGTAGATCCGGTCGCCGACGCCGAGTTCGCCGTCGAGCCCGGTGACGAAGCGATAGAGTTCGACCGTCGTGTCGGCGCGGCCCGTCGTCAGGTCGGTATTGGCACGGGCCATCAGAAAGCTGTCGGGAGCCGTCGCAAAATCGGGATTGCCGTCGCCGTCGGCATCGATCGGAATCCCGCCGAGCAGACCATAGGCGGCCAGATTGTCACGGATTGTCGCCCGGTCGGCGTCGTTCAGATAGGGATTGTCGAGGCTGAGCACCAGATTGCCGTTCGGCGACGTTCCCGGTCCGGCCAGCGCCGTGTTATACAGCGGCTGGGCCGCGATGTTCGTCCCTTTGCTGTGCGCATACCAGCCCTCGCCGAACCAGCGGACCGTGTCGCTCAGGTCGAAACTGCCGAGCGCGGTTGCGAGATAGCGGTCATTGTTCGTCGAGAGATTGCCATAATCTTTCGTCGCGAAGCCGTTGCCCCCCGAGCTTTCGAACAGGCTGCCCGTGCGCGTCCCGAAGTCGAGCGGGACGAGCCGGCCCGCGTCGTTGAACGTCAGGACATTGCCCGATGCATCGAAAATTCCGCCGAATTCGGGGATGCTGTCGAAGGCAAGCGGTACCCCGCTATTTGTAAAAACGTTGAGCCGCTGATCATAATAGAGCTGTTGCTGAAAGGGTGAGGCCGGATCGGCGGCGGTCGTGAAGAAGGGGCCGGCGGCGCTCGTCAGAAAGCGATCGCCCGTGGCGAGGCCGCGTGCGCGATTCCATTCGCCGCTCAGCGTGATATGGCCCCGCCCGTCAGCAAAATCGGCGCCCCAGATGACGCTGATGCGATAATCCGGCGCGTCGCCGCGCTGCGACACGCCCGCCTGGCCTTTTATTTCAAGCCCGTCGAAATCCCGCTTGAGGATGATGTTGACGGTGCCCGCGATCGCATCGGAGCCATAGATGGGTGCGCCGCCGACCGCGACCGTTTCGATGCGATCGACCAGCGTTTCGGGGATGACGTTAAGGTCAACCTGACTGCCCGGCCCCGCCGGCCCGAATACCGAGGCGGTATTGGACGACACGAAGCGCCGACCGTTCACCAGCGTCAACGTGCGCTGGCTGCCCAGCGAAAAGAAATCGACAAAGGTCTGCCCCGAACCGAACGGCCCCTCCTGCGCACCGACATTGCTGTTGCCGGGAACGCCGAAGGCGGCAATTTCCGACAGCGCCTGCGCGACATTGGTATAGCCGCGGCGGTCGATCTGGTCGGAGGTGGTGACAAGCGTCGGCTGGATCGTGTCCGCATCGGTGCGCGCAATGCGCGACCCGGTGACGATGATCTGTGTACTGCTGTCGGCGTCCGCCGACGCATCCGGCACAACATCCTGCGCCGCAGCCGGCGCGGCGGCCGCCAGAATAGCCAGCGCGGACAGGCCGCCATAAAGCCCTGCTCGCATCGCGCGCACGGTAATCATTCCGGGAACTCCCTCGTTTAAGCGATGCCCCCCGGCTGCACCAAAATCTGAATCGAGCGAGCGTTGCCCCGAACCCCCAAAAGCAAAGGGCCACGCCCCCATCCGGTCTCCGGACGGCAGCGCGACCCTACAGTCTGCTTATGAAAAATTAGTAACGATCAGTAACGATAATGATCGGGCTTGAACGGTCCATCGACCGGCACGCCGATATAATCGGCCTGCTTCTGCGTCAGCGTCGACAGCTTCACCCCCAGCTTTTCGAGGTGCAGCGCTGCGACCTTTTCGTCGAGATGCTTGGGCAGGACATAGACGTCGTTCTTGTAATCGTCGGCCTTGGTAAACAGCTCGATCTGCGCGAGCGTCTGGTTGGTGAAGCTCGACGACATCACGAACGACGGGTGCCCGGTCGCACAGCCGAGGTTCACGAGGCGGCCCTTCGCCAGCACGATGATCTGCTTGCCATCGGGGAATTCGACGAGGTCGGTGCCCGGCTTCACTTCGGTCCACTTGTAATTGGCGAGCCCCGCGATCTGGATTTCGCTGTCGAAGTGGCCGATGTTGCAGACAATCGCCATCGGCTTCATCGCCGCCATATGGTCGGCGGTGATGACGTCGGCGTTGCCGGTCGCGGTGCAGAAGATGTCGGCGCGGGCGACCGCTTCGTCCATCGTGACGACTTCATAGCCTTCCATCGCCGCCTGCAGCGCGCAGATCGGGTCGATTTCGGTAACCAGCACGCGCGCGCCGCCGTTGCGGAGCGAGGCGGCCGAGCCCTTGCCGACGTCGCCAAAGCCCGCAACGCACGCAACCTTGCCGGCCAGCATGACGTCGGTCGCGCGGCGGATTGCATCGACCAGGCTTTCCTTGCAGCCATACAGGTTGTCGAACTTCGACTTGGTGACGCTGTCGTTCACGTTGATCGCCGGGAAGGGCAGCTTGCCTTCCTTGGCCAGCTGGTAAAGGCGGTGGACGCCGGTCGTCGTTTCTTCCGACACGCCCTTGATCGCGCGCACGCTCTTGGTGAGATAGCCCGGCTTGGCGGCAAGGAATTCCTTGAGCGCACGGACGAATTCGACTTCTTCGGCGTTGGTCGGTTCGAACAGCGGCTCGCCCGCTTCGACGCGCGCGCCCCACAGCGCGAACATCGTGGCGTCGCCGCCGTCATCGAGGATCATGTTCGCGGTCTGATCGTCGCCCCAGTCGAAGATCCGACCGACATAATCCCAATATTCAGCAAGGCTTTCGCCCTTCACCGCGAACACCGGCGTGCCGCCGGCAGCAATCGCGGCAGCGGCATGATCCTGGGTCGAAAAGATGTTGCAAGTCGCCCAGCGCACGTCGGCGCCCAGCGCGATCAGCGTTTCGATCAGCACCGCGGTCTGGATCGTCATGTGCAGCGATCCGGTGATGCGCGCGCCCTTCAGCGGCTGCGCCGCGCCATATTCGGCGCGCAGCGCCATCAGGCCGGGCATTTCGGTTTCGGCGATCGCGATTTCCTTGCGTCCGAAGTCGGCGAGGCCGATGTCGGCAATCACATAGTCGGCGGCGCCGTCCTTGGTCTTCGCCGCCGCGATTGCGGCATTGGCGGCGGTAATGGTGGCATTGGCTGCGGTGGTGGCCACGGGGGAGTCTCCATATTGGCGAGTACGGCCGCAGGCGAGCGGCCCCGAATTGTCGAGCAATTATGTTGCGCGCCCTAACCGAAAGCGCGTCGCCATTCAAATATAAACTTTTCTTTATATCTGCAAGGCGCGGGTCGCAGTCGGACGCGGCGCAGGCACGATTCGTCCGCCGCCAATCGCGAGGCAGCGCAAAATAAAATTCGGGCGCGCGCCAATGTTACAACCCGCGGGGCGCAATTGTGACACGGTCTTGCAACAGCCAACTTCCTAAGAAATTTGCCTTATAATGCGCCTTGCGCTCAGCATAATCCGGCCATGTGACACCAATGTTACATAGCCGGCGATTCATTGACTTTCATCCCGACAAACGAGAAAATAGGTCAAAGTTTTCGGGGAGATACCTAGATGAAAAAAATTCTGCTCAGCCTGGCAGCCCTGGCCGTCGCGTCGCCGGCGATGGCTCAGTCGATCATCGTCACGGGCACCGAGGACAGCGCCTCGACGCCGCTGTCGGTTGCCTTTGAAGAATTGCAGGCGGGTGAAAACAAGGCGGCAGTGGCGAAGCTGACCGACGGCCGGGTCGATGCCCGCGATCCGTCGCGGCTGATCAATTTGGGCACCGCCTATGCCCGGCTTGGCCGCACCGCCGACGCCGCGACCGCCTATCGGTCGGCGATCGACAGCCCGATCCGCTACGACCTCGAGCTTGCGAACGGCGATTTCATGGATTCGCGCTGGGCCGCCCGAACCGCGCTCGCGCGGCTTGGCCAAGGGCGCCCGCTCCTCGCCCTGGCGCACTGACGCAGCGGATCGACGGGCGGCGATCCTACGCTTCGCCGCCCTCCACCGTCAGCAGGCGCGCATCGATGCCGGCTTCGGCAAAGGCCGCCTGCCACCGCTGCGCCGGCGGCGTGTCGAACAGCAACGCGTCGCTGCCGGGCGTCAGATGCCAGGCGTGGCGTACCATTTCCTCTTCGAGCTGCCCCGGTGACCATCCGGCATAGCCGAGCGCGACGAGCCATTGCGACGGCCCGCGCCCCTCGCCGATGGCGCGCAATATGTCGTGCGAGCTCGATATCATCCAGCGCCCCGACACCTGCACCGCGCCCTCGCCCGACCAGTCGCGACTGTGGAGCACGAAACCGCGCGACGGTTCGACCGGTCCGCCCAGAAAGACCGGTTGATCGAGCGGAGCGTCGTGCGCGATATCGAGCTGATCGAGCACCGCACCGACGGTCATGCCGTCGATCGGATCGTCGATGCCGATCCCCATCGCACCATCCTCGTCGTGGCTGATCATCGCGATGACGGAGTGATCGAAACGCGGATCGCCGATGCCGGGCAGGGCGAGCAGCAATTGGCCGGTGAACCAGGTCGGCGCCTTTTCCATCGCCCCATCATGGACTGCCGGGCGCGCACGGTCCAGCGTCTTTGCGGCCATATCGACGAACGGCGGGGTCCATTGTGCAATGCGAACGCTGCGCCGCTTGACTCGCGGCGGCGCACACCCAATGTCTCGCCCGCACAAGACCCCCCAACGAAAGGATGCCAGCATGACCATCACTACCGGAGACTCGCTGCCCGACACCAAGCTGGTGAAGGTCACCGAAGGAGGCCCCGAACAGGTTTCGGCCGCCGATTATTTCAAGGGCCGTAAGGTTGCGCTCTTTTCGGTTCCAGGCGCTTTTACGCCGACCTGTTCGGCCAAGCACCTGCCCGGCTTCGTCGAGAAGGCAGCCGAACTCAAGGCCAAGGGCATCGACGAAATCGTTTGCACCGCGGTCAATGACGCCTTCGTCATGGGCGCCTGGGCGAAGAATGCCGGCGCGACCGACAGCGTGACGATGCTTGCCGATGGCAATGGCGATTTCGCCGAAGCGGTGGGGCTGACCATGGATGGCAAGGCGTTCGGCATGGGCAAGCGCGGCCAGCGTTTCTCGATGGTCGTCAACGATGGCGTCGTCGAGCAGCTCAATGTCGAAGCCCCGGGCGAATTCAAGGTGTCGAGCGCCGACCATATGCTCGAACAGCTTTGAGCAGTTTGCGGATTGAAATGAGGGGCGGCGCGGCGCGGCGCCGCCCCCCTTTCCTTTTGTCATATTTTCGTGCAACAGCGTCGCGATGACATCAGAATCATCGAACGAAAATATCGTCGACCCCACCACCCTTGTCGAAGGGGTCATCGCCGAACTTCAGTCGCGTTTCCGAACGTCGGTCGGCAATCTCAAATCCGCCATCGCCGCCTTCGTCCGTGACGGCACCTCGCCGCCCGCCGACGCCGCCGCGACCGGCCTGTTTGACTATCCGGCGCTGCGCCTCGTCACCAATGGCGAGTTTCGCGAAGGCCAGGGCGGCCACAACCTCGCCTTCGGTCATTTCGAGCGGGCGGGCGAGTTCGTCACGACGGTAACGCGCCCCGATCTGTTCGAGGCTTATCTGCGCGAACAGCTGACCCTGCTCGTCCGCCACTATGAGGTGACGCTGGAGGTGACGCGCACCGGGCAGCAGATCCCCTTCCCCTATGTGCTCGATGCCAGCGACGGGTCGGACATGGGCCGCGTCACTCCGCTCGAACTCGCGCGCCATTTTCCCACCACCGAGCTCGCCGATATCGGCGACGAGCTGGCCGACGGCCTGTTCGGCTTCGACCCCGCGGCGGCGCAGCCGCTCGCGCTGTTCGACGCGCTGCGCACCGATTTCAGCCTCGCGCGCCTGCGCCACTATACCGGCACCGCGCCCGAGCATTTCCAGCGCTATATCCTTTTCACCAACTATCACCGCTATGTCGACGAATTCGTCGCCTGGGCGGGAGCGCAGGTCGGCAAGGGGCGCTACACCGCGCTCGCCGGCGCGGGCGGCCTCTATGTCGACGAGCCGGATATCAATGCCAGCGCGCTCGCGAGCGACAGCGCGTGGCGGCGGCACCAGATGCCCGCCTATCACCTGATTGCCGAGGGCGGCAGCGGCATCACGCTCGTCAACATCGGCGTTGGCCCCTCGAACGCGAAGACGATCTGCGATCACCTCGCGGTGCTGCGGCCCGAGGCGTGGATGATGATCGGCCACTGCGGCGGGCTGCGTCCCAGCCAGCGGATCGGCGACTATGTGCTCGCCCACGCTTATCTGCGCGACGACCATATCCTCGACAGCGTGCTGCCGCCCGAAATTCCGATCCCGCCGATCGCCGAGGTCCAGCAGGCGCTGGCGAGCGCCGCCGAAGCGGTGTCGGGAACCAGCGGCGCCGACCTCAAGAAACGGATGCGCACTGGCACCGTCGTCACCACCGACGATCGCAACTGGGAATTGCGTTTCACCGATTCCGCGCTGCGTTTCTCGCAGTCGCGCGCGATCGGCATCGACATGGAGTCGGCGACCATTGCGGCGCAGGGCTACCGCTTCCGCGTGCCTTACGGCACCTTGCTGTGCGTGTCCGACAAGCCGCTCCACGGCGAACTCAAGCTGCCCGGACAGGCCAACCGTTTCTATGAAGAAGCGATCGCCGCGCATCTCCAGATCGGCATCCGCACCTGCGAATTGATGCACGACGAGGGCGCCAAGCTGCACAGCCGCAAGCTGCGCGCGTTCAACGAGCCGCCGTTCCGGTGACACAGGCAGCCGCCCTCTCGCGCTCCGTCGCGGGCCGCGTCGCAATCGTGACCGGCGCGGCGAGCGGCATGGGGCGGGCGACCGCACTGCTGCTGGCGCGCGAGGGCGCGAAGGTGGCGGTCACCGACCTTGACCCTGCCGCATGCGAGGCGGTTGCCGCGGAAGCCGGCGACGGCGCGCGCGCTTTCGCGCTCGACGTATCTGACGGCGAGGCGATCAAGCGTGTCGTCGCAGACGTCGCGGCGCATTTTGGCGGGATCGACATCCTTATCAACAACGCCGGCGTGTCGAGCTTCTGCCCGCTCGATGCAGGCGACGATTATGACGCAATCTGGCACCGCGCGATCGCGGTGATGCTGACCGCGCACCAGCGCATGGTGCGCGCGGCACTCCCATGGCTGCGGCAGAGCAACGCGCCGCGCATCGTCAACATTGCCTCGACCGAGGGACTGGGCGCGACGCCCGGCGACACGCCCTATGTCGCGGCAAAGACGGGCGTGACCGGGCTGACGCGTGGGCTGGCGGTCGATCTGGGCAAGGATGGCATCACCGTCAACTGCATCTGCCCCGGCCCGATCCGCACCGCGATGACCGACAAGGTGCCCGACGCGGACAAGGCGATCTTCGCACGGCGGCGCACCGCGCTGCGCCGCTATGGCGAACCCGAGGAGGTCGCGCATGTGACGCTGAGCCTCGTCCTACCCGCGGCGAGCTATATCACCGGCGCGGTGATCCCGGTCGATGGCGGGCTGATAGCGCGCAACGCGTAGACGGCATCAGACATAGAAATCGGCGCGCAGGTTTACGCCGCGTTCGACCCAGAGTTTGAGCGCGCAGAGCATCTGCGTCCAGCCATGGCAATTGCCGTAGCTGCCGTCGAGCGCCGCCTGCGTTTCGCGCCAGCCGCCTTCGGCGATTTCGACCAGCGTGCGGCCGTCGTCGAGCGGCTTGAAGGTCATCGTCACGCGGGTGCGGTAAGCGGCATCTTCCATCGTCCCGCCCTCTATCCCCGGCGCCTGGCCTTCATAGGCTGCCCATTCCAGCACGATCTTCTCATCCTGCACCACCTCGATTACATGGACCGGAAAGGCGCCGGGATAATCGTGGAAATCCCACGTCACCACCGCGCCCGTCTCGAGCCGCCCCTGCGCGCCGCCGGTGGTGAAATAGCGCGAAAGCTGCGCGGGATCGGCAACCGCCTCGAACACCTCATGCACCGGCTTGGCGATGCGCGCCGCGACCCTGAATTTCAGTTCCATCGTCATTCTCCACTTGAGTCGCATTTAATTATGTTATAAATTTATAACATGTCAATCCACGACGATTTCGACCGCATCTTCAAGGCGCTCGCGCACGGCGTGCGGCGGCAGATTCTGGACGATCTGAAGGATCAGCCGCTCACGACAGGGGCGCTGTGCGACCATTTCGCCGATCTCGACCGCTGCACGGTGATGCAGCATCTGAAGGTGCTGGAGGAGGCGGGGCTGGTCATCGCCGAACGTCGCGGCCGCGAACGCTGGAACCATCTGAACGCGATGCCGATCCAGGACATTCACGACCGCTGGATCGGCCCGCATGCCGCAGCGGCGGCCGCGCGGCTTGCGCGGTTCAAGCAGGCTGTCGAAACGCAGTAGAAGCGGTCGCCGCCGGCCTTCTTTCAAGGGCCGACGCGGCCGAAGGTCAGCCGGCTGTTCCCTTGGCCGAGCCTGCGACCAGATTCATCACCAGCTTCGGCAGGCTGCGGTAATTGGCGGCATGATACTGCGAATCGCCCGGCAGTGCCGCCTGCAGGCGGCGGTGCGCCTCGGGCAACGCGTGATAGGGAACGCCGGGCAGCAGATGATGCAGCGCGTGATAGCGCAGTCCCACCGGCGCCCACAGCTCGGGAAGCAGGCCGGGCGGCGGGACGTTGACGCTGTCGAGGAACTGCGCGGTTACGGTCAGCACCTCGCCGTCATTTTCCCACAGATGCGCAACGAGCGTGCGGATCTGGTTGAGCACGAGGCTGGCCGCCGCGATGGCGCCGAAGATCAGTAGCGCGCGTAGCGGCACCCAGCCGAACACGCCCCCCGCAATCAGCAGCGTCGACCAGGCCCAGGCCCCGCCTTCCTGCCATGCCCACTGGCGGCGGAAATCGCCTTCGGGCCGGCGGCGACGGAACATCGGGTTGATGATCATCCCCGAATAGCGCTCCATCACCACGCGGCGAAGCGGCGGGATGACGAACGACAGCGGGGTCAGCACCGCAAAGCGGAAAAGCAGCGCCAGCGGCGCAAAGGCGGCCGCGACGACGAACAGCGGCACCGTCCACGGCTTCATCAGCGCCAGCGGCAGATATTCGGGATCTTCGACCGTGCCATATTTGGTACGGTTATGGTGGAGGCTGTGGATGCCTTCGTAAAGGAAGGAAGGGATAAGCAGCGGGATGCCGACGAGCAGGTTCCACACCAGCCGGAAACCGGGGAGCGCATTTTTGCGGATATGCGTCAGCTCATGGATGAAGCTGCCCGCGCGGTAAAGTGCTACGACGGCGATGAGCGCCGCGGCGAGCATCCATGCGGTCGATGGTGCCAGGATCGCAGCCGCGACACCGGCATAGCCGATGAACGCCGAACCGAGGAAATCGACCCAATAGATGCGCGCGTTCGGATTGACGAGATCGCGCGTCAGCTCCGAGGCCGCGCGGATCATCGCCATATCGTCGGCAATCGCCGATTTGGGGGGCTTGGTGGCCGGGGCCGCGGGGGGAGTCGCGATCCGTTCGGCAGCGGGATTGGTCGTGATCATGCCGGCGTCTTCACCATGATTTCGTGGCAGCATGATGGCCGAATACGGGTCGCCAGCGCCACAGCTATGCCCTAATGCGTCGCCACAAATATAGGCATCGTCATTCAGGAAACCAGCCATGGCCGCACATTCGCAAGGTCCCGTCTCCATCCATCCCGTCAAGGACAAGGCGCACAAGCGCGAATTCGTCGAACTGGCCTTCCGGCTCAACCGCGGCGATCCCGCCTGGGTGCCGCCGCTGAAAAACGAAGCGTTCGACCTGTTGACGCCAGGCAAGAACCCCTGGTTCGAACATGGCAAGGCGCAGCTGTTCCTCGCACGCCGCGACGGCCGCACGGTGGGACGCATTTCGGCGCATGTCGACTTCCTCGCGCTCGAACAGCCGGCGAGCCAGGGCATGGGTCCGGGGACGGGCAATTGGGGGCTGCTGGAGGCCGAGGATGCCGAGGTCGCGCACGCATTGATCGTCAGCGCCGAAGACTGGCTGCGCGGCCAGGGAATGAACCGCGCGCTCGGCCCGCTGTCGATTTCGATCTGGGACGAACCCGGGCTGCTGGTCGAAGGCTTCGACACGCCGCCGACGATCATGCTCGGCCACAACAGCCCGCTCTATCAGGGGTGGATCGAGGCCGAGGGCTATCGCCCGGTCAAGAAGCTGTTCAACTATGCGGTCGACATCGTCGACGGCTTTCCGCCGCTGGTAAACCGCATCGTCGCGGCGGGCGAGAAGAACGAGCGCATCCGCATCCGCCGCGTCGACAAGCGCAAGTTCGATGCCGAGGCGCAGCTGATCATGGGCATTTTGAACGACGCCTGGTCGGACAATTGGGGTTTCGTTCCGCTGACCGACAGCGAAATCGCATATGTCGGCAAGAAGCTGAAGGACATTGTTTTCGAGGATCTGATCCGCGTCGCCGAAGTCGACGGCGAGGCGGTCGCGTTCATGATCGTGCTGCCCGACATCAACGAACTCCTGATCGGGATGGACGGATCGCTGTTCCCCTTCAACTGGGCGCGGCTGCTTTGGTGGCTGCGCAAGCCCAAGAGCAAGCGGCTGCGCGTGCCATTGATGGGCGTGGTCAAGAAGTTGCAGAACAGCCGCATGGCGAGCACCCTCGCCTTCATGATGATCGAATATATCCGCCGCGACGGCGTCGCCAAATATGGCGCCGAGCAGGGCGATATCGGTTGGGTCCTCGACGACAATCAGGGGATGAACGCGGTCGCCGACGCCATCAACGCGACGGTCAACCGCGTGTATCAGCTTTACGACAAGCCGCTGTCCTGACGCGGCGGGCCGCCATTCTGCTGGCATGATTTTGCGACAAAGGGCGGGCAGCTTCGGGGTCTGAACCCGAAGGATGCGCAATGCCCAGCCTTTATCTTGCCGCCAACCGCTTCGGCCTCGGCCGCCGCTTCGACGATCCCGCGACCGACGATCCGCAGGCCTGGCTGCTGCGACAACTTGACGACTATGACCCGGTTCCCGCACCGATCGCCGCCTTGCCCGGCCGCGCCGCCATCGCCGCCGCCTATGTAGAATATCAGGACGACCGGCGAGCGATGCGCCGCAATGCGCCGGATGATGTCGCCCGGAAGGACGGCACAGGCGCGGCGATGGACCCCGAACTGCAACGCCTGTCGCGCTCCGCAATCCGCACCCATTATGTCGATGCGGCCGCCGCGCGGCTTGCCAATGCGGTCGCGACGGCAACGCCCTTCCCCGAACGGCTCGTCCACTTCTGGTCCAACCATTTCGCCGTGTCGGCCGACAAGCTGCCGGTGATCGGTTTTGCCGGCAATTACGAGTTCGAGGCGATCCGCCCGCACATAATGGGCAAATTTTCGGACCTGCTGATCGCGGCGGTGCGGCACCCCGCCATGCTGCTCTATCTCGATCAGGCGCAAAGTTTCGGGCCCGACAGTCCGGTGTCCGATCGCATCCGCGCGCGAGGCCGGCGGCAGGCGCCGGGGCTCAACGAAAATCTGGCGCGCGAGATCATGGAATTGCACACGCTGGGGGTGCGTACCGGCTATACGCAGGCCGACGTCACTGCCTTTGCCAAGGTGCTGACCGGGCTGACCGTCGCCGGGCTTGGCCGCGGCGCCGGGCAGCGGCTGATGCCTGCGGGCGCGGCCGACGGCGACACCGTCTTTATCGCACCGCTGCACGAACCCGGCGCGCAGTCGATCATGGGCAAACGCTACGCGCAGGGTGGCGCGGACCAGGCCGAGGCGGTGCTGCTCGACCTTGCGCGGCATCCGGCGACCGCGCGGCACATCGCCACCAAACTGGCCCGGCATTTTTCCGGCGACACACCGGCCCCCGCGCTCGTCGCGCGGCTCGAGGCCGATTTCCTTCGGACCGGCGGCGACCTGACCTCGCTCTACGGCACGCTCGTCGCCGCGCCCGAGGCATGGGCGGCCGAACCCGCGATGTTCAAATCGCCGTGGGACTGGACCGTATCGGTGATGCGAAGCCTGAAACTGCCGGCGCTTAGCGACCGGCAGAATGTCCCGGCGCTGTTCACCCAGCTCGGCCAGCCGATCTGGCGCCCCGGATCGCCCGCCGGCTATGACGATCTGGTCGCGACCTGGGCCGGATCGGCGGCGATGATGCAGCGCGTCGAGCTCGCCAGCCGGATCGCCGGTCGCATCGGCGACCGCGTCGATGCCCGCCAGCTCGCGCCGCTGATCCTTGCCGACGCCTTGACGACGCAAACCGCGCAGGCGGTCGCCCGCGCCGACAGCCCCGGCCAGGCGCTCGCGCTGCTCTATGCCAGCCCGGCCTTTCTGCGGAGATAGACGATGACCCTCTGGCGCCGCCATATGCTCATTAGCGGACTGACCATTGCCGCCGCCGGAGCGGTCCCGCGCTTTGCCTATGCCGCCGCGGCGACGCCGCGCCGGCTGGTGTTCGTGATCCAGCGCGGCGCCGCCGACGGCCTTGCGATCGTCGCACCGACGGGTGATCCCGCCTATGCCGCGGCGCGCGGCGCGCTCGCCGAAGAGGCCGGCGGCGCGAGCCTCAACGGCCTGTTCACGCTGCACCCGGCGCTTGCCGCCGGCGCCGATCTCTATCGCGCCAAGCAGGCGCATTTCGCGCACGCCGTCGCCACCGCCTATCGCGACCGGTCGCATTTCGATGGTCAGAATGTGCTCGAAGGCGGCGGCTCGCGCCCGTATGAAAAGAGCGACGGCTGGGTCGGGCGACTGCTGACGCTGCTGCCCGCCGCCGAGCGCGAGGCGCTCGCTATCGCGCCGGCGGTGCCACTGGCGCTGCGCGGCAGCGCCCCCGTCGCCACCTACGCCCCTAGCCGCCTGCCGCAGGCCGACGCCGATCTGATCGCGCGGCTGTCGGCGCTCTATGCCGGCGACGCACTGTTGCACCCGCTGTGGGACAGCGCGGTCAAGACACAGGAGCTGGCGGGCGACATCGGCGGCAACAATGGCCGCAATGGTGCCGATCTCGGCAAGCTCGCGGCATCATTGATGCTTCCTGCCGACGGGGCGCGGGCGATGATGATCGAAACCGGCGGCTGGGACACGCACAGCGGTCAGCGCGGGCGGCTGACGGCCCAGCTTCGCGGGCTCGACCAGCTGGTCGGCGCGCTGCAGGTCGGGCTTGGCCCGGCGTGGAACGACACGCTGGTCGTGGTCGCGACCGAATTCGGGCGCACGGTTGCGGTCAACGGCACCGGCGGCACCGACCATGGCACCGGATCGGCGGCGATGTTCTTCGGCGGTGCGCTGGCGGGCGGGGGGCCGGTCGCGGGCGGAATGGTCTCGGCCGACTGGCCGGGGCTGAGCGTCGCGAACCGCCTCGACGGCCGCGACCTCAAACCGACGCGCAGCCTCGAAAGCGTGATCGGCGCCGCGATCGCGCATCACTATGCGCTTGATCCCGCGCGGGTGATGCGGACGCTCTATCCCGACGCCTGAGACTATGGTGCCATCGCGACGGACCCGGCTGACGGCCTTTCATAACGGACCGAATGGTGTAGGCTGAACGCGAAGCAGCGGGCGGGGACCGATCATGTGCCGTGCGATGATGTATCTGGGCGAACCGGTGCAGCTCGACGATCTGTTGTTCAAGCCCGACTCCAGCCTCGTCAATCAGGCCTATATGCCGCGCATGTTGCACATGCTGAATCTCGCCGGGTTCGGGATGATGGCGTGGGATTCTACCAGTTTCGTGCCCGATGTGCCGCACCGTTACCGATCCCCCTCGCTGCCAATTTTCGACGGCAATCTGAAATCGCTGGCGATCAAGACGCGCGCCGAATGTGTGATCGCACATGTCCGCGGGGTGCCCTATTCGACCAGCGTCAAGGTGAGCGAACAGAATACCCACCCCTTTCATTTTCCCGGCGCCGCGGTGGCGATGGCGCATAATGGCGACATCTATCGCATCGGCGATCTCAAGCGCACGCTGGCGGAGGCAATCGCGCCCGACTTGCTCGCGCAGATCTCGGGATCGACCGACAGCGAATGGGTCTATGCGCTGCTGCTATCGCAGCTGGGCGACTGGCGCGCCGAGCCCGCGCCCGATGAACTGGTGGCCGCGGTCCAGCGGACGGTGGATCTGGTCGAGGCGGCGCGGCGCCGGCACGGCATCGCCATCTCATCGAGCTGCGATCTCTTTCTGACCACCGGCCGCCAGATATTGGGGCTGCGCCACTGTTTCGATTTCGGCCATTACCGCACCGGATCGCCCGACCAGCTCCACGAAGCCAATATGAACTTCCTGTCGATGTGGTTCACCACCGGGCGCGACTACGGTTTGCACGATGGCGAGTGGCAAATGGTCGGCGGCGAAGAGGAACCGCGCGCGATCATCATCGCATCCGAACCGCTTTCGTCGAACAGCGCGACATGGATGCCGGTGCCCGAATATGCGATGGTCCACGCGGTTATGGACGGAAAGCGGCCCGATTTCCGGGTGATCCCGCTGGAGCGCTAGCGCCTAAGCGGCGACGGAATGTCCGCGGCGCATCGCCACGATCCGGGCCTCGACCTGATCGAGCGTATCGAGCGCGGTCACGAGATCGGCGTTGACCGACGTACCGAGCTCGCGCGCTAGGCTGTCGCCGGTCGCCAGCAGTTCGGAAAAGATCGCGTGATCGAAAGCCAGCAGCGTGGTCTGCTCGCTGCTACGCAGCACCCGGTCGTGCGGGCTGTCCAACAGCGCGGGGGCCAGCCCGACGAGTTGCCCCGGTCCGGTCACGGTGAGCTGGTAAATGCCCGCGCGATGCGGCAGCGCGCTGCGCACCGCGCCGCGCACGACAAGCCAGATGCACGCGGGATCGCCGCCCGGCGCGGCCAGATCGCGATCGGCGGCCACATCGACACGGCGACCGGCATTCCAGAAAGCGAGCCGCTGGGCCGCGCTCATCGCCGCGCAGCAGGGCAGCCGCGCCAGAAAGGCTTCGGCGGCGAAATCATCTTCGGCGACAGGCGGGAGCGCGCGCTGCGGGCGGGCGGCAAAACTGTCCGGCCAGCGCTCGAGGAGCGCGGCAATGTCGCCGGTCTTCCCCTGGATGCGCTGCGCGATCGCACGGCCGAGGGCCGCCTGCAATTGCAGCGATGCCGGCCGAAGCTGCGCCAGCGCGGCGCGAAATTGTTCGGCCGGCAGGTGCCAGGTCGCCACCGGCCCGCGCGCGATGCCCATCGCCGACCGCCGAAGATCGCGGCCGATCAGCGCCATGTCGCCGATCACCTCGCCCGGCCCGGCCTGGGCCAGCGTGGCGAGCCCGCCACCGGGCAGCCGTTTGCCGATTTCGACGCGGCCGTCCGCGATCAGATAGAGACCGTCGGCGCGCTCGTTCTGGATCAGGATCGCCTCGCCGTCGGCGAAGTGGCGCGGCGCAAAGGCGGTCGCAAGTTCGTCGCGTTCGGCGTCTCCCAGTCCGGCGAAGAGCGGGACGTCCGCCAGTTGATCGGCGGACAGCGGCGTCATGCAAAGGTGGCCCAGGTTGGCGCGTGGTCGCTCGCCTTTTCGCGGCCGCGATACGCCTTGTCGACCTGCGCATCGATCAGGCGGTCGGCCATCGCGGGGCTTAGCAGCAGATGGTCGATGCGGAAACCATGGTCGCGCTGCCACCCGCCGGCCTGATAATCCCAGAAGGTCCAGACATGCCCGGCCGGATGGCGGCTGCGGATCGCATCGGTCCAGCCATCGCCGAGAATTCGGAACCACGCGTCGCGCGATTCGGGCTGCATGAGCGCATCGTCCGCCATGCCGCGCACGTCCCACACATCGTCATCGTGTGGGATGACATTATAGTCGCCTGCCAGGATCGCGGGAATTTCGCTTGCGAGCAGCGCCTTCGCGCGTTCGCGCAGCCGGGCCATCCAGCGCAGCTTGTAATCGAATTTGGGGCCGGGATGCGGATTGCCGTTGGGAAGATAGATCGCCCCGATGCGGACGCCGAAAACATCCGCCTCCAGATAACGTGACTGTTCGTCCTCGGCCTCGCCGGCGAGTCCGCGCTGCACTTCGACCGGATCGGTCCCCTTGGCGAGGATTGCGACGCCGTTGAAGCCTTTTTGCCCGTGATAGAGGAAGCCGTAGCCCGCCGCCTCGATCTCCTTGGTCGGCATCGTTTCGTCGCTCGATTTCAGTTCCTGCAGGCAGACGACATCGGGCTGCGTTTCATCGAGCCATTCGACAAGACGCGGCATCCGCGCCTTGATCCCGTTGATGTTGAAGGTGGCGACTTTCATCGCCCCGCTATGGCAGGAAGCGCGCCGCTTAGAAAGGCGTCAGATCGAGAAGCTGGAGCCGCAACCGCAGCCCGAGGCGGCGTTGGGATTTTCGACCTTGAACGAAGATCCGCCGAGCGAATCGACAAAATCGACGATGCAGCCGCGCAACAGATCGAGGCTGATCGAATCGACCACCAGCTTGACCCCGTCGGTTTCGGTGACGCGGTCATCGGCGTCGATGCTTTCAGCCAGACCGAAGCGATAGGTGAAGCCCGAACAGCCGCCGCCGTCGACTGCAAGGCGCAGTGCAGGTTCCACGCCGCCCTTGCGTTCGGCGATCCAGCGGACGCGCGCCGCAGCGGCGGGAGACAGGGTGATATCGTCGATCTGCGTGGCCATCCTGTGAAGATAGGATTGCTAGCCCCAAAAGAAAAGGGCGCCCCGGCCGCTGGCCTGGGGACGCCCCTCCTCTCCGACCCAGAGAAACTGTTACTCGGGACCGCCCATGGCCAGCTTGTCGCCGGTGAGCGCCGCGATCGTCATCGAATCCGACCGCACGAACGGCATCGGGTTGACCGGTTCGCCGTCGATGCGGACTTCGTAATGGAGATGGTTGCCGGTCGAGCGGCCGGTCGAACCGACATAGCCGATGACATCGCCCTTCTTCACCTGCTGCCCGGGCTGCACGACGAAGGACGACATATGGCCGTAGCGCGTCTCGATCGCGTTGCCATGTTCGATTTCGACATAATTGCCGTAGCCGCCGAGGCGCTGGGCGCGGCCGACAATGCCGTCGGCGGTGGCGTAGATGGGGGTGCCATAAGGCGCCGGAATGTCGACGCCATTGTGACGCGCGAGCTTGCCGGTAATCGGGTGGACGCGCATGCCATACGAAGACGAGAGCGACATCTGCTCGATCGGACGGCGCGACGGGATCGCGATGCCAATATTGGCCGTCAGCCCCGTGTCGAGACGCTTCCACGCCTGAAAAATCGCATAGGCTTCGCTATCGTCGCGCTGCGTCGGTGCCCCCGGGACGCTGTCCTCATCGGGTTCGTCGGGGACGACGATGCCCGCGTCGCTGCTGCCTTCGACCGCATGTGCAGCCGGAACAGTCATGCCTGTCAGTGCCAAGGCACCGAAAACAAGACCAAATCGGAACTTTTGCCCCAGAGAAGCGTTTCGCACGTATCGACCCCGCTATCGCCTTGTCGCCGACCCGTTTTACGGCGGTGTCGGCGCCGGTTGTTTCTCGTGGATGGGATTATTCCCTTGCCCGCGATGGTTACTGCGTGGGCGATCCTTACGAAGCAATAACAGCGTAGTATTCTTGCGTTAAACCGGCATCCCGGCGCGCCGAGTCGTTGAACGGCGGCTTCAGCACCCCGCGAAATCGCGATTTCACGAGGGTTTGCCATGTCGGCGCCGGGGCGAATCCCAATTCGTCGCACATCCAGTTGAACCAGACAGTGCCGGCGCTCACATGCCGGATCTCGTCGGTATAAATGCGCTCCAATATCTTTGCCGAAGCCTCGTCGCCTTGGGCGCGGAAGCGCATGACGGTGGCGGGCGTCACGTCGAGGCCGCGCGCCTCCAGCACCATTGGCACAATCGCCAGCCGCGCGAGCGGATCGTCGGCGATCGCCGCCGCCGCTTCCCACAGGCCTGCATGGGCGGGCAGCGCGCCATAGTGACTGCCAAGCGTGCGCAGGCGCCGCTCGAGCAGCGCGAAATGCATCGCCTCGTCGGCCGCGACGGCGATCCAGTCATCGACGAAGCCGCGCGGGAAGCAGTCGCCGAAGCGCCCCAACAGATCGACCGCCAGATCGATCGCGACGAATTCGATATGCGCCAGCGCATGGAGCATCGCGATGCGACCCCGCTCGGAGCCGCCCTTGCGGCGGCGCGGCATCTGGTTCGGCGGCAGCAGCGCGGGCTCGGCCGGCCAGGCGGGCTGATCCGGCATCGCCACGTCGCAGCGCTGGGCAAGCGCGCCGCGGCGCCACGCCCGCGCCAACGCCCGCGCCGCGCGGCGCTTGTCGTGCGGGTCCGCCGTCAGCAGGACCGCGCGCGCCGCTTCGCCCAGGCTTTGCATCAGAGCGTCTTTGCCGCCTCCAGCACCGCATCGGCATGGCCCTTCACGCGCACCTTGCGCCATTCGCGGGCGAGCTTGCCATCGGCCCCGAACAGGAAGGTCGAGCGTTCGATTCCCATATAGGTGCGGCCATAATTCTGCTTTTCGACCCAGGTGCCAAAGGCTTCGCACACGCTGCCGTCCTCGTCGGAGGCGAGCCGCACGGTCAGACCATATTTGTCGCGAAACTTGCACAGCTTCGCCGGCGCGTCGCGCGACACCGCGATCACCTGCGCATTCAGATGCGCGAAATCGGGTGCGAGCCGGGTGAAATCCTGCGCCTCGGTGGTGCAGCCCGGCGTATCCGCCTTGGGATAGAAATAGACGACCAGCGGCGCCCCCTTCAGCGCCTTGAGGTCGATCTCTGCGCCGTCGGCATCGGCAAGCGTGCCGGCCGGAATATCGTCTCCGATCGCGAGTGCGCTCATTCGTCCTTCTCCTTCTGGGGCGCGGCGGACCGAATCGCGGCCCACCAGTCGCCGACCTCCTGCCGCGCCGCATCGTGCGCGGCAAGCAGTTGCGGCCAGCCCGGTTCGCCGCAGGCGCTGGCGACCAGTTTGCGCGCCGCCGCGTTGGCGGGGGCGCCTTCGGGCGCGGTCAGTCGCAGCATGACGAGCATCCGCGCAAGCAGCGCATGCGCCGTCCCCATTCCGGTCGGCGCCAATGCCGCTGCTTCCAGGCAGGCGAGCGCGGTCGGGATATGCGGATCGCGACAGCGCCCGCTCGCCAGTTGCTCGGTCTGCATGGCAAATTCCAGATCGACGAGCCCACCGGGGCCGCCCTTGATGTCGAGCGCGCCCTGCGGCGGCTTATGCGCGGCGATCTTATCGCGCATCGTCGCGGCGTCAGCGACGACCGCGGCCCGGTCGCGCGGCGCCGTCAGGACCTTTTCGATCACGCGGCCCACCTCGGCGCGCGCCGCGTCGGAGCCATAGACAGCGCGCGCGCGCAGCAGCGCCATATGCTCCCACGTCCACGCCTCCTCCCGCTGATAGCGGTCGAAGCTGTCGACCGTGACCACCAGCGGCCCTTGCGCGCCCGACGGGCGGAGCCGGACATCGACGTCGTAGAGCTTGCCCGCCGCGGTCGGTACCGACATCGCCGCCGTCACCCGCTGCGCAAGCCGGTTGTAATAGGTCGTGGCGCCGAGCGGCCGCAGCCCGTCCGATTCCGCGAGATGGTCGCCGGTGAACAGATAGATGAGATCGAGGTCGGAGGCATGGGTCAGCGCGCTGCCGCCAAGCCGCCCGAGCGCGAGCACGACCAGTTCGCTGTTCGGAACGCGGCCGTGCGCGACGACGAATTCGGCAACCGTGGCGTCGGCGAGCACCTGCAACGCCGCTTCGGCCAGATCGGCATAACCGCGCGCGACGATCAGCGGGTCGGTCGATCCCGCGATCAGTTGTACGCCATAGGCAAAACGCCGCTCGCCCACCCGGTCGCGCACGCGGTCGAGCAACCGCTCATAATCGAGACCGGCAAGCGTCGGCGCCCATTCGGCGAGCAGTTCGGTCTTGCTGGCCGGTGCCTCGAACGCGCGCGCGTCGATCAGCCCCTCGATCAGCTCGACGCGCGCCGCGAGCGCATCGGAAAGCGCGGGCGCGAGCGCGAGGATGCGCGTCGCGATTTTCGCCAGCGCGGGCTGCGCCGCGAGCAGATGAAAGAAGCCCACCGCACTGGGCAGCCCCCCCACCAGCTTGTCGAAGCGGACGAGCGCCGCGTCGGGATCGGGTGCCGCGCCGAGCGCCCGAACGAGTTCGGGGAGCACCGTCTCCAGCGCCTCGAGTGCTGCCGGGCTGCGCAGCGCGCGCGCCTTGCCGCCGCGCCATTCGGTGATGGTGCGCAGCGCGGCGTCGGGCGGATCGAACCCCGCCGCGGCGAGCGCCCCCGCCAGCTCCCCCTCGCCCATCGGCAGCCCGCGCGCCACCGCGCGTTCGGCCACCAGCCGGTCGTAGACGGCGCCGACATCGGTAACCACAGGTTCGAGCGCGGCGAGCAGCGCGGCGCCGTTGGGCGCTCCGTCGAGCCGCGCCACAGCGTCGAGCGCGACGGGCTGGACCGGCAGGCTGTGCGTTTGCTGATCCTCGATCATCTGCAACCGGTGTTCGATCCGCCGCAGCACCGCATAATGATCGGCAAGCCGCGTCGCGATATCGGCATCGATCCGTCCTGCTCCGGCGAGCGCAGCGAGCGCGTCCACCGTCGCCGGCACGCGCAGCGACGGATCGCGCCCGCCGTAGATGAGCTGGTGAACCTGCGCGAAAAATTCGATCTCGCGAATGCCGCCGCGGCCGCGCTTGAGATCGAAACCCGGGCCGAATGCCTGCCCTTGCGCGAAATGGTCGCGGATGCGGTCGCTCATCGCGCCGATTTCCTTGAGCTGGCGGAAATCGAGGCTGCGCCGCCAGATGAAGGGCTGGATCGCGTCGAGGAAATGCTCCCCGAGCGCGCGGTCGCCCGCCGACGCACGCGAACGGATGAAGGCCGCCTGCTCCCATGCCAGCGCCTCCGACTCATAATAGGATATGGCGGCGCTTTCGGGCAGGACGATCGGCGTCACTTCGGGGTGCGGGCGCAGGCGCAAATCGACGCGCAACACATGGCCATCGGCAGTACGCGCCGACAGGATTTCGACCATCCGCCGCGCGATCCGCACCGCCGCCTCATCGGGGTCGTCGCGCGAGCGGCGCGGCATGGTGTCGGGGTCGAAGATCAGGATCGGGTCGATGTCCGACGAATAGTTGAGTTCGTGGCTGCCGAGCTTGCCGAGCGCAATGACGGCAATCCCGCGCGGCGCCTCTCCGGGGACGCGCTCGGCAAAGGCTGCGGCCAGCGCCGCGTCGCAGGCGGCATCGGCAAAGGCGGAGAGGTGGCGCGTCGTTGCCGCCACATCATGCTCGCCCGACAGATCGCCGAGCGCGAGCAGCAGCGCCGTGCGCCCGCGCCACCGGCGCAGCGCTGGCATGATGTCGTCGTCCGCCGCTGGCAGCGCCACCGGCGGCAGCGCCGCATCGGCCCCATCGGCCAGAAAGCGCGCCACGTCGTCGGGATAAAGCTCCGCGAGCCGCGCGAGAAACGGGGCGTTGGCGGTCAGGCGGTCGAGCGCGGACTGGCGGGCGGCTGTCATCGCCCGCCGCTATCGCCTGCTCAACCGGCGCTCGCAACCCTCACTGACAAAAGGTCAGGCCGGAACGGTGCTTTCGTCAAAGAACAGTACCTGCGAAATCGCGGCGCGGAGCGTGGCCGGCTGATAGGGTTTGGTCAGCAGGAAAGCCGGTTCGGGACGGTCGCCTGTGAGCAGTCGTTCGGGGAAAGCGGTGATGAAGATCACCGGCACGTTCATGCCGGTCAGGATTTCCTGCACCGCCTCGATGCCCGAACTATTGTCGGCGAGCTGAATGTCGGCGAGGACCAGGCCCGGCTTGTGCGTCTGCGCTTCGGCCACCGCCTCGGCGTGGGTGGTCGCCACCGCGACGACGTCGTGCCCCAGATCGCGGACGATCATTTCGATGTCCATCGCGATGATCGGTTCATCCTCGATGATCAGGATGCGCGCGCGCGTCTGGCGTTCGATTTCCTCGGTCGCCTCTGCAATCAGGGCGTTCACGGCATCGGTGTCGCGGCCGATGATCCTCCCTGTATCCTCGGCATCAAAGCCTTCGACCGCGGTGAGCAGCAGCGCCTGGCGTGCGAGCGAGGGGATACGGCGGAGCCGCGCGTCGGCGATCGCGATTTCGGGCGAGGCGCCATCGTCGTTCGCGGCCGCCTGTTCGGCGACGAGGCCGAAATTATCATGGACCATGCGATAGAGCTGGACGCGCAAATCATGATCGAGATCGACTGTGGCCGGGTTGGCCACCAGCGTTTCGAGCAAGCGTGCCACCAGCGCATCGCCCGCCGGCTGGCTTCCGGAAATCGCGCGGCCATAGCGCCGCAGATAGGGAAGATGCGGCGCGATCGCCTGACCCAAGGACATATATTACCTCCACATGCGGACGATGAACCCGCTTGAAAACCCGCAGAATATCGAGGGTCCGGCAAGGAAATGCGTGCGCCCCCGACATAATTTCACTTGATGGGAACGATTTAGCCGCAATTTGGTTTCATAGGGAAGGAACAAACGCGCCATTGCAGTTTGGTGAAGGCGCGGTTAGCAACGGGGCCCATGTCGCAAGGAAGCAACGATAATGACGTCTAAGGCCGGCTCGTCGCCCGAAAAGGCCGCCGGGAAAGACGCCGAGAAAAAGCTCCCCAGAAAGGCGCAGGATGTCAATCTTGCGCTTCGGCGCGCCTATGAGTCGGCGATCGACGAAACGATCCCGCAATCCATGCTCGACCTTCTGAACAAGCTCGACTGATTTTTCAGCGGTGGTATCGCGCCGCGAAATCGCTCTGGAAGGCGGCGAAACAGCCTTCGGCGATGGCGTCGCGCATCGCCTGCATCAACGCCTGATAGAAATGCAGATTATGCTGCGTCATCAGCATGGCGCCCAGCATCTCGCCCGACCGGACGAGATGGTGGAGATAGGCGCGCGACCAGGTCGTGCAGACGGGGCAGTCGCACGACGCATCGAGCGGCCCCAGATCCTCGGCATATTTGGCGTTGCGGATGTTGAGCGGACCGTCCCAGGTGAAGGCCTGCCCGTTGCGGCCCGAGCGCGTCGGCAGCACGCAATCGAACATGTCGATCCCGCGCGCGACCGCTCCCACCAGATCGTCGGGCTTGCCCACACCCATCAGGTAGCGCGGCTTGTCGGCGGGAAGCTGGCCTGGCGCAAAATCAAGCACCCCGAACATCGCCTCCTGTCCCTCACCGACCGCCAGCCCGCCGATCGCATAGCCGTCGAAACCGATGTCGATTAGCGCCTCGGCCGATCGCGCGCGCAGCTTTTCGTCGAGTGATCCCTGCTGGATCCCGAAAAGCGCCGACCGCGCGGCGTGCGCCTCGCCCGCGTCGAAGCCCACGCGGCTGCGCGCTGCCCAGCGCATCGACCGCTCCATACTCGCCTCGGCGCGCTTGGCATCGACGCCGTTCGGCGGGCATTCGTCGAATGCCATGACGATATCGCTGCCGAGCAGTCGCTGGATTTCCATCGATCGTTCGGGGGTCAGCATGTGCCGCGATCCGTCCAGATGGCTCTTGAACGCCACGCCCTCTTCGCTCTGCTTGGTCAGCGCCGAGAGGCTCATCACCTGATAGCCTCCGCTGTCGGTCAGGATCGGCCGGTCCCAGCCCATGAAATCGTGCAGCCCGCCGAGGCGGGCCATGCGCTCAGCGCCGGGACGCAGCATCAGATGATAGGTGTTGCCAAGAATGATGTCGGCGCCCGTCGCGCGTACTTCGGCCGGGCGCATCGCCTTCACCGTCGCGGCGGTACCCACCGGCATGAAGGCGGGGGTGCGAATATCGCCGCGCTGCATCCGGATCACGCCGGTACGCGCGGCGCCGTCGGTCGCGGCGACCTGAAAAGCGAATCTGTCGGTCATGGCGCGCGCCTATGACGGGGACGGCGCCGAAAGTCGAGGTCAGAGCGCCAAGGACGCCGCAACGCTGTCCGGCAAACAGAGACCTCCGCCTAGGCGCGCTCGTGCTCGCTCGACGGTTCTTCCTCGGCCGCCTTGGCCTTTTCTTTCGGCTTTTCCTTTTCGAAGATGGCGAGCAATTCCTGCTTCTTCGCCTCCGAAAGATCCTTCTCGGCCTCCGGGAACATCTCTTCCTCTTCCTCGTCGATATGATGAAGATAGCGGTCCTTCATCGTGCGAAAGCGGGTGAGCCAGCCGGTCGAGGCAAAATCCATTTCGTAAAGCTCGGTCAGGAAATCCTCGATCTCCTTATGCTCCGACACGCTGTGCTGCGCATCGTCGCGCAGTTCAGGCTTGGCGAGCATCGTCGCATAGAGCGACATTTCCTCCGACGCGGCGTGCGCGGTCACTTCGACGCGGAACGCCTCGAACAAGGTGCGGCGCTCGTCGCTGTCGCCGTGGGTCTCGTCGATGCGCGCCAGCAGGTCGCGGTGGCGGTCGTGGTCGGCCTTCAGCCGCGCGAAAATCTTCGTCTCAGCCATGATGGTCTCCGTTCCGTGAATGGGATCGGAGGTAGAACGACCGACGCGCGGCGCGGTTCCCGGTTCAGGCGGCCTTCCAGTCGCTCGAGGTGCTGAACGCCGGCAGAACGAGCGTATTCGCAGCCTGCTGGCTCGCCGCCGCGATCAGATAGGGGGAGACGCGGTGGCGGGTGCAGAGCCCGCCATTGCCGTCGCTGACCATCGATTGTTCGAATTCGATGCCCTGCTGATGATTGATCGAGCGCCGCACCGTCGCCGTCGCGAGCTGGCCTTCGCCGAAGTCGATCACAAATTGCGTCCCGACCGGAACATCCAGAATTCCCTCGATGAAGGCGCCGGTGCGCGACAGGTTGCGGATCACCACCGCGTAGCGATGATTGTCGTGAATCGCATGCACCTTGCGGAACATCTGGAAGCGGTCGTTGCGCTGACGCGCCGGGCCCGACGGCTTGATCGTCCACGCGCCGCCCTCGGTACGCTCCACCAGTTCGGCATTGGCGACCGGTTTGCTGTAGACATAACCCTGGACGTGACTGACGTTGAGTTTGCGGATCAGGTCGAGCTGATCGAGCGATTCGATGCCTTCTGCCGTCGTTTCCATGTCGAGCGCTTCGGCGAGCGCGACGATTGCCGCAATGATCGCCGCATTGCGCGATCCCTTTACGGTCGCACCGCGCACGAAGCTCTGGTCGATCTTGATCTTGTCGAACGGCGCCGATTGCAGATAGCCGAGCGACGAATAGCCGGTTCCGAAATCGTCGAGCGCCAGCCGCACGCCAAGCGCCTTCAGCGCCGTGAACATCCGCGCCGTCTCGCTGGAATCGGCCAGGAATACGCTTTCGGTGATTTCGAGTTCGAGCCGGTCGGCGGGCAGTCCGGCGTTGGACAGCGCGCTGGTGATAATCTTGGGCAGGTCTCCATTGGCGAACTGGATCGCCGACACATTGACCGCGACACGCAAGTCGCCCGGCCAGCGCGCAGCATCCTCGCACGCCTTGCGCAGCACCCATTCGCCGAGCGGCCAGATCAGATTGGCCTCTTCGGCGATCGGGATGAACAGTGCGGGCGAGATCGGGCCGCGGTCGGGATGGTTCCAGCGCAGCAGCGCCTCGACGCCGGTCACCATATTGCTCTTGGCATTGACGACTGGCTGATAGGTCAACTCCATCTGCCCGCGCGCCAGCGCGTCGCGCAGGTCCTCCTCCAGCGCGCGGCGATCCTCGGCCGATTGATGCAGGTCGCTCGAATAGAAGCGGAACCGGCCGCGCCCGTTGCCCTTTGCGGCATAAAGCGCAAGATCGGCGTTGCGCACCAGATCCTCGCTCGACTGTCCATCGAAGGGCGCGATCGCGACCCCGACCGACGCGCCGATGATGCAGCGGCTGCCTTCGACCGAATAGGGCTGCGACAGGCTGCCGATAATGTCGGCGGCCATATCGCCGAGGCGCCCGCGATCCTCGATATCGGGCAGGATGATCTGGAATTCGTCGCCGCCCAACCGGCTGACCATCTCCTTGTCGCCGACGATCTTGAGCAATCGCTCAGCAACCTGCTTGAGCAGCGCATCGCCCGCCGGGTGACCGAGCGTGTCGTTGACCTGCTTGAAGCGGTCGAGGTCGAGCAGCATGATCGCGCAGCTCCGCTGCTGCTGCGAAAAGGCCGCGAGCGTCGTGTCGAGCTTTTTGGAGATGTGGAAACGGTTGGCGAGTCCGGTCAGCGAATCATAGAGCGCGAGCCGCGAAGCATCCTCGGCCGATCGGCGCTGCGCGGTGATGTCAGTGCCGCTGCCGCGATAGCCGCAGAAATTGCCCCGATCGTCATGGTGCGGCCGCCCCGAAATCGCCCACCAGCGATCATCGCCCTCAAAGGCGCTGCGCAGGGGCAGATCGTCGAATTTGGACTGGCGCGTCAGCAGGAACGGCAGCGTGCGCTGCCGCTCGCCGTGGCTTTCGGGCGGCAGGAACAGATCGGTGAGCGGCGTGCCGAGCAGTTCGCCGCTCGACCGGCCCATCAGGCGCGCGACGGCATCGGTGATATAGGTCAGCCGGCCCTGGGTATCGGTCGACCAGAACCAGCCGCGGCCGCTTTCCTCGTAATTCTGGAGCAGCAGCAGCGCTTCGCGGGTGTGCAGATTGGGGATCGCTTCAGCGCCCGAACGCGCGGCGCGCGCGCCGAACTTGCCGAGCAAGCCGCGACTACCCGTCGCAGCGCCCCCATCGACATGTTCCCCGTCCCCGCGAAATGGCATGATTACAACGACACTCGTGCTGGTCCCCACTAGCGGAGATATTTGGGGCCAATGCCTTGCCATAATGTAAATATCCGCTTCCCGGCCGCGGAAAATTGTCCCGTTCAGGGTAGGAGCAAGCTCGAATCGCCGTAGCTGTAGAACCGGTATCCACCGGCAATCGCATGCGCATAGGCCGCCTGCATCGTCTCCAATCCCATCAGCGCACTGACCAACATGAACAAGGTCGATCGCGGCAGGTGGAAGTTCGTCATCAGTCCGTCGATGGCGCGGAAGCGGTAGCCGGGGGTGATGAAGATCGCCGTATCGCCTTCGAAGGGCCGGATTACCCCCTCCTCGCCCGCCGCGCTTTCGAGCAGGCGCAGGCTGGTGGTGCCGACCGCTATGACCCGGTTGCCGCGGGCGCGCACCGCGTTCAGCCGCTCGGCGGTCGCGGAATCGATCACCCCCCATTCGGCGTGCATGACATGATCTTCGGTATCGTCGGCCTTGACCGGCAGAAAGGTGCCCGCGCCGACGTGCAGCGTCAGCGTCTCGCTCTCGATCCCCGCCGCGCCGAGCGCCGCGAGCAGATCGGGCGTGAAGTGCAAGGCCGCGGTCGGCGCGGCGACGGCGCCGTCCTTTTGCGCGAACATCGTCTGATAATCGCTGCGGTCGGCATCGTCCGTGGCGCGCTTGCCCGCAATATAGGGCGGCAGCGGCATCGTGCCCGCGCGTTCGAGCAGCAGCTCGACCGGCTCTTCGCCCGGGAAGAAGAGGATGAAGCTGCCGTCGGCCAGCCGGTCCTCGGCGAGTGCGCCGACGCCTGCGCCGAAATCGACCGTCTCGCCGATGCGCAGCCGCTTGGCGTTGCGGACGAACGCCTGCCAGCGGCGAAGGTCGATCCGCTTGTGGAGCGTGGCGCCGATGCGCGCATCGCCGCGACGCCCTTCGAGCTGGGCGGGAATGACGCGGGTATCGTTGAAGACCAGACAGTCGCCCGGCCGCAGCCATCGTGGCAGGTCGCGCACCCCGGCATCGGTCATCGCACCGCCCACCACGACGAGCATGCGTGCCGCATCGCGCGGACGCGCCGGACGGAGCGCGATGCGCTCGGGCGGCAGATCGAAATCGAATGCGTCGACGCGCATTATCAGGATCGCGCGTGCGGCAAGGTCAGCGCTGGATCGGCGCGTCGAGCTGATCGGCCGTGATATCCGTGGCGGGCTTTGCCGGCTGATCCTCGGTCAGCATCGATGCCGGCGGCATCGGCTTGTTGTCGGCGGCCACCGACACCTGGACCATGCGGGACATCACCGCCGGCGGCTCGCCCTTGTGCACGGCATCGACGAATTGCATGCCCGACACGACGCGGCCGAAGGCGGTGTAATTATGGTCGAGGCTGAAGCGCGGCTGCAGCATGATGAAGAACTGGCTGTTCGCGCTGTCGGGGCTCTGCGCACGCGCCATCGACACGGTACCGCGCAGATGCGGCGTATCGTTGAACTCGGCCTTGAGGTCGGGAAGCTCCGATCCACCCTGCCCGGTCGCGGTCGGATCGCCCGTCTGCGCCATAAAGCCGTCGATCACGCGGTGAAACTTCACCCCGTCGTAAAAGCCGGCCCGCGCAAGCTGCTTGACGCGTTCGACGTGATGCGGCGCGACATCGGGATAAAGCTGCACCACGACGCGGCCGCCGGTCGAAAGGTCGAGGTTGAGCATATATTCGGGATTGCCCAGATATTGCTCGGGCTTGATCGTCGGCGCGGCTTCGGTCGCGGTATCGGTTGCCGGCGCCGCTTCGGTTGCGGGTGCGGCGGCCGCCACGGGGTCCGTCGTCGCCGGGGCCTCCTGCGCCATGGCGGGAAGCGCGAGCCCGAACGCAAGCGCCGTCAGGACCATGGGTCGGAAAATCATCTTCATGCTGGGTCAGGCCTCTATCAAAAACTGCTTCGCGCCCCGTTGGCGCGACCTAGCGGGAAAAAGCTGAACGCTCAATGATCGGATTGCCGGCGACGGGATCAGCCCTCGCCCTGGCGAAGTCCGCGTTCGGATATCCGCGCGACGACGGCATCGCGAACGGCGGGGGTAACGAATTTGTGGATGTCGCCGCCGAAGATCGCGATTTCCTTGACCAGCCGCGACGCGATCGGCTGCAGGCTGACGTCGGCCATCAAAAACACGGTTTCGACGCGGTTGTTGAGCTGCTGGTTCATCCCCGCCATCTGATATTCATATTCGAAATCGGCGACGGCGCGCAGCCCGCGGACGATCACCGTCGCCCCCTCGCGCTCGGCAAAGTCCATCAGCAGCGAATTGAAGCCGACGACGCGAATGTCGCCATCGATCCCTTCTACCTCGCGGCGGACCATTGCCAGCCGTTCCTCGTCGTCGAACATCGGCGATTTGGTGATATTGGTCGTCACCCCGATTACCAGCCGATCGACCAGCTTGGCGCCGCGGCGGATGATGTCCATATGGCCGAGCGTGATCGGGTCGAAGGTTCCGGGATAAACCCCAATGCGCATCAACGGTCCCTTTCCACCACAAAGCGCGCGATCGCGCGCAGCAGCGCCGCCTCTTCGCCGAAACCGGCCAGATGCGCAATTGCCTGATCGACGAGCAGCCCGGCCTGTTCGCGCGCGCGGTCGATCCCCATCAGCGTGACGAAGGTCGCCTTGCCCGCATCCGCGTCCTTGTGCAGCGCCTTGCCGGCCAGCGCCTCGTCGCCCTCGACGTCCATGATGTCGTCGGCGATCTGGAACGCGAGGCCGATGTCGCGCGCATAGCCGCGCAGCGGGCGCCGCCCTTCGGCCGGAATACGCGCGAGGATAGCCCCCGCCTCGACCGAAAAGCCGATGAGGGCGCCGGTTTTGAGCTGTTGCAGCCGTGTCACCGTCGGCAGGTCGAAATTCGACGTTTCGGCCATCAGGTCCATCATCTGCCCGCCCGCCATGCCCGCCGGTCCGGCGGCCAGTGCGAGTTCGCGAACAAGCTCGCTGCGCACGAAAGGATCGGCATGCGTCGCCGGATCGATCAGCCATTCGAAGGCGAGCGCATGCAGCGAATCGCCCGCCAGCACCGCGGTCGCATCGTCGAACGCCTTGTGCACGGTCGGCTTGCCGCGCCGCAGATCGTCATCGTCCATGCACGGCAGGTCATCGTGGATCAGCGAATAGACATGCATCGCCTCGACCGCGGCGCCGACGCGCAGGCTGAGCTGACGGTCGACATGGAACAGGTCCGCCGCCGCGCAGACCAGCAGCGGGCGCAGCCGCTTGCCGCCGCCGATCGCAGCATGGCGCATCGCTTCATAGAGGCGCGCGCGCGGGTCTTGCGGGACCGCCAGCAGGCGATCGAACAGCGCGTCGATGCCCGCCGCCACTTCGACCAGCGCATTGCGGAGAAGATCGGAAGAATTCTGCATTGCCCCCTCGGCCAGTGCCACCGCGCCTCAGCCTTCGCCGAAAGGCTTGGTTCCGGCGGGCTGTCCGTCGGCGCCGAGCCCGACCTGCTCGATGCGCGCCTGCGCCGCGGCAAGCCGCGCTTCGCAGTGCGCGCGCAGGGCATGGCCGCGTTCGTACAGCGCCACCGATTCCTCGAGGCTGACATCACCGCTTTCGAGGCGGCGGACGATGGTTTCGAGTTCGCCCATCGCGGCTTCGAAGGACAGCGCCGCAATATCGGCGGCAGCGGCGGTATCGGGGGTATCCGTCATCCCCCAGCTTTGGCCCGCGAAGGGCGCTGCGGTCAAGCTTGACGTCGCCCTTTTCGTCGATAGCATCGCCGTCATGTTCGTCGGCCATTTCGCCCCGGCGCTCGTCGCCGCCACCCGGCCCAGGGCCCCGGGGCTCGGAACGCTGTTCGTGGCGGCGCAACTCGTCGATATCGGCTTCGCCGCGCTGCTGATCCCGGGGGGCGAGGCGATGCGCGTCGTTCCCGGCATCACGGCGATGAACCCGATGGACCTCTATCACATGCCCTACACGCACAGCCTGCTCGGCGCGCTGCTGTGGGGTGCGGCGTTCGGCGCGCTGGTCGGGGCGATTACCCGGCGGCGGGAGGCGGCGTTGCTGACGGCACTGGTCGTCGTTTCGCACTGGTTCGCCGACCTGATCGTCCATATCCCCGACCTCACCCTCTATGGCGCGCCGCCGAAACTCGGGTTCGGGCTGTGGAATTATCCGCTCGCCGAAATGCCGCTCGAGATCGGACTGACCGCCGCAGCGATGATCTATTATGCACGCCGGACCAGCGCGCCGACCGGCAACCGGCGATTGTGGATCCTCGGCGGCTTGCTCGCGGCGGTCCAGGCGGTCGACTGGTTCGGCGCCAAGGCGCCCGACTATTCGATCGAAATCCCGCTGACGATGCTCGCCGCCTATATCGTCCTTGCGCTCGTCGCGGCGTGGGCGGGCGCGAACCGCGCTGTCGTGATGGCGCAGGAGGAGGCCTCGACATGATCCATTACGCGATCGGCTATGTCGCCACCGCGATCCTTTTCGGCCTGCTCGACGCCTTGTGGCTCCGCACGATGGTGCCCGCGGTCTACCGCCCCGAAATCGGTACGTTGCTTATGGACGGATGGCGGCCCGCGCCCGCGCTGATCTTCTACGCCCTCTATATGCTGGGCATCCAGATTTTCGCGGTCGCCCCCGCGATCGAGGCCGGGCGTTGGCAGGTCGCGGCGCAATGGGGGGCGCTGTTCGGCTTCTTCTGCTACATGACCTACGACCTCACCAATCATGCCACGATGAAGATCTGGTCGACCAAGGTGACGCTGCTCGACATCGCCTGGGGCAGCGTCGCGACCGGCCTCGCCGCCGGCGCGGCGGCCTGGATCGTGCTGACCGTCGCGCCGCGCACCACCTGAAACGCAGCCTCCTTTTGCAATCCCGATAAAGTTTTTTGCAATTGCTGCGCCGTGCGCGCGCCGTCATGCTGCGGCGCACAATAAAGAGGGGCTTAAAGGCAAGTTTTGTTCATCAAGACAAGGACTTGCACGATGAAAATTATCCTATTTCCCGCGTTCGCCGCCGCCGTGCTGGCGCCCGCCTTTGTCGCGGCTGCCGAACCGGCGCAGCAGCGTTTCGAACATGCCGGCCATGTATATGCCTATTCGGTGACCGAAACCGACGGCTATCGCATCATCAGCGGGATCGAGGAGAAGAGCGGCAAGCCGTTCAAGCTGCGCGTCGGCACTCACCGCGTGCGCGGCACCGTCGGCACCCAGCAGGTCAATTTCTCGCTGCGCGACGTCGAACCGCTCGGGAAAGCGGCAGTGACGCTCGCCGCGCGCTGAGACACCTCTCCGACCCGGACCCCATGGTGCGAAAAGCATCGTGGGGTCTGTTCGTTTCGCGCGTACATCGCTAAAGGCGCGCCATGACTCAGACAGCAAGCGCGCCCGCCTCCGTCATCACCCCCGAGATCGTCGCCGACCATGGCCTGTCTCCGGAAGAATATGAGCGCGTCCTCGCCGCGCTGGGGCGCGAACCGAACCTTGTCGAACTCGGCATCTTTTCGGTCATGTGGTCCGAGCATTGCAGCTACAAAAGCTCGCGCCTCCACCTCAAGAAACTGCCGACCGAGGCGCCGTGGGTGATCTGCGGCCCCGGCGAAAATGCCGGCGTCATCGACATCGGCGAAGGTCCCGACGGCACGAAGCTCGCGGCGATCTTCAAGATGGAGAGCCACAACCACCCCTCGTACATCGAACCCTATCAGGGCGCGGCGACCGGGGTCGGCGGCATCCTGCGCGACGTCTTCACGATGGGTGCGCGTCCGGTCGCGAACCTCAACGCGCTGCGCTTCGGCCGCCCCGACCATCCGAAGATGAAGCATCTCATCTCGGGCGTCGTCCACGGCATCGGCGGCTACGGCAATTGCGTTGGCGTTCCGACCGTCGGCGGCGAGGTCAATTTCCACAAAGCCTATGACGGCAACATCCTGGTCAACGCGATGACCGTCGGCGTCGCAGAGCAGGACAAGATCTTCTATTCGGCCGCCAGCGGCGTGGGCAATCCGATCGTCTATGTCGGATCGAAAACCGGCCGCGACGGCATCCACGGCGCAACGATGGCGTCGGCCGACTTCGGCGAGGATGCCGAGGAGAAGCGCCCCACGGTGCAGGTCGGCGATCCCTTTACGGAGAAGCTGCTGATCGAGGCATGCCTCGAGCTGATGGCGTCGGACGCGATCGTCGCGATCCAGGACATGGGCGCTGCGGGACTCACCTCCTCGTCGGTCGAAATGGCGTCGAAGGGCGGCGTCGGCCTCCACCTCAAGATGGACGATGTGCCGCAGCGCGAAACCGGCATGACCGCCTATGAAATGATGCTGTCCGAGAGCCAGGAACGCATGCTGATGGTCCTGAAGCCCGGCAAGGAAGAGTTTGCGAAGGCGATCTTCGAGAAATGGGAACTCGACTTCGCGGTTATCGGCACCGTCACCGATACGGGGCGCATGGTGCTGGAACATCATGGCGAGATCGTCTGCGACATCCCGCTCGCCCCGCTCGCCGACGATGCGCCGCTCTATGACCGGCCGCACGTTCCGACGCCGAAGCAGCCCGACCTGACCGACGTCCCCGAAACCGCCGATGTCGCGGCCGACCTCAAGACGCTCATGGGATCGCCCGACATCGCAAGCCGCCGCTGGATCTACGAACAATATGACAGCCAGGTCGGCGGCGACACGGTGCAGATCGGCGGCGACGCAGCGCTCGTCCGCATCCACGGCACGGGCCGCGCGCTCGCGATGAGCACCGACTGCACCCCGCGCTATTGCTATGCCGACCCGGTCGAGGGCGGCAAGCAGGCGGTCGCCGAAACCTGGCGCAACATCAGCGCGGTCGGCGCGACCCCGCTCGCGATCACCAACTGCCTCAACTTCGCCAATCCGCAGCGCCCCGAGATCATGGGGCAAATCACCGGGTGCCTCGACGGCATGGGCCAGGCGTGCCGCGCGCTCGACTATCCGATCGTCTCGGGCAATGTCAGCCTCTATAACGAGAGCAAGGCGACCGGCGGCGGCAGCGCGATCCTGCCCACCCCCGCGATCGGCGGCGTCGGCGTGATCGACGATCTGTCGAAGGCCGTCGGCATCGGCTTCAAGCGCACCGGCGATATCGTGCTCGCGGTCGGCGAGCGCGCCGGCCACCTCGGCCAGTCGGTCTGGCTGCGCGAAATCCTCGGTCGCGAGGAAGGCCCGCCGCCGCCGGTCGACCTGCGCGCCGAAAAGCGCACCGGCGATTTCATCCGCCACTCAATCAACGCCGGCTGGATTACCGCCTGCCACGATGTGTCGGACGGCGGCGTCGCGGTTGCACTCGCCGAAATGGCCCTGAAATCAGGCATTGGCGTGCTCGTCAGCGAGGAACAGCCCTTCGGTATTGCCGAAAGCTTTTTCGGCGAGGATCAGGGCCTCTATCTCGTCACCGTCTGCGACACCTGCCTCGCCGACTTCCTCGACGCTGCGAACCGCGCCGACGTGCCGGTCGATCCGCTTGGTCGGACGATCAAGGACCGCATCGTCTTCGAACTGCCCGAGAGCGATTTTTCGGTGACGCTCGCCGAGCTACGCGAGGCGCATGAGGGCTTTTTCCCGGCGCTGATGGGGGCTGACGCAGCGCTTGCCTAGGTCGTCATTGCGAGCGTAGCGAAGCAATCTCCGGCGACCGGTCGTGCGAGACGATGGCTGGGGATTGCCGCGTCGCTTCGCTCCTCGCAATGACGACGCTCCATTTTGCGCGGAGGTGACCGACTCATGACCATCCACATCGGCATCGGCGGCTGGACCTACGAACCGTGGCGGGGCACCTTCTATCCGCCGAAACATCCGCAAAAGCGCGAGCTCGACTATGCCGGGCAGCATCTGACCGCGATCGAAATCAACGGCACCTATTATGGCAGCCAGAAGCCCGAAAGCTTCGCCAATTGGGCGGCCGCGGTCCCCGACGGGTTCAAATTCAGCGTCAAGGCGTCACGCTTCTGCACCAATCGCAAGCAGCTCGCCGATGGCGCGGCGTCGGTCGAGAAATTTCTGACGCAGGGACTGACGCGCCTTGGCGACAGGCTCGGGCCGATATTGTGGCAGTTCATGGCGACCAAGACCTTCGATCGCGATGATTTCGCGCGCTTCCTCGACCTGCTGCCCGAAAGCCAGGACGGGCTACCGCTGCGCCACGCACTCGAGGTGCGGCACGAGAGCTTTCGCGACGCCGCCTTCGTCGACCTGGCGCGCGAGCGCAACATGGCGATCGTCTTCGCCGACAGCGACGAATTCCCGTGCATCGACGAGGCGACGGCGGACTTCAGCTATGCGCGGCTGCAGCGCAGCCGCGACGATGTCGCGACGGGCTACGACGAGGCGGCGCTCGACCATTGGGAGGCGCGCGCGAAGGCTTGGGCGGCCGGCGAGCGCGACGCTTATGTCTTCTTTATCGCGGGCGCCAAGGTGCGCAATCCTGCAGCGGCGCAGGCCCTGATCGCCCGATTGGGCGGCTGAGCAAGAGCAAGCGGCGTTCAGGCCGCCTGCGCGAGTTCGGGCTGCGTCGCCGCTTCGGCGGCCTCTTTGGTACCGAGCAGGTCATAGGGATCGACCCCATCGGCGCGCATCATCGCGTGGACCTGCTTGTAGATTTTCGGCTCGGCGATCCCCAGACGCTGGCGCGCCGCGTCGATCGGTTCGGCCAGCAGCGCCTCGATATTCTGAAAGGCGATCTGCTGTGCGACGCGGCCGATACGCTGGCCTTCGCGGACCGCACCGTAGATCGGGTAGCGGCTGCCGAAACCCTTGCGGATCTCGCGCGCGCCCGCCCAGGCGATGAACAGTGTCCCCCAGCTTGGCGTCTGGCTGTACGAGAAGGCAAGCACGCATTGTTCGCCCAGCGCGTCGCGGCCATAGCCGGTCAGGATGTGGAAGAGGTCGTGCGTGTCGCGCAGCCGGTCGCCATAAAGCTCCACCATATCGTCGAAGCGCGGCTTGGTGCGGCGGAACTTCATCGATTCATCGACAAGTCCCTGCGCGGTCAGCCCTTCGCGTTCCATGAAATCGACATAGACGCGACCGACGCTGCCTTCGGGCAATTTGCGCAGCGCGTCATGATCGTCGAGCATCGCCGGCAGATAGGGGCGATCGGCTAGGACCTTCTGACCTTCCGCGGTCGCAAAGAAACGCGCGACCGACCGTTTGAACCGATTGTCGCGCAGCGCGTCGAGAATGTGAAACACCTGTTCGGTGTCCTCCTTGTCGGCGATCAGCTTGCGGAAATGGTGCAGCGCCTTCAGCGGGCGAAAGCCGGTGTCGGTGCGGTCGGGGTGGATCAGCGGGATAGCGGTCATAGCGTATCTCTTGCGGTTGGGGCCGTGAAGTCTCGATCTAGTCACTACTGACACAAATGTCAATATATCGTGAATGGCCGGTACGTGCGGGCCGGACAAGCCGCTGGACGCGGCCGTCGGCCTCGGCGATAGACGTGTTGGGGGACGAAGCATGACCGACCGGTACGAAAGCCTCGACGCGATTCGCGGCGTTGCGGTGATGGGCATATTGGCAATGAACATCGTCGCCTTTGCGATGCCGATGAGCGCCTATTTCAACCCCGCCGCGGGCGGCGCGCCGGGCGGGGCGGACCTTGCCGCATGGGCGTTCAATTTCGTCTTCGTCGATTCGAAGATGCGCGGCCTGTTCTCGATGCTCTTCGGGGCGAGCACGCTGCTGGTGATCGAGCGCGCCGAGGCGGCGGGCCGCAGCGCGGCGGCGACGCATTATGCGCGGATGCTGTGGCTCGGCCTCTTTGGCCTCGCGCATTTCTATTTCATCTGGTTCGGCGACATATTGTCGCTTTATGCCGTCTGCGGCCTGCTGCTCTTCCTGTTCCGCGGTCTGTCGGTGCGCGCGCTGCTTTGGTGGGCGGCGGGCTTCCTGCTGGTCGCGATGGCGCTGATGGGATCGATGTGGCTGTCGATGACGCTGCTCGAAGCGGGGCAATTGCCCGGCACTGCGGCCGCCGAGGCGCGGGAACAGATGGCGCAATTCAACGCGATGATGGGTCCGGACTCGCCCGACTATGCCAGGGATGTCGCCCATTATCTGGGAAGCTACGGCGCGATCGCGGGGATGCGGTTCGGCGCGGGTGCGCTCGAACCGCTGACACAGGTGATGCTGTTCCTTTGGGAAAGCATGGCGCTGATGCTGATCGGCATGGCGCTGTTCAGGGCGCGGATGCTGACGGGCGAATGGGTCGCCGCGCGCTATCGCAAATGGGCGATCGCGGCCTTCCTGTTATCCGCGCCGCCGCTCGCGCTGCTGGCCTGGCATAGCGCAGCCACGGGTTTCGGTACCGTCACGGTGTTCGGTGCGGCACTCGTCTGGTCGACCCCGTTCGATTTCGTGATGACGGTCGGCTGGGCCGCGCTCATCATGCTGCTCATCAGGACCGCGGCATCGCCTGCGCTGCGCGCCCGGCTTGCGGCCACCGGACGCATGGCCTTCACCAACTATCTCGCGACGTCGGTGGTGATGACGACGATCTTCTACGGCTATGGGCTGGCGCTGTTCGACAGCGTGCCGCGCGCGGCGCTCTACCTCTTCTGCTTCGCCATGTGGGCGGCGATGCTGCTGTGGTCGAAGCCCTGGCTTGAGCGTTTCGAATATGGCCCGCTCGAATGGCTTTTTCGCAGCCTGTCGCGCTGGCAGCGACAACCGATGCGGCGTGCGCTGGCCGAAGGTCCAGCGCTTAGCTGACGGCGCGGCCGAAAGTCGGGCGGCGCTGGACGAGCGGGTTCGCTTCGCGTTCGAGCGCGGTCAGCGTTTCCTCGAACAGCGGGCGCAGTTCGACGACGCGCGGCAGATATTCTTCCGGGCTGACCTGCGCCTCGACGCAGTGGCGCGCGAACATTTCGATATCTTCGGCCAGCGCGCCGAGCCGTTCGGCGCCGAACTGGCGCGCCTCGCTCTTGAGCGTATGGGCAGGCATGACGAGGCCGCCGGCGCTGCGCGCGCGCATCGCCTCTTCGATCGCGGCGACCGACTTGATGCCGTCCTCGCGAAAATAGCCCAGAATCCGCACGAATGCCGCCCCCAACTGGGTGCGAGTCGCGCGAAATTCACTCCAATCGACCAGGATCTCGTCCAATTTTCCGTCCCTCGGTGTTCAGTCTGGTCCGTGGTCCCGTCCTGCACATGCACCGAAGTCGGTAAAAAAGAGGTTACGCGCGCAAAGCGGACACCGCCGAATCGCCCCGAAACAGGTCAGTCGCGCCGGACGCGCCAACGCGCGGCGTCGCTCATCGACCCGGCGTCATCGATCCGCCAGCCCTGTTCGGCGGCAAGCGCCGCAACTTCGCGCGCGGCGTTGGGGTCGTCGGCGATCAGCACGACATCCTGGGCGGCGCGCATCGCGCGGGCGAGCCGCAACGCCGGCCAGGGGCAGCGCATGCCGCGCGCATCGACGGTCAGCGCCGCCGAAGTGCCCGCAGCGTCATTCGTCATAGGGGTTGCGCGTGTTGCGGAAATTGATGCGGATCGGCACGCCTTGGAACCCCAGTTCCTTGCGCATCCCGTTGACCAGATAGCGCTGGTAGCTTGCGGGCAGGGAATCGGTCCGGCTTCCGAAGATGATGAAGGTCGGCGGACGCGTACGCGCCTGCGTCATGTAGCGCAGCTTGATCCGCTTGCCGCCCGGCGCCGGCGGCGGATTGGCGTCTACCGCGCGTTCGAACCAGCGGTTGAGCTTCGCGGTCGAGACACGGTTGGTCCAGATCGCGCGCTGTTCAAAGGCGACGCGGACCAGCGTGTCGATCCCCTTCCCCGTTGCGCCCGAAATGCTGAGCAGCGGCACGCCCTTGATCTGGCTGAGCCCGTCGTCGAGCGCCGCACGGACGCCGTTGAACAGCGACGACGGGTCTTCGGCGACGTCCCATTTGTTGAGCGCGATGATCAGCGCACGCCCTTCCTCCAGCACGCGGTCGGCGATGCGCAGATCCTGCGCCTCCAGCCCCTTTGTGGCGTCAAGAAGCAGCACGACGACCTCGGCGAAATCGACCGCGTGCAGCGCGTCGGCTACCGACAGCTTTTCCAGCTTGTCCTGAACCTTCGCCCGCTTGCGCATCCCCGCGGTGTCGAAAAGCTGGATCGGATGGACCTCGCCATCCTTTTCCCATTGCCAGTCGACGCGGATAGAATCGCGCGTGATTCCGGCCTCGGGTCCGGTAATCAGTCGGTCTTCACCGATCATCCGGTTGATGAGCGTCGATTTGCCCGCATTGGGCCGCCCGACGATCGCGAGCTTGAGCGGGCCGAGCGGCGCATCCTCGTCCGCATCTTCGCCGACCGCCTCTTCGTCGGCGTCCATGAAGGGTTCGACGATCGGGCGCAGCGCGTCGAACAGATCGACCAGCCCCTCGCCATGTTCGGCACTGAGCGCAATCGGCGATTCGAAGCCGAGCGAATAGGCCTCCATCAGCCCCGCCTCGCCCTGCTTGCCTTCGGCCTTGTTGGCGCACAGGATGATCGGCGTGTCTTCGCTGCGCAGCCAGCGCGCAATTTCTTCGTCAAGCGGGGTCACGCCCGCGCGCGCGTCGATCATGAACAGCGCCGCATCGGCTTCGCGCACCGCCTTTTCGGTTTGCACGCGCATCCGGCCAGGCAGCGTGGCCGCGTCTTGATCCTCGAACCCCGCGGTATCGACGATCAGAAATTCCAGGCCGAGCAGCTTGCCATCGCCCTCGCGCCGGTCGCGCGTCACGCCTGGCTGGTCGTCGACCAGCGCCAAGCGCTTGCCGACCAGCCGGTTGAACAGCGTCGATTTGCCGACATTGGGTCGGCCGACAATGGCGATCGTCGCGGATCGCGCCATGCGTCTATCCTATCTTCGCGGCGGGCCAACCCGGCCGCGCCCTGTTATTGCCAGGCGGTGATCGTGCCGTCGTCCGCCAGGATATAGAGCCGGTTGTTCGCAACCACGGGTGGCTGCGACAAGGGCGACTTGAACTCGGTGGTCGCGAGCGTCGAACCGTCGGTCGGCGAAAATTCGACGAGCTGTCCCTCGCTGTTCACCGCGATCAGGCGTCCGCCGGCCAGAATCGGGCCCGTCCAGCGGATCGGATCCTTTTTCTTCTTTTCGGTTTCGACGCGATAGCGCGCGAGCTGCTGGATCCAGCGGACCTTGCCCGAACCGCGCGCGACGCACAGCAGCTTGCCGTCGTCGGTCATCGCATAGACCCACTCGCCGACGACATAGGGCGTCGAGATACCGGCGATCGAGATTTCCCAGATGCGCTGCCCGGTGAGCAGGTCATAGCTCGCCATACGGCCGCCCTGGCCGAGCGCGAAAACGCGGCCGCGGTCGATCACCGGGTCGGCATCGACGTCGGTCAGCGTCGAAACCGACAGCGCCATCGAGGTGCGCGCGAGCGCGTCTTCCCACAGGTCGCGGCCGTTTTCGTAACGATAGGCCTGAACCTCACCCGACGAAAAGCCGGCGACGATCGTTCCCTGCCCGGCCGCGGGCGATGCCGCGCCGAACACGCTGCCGGGCTCGAGCGACGCGGTGGCCTGCCACTGCACCGCGCCGTCGCCGGCATTGAGCGCGAAAATCTGGTTGTCCTGCGTGATCACATAGACGCCGCCGAAGGCAACCGTCGGCGCGCCGCGCAGCGGCCCCGCGGGTTTGACCTTCCACAACAGCTTGCCATCCTCGGCGTTCAGCGCGGCGACGTCGCCGACGCCGCTCGTCGCATAGACGACATTGCCGTCGACCGACGCGCCGCCGCCGAACAGCGAGTTTTCGAAATCCTTGCCCGTGCTGCCGATCGACACGCTCCACAGCTTCGCGCCGGTATCGGCGGCGAAGGCCGACACGACGGCATCGGTATCGACGGCGAACAGCCGGTTGTTCGAAATTACCGGGGCCGCGGCGAGCCGCTGTTTCTTGGTGCTGCCCGCGATCGACGCTTCCCACGCCTTGGTACGCGCGGCGCCGAGCGCTGGATGCCCCATCGACTTGGACGCATTGCCGCCCGATTGTGCCCAATCGGCGTTGAGCACCGGATCGGGCAACACCACCGCAATCTCGGCGGTTGTCGGATCGACCTTGATGCTGTTGTCGTTCGACAGAATCGAAACGCGCTCGCCGACCGTCGGGGTGCGCGGGCCGCCCTTGCCCTTGAACGCGCCGCAGCCCGCAAGCGGCAGCGCGAGCATCATGGCGCAAATCACATATTGGCGTTTCCGCATCTTATTTGGCTTCCTCACTCTTGGCGGCGGCCGCTGCGCCCGGGGCGGCACCGCCTTGCTGGTCCTTTGTCGTGTCCTTGGCGGCGCTTTCCGCGGCGCGATCCTCGACCGCATCGACGCCGAGCATCCCCGCCATCTGCACCGTCCGCGACTGCAGCGATTTGAAGGTGGCGGGCGCCTTGGCGATACGCGCATAGAGCGCGCCGGCCTTGTCATATTGGCCGAGGTGATAATAAGCCGCGGCCGTCAGCTCGGCCGCGCTGCCGAACCAGCTCGATACCGGGTCGGTCGCATCGACGAGCGGCTTCATCCGCGCGATTACCGCCTCAGGCTTCATCGTATCGAATTCGAGCGCGGTCAAGCGAACCAGCGCCATATCGCGCATCGACTGGTCGAGCTTGGCGTCGCCCGCGACCTGCGCGAGCAGCGCGGCGGCGGCTTTCAGGTCTCCGTCCTTCGCCTTCATGTTCGACTGTTCGATCAGCGCGGCGGCGCGATAGGCGGCATTGCCTTCGCCTGCCAGCGTCTTGAGATCGGCGGTCGCCGCCGTCGGCTGCGCCGCAGCCTTGTCGAAAGCAGCCAGCAGCTGTTCGGCCTTTTCGCCGCGCGCCACCGTCTGACGGTGCTCCCAATAGAGATAGCCGCCGAACGCCAGCAGCGCCGCGATCGCCGCGCCGACGATCCAGCGGCCGTAGCGCTGCATGATGGAGCTGAGCTGATCCTTGCGGACGGCCTCGTCGACTTCCTGCAGGAAGGCCGCATTGTTCGTCGGGCTCAGGGCCAATCAATCCTCCATAACTCGTTCGCGAGCGATGCCCGCTTCGGGTTCGCCGGCCGTTCCTTAGCGGTCATGCCGAAAAAGGCCAAGCGATTCACTTGACCCCTGCAGGCACCCGTCCGGGGCGCCATCAACCCTTGTAGATTTGATCGTCGGTCGGGAATGAACGGGACCTGACCTGCTGGGCATATTCCTTCACTGCGCCGTCGATCACACCCGCCATATCCTGGTACCGCTTCACGAATTTGGGGACGCGTTCGAACATGCCGAGCATGTCGTCGGTGACGAGCACCTGCCCGTCGCATTGCGCCGAGGCACCGATACCGATCGTCGGACAGGCAACCTTGCCGGTAATCTCGATCGCGATCGATTCGAGCACGCCTTCGATAACGATCGAAAAGGCACCGGCCTGCGCGACAGCGACCGCATCCTCGACGATCGTGCGCGCTTCCTCGTCGCTTTTGCCGCGCACGCCATAGCCGCCGAGGATGTTTACTGCCTGCGGCGTCAGCCCGACATGCCCCATCACCGGAATTCCGCGCTGGGTCAGAAATTCGATCGTCGGGGCGAGCACCTTGCCGCCCTCGACCTTCACCGCCGCCGCGCCGGTTTCCTTGAGCAGGCGTGAGGCATTGGCGAAGGCCTGTTCGGGGCTCGCCTCATAGCTGCCGAAGGGCATGTCGACGATCACCGCGGCATGATAGCTGCCGCGCACCACCGCGGCGCCGTGCAACGCCATCATCTCCATCGTCACCGCGACAGTATGCGGGAGGCCATAGATCACCTGCGCCAGCGAATCGCCGACAAGCAGCATGTCGCAATGCGGGTCGAGCAGCTGCGCCTGCCGCACCGTATAGGCGGTCAGCATCACCAAAGGCTCGCCGCCGCCCTTGCGCTGGCGAATGCGCGGCACCGTCAGGCGCTTCATCGGCTGCGGCGTCGGATTGGCGCGGCTGGTGGAGGTGTCGAGGGTGAGCGTTTTTGGGAGCGTGGACATGGGGCGCGGGTTTAGCGGCTTATGCTGCGCTGCGAAAGGCCGCAAAGCGGAGCGATGTCCGCAAAGATTGACGCCATGTCAAAAATTATTTACATAGAGTCGCATATTATGAACATGGAGACGCCAAATGTCGTTCCGCGAAAAAATTCACTGGGTGACGCTGGTCACGATGATCGCCGCCTTCGGCTGGTATTTTCTTGCCTATCCGTGGGGGATCGCAGCGAGCCCGGCGGGCCTTTGGGCGAGTGCGGGGATGCTGCTGCCGGTCACCGTCGCGATCATCATCGCGATGACGATCGCATCGGCCTGGATGGCGATCCGCACCCCGGCCGAGGCCAACCTCAAGGAAGACGAGCGCGACCGTTCGATCCATTATCGCGGCACCCATTATGCCTATTATCCGCTCGTCGTCGGCGTGTGGGTCAGCATCTTCGCCCTGTTCTGGAACGCGGGGCCGGCGGTGCAGCTCAACCTGCTGCTTGCGACGGTCGTCCTCGCCGAACTGACGCGGATCGGCGTCCAGCTTTACCTCTATCGCCGGGGCTATTGACCCATGCCCCGCGCGACCCTTGAAACGACGCTGCAGCTTGCCGGCGCAGGTACCGGAGACTTGTCCATGAATTTCCGCGAAAAGTCGGCGTGGCTGAACGTCTTGGCCATGCTTGCCGCCTATAGTCTCTATTTCGGACTCATCATCGCTGGGCATCCGGCCGGGCGCGAAATTTTCCCCATGCTGTGGCTGTTCGGCTCGATCGCCTTGGCGCACGCGGCCATCGTCATCGTCGGCACCATCATCCTGTCCGCGCGGGCGCCGAAGTCGGAGCGGGTCCGTGCTGATGAGCGCGACCGCGCGATCCGCCGTCGCGGCGCCACGATCGCCTATTATGTCCTGCTGGCGGGGATGATGGTCGTTGGCGTCTATCTGCCCTTTGTGGAGCAGGGCGTGCCGCTCGCGAACACAGGCCTGTTCGCAATCGTTCTCGCCGAACTGGTGAACAGCGCGGTAGTCCTCATCAGCTATCGCCGGGGTTGGCATGGCTAGGCTGCCTTTCTCCAACGACATCCGCACCTTGCGCTTCCTCGCGGGAGAAATGACGCAGGCCGAACTCGGCGAGCGCGTCGGCGTGACCCGCCAGACGATCGCCGCGATCGAACAAGGCAAATATTCGCCCTCGCTCGAAGTCGCCTTCCGTATCGCGCGCACCTTCGGCAAGCCGCTCGAACAGGTGTTCGGGTGGGACGAGGAAAGCGGCTGATCCGATGCGCGGCCGCGCTGGCCCGGCTCGTCTCTCCCCGGGGGCCGGCCGGGCCGAAACGGCCGCGTGCGCGGCGAACCTTATGCGGTGCCGCGCCCCGCTTCATTCAGCGCCGCCAATTGCAAGTCGGTCAGCGTGACCGTCTCGCTGTCCATGATCTCGTCGAGTTGCGCGACCGAGGTGGCGCTCGCGATCGGCGCGGTGACGCCCGGCTGCGCGGCGACCCAGGCGAGCGCGATCTGCGACAGGGTGGCGCCGGTTTCGGCAGCGATCGCGTCCATTGCGGCGAGCACCGCCGGCCCCTTGCCCTCCAGATAGGCTTTGGCGCGCGCGCCGCGCGGGCTCTTGCCGAGATCCTCGGCGCTGCGATATTTTCCTGACAAATAGCCCGACGCGAGGCTGAAATAGGTGACGACGCCCAGCCCTTCGGCGATGCAAAGCTGTTGCAGCGCGCCTTCATATTGATCGCGGTCGAGCAGGTTCAGTTCGGGTTGCATCGCGGTGAAACGCGGCAGGCCCCCGGCGTCGGCGACGCGCAGCGCCTCGGCCAGCCGCTCGGCACTATAATTGGATGCCCCGATCGCGCGCACCGTCCCCGCATCGACCAGTTCGCCGAACGCGCCGAGCACTTCGTCCAACGGCACATCGGGGTCGTCCTTGTGCGCGAAGTAGAGGTCGATCGTATCGACGCCGAGCCGATCGAGCGAGCCTTTCACCGCTTCGCGGATGCGATCGGGCTTCAGCCCGCCGGGCATCATGCCGACCTTGGTGGCGATCAGCACATGGTCGCGCGCGCCGCTATCCTTCAGCCACGCACCCATCATGCTTTCGGATTCGCCGCCCTTGTGCCCCGGCACCCACGCCGAATAGACATCGGCGGTGTCGATCATCCCGCCGCCGCGCTCGACGAAGCGGTCGAGGATCGCGAAACTTGCGGCCCGATCGGCGGTCATCCCGAAGACATTGCCGCCCAGCACGAAGGGACGGACCGACAGGCCGCTCTGGCCAAGGGGACGCTGCGTCAATGCGATACTCCTGCATGGACCACCGGCACCGCTTCGCGCGAATTGTCGCTGAACAGGCCGTCGATCCCGGTCTTCAGATAGGTGCGGATCTCGTCCGCCAGATCGCCGTGGCCGGCGGGGTTGATGCCGCTCTTGTCGCCAAGCGGCAGGAAATAATTCTCGCGGCGAAAGGTCCACGGATGGACCTTCAGTCCGGCGGCATGGGCATCGCGCACCAGATGGGTCGGATCGCCGAGCGTGCCGAGCGCAGTCCGCGGGATGATCATTGTCTTGTTGGGTCCGATCCCGTCGGCATAGGCGGCAATCGCCTTCAGCCCCGCAGGCGTCGCCATCGCGGCGTAGCGTTGCTGCGCATGGTCGGCCGGACCGCCCTCGCCGTCCATGAGCTGGATCAGCGGCAGGTCGCTTTTCGCCCGGATCGCTTTCAGATTGCCGACCTCGAAACTCTGGATGAACACCGGCGCGCTGCGGCCATGATAGCCATAGCGCGCCAGCATGGCGAGCAGCGGCGCTTCGTGCGGCAGGCCGATGCTGGCGAAATAGCTCGGATGCTTGGTTTCGGGATAGACGCCGACCGGATGCTCGCGCCCCTTGTTGACCCGCACGAGCAGGTCGAGGATCTCGGCAAAGGTCGGGATCTGGTAGCGCCCGTCAAATTCAGTCGCGCGCAGTTGTGGCAGCCGCTCCTTCGCACGCAGCGTCTTGAGCTCGGCCAGCGTGAAATCCTCGGTGAACCAGCCGGTCACATCCTGGCCGTCAATCTGCTTCGTCGTCTTGCGCGCGGCGAATTCGGGGTGGTCGGCGACGTCGGTCGTCTCCGAAATCTGATTCTCATGCCGCGCGACGAGCACGCCGTCCTTGGTCAGTACCAGATCGGGCTCGATGAAATCGGCGCCCTGTTCGATCGCGAGTTCATAGCTTGCGAGCGTATGTTCGGGCCGTTCGCCCGACGCCCCGCGATGCGCGATGACGATCGCGGGCTTTCCGTCGAGGGTGGGCTGCGCCGCCATCGGTTCAGCCCCGCAGCCGGCGAGCGCGAGCAGCGCCAGCGCGGCGCGCCAGGCCTTCATGCCGCAAAGCGCTGTTGCCAGTCACCGGCGGAAAATCCCACACTATACGCGCCGTCCGCATCGACGAGCGGGCGCCGTATCATCGCCGGCTGATCGAGCATCAGCGCCTTCGCCTTCGCCGCATCGATCCCCGCCTTGTCGGCATCGGGCAGCTTGCGGAAGGTCGTCCCGCTCTTGTTGAGGAGCTTTTCCCAGCCGAGCGCATCGACCCAGCGATCGAGCAAGGCGGGATCGAGCCCGTCCTTGCGATAATCGTGAAACGCATAAGCCACGCCCCGCTCGTCGAGCCAGCGCCGCGCCTTCTTCACCGTGTCGCAGTTCGGAATGCCATAGAGAGTCAGTGCCATGCCGCCGTCATAGCGACGGCGCCTCGGCAATGCGAGCGTTTGCGCTTGCCAATTTTCCGCGCAGCGCCCGGGCAAAGCCTTCGTGCAATGCCGCGGCGATGTCGGGATTGGCGGCAAGATAGTCGCGTAGCACCGCGGCGGGGATGAACCACAGCCTGGCGTTGGTCGATAGCGTCACCGTCCCCGTCGCCTGCGCGCCGTCGAGCACAGTCGCCTCGCCGATCAGCGCGCCGTCGCTCACCGCGCCGACCTCGACCCCGTCGCGCAGCACCGACGCCGCGCCCTGGCTCAGATAGAAAAGGCTGGGTGCCGCCTGATTTTCGCGGATCAGCACCTCGCCCTGCCGCGCCGAAATCCAGTGCCCCTGATCGATCAGCCCGCGCGCCGCCGTCGCGCTCAACCGGTCGAAATGACGGGCGCGAAGCTGCTCCTCCTCGGACGAGAAGCGGATGCTCAGATTGCGCAGCCAGTCGCGCCAGCCGAACGCGATATTGGCGAGGATGATCGCGAGCAGCAGCAGACCCGCGACCAGCGCCTGCCCCGCGACGAGCGCCAGCGGCAGGGCGACGAGCGCGGCGAGCGCCAGCCCGGCGCGCACATATTCGATGCGCACCGCAAAGCTCGCCGCAAGCAGGATGAACAGGGCCAGATAGCCAAGAAGGGCCGGATCGAAATTCGCCATAGCCAATCGTTTTACAGCGGTCCCTGTGCTTAGATTGCTAGGGACCAAATCTTACCGATTACCGAAGACGGACGCGCGACCCGTAAAAGCGTCCTGATTTGCGAAAGAAACTAACAGTTTTTTGCAATGAAGAAAAGCATAGGTGCGCGAAAGCCACCATCATGCTAATTTTATCGCCCGCGCTTGCTTTGGCGGGGCAATCGCGCCAAGGCACCCGGCGAATCGATTTTGACGCAGAAAACGTAAGAAGACCGCATATGACGCACCAATGGCAACCGCAAAGCTGGCGCTCGCACGAAGCCCGTCAGCTGCCGACCTACACCGACGAAGCCGCGCTTGCGGCCGCCGAGCGTGAGCTTGCCGGATATCCGCCGCTCGTCTTTGCCGGCGAGGCGCGCGAGCTGACCAGCGAGCTGGGCCGCGTTGCGGAAGGCAAGGCGTTTCTACTTCAGGGCGGCGACTGCGCCGAGAGCTTTGCCGAATTCCATCCGAACAATATCCGCGATACCTTCCGCGTCCTGTTGCAGATGGCGGTGGTGCTGACCTTCGCGTCGAAGATGCCCGTCGTGAAGGTCGGCCGCATGGCGGGCCAGTTCGCCAAGCCGCGCTCGGCCGACATGGAAGAAGTGGGCGGCGTCGAACTGCCAAGCTACCGCGGCGACATCATCAACGACATCGCTTTCGAAGCCGCAGGCCGCGCCCCCGATCCGCAGCGGATGATCCGCGCGTACAACCAGTCGGCGGCGACGCTCAACCTGCTGCGCGCCTTTGCGAACGGCGGCTATGCCAATCTGCATCAGGTCAACGCCTGGACGCATGATTTCATGGACCGCAGCCCGTGGGCGAAGAAATATCAGGAGACCGCCGCGCGCATTTCCGAAGCGCTCGCCTTCATGGAAGCGTGCGGCGTGACGCCCGAAACGGTGCCGCAGATCAAGGGCACGAGCTTCTACACCAGCCACGAGGCACTGCTGCTTCCCTATGAGCAGGCGCTGACCCGGCAGGACAGCCTGACCGGCGGCTGGTACGACACGTCGGGCCATATGCTATGGGTTGGCGACCGCACCCGCTTCGAAGGGTCGGCGCATATCGAATATCTGCGCGGCATCGGCAATCCGGTCGGCATGAAATGCGGCCCCAGCCTCGACCCCGACGTGCTGCTGCGCCTGCTCGATACGCTGAATCCCCAGCATGTCCCCGGGCGCATAACGCTGATCACCCGCTATGGCCACGACAAGATCGAAGCGCATCTGCCGGCGCTGGTGCGCGCGGTGAAGGCGTCGGGGCACCCGGTCGTCTGGTCGTGCGATCCGATGCACGGCAATGTCATCAAGACGGGCAATGGCTACAAGACGCGTCCGTTCGAGCGCATCCTCGCCGAAGTGCGCGGCTTCTTCGCGGTCCACCGCGCGGAAGGCACGCATGGCGGCGGCATCCATATCGAGATGACCGGCCAGAATGTTACCGAATGCACCGGCGGCGCGATGGACGTGACGCAGATGGATCTCGCTGACCGTTACCACACGCACTGCGACCCGCGCTTGAACGCCGGGCAGAGCCTCGAACTCGCCTTCCTGCTCGCAGAAATGCTCAATCAGGAAATGACCGACCGGGCGAAGCAGGCCGCATGAGCGAACGCCGCATCATCGTGCAGAAGGAAGTGATCCGCAACGGGGTCGGCTTCGGCAGCGCGCTGGCGATGGCGATCAGCTTCACCACGCACAAATCGGTGCTGTGGGCGATCATCCACGGCATCTTCAGCTGGTTTTACGTCGCCTATTTCGTGCTGACCCGCTGACCAGCGCGCGGCGGCGGGGCCTGAACCTAGTCCGCCGTTCCCGGCCAGCGTTTCGTGTCGGCGAAGGCGCGGCCCAGCGCGACGTGCAGATCCGCATCCTCGGCGGCGCCGCCGAGCGGCACCTTGTCCGAAAATTCGTCGGCCGGACGATGATAGTCGCTGCCGAGAAACGCCTCGAGCAGTTTCATGTCCGAAAAACTGCCGCCGACCATCAGCGAGGTGACGCCCTTGGCGCCGAGCGCCCAGCCATCCTGCCGCTGGACGAAGGCATCGGCCTCGCCGTCGCTGTCGATCGTCCGGCCGAGTGACGTCGCAACGTTGCGCACCATCGCGTCATAGGCGGGCTTGCCGCGTCCGATCGTCGCGACCGGCGTGCCGCGCGGCGAAATGGCGATAGTGTCGATGTTGAGCGCGACAGTGATGCCGGACAGCGGCACGACCGGATGGTCGGCGAACCAGCGGGCGCCAAGCAGCCCCTTCTCTTCCGACGTGGTCGCGAGGAAATAGATGTCGCGGTCGGGACGCGGCCCCCCTGCAAGACGCTTGGCCACCTCGATCAGCACCGCGATCCCGCTCGCATTGTCTACCGCGCCGTTGCAGATGCGATCGGCGGCGCCTTCGGGCCGGCAGATGCCGAGATGATCCCAATGGCCGAGGAACAGCACTGCCTTGCCGTCGGGCTTCGCGCCCGGCAGCTTGGCGACGATATTGTTGCTGGCAAAATTGCGCACCGCGGCGGTCGCAGTGAAATCGCCCGTCACCGGCAGCAGCGTGCCGCGATAATCGCCCGCCTCGGCTGCTGCGCGCAGCGCCACGCCGTTCTTCCCCGCCTTGGCGAGCATGGCATCGAGCGCCGCCGGAGCGATATAGCCGCTGATCGTCGGCCCTGCCGGCGCCGACCCCATGCGCACGCTCTTGGCGCCCAGGCTCTCGCGAATCTCGTTCCACGGCATCGAATCCGGCGCGACGATCAATACGCCCGCCGCGCCCGCGTCGGCGAGCATCTGGCGCCGCTCACGGTAGCGCGGCAGCTTGTCGCCGAAGGGCGGCGTATCGAACAGCATGACCGCGACCTTGCCCGCTACATCGGCGTTGACCCGGCCGTCCGCATCGACGCCATAGCCGACGAAGACGAGCGGCGTATCGGCCAGCGCCACCGACGCCTCGCTGCCGGTGACGATGATACCCTCGTCGCCGATCGCGAAGGGTTGGCCGGTCACCTTGAACCGCGCGCTTCCGCCCGTCGTCTGCGTTTCAACGAAAGGAACCGGCTGCAGCCAGGGCGTGTCGCTGCCCGGCACCGCCTGCAATCCAGCCTTTGCCCATTCGCCGACAATATAGGCGATGGTGCGGTCCTCGCCCTCGGCACCCGGACCGCGGCCCTCGAAGGCATCGCTCGCAAGAACGCGGATATGCTGCGCCAGATCGGCTTCGGCGACGGGCGTATTGCCCTTCGCATAGGCGGCGGGCGTGACGGCAAGCAGGGCGGCGGCCGCAACGGCGGCGCGAAATGGCGACAATGTCATGGATGTGCCCGATGGCATGGCCATGCCGAAGCGGCAAGGCGCGTTTGTCGAACGATGAACAGCATCGACGGAAAGCAGGCCGCTATTGCGCCCGCGCCCGCGCCAGCAGCGCCTTCGCCGCCGCGACGTGCATATCTTCGATCATATGGCCCGCGTGCCGCTGCGCCCCGCCGGTTGCTGCGGCGACCAGCGCTTCGGCAGAGGCTATCTCGCGCGCCGACGGGGCGAAGGCGCGGTTGCACGGATCGACCTGCGACGGGTGGATCAGCGTCTTGCCGTCGAAACCGAGCCGCCGCCCCTCGCGCGCTTCGGCCGCAAAGCCCTCCGCGTCGTCGATCGCATTATAGACCCCGTCGAAGCACCAAACGCCGCCTGCGCGCGCCGCGAGCACAATCGCCTGGATCGCATGGCCCATCGCGCCGCGATCCATGCCGTCGGGCAGCTTGAGCTCATAGGCCAGATCGTTGAGCCCGGCGATCAGCCCCTGCACCGCGGCATCGGCGGCGATTCCCTGCGCCGCATAGATGGCGGTCGGCGTTTCGATCATCGCGAGCAGTGGTAGCCCCAGAGCGCGCAGCGGGTCGAGGTCCGAGAGCGCGTCGACCTTTGGCAGCACCACCGCGTCGAGCACGAGGCCGTCCAGCGCCGCGAGATCTTCCGCCTGCTCGGCGCTGCCACTGGCGTTGACGCGCACGGCCACGCGCTTGCCCGCAAAGCCCGCCGTCACCGCGGCGCGCATCGCCGCGCGTGCCTCTGCCTTGCGCTCCGCGGGCACCGCATCCTCCAGGTCGATGATCAGCATATCGGCGGCGAGCCCGCCCGCCTTTTCGAGCGCACGGGCGTTGGAGCCGGGCACATAGAGGAGCGAGCGCGGGGCGAAGGCGGCATGGGTCATGCGCTTTTCTGTGGCGCAGCTGGACCATTGCCGCAATAAGGAAGCGGGATTGCGATCGAATTTGCAAAGGGGATGATCATGTATTTCGCACTTGCACTGGTGGTGCTGGCGCTGGTGTTTCTGATCTGGGCGCTGACGCCGGTGCGGCAGGGTTTCGCCTATACGATCGAACGCTTCGGCCGCTACACGCACACCGCGCAGCCGGGCCTCAACTTCATCATGCCGATCTTCGACCGCGTCGGTCGCAAGGTGAACATGATGGAGCAGGTGCTCGACATTCCGGGGCAGGAAATCATCACCAAGGACAATGCGATGGTCGCGGTCGACGGCGTCGTCTTTTTCCAGGTGCTCGACGCCGCGAAGGCGGCCTATGAGGTCAGCGACCTGTACCTCTCGATCATGAACCTGACGACGACCAACCTGCGCACCGTCATGGGGTCGATGGACCTCGACGAGACGCTGTCGAAGCGCGACGAGATCAACGCGCGCCTGCTGCATGTCGTCGACGATGCGACGACGCCATGGGGGGTGAAGATCACCCGCGTCGAGATCAAAGACATCCGCCCGCCGGCCGACATTTCGAACGCGATGGCGCGCCAGATGAAGGCCGAGCGCGAAAAGCGCGCCGCGATCCTCGAAGCCGAAGGGCTGCGCGCCTCCGAAATCCTGCGCGCCGAGGGCGAGAAGCAGGGCCAGATCCTGCAGGCCGAAGGGCGGCGCGAAGCCGCCTTCCGTGACGCCGAAGCGCGCGAGCGCGAGGCCGAAGCCGAAGCCAAAGCGACGCAGATGGTCAGCGACGCGATCGCGAGCGGCAATGCGCAGGCCATCAACTATTTCATCGCGCAAAAATATGTCGAGGCGGTAAGTCAGTTCGCGACCAGCCCCAACGCCAAGACGATCCTGTTCCCGGTCGAGGCGACGCAGCTCATCGGCACGCTGGGCGGCATCGGCGAACTCGCGCGCGACGCGCTCGAACGCAAGACGGAGGCCTGACATGCCCGACTGGCTGGCCAGCATGGAACCGCACTGGATTTGGCTGTCGGTCGGCGTCCTGCTCGCCGCGGCCGAGATTGTCGCGCCGGGATTTTTCCTGATCTGGATCGGCGCCGCGGCGATCGTCACTGGGGTCATCGCGTGGATCGCGCCGATCGGCGTACCGATTCAGCTCGGCATCTTCGCAGTGCTGGCGGTGATCATCCTCTATGGCGCGCGCAAATGGCTGCGCGACAATCCGATCGTCTCGACCGACCCGCTGCTCAACCAGCGCGGCGGCCGTCTCGTCGGTGAGGTGCTGACGGTGACGACGGCGATCGAAGACGGCCGCGGCCGCGCCCGGGTTGGCGATGGCGAATGGCCGGTGCGCGGACCCAACGCCGCCGAAGGGGCCAAGGTCCGCGTCGTCAGCGCCGACGGCGGCGTGCTGGTGGTCGAGGCGGTTTGATCCAAATCGTCATTGCGAGGAGCCGAAGGCAACGCGGCAATCCAGTGTAGCGCAAACCTCTCTGGATTGCTTCGCTCCGCTCGCGATGACGACCGATTCAACCACCCCGCGGCCGCGAATAAATCCCCACCACATGCCCCAGCGCGTCACTGTCGCCGATGCGGCGAAAGCCCAGTTTTTCGGCGACACGCTCTGATGCAGCATTGCCCGGATCGATGATGCAGCGCACCTCGGGCGCGTCGAGCGTCGCGTCGGCCCAGCCGAGCGCCGCGCTCATCGCCTCGGTCGCTAGCCCGCCGCCCCAATGGTCGGCATCGAACGCCCAGCCCGCCTCGGGTAGATCCTCAAGTTCGGGGATGCCGCGGCAGAAATAGGAAAGCCCGCCCATGCCGATCAGCGCATTGCTGTCGCGGTCGGCGAACACCCAATAGCCAAAGCCCATCACTGGCCACAGCCCGGCAGAGCTCAAAAATTTACCCCAGCTCACGTCGGGCGCACGCGGTTCGCCGCCGATGAAGCGCGTGACGCGCGGATCGGCCCACATCGCGATATGGACAGGCTTGTCCGAAAAATGCGGCGGGCGCAGGCGCAGCCGCGCGGTTTCGATCGTGGGAGGCGAGGTGATCATCGTGCCGACATGCCCAGCGCGGCGGGCATGGTCAATCGGGGTCGAAGAAATGGTCGAACAGGTCGTGCAACACGGCCTTGCCGTCGACCTGCGGCCGGACGCGCAGCACCGCCAGCGTATCGACGCGTGCCAGCACGTCGCAATGGTTCAGCACGAGATGATAGGCGGCGCGGTCCCTGAAATCGTGAAACAGGAGCATCGCGTCGGGTTTGCAGTGGACGATCGCCTGCAACAGGCAGGCGACACGAAAGCGCCCGTCGATCAGTACCGCGTCAGGGCTGCCGGTCAGGTGGCGCCAGATATGCGTGTGATAGCGCGGCCAATCGCGCAGGCGCGCCGGGTCGGTGGGCCGGCCCTCCGCATCGACCGGACCGATTTCGGGCTGATAGGGCGTGTAGCCCTCCGCCTCTTCGCCCAGTCGGCGCGCGATGGCGGCGAGCCGCTCGCGATCGCCGTCGACCGCCACGATCCGCCGGGCCTGCCGCGCGGCGACGAGCGTCGCCTCGCCGCATCCGAATTCGAGCAGCGATTGGCGTCCGGCGAGTTGCAGTTCGAGCTGCACGAGCTCGGTCGCGGTCCAGATCGATGGCATGAACGGTCCCCTGTTCCCCCCCCGCAGGAGATATGGGACTTCGCCGCAGCCGTCCAGCTATGGAACACCCCCACGAAGGCAGAGACCCGGAGAGGGAGAGAGAGGCCTCTCCGGCCGCCCGCCTTCGCGGGGGTGCCGGGCCGCGGCCTCAGGCCGCGGCCGTTGCCAGCTCGGGCGCACCCGACGAATGCGACGGCATCACCGCATCGGAATAATCGCTCTCGAATTTCTTGATGAGTTGGCGGTCGTCATGGTTCCAAGGGTGAAAGCCCGGCATGAAATAGGCCAGCCAGGGCAGAAAGCTTTTGCGCAGGATGCCCGGATAGCCGAGCATGAACCACCAGATGCGCGCGCTGACGCGCCAGCCGGTCAGCCCGTCCTGCTGCAAGAGCGCCTTCATGCCCCGGATGCGCTTGGGCCAGAAGCGCGCGGTGATCGCGACCATCATCAGCGACTTCGCCTTCCAGCGCCGCCAGCGGCTCCAGTCGCGCGTCGCGTGGAGCCAGGTGTCGTAAGCGACGCCCTTATGCTCGATTTCCTCGATCGCGTGCCATTTCCACAGCGCCGCCCATTCGGGCTCTGCGCCGTCGTACATCGCGGAATCCTTGAGCATGATCGCCGCCATCATCGCGGTATAATGTTCGAGCGCGATCGTCGCCATCAGGTTGACGATGGGCGGGCGCGTCTTGATGAGTTCCATCACATTGTCGACATCGGCCTCTAGCTCCGACAGGTCGTAGCCCGCCTCCGCCGCCTTGCGATTGAAGACGACATGTTCGCGGCTGTGAATGACTTCCTGCTGGGTGAAGGCGCGGATTTCGCGCGCCAGCTTTTCGGGCACGCCGTCGCGGTGCGCCTTCACCGCCTCGATGAACATCGCCTCGCCTTTCGGAAAGGTGACCGACAAAGCGGTATGAAAAACCGAGGCGATCGGGTCGCCGTTCATCCACCAGCGCCCCTGCCGGTCGTCGCGGCCGAAGCGGCGATCGCGCGGGGTGATCGACAAATCCTGCGGCGTCGGCGTGCGGGAAAGGCTGGACATATGGTTCTCACCGTCGAAAAGGGGGCTCAGGGCGTGGGGACGCCCGACGGGGCAAGAAATAGGAATTACTTACAGTGGTGTCAATAGTAAAGAAACGGCTCAGCCCGGAGGAAAGCCGGTCGGTGGCGCTCGAGGCCGCGCGGCTGATCCTGATCGAGATGGGGCCGCAGGCGGTGACGTTGAAAGCCGTGGCATCGCGCATCGACCGCACTCACGCCAATCTGCTCCACCATTTCGGCAGCGCCGCCGGTCTGCAAAAGGCGCTCGCCGCCTATCTCGCCGAAACGGTGTGCGACACGATTGCTGCGAAGATGACGTCGTCGCCGCCGGGCGAACGCAATGTGCGCGAGATCGTCGACCTTGCCTTCGACGCCTTCGACAGCGGCGGCGCCGGGGCGCTCGCCACCTGGATGGCGGCGACGGGCAATGAGGACGCGCTCGACCCGATCCTCGATGCCATCCACCGCCTGATCGACGGAACGGCGCCCGACGCGCACGAAAAGCGGCTGATGCACGAAGACACGTTGGCGCTCGTGCTGATGGCGATGGGCGATGCCCAGCTTGGCGGCCCGATGGCCGAAGCGCTGGGCCTGCCCCGCGATACCGCGCGCACGCTCGCGACCGAACTCATCACCGGCCGCATCGCCGCCTTCTGGACCGAACAGGGCGGCAAGCCCCCGCAATAGCGGGGCGCGCCGGCACGCGATATTTGCCCCCTTGAATCCCTTACGCCACGCGCCGATGTAAGGCGCCGAGGGGCAGCCCGCCGGTTCGCGGCGGGCATCCCGGATACTGAAGGACGAAATTTCCATGATCGACCCGCTCGCCGCCCTTGTTCCCGTCGTCGTCGAACAGACGAGCCGCGGCGAACGCAGCTTTGACATCTTCTCGCGCCTGCTGCGCGAACGGATCGTCTTCGTGACGGGCGAGGTCGAGGACAATATGGCGTCGCTGATCGTCGCGCAGCTTCTGTTCCTCGAATCGGAAAATCCGAAGAAGGACATCTATATGTACATCAACTCGCCGGGCGGCGTCGTCACGGCGGGCATGGCGATCCACGACACGATGCAATATATCCGCCCCCGCGTCGGCACCGTGTGCATCGGCCAGGCGGCGTCGATGGGCAGCTTCCTGCTCGCCGCCGGCGAACCCGGCATGCGCGTCGCGCTGTCGAACGCCCGCATCATGGTCCACCAGCCCTCGGGCGGCGCGCGCGGCATGGCGTCGGACATCGAAATCCAGGCCAAGGAAATCCTGCGTATCCGCAAGCGGATGAACGACCTCTATGCGCAATATACGGGCAAGCCCTTGAAAGACATCGAAAAGGCGATGGATCGCGACACTTTCCTCGAAGCCGAGGAAGCGCGCGCATTCGGGATCGTCGATCATGTCTACGACCGCCGCCCCGCGCTCCCCGGCGACGAGGCGCCCAAGGAAATCAGCGAAGGTCCGACGCCCTGACGCCGGCCAGCCCGCTTTCGGTAACCGCGTTTGTTGACGCCCCCGTTCGCGGGCCGTCGTCAGGTTGGACATGTCCCAATGTCACCTAATTGCCATATTGTAATTGGGTGATCGCGGGCTAGGATGAAGGACGGCAGCGCCCTTTTGCGGCTGCCAGAGGAAGATTTATGACGAAATTGAGCGGCTCGGACAGCAAGAGCACTCTTTACTGCTCCTTCTGCGGCAAGTCGCAGCATGAAGTCCGCAAGCTGATTGCCGGCCCCACCGTGTTCATCTGCGATGAATGCGTCGAACTGTGCAACGACATCATCCGCGAGGAAATCAAGGGCGGGGTCGCCGCGCGCAAGGATGGCGCGGTGCCGACGCCGCTCGAAATCTGCCAGCACCTCGACAATTATGTGATCGGCCAGAACACCGCCAAGCGCGTGCTGTCGGTCGCGGTCCACAACCATTACAAGCGCCTCGCCAATTCGGGCCGCGGCGATGATGTCGAACTGGCGAAGTCGAACATCCTGCTCGTCGGCCCGACGGGCAGCGGCAAGACGCTGCTCGCGCAGACGCTGGCGCGCTTCCTCGACGTGCCTTTCACCATGGCCGATGCGACGACCCTCACCGAAGCCGGCTATGTCGGCGAGGATGTCGAGAATATCATCCTCAAGCTGCTCCAAGCGTCCGACTATAATGTCGAAAAGGCGCAGCGCGGCATCGTCTATATCGACGAAATCGACAAGATCAGCCGCAAGGCCGAGAATCCCTCGATCACGCGCGACGTGTCGGGCGAAGGCGTGCAGCAGGCGCTGCTCAAGCTGATGGAAGGCACCACCGCGAGCGTGCCGCCGCAGGGCGGGCGCAAGCATCCGCAGCAGGAATTCCTGCAGGTCGACACGACCAACATCCTGTTCATCGCGGGCGGCGCCTTTGCCGGCCTCGAAAAGATCATCGGCGACCGCCTGCAGGGCAAGTCGATCGGTTTCGGCGCCCATGTCGCCGGCCCCGACGAACGCCGCGCGGGCGAGGTGCTCAAGAATATCGAGCCTGAAGATCTCCTCAAGTTCGGCCTGATCCCCGAATTCGTCGGCCGCCTGCCGGTGATCGCGACTCTCGAGGATCTCGACATCGACGCGCTGGTCAAGATTCTGGGCGAGCCCAAGAATGCGCTGATCAAGCAGTATAAGAAGCTGTTCGATCTCGAAGAGGTCGCGCTGACCTTCACCGACGACGCGCTGGTCGCGGTCGCCAAAAAGGCGATCGAACGCAAGACCGGCGCGCGCGGGCTGCGCTCGATCGTCGAGGCGATTCTGCTCGACACCATGTTCGACCTGCCCGACCTGACCGACGTGATCGAAATCGTCGTCGACAAGGATGTCGTCGAGGGCCGCAAGGCGCCGGTGCGCGTCTATGCCGACAAGGCGAAGGAAGCGGGCGACGCCGCCTGAGTCGAGTCGCGGCGCGCACCTGCGCCGCGGTTTCGCTCCCGCCAATGTTGCATTGCAGCAACAGTTGCACGAAAAAACGCAGCGCCGCCTGTCGATTATTCTGCGGCAGCGACGGAAATTCGCGCTTTTTTGACCTTTCCCCGCGCCTGGGCGATGGCGCGGCTTGCACTGTCACATTTGCTGTCACAATCGTGCCACATGCGGGCTTCAGGGGCGCTCGCAGGTCAAGCGCGCCCCAAGCCGCGCGCCTGCCGAATGCCACAATCAAGGGGACAACCTGTCATGAATTTCCGCAACACGCTCGCCGCTGGCGCCGCGCTGCTTCCGCTTGCGCTGCTTTCCACGCCGGCCTTTGCCCAGTCGACGGGCTCGGTCGATTTCGAAAACGAGATCGTCGTCACCGGCACCTCGGCGCAGGACGTCGCCGGCATCCAATCGCCCGATACGTCGAAGGCGAAGTCGGTTCTGGGTCAGGAAGTGATCGCGCGTCAGAACCCCGGTCAGACCATTCTCGACACCATCAACCTGGTCCCGGGGGTCGTCTTCACCAACAATGACGCTTATGGTTCGTCGGGCGGTCAGCTGACCATCCGCGGCTTTTCGGCCGACCGCATCAGCCTGACCTTCGACGGCGTTCCGCTGAACGACTCGGGCAACTATGCCATCTATTCGAACCAGCAGCTCGATCCCGAACTGATCGAACAGGTCAACGTCAACCTCGGTTCGACCGACGTCGACAGCCCGACCGCCGCGGCAACCGGCTCGACCGTCAACTACCGCACGATGACCCCGACCGAAGAATTCGGTGTCAAGGTCTCGGGTTCGGCGGGCGAATACAGCTTCTTCCGCGTTTTCGGCCTGATCAACACCGGCGAATTCACGCCGTTCGGCACGCGCGCCTTCGTCTCGGCTTCGAGCGCATCGAACGACAATCCGTTCAACAACTATGGCCGCATCCGCAAGAAGCAGTTCAACGGCCGCATCTGGCAGCCGATCGGCAGCAACGGCGACTTCATCTCGGTGGCCGGTCACTATAACGAGAACCGCAACAACTTCTTCGGTTCGCTGCCGCTGCGCCTCGACGCCAACCGCGTTGTCGGTTCAGGTTCGGGCAACCGCTTCCCGATGAACAACGACGAGCGCGAATATAACATCAACTATCCGTGCACCACGACTGCAACTGTCACGCCTGGCGCTGCCGATTCGGCGTCGTCGTGCGGTACCGAGTTTGACCGTCGCTATAACCCGTCGAACACGGGTAACATCCGCGGCGCGTCGAAGTTCACGCTTTCGGAAGGCGTAACCCTCACCGTCGATCCCAGCTACCAGTATGTGAAGGCCAATGGCGGCGGAACCGTCAATGCGCGCGAACGGCTCAACAATGGTCTCGCTGGCTACATCGGCGGCCGTCCTTACTTCGGCATGGACCTCAACGGCGACGGCGACCTGCTCGACGAAGTTGCGGTGCTCGCACCCAGCCAGACGCAGACCCATCGTTATGGCGTAATCGCTAACCTGCGATGGGACATTGCAGAGGGTCACACGGTTCGCATCGGCTACACCTTCGACCGCGCGCGTCACCGTCAGACGGGACAAGTCGGTTTCCTGCAGATCAATGGCGAGCCGATCGATGTGTTCCCGGTCAACGACGGCGCAACCGACGTTACCGGCGGCGTTCTCCAGAAGCGCGACCGTCTCTCCTATGCAACGCTCAACCAGATTTCCGGCGAGTATCGCGGGGAGTTTATGGATGGCAGCCTGGTTACGACGCTCGGCATTCGCGCGCCGTTCTTCCGGCGTAATCTGAACAACTATTGCTTCACGACGAGCGACTCGGGCTTCGTCGACTGCTTCGGTCAGGGCGACCCGCGCAACGCGACATATGCAGCTGCGAACCCGGCGGTTCAGGGCCCGCAGCAGCGTGTGCTCAAGTATGACGACATTCTTCCGAACGTCGGCCTGCTGTTCAAGCCGAGCAACCGGATCTCGGTGTTCGCGAACTATTCGAAGGGCCTGCAGGTTCCGGGCACGGACTCGCTGTACAACGCGTTCTTCTTTGCACCGAACACAGCCTCGGCGCGTCCGAACCCCGAAAAATCGGACAACTTCGACCTGGGCGTTCGCTATCGCACCGGTCAGGTTCAGGCGCAGCTTTCGGGCTGGTTCACGAAGTACAGCGATCGTCTCGCTTCGGCCTATGATCCCGTCACCGAACGCAACGTCTACCGTAACCTTGGTCGTGTCGACAAATATGGCATCGACGGCAGCGTTGCCTTCCAGCCGGTCCCGGAACTGGCTCTCTACGCCTTTGGCTCGTGGATGAAGTCGGAGATCAAGGACAATGTCCAGGCTGGCAGCTGCACCGCGGTCAATACTGCCATCGGTTGCGCCGCGATCGGCGATCCTCTGTTCGCCCAGACTGCCGGCAAGCGTGAATCGGGTTCGCCCGAATATACTTTCGGCGGCTCGGTCCGCGGAACGCTGGGGCCGGTCGAACTGGGTATCACCGGCAAGCGCACGGGCGGCCGGTTTATCTATGACACCAATCTGCCGATCTATGCGGGTACGCAGGCTGCACCGACGATTGTCTATCCAGCGAAAACCAACGCCTATTGGCTGGTCAACCTCGATGCGCGCCTGAGCCTGGAGTTCCTGGGTCTGAACGACAAGACCTTCTTCCAGCTCAACGTCTACAACCTGTTCGACAATCTCTATGTCGGCTCGTACACGACCAGCCTGAATCAGGGCGGCGTTCTGGGTTCGGGCCTCGTGACCGCCAACCCGGGCTCGGTTCCCTTCGCCCAGATCGGCGCACCGCGCACGATCAGCGGCACGCTGACCGTCGGCTTCTAAGTCCCCGGCAGTATGCGAAAATTAGGGCGCGGGAGGAAACTCCCGCGCCCTTTTTCGTGCTTGTCAGAAGGACGGGCCGACCTCGATGGCGATCGATAGTTGAATCGGGATGCTCAGGCGCCGGCGATGCGCCGCGCCGTGTCCTGGACCAAGGCAATCATGTTGGGGACGCCCTGCGTGCGGTTTGACGACAGCTGGCGGGTCAGGTCGAACGGGGCGAGCGCGGCGGCGATGTCCATCGCGGCGACCTCTGCCGCGGGCTTGTCCTGCACCGCGGCGAGTACGAGCGCGACGATCCCCTTGGTGATCGCGGCATTGCTGTCGGCAAGGAAGTGCAATCGGTCGCCGTCATGCGGCAGCGGGTAGACCCAGACGCTCGCCGAGCAGCCGCGGACCAGCGTCGCGTCGGTCTTGAGCGGATCGGGCATCGGCTCCAGTTCGCGACCGAGATCGATCAGCAGGCGATAACGATCGTCGCCGTCGAGGAAGTCATATTCTTCGAAAATGTCGTCGAGGCTGCGCATGGTCGCGGCCGTGGCAGAAAGCGCGTTGGAAGGAAAGCCTCTCTCACGGCGTCATTGCGAGCGTGGCGAAGCCATCCGGAGGAAGCGTGGGCCGCCCTGGGTCGCTTCGCTACGCTCGCAATGACGGAGGCAGGCTGATCAAAGATCGACCCCCGCCGCAATGGCTTCGAGCTTGCGCAGCCGTTCCTTGAGGTCGGCGATCTCGATCCGCGAACCGGCGTTCGGCACCGCAGGGTCCTGGCCGACGCTGTGGCAGATGGCGAGTTCTTCGCGCTTGAGCTGGATCCAGTCGCGCCAGCCGCGCAGCGCGGCGAGGCTGACGATGCCGAGAGCGGACAGCGCCACTGCGGCGGTGACAAGATTGGTTGCGAGGTCAGAAGTGATGGCGGCCATGACAGGGCTCCTTCTTCGTCACATCAGGGGTGCGAACGATCGCGCAGCTTCTCGATTTCCTCGTCGAGGCTGACGGCGCGATTATTGTCGGTGGCGATCCGTTCGAGCACCTGGATGCGCTCTTTCAATTGACGGATTTCGGCTTGCAGCGCCTTGGTCTCGGCATCCTGATTCGCGTTGCCGACGAAATACTCGTTGCCGCGGCGGTCGCGGTGGACGCCATATTTCGCCCGGACAATGCTGCCGATCGTCACGATCAGCACGATGCCGATGACCATTTCAAAGGGGTTCATGGGGAGCGATCCTTTCGGTCTTGTCTTGTCTTGTCAGTTCAGCGGGGCTTCGCGCAGCTTCTCGATCTCGTCGGCGACGTCGATTCCCTTGTCGGTAACGATGCGTTCGAGGACGCGGACGCGCGCTTCCAGCCGCTCGGTCTGCGCCGCATATTGCGCGGCCTTTTCGGCGGTGAGTTCGGACTGCTTCTCGATCATCTTCTGCTGGTGCTTGGACCAGATGGCGAAGCCGCCGAGGAGAAAGGGGGCAAGCGGGATCAGGATCCAGATGGTATCGCTCATGACGGCTGCTCCTTCCTCAGTTCGCCGGACGCCGCAGCGCCTCGATCTCGCGCTCCAGCCGGTGGCCTTCGTCGGTGACGATGCGTTCGACCACCGCCAGGCGATCCTTGACCGATCCGAGTTCGGCGCGAAGCTGGGCATTTTCCTGGCTGATCAGCTTGACGCGTTCCATCGCCTCGTCGCTGGTCTTGGGATAGATCGCCTTGCCCCAGCTGTTTTCGAGGGGATAGCCGTGCTTGATGCGCAGCCAGGTGGTGAAAATCCAGCCGCCGATTGCCGCGAGGCCGATGATCGCCGCGACCGGCGCGATTGCTTCCTTCAGGATGATGAAGTCCATGGTTATTCCCCTCAGCGCAGGCTGTCTATCTGACTGGCGAGCTGCGCCGCCTGTCCGTTGGTGTCGGTCGCAATGCGTTCGAGAACCGAGATGCGTTCTTCCAGCCGGACGATCTTGCCGGCGAGCTTGGCATTGTCGCTTTCGAGCAGTGCGATTTTTCGATCAGCGTCGGCGTCGGTTCGATGAACCGTGCCGCCCCATTCATTTTCAACCGGATAGCCGTGTTTGGCGCGGATCCAGGTGGTGAACATCCAGCCGGCCATCGAGATGCCGATGATGGCGAGGACGAAAGCGGGACCACCGAAATTCATGTTTCAACTCCCTGTTGCCATGGTTCCGGGCGTCGCCGGGATCAGCGCAGTGCGTCGATCTCGTCGGCGAGGCGGCGGTTGTGGCTCGTGTAGTAAAGTTCGATGTCGGCAAGCCGGCGATCGATGTCGCGGAAGCGCGAGCGGATGTCGCGGGTGGAGGCGCTGGGGTTCGAGCGCACGCCCTGCCAGAATTTCGCCTCTTCCTGCGAGCCATAGAGCGCGAAGGGCTTCGGCTGCGCCATCCAGGCAACGAGCCAATAGGCGATCAGCGTCCAGGGGAAGCCCCCCATTAGCGTCAGCAGCACCGCGCCGACGCGGACCCACAGGGCGTCGATCCCGCTATAGTCGGCGATGCCCGCACAGACGCCGCTCCATTTGGCGTTCTGTTTGTCGAGATAGAATTTCGTGCGGCTAGCGGACATCTCAGTTCCTCCTGCTGATGTTTTCAAGCTGCGCCAGATCTTCATCGCTGCGAACCGCGGGGCGGAAATCGGGATGGTCGGCGCTGATGATCCGTTCGACGGTATGCAGGCGGGCTTCGAGACGGCGCGCCGTGTCATACATTTCGTCGAGCAGCTGTTCATCCTCTCCGGTCAATGTCTTGGCCTGCTTCCACTTGGTTATGTAGTGGAGGATCAGCCAGGGCAGACCGAGGAAGAGCGTGCCGATGACGATCGGGACAATGATCACTTCTTCCATCGGTCCGGCTCCTTAGTTCTTGCCCTGCGCGGCTTTCAGCGCGGCGAGTTCGTCGGCAACCTTGTCGGCCGCCTGCAGCTCGGCGATTTCTTCGTCGAGCGACTTTTTGTAGCCGAGGCCCAGCGCGTCGGCACGGCCTTCGGCTTCGTCGACGCGGCGTTCGAGCGTTTCGAAGCGCGAGAAGGCGTCCTGGACGCGGTCGCCATTGGTCATTTCGCGCAGGCGATAGCGGTTTTCGGCGCTTTCGAGGCGATTGACGACGCTCGACTGACGCGCGCGCGCTTCGCTGAGCTTCTTCTGCAACTTGGTGATGTCGGCTTCATAGCCCTTGAGCGCATCGTCGAGCACGGCGATTTCGGCCTTCAGCTTTTCGGCCATGTCGCCGGCCTTCTGCTTTTCGACCAGCGCGGCGGTGGCCAGGTCTTCGCGATCTTTCGACAGCGCCAGTTCGGCCTTTTCCTTCCAGCTGTCCTGAAGGCTTTCCAGCTTCGCGATGTGGCGACGCATTTCCTTCTGGTCGGCGATGGTGCGGGCGGCCGAGGCGCGGACTTCGACGAGGGTTTCGTTCATCTCGAAGATGATCTGGCGGATCATCTTTTCGGGATCTTCGGCCCGGTCAAGCAGATCGGTGACGTTGGCGGCGATGATGTCGCGGGTTCGTGAAAAAATACCCATGGTCTATGCTCCTGTCGAAATTCGTCGAAAATGGCTGGTGCCGGGGCGGGGCAAGGGGGGAGAGTGCCCCGGCACCAGTTTTCGGTCAGGCCACGAGGCTGACCGCCGGGGTTGCAGCAGCGACGTCGTAAACGACCTGCGGATGGTCGATCACCCCGACAAGGATGGCCAGCGCACCGACCGCGCTGAGCGCGAAAGTGGCAGTCTGGGCAAACAGCGTCTTCATGATCGTTCCTTCCTGTTTTTCGCTGCACCGGAGCTTTCTGCGCCGGTTCGCAAATATCGATGCATGAGGCGTGCCAATTGCCGAAAGCGGCGGAAAGGCGCCCAAATTCACACGGAATCACCCCGTCCGAACAAAATGACTTGCCAATCAGCGGGAAATTTTGCCAATGATTGGGAATGGAGCGCGAAACGCAGTTCATCGGCCAGTCGGTCGCCTTTCAGGATGCGGTCGAACGCGCGAGCCAGGCGGCGACGCTTGACCGTCCGGTGCTGGTGATCGGCGAGCGCGGCACCGGCAAGGAACTGATCGCCGAACGCCTGCACCGCCTGTCGGCGCGCTGGGACCGGCCCTATGTGATCATGAATTGCGCCGCGATGCCCGAGACGCTGATCGAAAGCGAATTGTTCGGGCATGAGGCGGGGGCCTTTACCGGCGCGACGAAGACGCGCGCGGGGCGCTTCGAGGAGGCCGACGGCGGCACCTTGTTCCTCGACGAGCTCGCGACAATGTCGATGGGCGCGCAGGAGCGGCTGCTCCGCGCGGTCGAATATGGCGAGGTGACGCGCGTCGGTTCGTCGCGGCCGATCCGCGTCGACGTCCGCATCGTCGCCGCGACCAACGAGCATCTGCCCGCGCTGGTCGATGAAAACCGCTTTCGCGCCGACCTGCTCGACCGGCTGTCTTTCGAGGTCATCACCCTGCCCCCGTTGCGCGCGCGCGAAGGCGATATCGAGGTGCTCGCCACCTATTTCGGACAGCGCATGGCCGCGGTGCTCGGCTGGGACGAATGGCCGGGCTTCGGCCCGCGCGCGCTCGCGGCGATGGAGGGCCACGACTGGCCGGGCAATGTCCGCGAACTCCGCAACGTCATCGAGCGCGCCATCTATCGCTGGGCCGACCCGACGCGTCCGGTCGACACGCTGAGCTTCGACCCCTTCGCCAGCCCGTGGCAGCCCGCAGTGCGCAACACGCAGGCGAAAGCCGACGCGGCGCCCCCTGCCCCCTCCGCGCCCGGTGACGATAGCGCAATGGCAACCCCGGCCCCGCCCACCGGCGGCGCCGTCAGCAATCTGCGCGCGGCGGTCGATGCCTATGAACGGCAAATCCTGTCGGACACGATGGCGCGCTGCCGGTTCAACCAGAAGGTCGCCGCCGAAGCGCTGGGTCTGAGCTATGACCAGATCCGCCACGCGCTGAAAAAGCACGGGCTCAACAACTGAGCTATTGCCCAGGCAGCCGCCGCTCGAGCGCGGCCAGGACATCGTCCTGCGCCGCCAGCATCGCCGCGAGCTTGTCGCGCAGCGCATAGATTTCGGGCAGGCCGTCGACCGATTCGGCGATGCTGCGTTCAAGATAGAGGCGGTCGATGTCCGCTAGCGCGTCGGTCAACGGCGCGCGCGCCGCCTGAAGGCGCGAGATCGCCTGTTGCGCCACGACCCAGCTTTCGCTGGAAATCGCCGCGCCGCCCGCTGCGGTGACGGCCGCCTCGGTCGGCGCCCGTTCGCGCGCGAAGGCCTGCTGCGCGCCCGCCGCGTCCGATTCCCACCGCGCCAGCCGCCCGGTCAGATCGGTCGGCAGCGGCCCCGGCGGCGGCACGACGACAGACGGCGGCGCGACGTCGAAACGTCCCTCGACCGGACGTTTCGCCAGCGAAGGATAGTCGCCGCCCTGTGCAGCGGCGCAGGCCGACAGCGGGATTGCGGCCATCAGCGGCAGGATTGCAAGGATTGGCTTCATCGCCGCCCCTGATATGGGCGCAGACGCATCGCAGCAAGCCGAATCGGAGGAGCGGCGCCGCGCGCCCCGAACCGCCCCTTTCGCGATGAAAAGCGCGGAAATATGCGGTTGACAGCATCGCCGTTCGCCGCTAGTGGCGCTGACTTTCCCGCATGCCGGAAAAATCGGTCGCTTCGGCGGCTGACCGGGAGCGCGGGTGTTTTAGTTTCTGATTGGATGGAAGACCATGTTCGCAATCGTGCGCACGGGCGGCAAGCAGTATCGCGTCGCCGCTGGAGACAAGATCGCCGTCGAGAAGATCGAAGGCGCGGCCGGTGACACCGTGTCGCTGGGTGACGTTCTGCTGGCCGGTGACGGCGGCGATGTGAAGGATGCGAAGGGTCTGACCGTTTCGGCCGAGATCATCGCCCAGACCCGCGGCGAAAAGGTCATCGTCTTCAAGAAGCGCCGCCGGCACAATTATCGCCGCCGCAACGGCCATCGTCAGTCGCTGACGCTGCTGCGCATCACCGCGATCGGCGAAGCCAAGAAGGCCGCTCCCAAGAAGGAAGCGGCGCCGAAGGCCGAAGAAGCCGCCGCTGCGCCCGCGCCCGAAAAGAAGGCTGCTGCGCCGAAGAAGGCCGCTGCGCCCAAGGCCGAAGCTGCCGCCGAAAAGAAGCCCGCTGCCAAGAAGGCGGCCCCCAAGAAGGACGCCTGAGCGCGATCACGCGGCTCGGCTGAAGAACGAAACAAGGAGTTTAGGTCATGGCACATAAGAAAGCAGGCGGTTCGTCGCGCAACGGTCGCGACTCGCAGGCCAAGCGCCTTGGCGTGAAGAAGTTCGGCGGTCAGGAAGTGATCGGCGGCAACATCATCGTGCGCCAGCGCGGCACCAAGGTGTACCCGGGCGTCAACGTCGGCATCGGCAAGGACCACACGCTGTTCGCGACCGCGGACGGCCGCGTCCGATTCCACGATGGCAAGCTTGGCCGCAAATATGTGTCGGTCGACGCCATGGCGGAAGCCGCCGAATAAGGACGATCTTCCAGGGTCGTCCACCAAGGGACGACCCGGAACGGTCCTTTCCGCCCAGGCGGGAACAAAGTTCGAAAAGAGGGAGACGGGTCGCCCCCGGTCTCCCTTTTTTCTTGCCCGGGATCCGGACCAACCCGGTCCCTTTGAATTTCCGGCGCGAAAACAGGGCCATCCATCTCCCTCGCATATCGACTGTCGTCAAAGCGTCACCATCTGGCGCCACGGCGACAGGCAAATGGGAGTGACGAAAATGTTTGCGCGTACCGAAAGACTGTTGCTGCGGCCCGGCTGGCTCGAAGATGCCCCCGCACTCGCCCGTGCAATCGGCGAGGAAGCGGTGGTGCGCAACTTGGCGCGGGCGCCCTGGCCCTATGGCATGGACGAGGCGCAGGACTTCCTCGGCCGTCCGGTCGATCCGGCGCAGCCGAGCTTCCTGATTTTCGCGCGCACCGGCGGCGCCCCGCGCCTCGTCGGCGGCTGCGGCATCGCGCCGAGCCCCGAAGGTCCGCTCGAAATGGGCTATTGGATCGCCCGCCCCTATTGGGGCCTTGGCTTTGCGACCGAAGCGGGTCGCCAGCTCGTCCGGATCGCGCGCGCGATGCAATTGCCGAAGCTGACCGCGGGGCATTTCCTCGACAACCCGGCCTCGGGCGCGGTGCTTCGCAAGCTGGGCTTCCGTCCCACGGGGCAGATCGCGCAGCGCTACAGCGTCGCGCGCGGCCGCGACGTTGCGTGTGCGCTGTTCGAAGAGGGCGAGGGTGACGGCAGCGATGTCGTCACCCCGATGCGCGGCCGTATCGACAGCGACGCCGATTTTCGCGAACAGTTCCGGCTGATCGCTGCCTGACGCCGCGCGGCGCGGCACCTATGCCGCCGCCCCGCCGTCCGCGAAGGGCAGGATCGCGCGATAGGCCTCTACCCCCGGCGCGCCGGCGATCGTCGCGCCTTGGGTAAGCAGCCAGTAATGGCGCACGATCTCTGCCTGCTGTTCGAGCCCGTAGCGTGCAAGCGGCCAGCCCGGCTTGACGCTGTAACCATAGCTCGCGAAGGGATGGCGCATCAGCACCAGATACCAGCGCCCGCGCGTCTGCGCCTGCCACACATGCGTCATTTCGTGGACGAACAGGCCCTTCAGCGACCGCGACGCGGCGGCGAAATCGTCGCAGTATAAATCGCCGTGCGGGTGGAAATGCAGCGACCCCATCGGCGCCATCACGACGCGGCGCGGCTGGAAGAATATCCATTTGCGATGGCATATGCGCACCCGGTCATAGGCGATCGCATCGCCGAAGACCGACCGGGCCAGCGCAATTTCGCCCGCCGTCAGGGGCCGCGACGGCCTTGCCACGAGTGCTTACTTCTTCGCCGCGTCCGTGTTGGCCGCGCCATGGTCCATCGAGCCATGCTCCATCCCGGCCATCGCACCCGTCGGCGCGTCGCCGCTGCCGTCGGCGCTCGCGCCCGGCGCCGGCTTGATCGGCAGGTCGAAGAGGATGCGGTCATTGTTATAATTGGTGAAGACGAACTGCATCGGCAGCTTGCCGGCGCGCACCGCGGCGCCGTTGATGTGCCAGATCATCAGATGCTTGCCGCCGGGCTTGAATTCCAGCTCGCCCTTCGCGGGGACGGTCGCCGTGGTCAGCGGCTTCATCGTCACCACGCCATTTTCCTTGACGCTTTCGTGCATTTCGACGCGCTGCGCGAGGTCGGCGGTCACCGCGACCAGTTCGACATCCTGCGGACCGCCCTTGATCGTGAAGTAGCCCGCGGCGGGGCTGTCGGGGGTCGCGCCCATCTGAATATAGCCGGCGACCACCGCGAGCTGCGGGTCGCTGCCGATTTTACCGTTGCAGCCGGTGAGGGCGAGGGCGCTGGCTGCAAGGGCGGCGATGGCGAAAGGCTTCATGATGCGGGACTCCCGAAATGCGTCGATTTTCGATCCACAGTAAGCGGTCAAAACCCTTGTGCCAAGGATTAGCGCACCTATATCGCGCCCATCAAACCCGCAAGGGAACCCATGTGCGGCGCGCCTCTTTAGGGCGCCGGAAAATGATAAGGACGTTGAGACTATGGCCAAAGTGATCGGGATCGACCTCGGCACCACGAACAGCTGTGTCGCGGTGATGGAAGGCGGCAAGCCCAAGGTTATCGAAAATGTGGAAGGCACGCGGACGACCCCGTCGATCGTCGCCTTCGCCAAGGATGGCGAGCGCCTGATCGGCCAGCCGGCAAAGCGCCAGGCCGTCACCAATCCCGAAAACACCATTTTTGCGGTGAAGCGCCTGATCGGCCGCCGCTTTGACGACCCCATGACCAAGAAGGACATGGAACTCGTCCCCTACACCATCGTCAAGGGCGCCAACGGCGACGCGTGGGTCAAGGCGGGCGGCGAAGATTATTCGCCGTCGCAGATCAGCGCTTTCATCCTTCAGAAGATGAAGGAAACCGCCGAAGCCTATCTGGGCGAAAAGGTCGAGCAGGCGGTGATCACCGTTCCGGCTTACTTCAACGACGCGCAGCGCCAGGCGACCAAGGACGCCGGCAAGATCGCCGGCCTTGAAGTGCTGCGCATCATCAACGAGCCGACCGCGGCCGCGCTCGCCTATGGTCTCGACAAGAGCGAGAACAAGACCATTGCGGTCTATGACCTTGGCGGCGGCACCTTCGACATCTCGGTGCTCGAAGTGGGCGACGGCGTGTTCGAGGTGAAGTCGACCAACGGCGACACCTTCCTGGGCGGCGAGGATTTCGACAGCAAGATCGTCGAATATCTGGCCGACGGCTTCAAGAAGGACGAAGGCATCGACCTGCGCGGCGACAAGCTGGCGCTTCAGCGGCTGAAGGAAGCCGCCGAAAAGGCGAAGATCGAACTGTCATCGGCCGCGACGACCGAGGTCAACCTGCCCTTCATCACCGCCGACGCCAACGGGCCGAAGCACCTCGTCAAGACGATCACCCGCTCCGATCTGGAAAAGCTGGTCGAAGAGCTGATCAAGCGGACCCTCGAACCGTGCAAGAAGGCGATCAAGGACGCAGGCGTTTCGGCTAGCCAGATCGACGAAGTCGTGCTGGTCGGCGGCATGACCCGCATGCCGCGCGTGCGCGAAGTCGTGAAGGATTTCTTCGGCAAGGAACCGCACACCGGCGTCAACCCCGATGAAGTCGTCGCGATCGGCGCGGCGATCCAGGCGGGCGTGCTGCAGGGCGACGTCAAGGACGTGCTGCTGCTCGACGTGACCCCGCTGAGCCTCGGCATCGAGACGCTGGGCGGCGTGTTCACGCGCATGATCGACCGCAACACGACGATCCCGACTAAAAAGAGCCAGGTCTATTCGACCGCCGACGACAATCAGTCGGCGGTGACGATCCGCGTGTTCCAAGGCGAGCGCGAAATGGCCGCCGACAACAAGATGCTCGGCCAGTTCGATCTGGTCGGCATCCCGCCGGCGCCGCGCGGCGTGCCGCAGATCGAGGTGACCTTCGACATCGACGCCAACGGTATCGTCAACGTCAGCGCGAAGGACAAGGGCACCGGCAAGGAACAGCAGATCAAGATCCAGGCTTCGGGCGGACTTTCGGATGCTGACATCGACCAGATGGTCAAGGACGCCGAACAGTTCGCCGAAGAGGACAAGAAGCGCCGTGAGGCAGCCGAGGCGAAGAACAACGCCGAAAGTCTGATCCACACGACCGAGCGCCAGATCGCCGAGCATGGCGACAAGATCGACGCCGGGCTGAAGTCGGAAATCGAAGCGGCGATCGCCGAAGCCAAGACGGCCGTCGAAGGCGGGGACAGCGCTGCGATGACCGAAAAGGCGCAGGCGCTGGCGCAGGTCGCGATGAAGCTGGGCCAGGCGATCTACGAAAAGGAACAGCAGGCCGCGGCATCGCCCGCCGCCGATGCTGACGAGAAGAAGGCCGACGACGATGTCGTCGATGCCGAATTCTCCGAAGTCGAAGACGACAAGAAGTAAGCATGAAACTCTCCCCGTCGCGCTTCCCGGCGCGGCGGGGCAGAGGGGGCCGATAGACCATGTCGCTCGACATCGATTATTACGAACTGCTCGAATGCGAGCGCGGCGCCGACGACGCGACGCTGAAAGCCAGCTACCGCAAGCTCGCCATGAAATACCACCCCGACAAGAATCCGGGGTGCGGCGACAGCGAAGCGCGGTTCAAGGCAATCAACGAAGCCTATGATTGCCTCAAAGACCCGCAAAAGCGGGCAGCCTACGACCGCTTCGGCAAGGCGGCGTTCCAGAATGGCGGCGGCCCGGGCGGCGGCTTCGGTGGCGGCGCCGAATTCGGCGATATCGGCGACATTTTCGAATCGATCTTCGGGTCGGCTTTCGGCGGCGGTCGGCAGCAGCAGCGCGGCCCCGCGCGCGGCGCCGACCTGCGCTACGACATGGAAATCCGGCTCGAAGACGCTTTTGCCGGCTGCAGCCGCGAGATTCAGGTCGATGTCGCTGCGCGCTGCGACGTCTGCGACGGGTCGGGCGCGAAGCCCGGCACCGCGACGCACCGCTGCACCACCTGCAACGGCCACGGCAAGGTCCGCGCGCAGCAGGGCTTTTTCATGGTCGAGCGCACCTGCCCGCACTGCCAGGGATCGGGCGAGGTCATCACCGACCCGTGCGGCACCTGTCACGGCGAAGGCCGTGTCGACCGGCGCAAGACGCTGACCGTCGAAATCCCGCCCGGCGTCGATGAAGGCACGCGCATCCGCCTGCAGGGCGAAGGCGAAAGCGGCGCGCGCGGCGCAGCGGCTGGTGACCTCTACATCTTCCTCCACATGGCGCGGCACAAGCTGTTCGAACGCGAAGGCACGACGTTGTTCACGCGCGCGCCGATCAGCTTCACCACCGCCGCGCTCGGCGGCTGCATCACCATCCCCGGCCTCGACGGGCGCAAGCATGACATCAGCATTCCCGCGGGCATCCAGTCGGGCAAGCAGCTTCGTCAGCGCGGCGCCGGGATGCCCGTGCTCAACGGTCGCGGCCACGGGGACCTGGTGGTTCAGATCGACGTCGAAACCCCGACGCGGCTGAATGCCAAGCAGAAGGAATTGCTGCAGGCGTTCCGCGAAACCGAGACCGGCGAAGAATGCCCGGCAAGCCAGGGCTTTTTCGGACGGCTCAAGGAAATGTGGGACGATCTGACGGATTAGGCTTCCATACTTCTCACCTCGTCATTGCGAGGAGCGCCGCGACGAAGCAATCTCCAGCCATCGTCCTACCACCTCGATAGCTGGAGATTGCTTCGCTTCGCTCGCAATGACGGGTGAGTTACCCAATCTGGCCCCGCAATTCGGCAATCAGCGCCGCGACCTTGGGTAAGCGCGGTTCCTCTTCATCGAGGATCGCGTAGAAAGCCCGGCGTTTGAGCGCCGCCAGTTCGTCGGTGCGCAGCGCACCCTCGCCGCCGACGCTCGACGCGACGATGTCGATCAGCCGGTCGGCACCGTGGAGCCGCCCCCACAGATAGTCATTCTCGCGATAGGCGCGGCTGAAGAAGGCGCCGAAGCTGTTGAACTCGATCCCCTTGAGCATCGACGCCGCGCCGCCGGTGCGGATCGCGGTCGCGTCCGACGGCGAGATGCGGTCGATCTTGATGGGATCGAATTCGTCGAACCCCTCGCCCTGCAACAGCGGCAGGGTGGCAATGTCGTAAAAAGGATAGCCGAGATAGGCGAGCAGCATCGTGCGCCGGTCGTCCTTGGGCAGGCTGCCGAGCGCGGCGGCGATCAATATATCGGCATCGGCATCGACGCTGACCAGATCGCGCCGTTCGGCGATCGCGTCGATCCACTGCGCCGCGCTGGCGTCGGCGGGCACGTCGAGCCGCTCGAGCCACTGGTCGCCCTCGCGTTCGAGATAGAGGCCGAGCGCGGTGTAGATCGCGCCGCGCATCGTCTCGCACGCCGGATCGGGCGCATCGCGCTTTGCCTCGACCGCGGCGTCGAGTTCGCGCGCGAGGAAGCGCAGACGCCGGATGCGAAAGCCAAGGTCGTGGGTGCGGAAAAAGGCAATCGCGTCGGTGCTCGCGCCCGAACCGCGCTTGCCCGAAATGCGGTCGAGCCCGCGGCTGCGGATTTCGTCCCACACGGCGTCGCGCCGGTTGCGCTGATGGATGTCGCCCTCGGGCGGTGCCAGCCGGTCGATCAGCGCGACCAGCTCCTCGACCACCGCCGAGAGCTTGAGGTGGCCATAGGGCGCATAGGCGAAGCCGGCGCGCGCCGCCGCCTCGGCCTGCGCCTTTGCGCGCCAGCGGTCGAGCCGCGCCGGGGTCGGGGTGTTGAGGAAGAAGGTCGTGCCGAACAGCGCCGCCACCTGCTCCTCGACCTCGACCTTCATCGCATCGACGACGCGCTGCATGCGGCGGATGCGCCGCGACATATTCTCGATCGCCTCGACGCTGTCGCGGATCGGCTGTTCGCGCGGAATTTCGGACAGTGCGCCGAGGATGGTCGAAAAAAAGCCCGGCGGGCGGCGCGCTTCGCCCTCGCCTGCCTCGCCAGGCTTGCCGAAGCTGATCGAGCGATAATCGGGCTTGGGATCGATATAGACGAAGCGCCGGTCGATCTCGCGCCGCGCCGGCCGCTGCTTGAGCGCCGCGATCGCCGGACGGAACGGCGCGTTTGCGAGCACCGACCCGTCGATGAGCACCCGGTCGGAGGGGTCGGCCTCGCTCCCCGTCGGAAGCTGGACGCGGACGAAATCGGCGCGCGCCGGCCAGGCGATGCCGCGCTTTTCGAGCACGCTGTCGAGTTCGCGCAGCGTGAAGGGCGGAAAGGCGCCGGGAAAGCTGGCGGTCGCGCGCGCCGCGGCAGCGAGGCCGGGGACGTCGTCGAGCCGCTTGCCCGCGCGGCCGTCCTGCCGGAAATGCATGATCAGCCGGTGTTCCTGCTCGGTCACGCGCGGCGGACTGTTGAGCGCGAGCGGCATGCTGTGCCCCGCATAGTCGGTCACCGAGACGAACAGGTCGACCGGCTGACCCGCCGGCAGCAGCGGCCGCCCCTGCGGCCCCGACGCCATCGCATCGAAGGCATCGAGCAGCAGGCCGGAGAAAATCTGTCCGCCGAAGGGCGGTTCGAACCAGCGCGCGCGCACGAAGCGCGACAGCTTGGCGCGCACCTCGTCCTGCGCGCCCTCGCCCACCGTGCGGTCGATGACATTGCCGCGCCGCTTCATCGCCCAGCCGGCGATCGGCACCGCCCAGAATTTGGTTGCCGCCGACAACGGCCGCGCATCCGGGTCGATCAGCCGGTCGACATCGGCATCGTCGAGCCATAATTCGGTGAGCGGGTCGAGCGACTGGCCGGTCGCCATCGCCCGCGCGAGGAAAATGCCGTTGATGCCGCCCGCGCTGGCGCCCGCGATGATGTCGGCCAGGACGCGCAGCTTGATCCCGCTGCGCGCCGCGAGCGCGACCAGCAATTCGCCATAGGCATCGACCGCCGCCGGTTCCGCCTCGTCATGAAAGGTGCGCGACGCCGCCGCGAGCCGCCACACTTCCTTGGTGATGCCGTGCATGTAGACGGCAAGGCTGATGCCGCCGTAGCAGATCAGGGCAAAGCGTAATTCCTTCTCGCGCATCGGCGACCTGATAGCGCGCTTCCGCACGCCGCGTCACCCCTTGCCGGTCGGTTCCCGAAAAGCCGGGCGGCGCATTAGGACAATATCAAAGTTTCCGATTTATTCACCGTGTCGAATGGGGGTTTGGCCATCAAATGTGGCCGATTTCCCAGTCTGTAGAGTCGAAGCAGGAAGAAGCGATGAGTGCATTCGGACGCCGTCCCGGAACCGCAGGCCGCCCCGCCTTTGGCGTGGCCAAGCCGATGCAGGCTGGCCCCGGCATGGCCGGCGGCGCGCAATTTCCTGCGATCGACACGCCGGCCGCCGAGGCACCCCCGCCGCCGTCGAACCTGAGCCCCGAAATGGAGGCGATGGAGCGGCTGAACCAGCGGTCGACCGCCGAGGCGATGGAGCCCGAAAAGGCGCAGGGCTTCGAAGCCAGCGTCCACAAAATCAAGGAACAGGTGCTGCCGCGCCTGCTCGAACGCGTCGATCCCGAGGCCGCGGCGACGCTGTCGAAGGACGAGCTGACCGAGGAATTCCGCCCGATCATCCTCGAAGTGCTCGCCGAGCTGCGCATCACGCTCAACCGCCGCGAGCAATTCGCGCTCGAAAAGGTGCTCGTCGACGAATTGCTCGGCTTCGGCCCGCTCGAAGAGCTGCTCTCCGACCCCGACATCAGCGACATCATGGTCAACGGCCCGTATCAGACCTATGTCGAGCGCAAGGGCCAGCTCGTCATCGCGCCGATCCAGTTCCGCGACGAACAGCATCTTTTCCAGATCGCCCAGCGCATCTGTAACCAGGTCGGCCGCCGCGTCGACCAGACAACGCCGCTCGCCGACGCCCGTCTGAAGGACGGCAGCCGCGTCAACGTGATCGTGCCGCCGCTCTCGCTTCGCGGCACCGCGATCTCGATTCGTAAATTCTCGGCCAAGCCGATCACGCTCGACATGCTCTGTCAGTGGGGCGCCATGAGCCAGAAGATGTGCACCGCGCTGAAGATCGCAGGCGCGAGCCGGTTCAACATCGTCATCTCGGGCGGTACGGGTTCGGGTAAGACGACGATGCTCAACGCCCTGTCGAAGATGATCGACCCCGGCGAGCGCGTGCTGACCATCGAGGATGCCGCCGAATTGCGGCTGCAGCAGCCGCACTGGCTGCCGCTCGAAACGCGCCCGGCGAACCTCGAGGGCAATGGCGCCATTCACATGGGCGATCTCGTCAAGAACGCGCTGCGTATGCGTCCCGACCGCATTATCATGGGCGAGGTCCGCGGCGCGGAGTGTTTCGACCTCCTCGCCGCGATGAACACCGGTCACGACGGGTCGATGTGTACGCTGCACTCGAACAGCCCGCGCGAATGCCTTGGCCGTATGGAAAATATGGTGCTGATGGGCGACATCAAGATTCCGAAGGAAGCGATCTCGAAACAGATCGCCGACTCGGTCGACCTGATCGTCCAGATCAAGCGTCTGCGCGATGGCTCGCGCCGCGTCACCAACGTGACCGAGGTAATCGGCATGGAAGGCGACGTCATCGTCACCCAGGAATTGTTCAAGTTCGAATATTTGGACGAGGACAAGGACGGAAAGATCATCGGCGAATATCGCTCGATGGGCCTGCGTCCCTATACGCTGGAAAAGGCGCGCCAGTACGGTTTCGATCAGCCGTACCTCGAGGCCTGCCTGTAAGATCCGCCTGCGGGGGGGAGGTGACGCTTAGGGCTTGAGCGCCAGCGCCGCCGCCACGATCGCGACCGCTACGCTCACCAGCGCGATGCCGCGCCACGGCATGAAACCGACGTTGTCGACGTCGCGGCGATTGCGGCGGCGCCACTCGGCGAGTTCGGCGACACCGAACAGGATCGCAGCAGTTGCGCTCACCGACAGCATCGACACTTGCATTGACGCTCAACCCTTCGCAAACAGGGGATCTTCCCCCCAGTGACGAGGTGCCGATATGCGTTCGCTTCCGATTATTGCAACCGCTCTTCTTGCCGCCACCGCTCCGGCGTTCGCGATGGCCGATCCGCACGCCGGACATGGCGATCATGGCGCACACGGTGCCGCGCCGGACGGCGCGATCGCCGCAGCGGTGGCGGCGCCGACCCGCACCCCCGCCAACGTCGCGCGCGACGCGGCGCGCCATCCCGCCGAAACGCTGGCCTTCTTCGGCGTGAAGCCGGGCGATACGGTCGTCGAGCTGTGGCCGGGCGGCGGCTGGTATACCGAGATTCTGGCGCCGCTGACCCAAAGCGGTGGAGGCACGCTCTATGCCGCGGCGCCGTGGGAGCGCGGGCTGAATACGGTCCGCAAATGGCAGGAGGCCAAGCCCGACGCCTATGGCGCGGTCAAGCTCGCCGAATTTCCTGCAACCGGTGCCGGACCCAAAGTGCCCGACGGCAGCGCCGACGTGGTGCTGACCTTTCGCAACGTCCACAACTGGCGCTTCGGCGGCATGGACAAGACCGCCGAAGCATTCCAGCAAATCTATGCGATGCTGAAGCCCGGCGGCGTACTCGGCGTCGTCGACCACCGCCTGCCCGAGGCGATGGATTCAGCACTCGAGGAAAAGAGCGGCTATATGAAGCGCTCGTCGGTCGTCGCCTTTGCCGAAGCCGCCGGCTTCACGCTGGCGGGCGAAAGCGAGGTCAACGCCAACCCCCGGGACACGCACGATTATGAAAAGGGCGTGTGGAGCCTGCCGCCGACGCTGACCAACAAGGATATCGACCGCGAAAAATATGTCGCGATCGGCGAATCGGACCGCATGACGCTGAAGTTCGTGAAGCCGGCAAGCTGAGCAAGCCGCTCGAAACGATCGACCCCGCGCTGCTGCTCAGCGCCTATGCGCAGGGGATATTCCCGATGGCCGACGGGGCGGACGACCCGTCGGTCCATTGGGTCGAACCGCGGCTGCGCGCGATCCTGCCGCTCGATGGCTTTCACCTGTCGCGCAGCCTGCGCAAGCTGCTGCTCGCCGACCGTTTCCGCGTCACCACCGACACCGCCTTTCCCGCGATGACGGCGCTGTGCGCCGAAGCCGCCGACGACCGGCCGACGACGTGGATCAACCCGGTGATCCGTGCGAGCTACGAACGATTGTTCCGCATGGGCCATGCCCATAGCGTCGAATGCTGGTACGACGGGGAGTTGGTCGGCGGCCTCTATGGCGTGTCGCTGGGGCGCGCCTTTTTCGGCGAGTCGATGGTCAGCCGGATGCGCGACGCCTCGAAAATCGCGCTCGCGCATCTCGTCGCGCGGCTCAGTGCCGGGGGCTTCGAGCTGCTCGATTGCCAGTTCATGACGCCGCACCTCGCCAGCCTGGGCGCGATCGAAATGCCCCAGGCCGCCTATCTCGCGCGGCTTTACTCGGTGCTGTCGGGGGCCGGCGATGCGGCCTTGGGCGCCGCCGCGGGAGCGGCCGGAGCCGGAGTACCCTCGCCGCCATTCCCGGCGGGCGACTGGTCGGCGCTCGATGCCTTGGGCGCCGATACTGCCTTGGGTGCGGAGCGCGCGACGGGTTCGCCGCCCGGATATGTCATCGCACAGCTTTTGACGAAGACATCATAGATCGGGTGCTGGATCACATTGCGCTCGGGGCGTTCCTTGAACACCCAGCCCGAAAAGACGCGATACCATTTATTGTCGCGCTGATCCTGCACCGACAATTGCACGAAGGCGCCGGTTTCGGGGGGATCTTCCCACGGCGCCGTCTGTTCGCAGGCGCGCAGGCGAACGATCGCGCGGCCGACACGCGCGGTATCGCCCGGCTTCATCGTCAGATCCTGCACCAGCCCGTTGCGCTTGTTGAGCAGGCCCACCACTGCAACGCGTTCGGCCATCGGGGTCGCGCCTTCGATCCCGCCGACTTCCTGCGGCACGGTTTCGGACTTGGCGATCTGCGGGATGTTGCTCGTCGTCTTGGTCTGGTTGCCGCGATCGCAGCCGGCCAGCGTCGTCGCCGCGAGCAGCGCGATCAGCGCGGAACGGAAAAGCGGCGTCGCCACGGCGCTCAGTCGGCGCCGGGCCGCCAGGCCTCGTAATCGCCAGTCGCGGCGGCGCGATGCCCGCCGCGTTCGAGCGCGCCGGCGGGGCGATAGGCACCCAGGCTGCCGGTCAGATTTGCAGTCGGCTCGGCGAGCCAGGGGCGTGGCGCGGGCAGCACGTCGGACGGCAGTTCGTCGAAGGTGCCGTGCAGCCAGCCGTGCCATTCGGGCGGCACGCGGCTCGCGTCGTTCGATCCCTTGTAGAGCACCCAGCGGCGCTTGCCGTCGCGCGACCGGAAATAGCGGTTGCCAAGGCCGTCCTCGCCTACCTGCTCGCCATTTTTCCAGCTGCTCAGCAGCGTGCCGACGGTCGCGCCGTCCCACCAGGTGAAAATCTTGCCCAAGATGCTCATGGCGGTGGCGTTTACAGGCAAGCGTGCGGGCTTCGCAAGCGGTCTTTGGCGAAAAGCGGCGCCATTAGCGCCTGCCCCGCCCCTACTTTGCGTCCTGCCACGTCACCTTGGCGCTTTCATCGATCCCCAGCTTCGCCGCGGTACCGCCCGCCAGCTCGAGCACCGCCGCCACTTCGCCGCCGCTGACGACGGGATCGAGCGATTCGGGGATGGCGTTTTCGGCGATCCGGTCGATGCTGCCGTCGGCGCGCACGAAGATCATGTCGAGCGGGATCAGCGTGTCCTTCATCCAGAAATTGGCGATCTTCGGCTTGGCGAACGGAAACAGCATGCCGCCATCGGCGGGCAGCGACGTGCGGAACATCAGCCCCTTTTCCTGTTCGGCCTCGGTTCGCGCGACCTCGACGCGAAAGCGGTGGGTGGTGCCCGCCATCGCGATGATCAGCGGCACCGTCGCCTCGGCGCCGGCTTCGGCCTCGGCGCCCTTGTCGCAGCCCGCGACGGGTAGCGCGAGCGCCAGGATGAGGGCGGTCAGCATGGCTCGCATCGGCATCTCCTTGTCGACTTTCTGGTCGCCTTCTTGTCGCCGGTCTCGGGGTACCGGACGTTCAGCGCCGCTGCCTAATCGAGCGCCGCCTCGGCGTCCAGCGCGGCCAGCGCCGCCGCGTCCCCCGGCGGGACAGCGAGGATGCGCCGCGCGAGCGCCGGCGAATGGCCGGCGCGCGCGAAGGCGGCCATCTGGCGCTCGCGCTGCGCGGGATCGTCGAGCGGCTGGCGCGCGAACGGACCGAAGCGGCGGCGACGCGCAAATCCGAGGGCTGAAGCCATCGCCGCGCCCTCGGCGGCGTCGATCGCCTCGCCCGCATCCGCTTCGTCGATGCCGTCGACGAAAAGCTGCGCGCGCACGCGCCGCGCGCCCAGCCCGCGCCGCGTCATCGCGGCGCCGCGCATCGCGGCGTATTGCCGGTCATCAAGGTAGCGCAGCCGCTCCATACGGTCGGCGATCGCGTCGCAAGCGGCACGCGGATCGGCCGCATCGGTCCATTCGGCCTCGCGCTGCTTGCGCCCCAGATAGCGCAGCAATTTCGCCCGGCTGGTGGCGAATCGCGTCACATAGGCGAGCGCCAATTCGTCGAGTCGCGATGCGTCGAGCGGCTTTTTGCTTCGGTCGGACGGAGTGCGGCGGTTGGCCATATGCCATGTTTATGCCACAGTCGGGTCCGATTGAGAACGATCAGAGCCCCTATGCCCGGCGGAAAGCCCGGAAAAATGGGCGATTATGTTCAAACAGTCAGGGATCGCGCACGCTCATCATGGCACCGGAAGATGACATGCTTGTTGCCGCATCCCCCGTTTCCCGGGATTCGACACCCCTTATGACCGAAAATTCCGCTCCTGCGGTGGAGGCGCTTGTCCCCACCCCGACCGAATGCGCCCAGCCGCGCCGCTTTTCGAACTTCGCCACCGTCGGCGAAGCGCTCGACTATGCCGCCGCGGGTACGCGCGGGCTCAATTTTCACGATCCGCGCGGGCGCCTGATCCGCCCCTATCCCTATAGCGAGCTCAAGGCCGATGCGCTCGAGGCTGCCTATCGCCTCGTGGCGGCGGGGGTACAGCCCGGCGACCGCATCGCGCTGGTCGCCGAAACCGGCGCCGAATTTGCCGCGCTGTTCTTCGGCACCATCTATGCCGGCGCCTGGCCGGTGCCGCTGCCGCTGCCGACCAGCTTCGGCGGGCGCGATTCCTATGTCGGACAGCTTGTCGTCCAGCTCACGAGCTGCGACCCCAAGATGCTGTTCTTCCCGCCGGAAATCGCCGCCATGGCGACCGAAGCCGCCGAACAGCGCGGCGTCCAGCCGATGGACTGGAGCGAATTTGCGGCGCGCCCGGCCCCCGTCGCGGACCTGCCGGAACAGAAGCCCGACGAAACCTGCTATCTGCAATATAGCAGTGGCTCGACGCGCTTCCCGCACGGGGTCGCCGTCACCCATGCGGCACTGCTCAACAATCTCGCGGCGCACGCGCACGGAATGGAATTGCGGGACAGCGACCGCTGCATTTCGTGGCTGCCCTGGTATCACGACATGGGGCTCGTCGGCTGCTTCCTGTCGCCGGTCGCGAACCAGGTCTCGGTCGACTATCTGAAGACCGAGGATTTCGCCCGCCGTCCGCTCGCCTGGCTCGATCTCATCAGCCGGAACAGCGGCACGACGCTCAGCTATTCGCCGACCTTCGGCTACGACATCTGCGCGCGCCGTATTTCCAGTCAGACGCATGTCGCCGACCGCTTCGACCTGTCGCGTTGGCGCGTCGCCGGCAACGGCGCCGACATGATCCGCCCCGACGTGATGCAAAGCTTCGTCGACGCCTTCGCCGACGCGGGTTTCAAGGCGAGCGCTTTTCTGCCGAGCTACGGCCTCGCCGAAGCGACGCTGGCGGTCAGCATCATGCCGCCGGGCGAGGGGATCGTCGTCGAACTGGTCGAGGAAACCGAATTGTCGGGGGCCAGCGGCGACGCCGGACGTCCCACCCGCTACCGCGCGATCGTCAATTGCGGCCGCGCGGTGCGCGACATGACGATCGAGGTTCGCGACGAGGACGGCAATATCCTTCCCGACCAGACCGTCGGCAAGGTGTGGTGCACCGGCCCGTCGCTGATGACCGGCTATTATCGCGATCCCGAATCGACCGCCGCCTGCATGAAGGACGGCTGGCTCGATACCGGCGATATGGGTTATCTGTCAGATGGTTACATCTATATCGTCGGCCGCGCCAAGGACATGATCATCATCAACGGCAAGAATCACTGGCCGCAGGATATCGAATGGGCGGTCGAACAATTGCCGGGCTTCAAGTCGGGCGACATCGCCGCCTTCGCGATCACCACGCCGGGCGGTGAAGAGACGCCGGCGGTGCTCGTCCAATGCCGCACCAGCGACGAAAAGGAACGCGCGGCGCTGCACGAAACGATCCGCGACCGGGTCCGCGCGATCACCGGCATGAACTGCCTCGTCGAGCTGATCCCGCCGCGCACGCTGCCGCGAACCAGCTCGGGCAAGCTCAGCCGCTCGAAGGCGCGCGCGCAATATCTGGCGGGCGAGATCCAGCCCTTCCGGATCGCCGCCTGAGCCGAACGGTGCGCAGCGCCAATTCTGTTCCGCTTCGGTACAGAAAATGCGACGAAGCGAAGCGCGCGGTTACTTTCGGGTAACCCGCTTTCGCTATGCAAGCGGCGTGAAAAGCCTGTTTAGCGACCAGATTTCGGACGATGATCTTCCGCTGCGCACCCTGTTGGGCCTGACCCGGCAGGACGAAGCGGTCGGCGACCTGCGCCAGCTCCAGATCGCGCCGCTGCGCGGCCGGGGCGCACTGCGCCTCCTTCTCAACGGGGGTATGGCGCTGGTCGCGGGGTTCACCATGATGATGGAAACGGCGTGGCCGGTCGTCGTCGGGTGGCTCCTCGTCACGCTCGCCTTTTCGATATGGTCGTTCCGCACCTTCGACAGGTTGCCGCTCGACGATCCCAAATTCGCGACCGCGGCAGAGTTTCGCCTTTGTCATCGCCATGCGCTGTATTCGGCGCTGCTCTGGGGCGGCGCCTTCTGGTTGCAGGGTCTGACGCCCACGCTCGACCACGTCCTTTCGCTGTGGACGATCGCGCTGCTGCTGATGCTCGCGCTGACGATGGTCGCGCACAGCATGCCGCTGACCTGCATTCTCTATATCGCGCCCGTCACGCTTTCGGCCTCGCTCGCGACCGCGGCGGCAGGCGCGCCGCAGCTGACCGGCGTGACGATGGTTGCGGGGCTGCTCCTCGCCACCTTCTGCCTTCGCTTTGCGCAGACGCACATCCGTATCCGCCGGGCCGAAACGGTGCTGCACGAAAAGTCCGAGACGGTCAGCCTGCTGCTGCGCGAGTTCGAGGACACCTCGGCCGACTGGCTGTGGCAGACCGACAATTCGCGCCGGCTGGTCCATGTATCGCCGCGCCTTGCCTATGCGCTCGGCGGCAGCGCCGAGGCACTCGAAGGCATTCCGCTGCTTCGGGCGCTGTCGGGCGACGCATGGGAAAGCGCGACCTTTCCCAAGGCGCTGCACGACATGGCCGAACGGATGAAGCGACGCGAAAGCTTTTCAAACCTGATCGTCCCCGTGACGATCGCCGGCAAGCGCCGCTGGTGGGAATTGTCGGCATCGCCGCGCCTCGACGAGAGCGGCAAGTTCCTCGGCTTCCGCGGCGTCGGATCAGACGTCACCGAACAACATGCCACCGCCGAACAGATTGCCAAGATGGCGCGCTTCGACAATCTGACAGGCCTGCCCAACCGGCTGAGCCTGCACGAAGACCTGGCGCGCGCACTGACCCACGCGCTCGAGGCGAAATCACGCTGTGCAATGATGATGATCGACCTCGATCGCTTCAAGGCGGTGAACGATACGCTCGGCCATCCGGTCGGCGACAAATTGCTCGCGCAGGTCGCCGCGCGGCTCAAGAGCATGATGGAACAGGGCATGACCTGCGGCCGCCTGGGCGGCGACGAATTCGCGGTCGTGCTTCACAATATCGTCTCGTCCAAGGAGATCGAGGATCTGGCGCGGCGGATCATCGCGACGATCAGCCGGCCCTATGTGGTCGACAATCACCAGCTCTTCGTCGGCGCCAGCGTCGGCTATGCGATCGGGCCGCAGGACGGCAATACGGTCGAAACGCTGACCCGCAACGCCGACCTTGCACTCTACAAGTCGAAGGACAAGGGCGGCAATGTCGTCGCCGCCTATGTCGCCTCGCTTCACGCCCAGGCCGAGGAACGGCGCGTGATGGAGCAGGAATTGCGCGGCGCGCTCGATCGCAAGGAGTTCGAACTCTACTACCAGCCCGTCGTCACCGCCGAGGACGGCACGCTCAACGGCTTTGAGGCCCTGATCCGCTGGACCAACCAGAAACTCGGCAGCGTATCGCCCGGCCGCTTCATTCCGCTGGCCGAGGACAGCCGCCTGATCGGCCCGATCGGCGAATGGGTGCTGCGCACCGCCTGCGCCGAAGCGATGCGCTGGCCGTCGAATCTGAAGATCGCGATCAACGTGTCGGCCGAACAGCTCACCGATCCCAATTTCGCCTCGGTTGTCGTCTCCGCGCTCGCGCAGAGCGGCCTGCCTCCACAGCGGCTCGAGATCGAAGTGACCGAAAGCGTCTTTTTGCGCGACGGCGGCGGCGCAGCGCAGCTGCTCGACCAACTCATCGGCCTCGGCGTCCGGCTGTCGCTCGACGATTTCGGCACCGGCTATTCATCGCTCGGCTATCTGCGCAAGACGCAATTCTCGACCATCAAGGTCGACCGCAGCTTCGTCGTCGGCGCCGCAAAGGGCAGCATCGAATCGATCGCGATCATCCGCGCCGTCGTCGCGCTCGCCGACAGCCTCGGCATGTCTACGACCGCAGAAGGCGCCGAAACCGAAGTCGAGGTCGACACGCTACGCACGCTCGGGTGCAGCAATATCCAAGGCTATTATTATGGCCGTCCGATGCCGGCAACTGACGTGCTGACGCTGTTCCGGCCGCCCGAATCGATCGCGACCGCGGCGGCCTGACCGCCCTCGGTTCACCGCTTCCGCATCGGTCCGCCGCGGCGCCGAAACGCCCGTTCGGCGACGAAGCGAAGAGCCTGAGCGACGAATTGCACGGCTTAACAAAAGGTTCCCCCACCCACCGCACCAACGGCGCAACTCACCGCTAGACGGGTGGTGGTTGCGAAAGCCTGTGGCAGAGACGCTGCAACGCTTGAAGACAAGCCAATGGGGGGTCGCCTGTCATGCTTCATCGCCGCTTTCTGGGTGCATTTGCGCTGTGTGCTTCGCTGCTCGTCAGCCTTCCTGCCGCCGCGCAGAGCTATCTCCAGTGCGTCCCCTTCGCCCGTTCGGAATCGGGTGTCGAAATCCGCGGCAATGCCAAGACCTGGTGGTCGCAGGCGGCCGGTGAATATAAGCGTGGCCACGAACCCCGGAAGGGTGCCGTCATGGCATTCGCCGCGACCCGCGGCATGCCGCTGGGCCATGTCGCCGTCGTGAAAAAGGTCATCAGCGACCGCGAAATCCTGATCGACCATGCCAATTGGTCGCCGATCAACGGCCGCCGCGGCCAGATCGAGCGCAACGTCCGCGTCGTCGACGTCAGCGACGCTGGCGACTGGAGCGCGGTGCGCGTCTGGTATGCGCCGATCGGCGATCTCGGCCTGCGCGCCAACCCGGTGCAGGGCTTCATCTATCCCGACAGCGACAGCGCGCCCGACAGCTCGACCTTCGACGCACCGGTGTGGGCGAGCAACAATTGGAAGCCGGGCAACGGCCTCGACGTCGTCGCCGCTTCGCTGCGCTGAGTTGAACTGAGCAAAGTCTAACCGCTAATCGTCATTGCAAGCGCAGCGAAGCAATCTCCAGATCGACAGCCGGAGATTGCTTCGCTGCGCTTGCAATGGCGAAAGGCCGTTCAGTCGTCCGACGCGTCGTCGCTCTCGGCCCCGGCATCTTCGAACCAGGCTTCGACCGGGCCCGACAGCTTGATCGTCATCGGCTGGCCGAAACGATCCTTCGACTTGCCCGCCGCGACGCGGATCCAGCCTTCCGAGATCGAATATTCCTCGACGTCGGTACGTTCCTGGCCCTTGAACCGGATGCCGATGCCGCGTTGCAGCACCTCCATGTCGAAATGGGGCGAGCGGGGGTTGGTCGACAGGCGGTCGGGGGGCGTATCGGTCATCTGAAATCTCCGTTTTCTGGCCGCTGCCGCTAGGCGAGCCAGCCTCGCAAATCAAGCGCCGCGGCGCCCTGCCATGCCGCCGCGCCTTGCGTGCCATAGCGGAACAGAAGCGCTACCCCGCGCCGCGCGCGCAACGTCCCGTCGCGAAATAGAGGGTTAATGCCCGATATTTCCGGAACCGGCCGAATGGCGCGCATTTGCGTGGCCCAAGCGGCAACAGGCGCGCCGAAATCCGAATTAACCATAGGAAAAGACGAAACTTTTTTCGGGGAGGCGGCGTCTTCCGGACAGGGACCAGATCCACGCGTGAAGGAGAACGTCCATGGTTTCGACGCGTCTTGATCGTCGCATTTCCTTGCTCATCGCCCTGCCCGTCTGTCTGGCGCTCGGCGCCTGCGAATCGTCGGGAAGCTACCGCGTCGGCGCGGTCGGCCCGGCCGGACCGACCGGCGCTGCCGGCCCGCAAGGCCCCGAAGGGCCCGCCGGACCGCAAGGCCCCGCTGGCCCCGCCGGCCCCGCGGGCGGCGCGCTCGGCCTTGGGGATGCGGGCGCGCTGGCTGTCGGCGGTCTGGTCGGGCCGGGCGGTATCGCGGGCACCGGCCTGCTTGCCAACACCGGCGACCCTGCGAACGTCAATCCGGTGATCGGCGGCGTGCTCGTCAAATCGGGCGGCCTCGTCAATGTCGTCGCCGACAAGACGTTGCTCCTCGCCAATGCGGTCGACAGCAAATTGCCCGGCGGCACCAACCTCGTCGGCACGGTCGTCGGCGTGGTCAAGAGCACCGGCGTCGCGCTCGTCCAGACGGGCAACGGCCAGCAATATCTGCTCGACGGCCTTGCCGCCGCGCCCGGCGAACTTGTCACCGCGACGATCGGCAAAGCCACCGCGATCGGGTCGCCCGACGCCTCGCCGCTGATCGGGGCGAGCATCCTGTCGCCCGGCCAGACCAACGGATCGCTGCTGACCGTCGGGGTCGGGTCGAACGGCAACCTCGTGACGCTGCAACCCGGCGGCAGCGGCAATCTGCTCGGAGGTCTTGGCGGCGCGGTGCCGGGGACCGGCACACCGGGCAGCGGGGCGGGCAATCTGGTCGGCACGCTGACCGGCACGGTCGGCACCACCGTCGGCGGCGTAGTCGGTCAGGCAGGCGGTCAGGCCGGGGGTTCAGGCACCGAAAAAGGCGGTCTGGTCTCGGGCGTCACCCAGGGTGTCGGCGGCCTCCTCGGCGGGTTGAAGCCGCCGCGCGGGGATTGATCGCGATCATGCGCAGCCCGAACCGGTGCGGCGCCGCGGCGTTGGCAGCAGCGATGCTCCTGCCCGCCGCGGCGTCCGCCGCCCAATCGTCGACCACCCCGCTCGAACCGGGGCGCCCGCCGCTGTCCCCGACCAGCGACCGGCCTTTCCCGCTTCCCGATCCCCAGATCGCAGCGCCGTCGCCGGCACGCACGGCGCCGCAGGGGCGCCCCGACATCGCGATCCGCAAAGTCCGCTTCATCGGGGCAGGCGTTCCCGCCAATGTCGCCAAGGCAGCCGAGCGCTATATCGGCCGCCCCGCCTCGACCGAAAATCTGAAGCGCCTCGCCGCCGCGATGACGCGCGCCTACAACCGGTCGAGCGTCGCGCTGTTCACGCTCGTCATCCCCGAACAGGATTTTGCGGACGGCGTCGTCACCGTCGCCTCGGCCGAGGGGCATATAAGCCGCGTGACGATCAGCGGCGATGCGAAGGGCGGCCCCGCCCCGCTAATCGCGCGCATGGCCGCACCGCTGCCGGGGCAAGCCCCATTGCCGCGCGCCCGGTTCGAACGCGCGCTCGGCACTATCGCCGACATTCCGGGCACCAAGGTCACCCCGACGCTGGCGCTCGGCGACAGCCCCGGCGCGGTGGCGCTCGATCTGGCGGTCGACGCCAGCCGCCCGACGCTCGGCGTCGGCTTCACGACGCGGTCGAGCCCCTATGTCCGCGACGGCATCGTCGAGGCGACCGCGCGCGGCTACAGCCTCCTGCGCAGCGGCGACGAGAGCCAGCTCGGCGGCGCGGCGGCGGTCGATTTCAAATCGCTGCTCTATATCACCGCGCGCCATTCGACGCCGCTGGGCGCCGCGGGCACGCGCGCCGAGCTGTCGGTCGCGGCGCTGCGCACCCGGCCGCGTGCGCTCGCCATCGACGGCAAGGCGTGGAGCGGCGGGCTGGCGGTCACCCACCCGCTGATCCGCAGCACGCGGCGCACGCTCACCCTGTCGGGGCGGCTCGACTATCTCGATTCGCGCAACGCCCTGTTCGGCACCACTCTCGCGGCGGAGAAAAGCTGGACCGCGAGCGGCGCGCTGGCCTTTCGCCTGACCGAGGACCGCAGCGTCGTCGGCGCCCGCCTCGGCGTCTCGCGCGGCCTCGACATTGCGGGCGCGCACGTCGATCCGGCGGTGGGGGAAGCGGGGTTCCTCCATGCCGACGCAGCGGTCGAGGCGAATCAGGCGATCGGCAAGCGCGTCGTGCTGCGCGCGGCCGCCACCGGACGCTGGACGCGCGACCGCCTGCCGGCGGCACAGCGCTTCAGCGTCGGCGGCGCCAGCTTCGGGCGCGCCTTCGACGACGGGCTGGTTAGCGGCGACCGCGGCTATGCAGGCTTCGGAGAATTGGCGCTGCGCCCGCTGGCGAAGGGCGCGCTGGCGAAGAGCGAGGTCTATGCCTTCGCCGACTATGCCGATGTGACGCTGCTCGCGCGCCCCACGACATCGCACAGCCGGTTCGATCTGGGAAGCTGGGGCGGCGGGGTGCGCCTGTCCTACCGCGACAATGCGACGATCGGGGTCGAGTTCGCCGATGCGTGGAACCAGCCCACCCCCGGCTTCGATCAGGGTTGGCGCGTCGCGCTCGCCTGGAAAGTGTCGATCCGCCCCTGACCGGCGCTCTCAGGCCGTGCGGCGCCCACGCTCGCGGGGTGGCGGCGCCTCGGCCTTGAACAGCGTTTCGGCCACCGGGTAAAGCTCGCTTTCCTCGCGCGCGATCCGGTCGCCCAGCGCGGTGAGGATCGCGCGCGTTTCGCCGCAGAAGCCCGGCCAGTCGGCCTCGACGCGCAATTGGGTCCAATAGCTGTCATAGGCCTCGAACGCCTCGGCGATATGGCCCATCTCGTCGACGAAGCGCGCGGCAAGTTCGGCAAGCACCGGCTCGCTCTTCGCCTGCAACCGCGGATATAGCGCCCAATCCTCGCACTTCAGATGGCGCACCAGCGTGTCGCGAAACATGCCGCGCACCGCGGCCAGCTCGGTCGGCCGCGGCGGGCGCCGCGCTGCAACAAATTCGATCATGAAACCCGACAGGGTGACGAGCGCCGCATGTTCGGCGCGCAATCGGCGCATTTCCTGCGTCAAAGGCATGAACCACCCTCCAGTCGAGCGGTCCCTCGCTTGTCTAAATAGCGCCGCATGCTGAAAAGAGCGTTAAGCACGCGCCGCCATGCGCCCACCGGGTCCGCCGCCGCGAGCGGCGCCGTCGGCGTCGGCGTCGGCACCGACTGGACTTGCCCACAGCGACCGCCCATGCTGGCGCGAAACGGGATGGAGATCGGGTGATGACGGATCTGGTATTGCGCGCCGACGAAGGCGGGATCGCGACGCTGACGCTCAATCGAGCCGACAAGCGCAATGCGCTGAACCTCGCGCTATGGGCTGAACTCGACGCGCATATTTCGAACCTCGCGGCCGCGGGCGATGCGATCGGAGCGGTCATTTTGCGCGCGAACGGGCCGGTTTTCTGCGCCGGCAACGACCTCAAGGAACGCGGGGTCGAAGCGCCGCGGCTGCATTATCAGGCGTCGATCGTCACCCGCCTCGCCGAGCTGCCGCAACCGGTGATCGTCGCGGTGCAGGGCGGCTGCTTTACCGGCGGGCTCGAACTGGCGCTGGCCGGCGACATCATCATCGCGGCGGAAAGCGCGCATTTCGCCGATACGCACGGCAAGTTCGGGCTGGTCCCCATCTGGGGGATGAGCCAGCGCCTGCCGCGCCGCGTGGGCGAATGGAAGGCGCGGGAGATGAGCTTCACCGGGCTGCCGGTCGACGGGCACGAGGCGGCCCGCATCGGCCTCGCCAATCATTGCGTCGCCGACGAGCGGCTCGACCTTGTCGCCCGCACCCTCGCCGAAGCCATCGCCGCCCAGTCGCGCCACAGCGTCCTCGCCTACAAGCGGCTGTACCGCGAACAAGCCGACCTTCCCCCTCGCCGCCGGCCTCGCGCACGAAGTGTTCAACAGCGCCGGCGTTGCGCCGGACGTCGCCGAAAGGGTGGCGCGGCAGTTCTGACGGTCGCGGGGTGGCAGTTTGGGGTGGGAGCGGACGTTAGTTTATGAGATACAGCACGATTGAAACGGGTACGCTAATCAGGACCGAAATGCTTAAAATTGCGACGATCCAAGCTGCCGCGCGGCCATGGCGGTCGTCCACATGCTCAATGGCCGTTTGCGCAAGATCTACGATCAAGATTTCCATATCGACATTACCGGGGCCAAACATGTCTGCAATCGGTCGTCAGGCGCCGCTCCGAAGCCAAGGCGTCGTTGCAGTAATCTCCGCCAGCGCGGCGCCTTCTGTGCCGAACATACCGGATTGATATCCGGACGACCAGTAGGTCCCGGCGATCTGATCGAACGCTTCAAAAACCTCTTCATACTCGAAAAAGCCATCCGTCCGCTTGTAGACGCGCACCTTCCTCTCGCCGTTCGGACTGATCATTTCGTGAATTAGGTCGATGCGGCCCCTCTTCGCATTGGGGTGTAAGTTCCGCAATCGGTCGCTTCCGGTCGTGCTTTCCATTTCGGCGACGAACGGCTGAAATGGGGTGGATGCTGTTGAAAAAGTCCGAAGGGGGTTTTGACGGGCAACATCGGAATCGGCCTAGTGCATTGTGAGCATCAATCATTCGCGAGCCCGAGCAGCCGTGAATCATTCTTGCTGAGAATCGATGTGCGCGTCGCCGCGGCCGACTTTTTCAACAGAATCGGGTGGTGGGTTCAAGGGGTCGTCGCAACACTTCATTCTTTGAGGAGAAGGAGTGTTGGGATGAAGCAGCGTCAGCGGATTTATTACTCGGCGGCACAGCGATCCGAGATTTGGGACTGGTGGCAGCGCGGGGAGTCGATGAGTTCGATCGGGCGGCGGTTTGATCGGCAGTCGTCGTCGATTTTCTCGGTGCTGTCGCCGTCGGGCGGCATTCGTCCGTCGGAGCGCAAGCGGTCGGAGCGATCGCTCAGCCTGAGCGAGCGCGAGGAGATATCAAGAGGCCTTGTCGCCGGCCGCTCGCTCCGAACGATCGCAGCCGAGCTTGGTCGGGCGCCTTCGACGATCAGTCGGGAGGTCGGGCGGGGTGGCGGTCGCGATCGGTATCGCGGGACCGTTTCGGATCAGGCGGCGTGGGACCGCGCGCTGCGGCCCAAGCGGTGCAAGCTGGCTTGCTATCCCGCCTTGCGCCGAACAGTATCGCGCAAGCTGCGCCGCAGTTGGTCACCCGAGCAGATCGCTGGCTGGCTAAAGCGCGGCTTTCCCGACGGAGAGCAGCACCGCGTGTCACACGAGACGATCTACAAAAGCCTGTTCATCCAGGCGCGCGACGTCCTGAAGAAGCAGTTGCTCGAGCATCTGCGGGCGAAGCGCACGATCCGCCGCTCGCGACACGCCAGCTTGAAGCGCGACGGGCTTGGCCAAATCAAGGATGCGATATCGATCAGCGAGCGCCCCGCTTCGGTCGAGGACCGCGCCGTGCCCGGACATTGGGAGGGCGATCTCATCTCGGGCGCGCGAAACAGCCATATCGTGACGCTGGTCGAACGCCAGTCGCGCTATGTGATCCTGGCCAAGGTGGCGAACAAGGATGCCGCCAGCGTCGTCACGGCCCTGATCAAACAGGCGCGCAAACTGCCTCGCGAGCTCTATCAGTCGCTGACCTGGGACCGCGGCAAGGAGCTTGCCGATCACCGCGGCGCTTCACCTTGGCTACCGAGGTCGAAGTCTATTTTTGCGATCCCCAAAGCCCGTGGCAGCGCGGCACCAACGAAAACACCAATCGCCTGCTGCGCCAGTACCTGCCCAAGGGAACCGATCTCTCCTTGCACAGCCAGGCCAAACTCAGCGCCATCGCTCGCCAGCTCAACGAGCGACCAAGAAAAACCTTGATGTACCAGACACCAGCTGAAATGTTCGCCGAGCGTGTTGCGGCGACCCGTTGAACCCACCGTGGAAAGCTGACATTGATATATCATACGTTTTAGGCAGCACCCACAATGCTGTCTGGCGCAATGATTGCCTCAGCAATATCCCTAAACACCACCATCTTATATTGCTCTCGGAATCTGTAATTTAGCTTCCAGAAATCATGAATCTCTTCGCGGAAGTCGACGCCGCACTGAAAAATGAACGAGCTGAGCGGCCCCATTCCAAAAACATCGTCGACCGGGTCTACCCGCTCATCGCGTGAGATGTTTTTGAGGGCCTCCCATGCCATAGAGGGTTGCGCGAATATCAGTCCATCGAGCAAATCTGTATACTCAACCTCAATGGGCTCTCCTTGAGCGACCGTGAGGTTTGCAAGTCTCTCGGCTATCCACGCTTCCGCGATTGCCTCGGTATCTGGACATTCTGTCATCCGCATAGCGTAGCGGAAGCTGCAATGTCCGCAATCGGTCGATGCTGTTGAAAAAGTCCGAAAGGGGTTTTGGCGGGCAATATTGGAATCAAGTTATTTACCTATGCGCATCGATCGTTCGCGCAGCCGGGACTTCATGAATCATTATTACTAAAATTCGACGGGCGCCGTGCGGCGGCCGACTTTTCAACAGTATCGGTCGTTTCCAGACATCCCCGCCCCCGAAAATTGACAACCGCTCTGCTGCCCGACAAAGCGCCGGCATGACCCTTGCCATACGCTCCGCCACCCGCGCCGACCTGCCGTTGATCGCCGACTTGATTCGCGCGCTCGCCGACTATGAAAAGCTAGCCCACGAAGTCCGCTTCGACGACGCCACACTCGGTGCCAAGCTGTTCGGCGAACGCCCTTATGCCGAAGTAGTGATCGGCGAGGTCGATGGCGTGGCGCAAGGTTTCGCGCTCTTCTTCCACAATTTTTCGACCTTCGAGGGCAAGCCGGGCATCTATCTCGAAGATTTGTTCGTCCGTCCCGAAGCGCGCGGCGCCGGACTCGGCAAGGCGCTGCTCGCGCATCTGGCGCAGCTTTGCGTGGAGCGCGACTGCGCGCGTCTCGAATGGTCGGTGCTCGATTGGAACGCCCCCGCCATCGGCTTCTACCATAGCCTCGGCGCGCGGATGATGGACGAATGGACGGTGATGCGCGTCGATGGCGACGCGCTTCCCGCCCTCGCCCGCGCTGCGCCGTCAGCTGCCTGACGCACCGGGGCGGCGGCGCCGCTCCATCGGCCAGCTCGGCATGTGCGCGTCGGACAGGCGCTTCGCCTCGCCCGGCGCAATCCCCAATTCGGTCAGCGCGCGCTCCAGCGCCGCCGCAGCCGGAACCGCGATATCGGGCTGCACCCCTGCGCCTTCCCAATCCTTGCCCGTCGCCGGATCATAGGTCCGCCCGACCGGGATGAAGGCGGTAAAACCACCGCCCAGTTCTTCGCCGCGCCCGAAATGATTGGCGCCGCCGGTCGGCGCGCCGATCAGCACCCCGCGCCCGCTCGCCTTCATCGCCAGCGCGAAATGTTCGGCCGCCGACGCGCTCGCGCCAGACGTCAGCACATAGACTTTCGCCTGCGTCAGCCGCGGGTCGCCGTTCGGCATCGCCCAATGTTCGCGCGTCACCATGGCCGGGTCGCCTACGACCGGCCGCATCGAGGAAATGCCGTCAATCGGCGAGCCGCCTTCGGCGTCGACCGATGCGCGCGTTGCCATCGCGACGAGCCGCGTCGGCTTGGCGAACAGCCAGGGAAAGATGACGTCCATCTGCTCGATCCCGCCGCCATTGTGCGACCTTATGTCGAAGATGATCGCCTTGGCGTCGGCGTGATCGGCCATGAACTGCGCCGCCGCCTGCGTGACCGCCGCGTCGTCCGGAAAGACGTTGAAGCGGATGAAGGCGATGCCCGGCGCGATCCAGCCGGGCTGTTCGATCGCGGGCTTTTGCGGGCGCGGCGCGGCGGGCGTTCCGGGCGCCGCATCCGCGCCCTCGGGCGGCTTCACGCGCAGATGCCCGTCGGGCGACACGCCCTGCACCGCCGCGCCCAGCGCCTCGGCGAGCGCCGCGCCGGTCAGGGGGGCATAGCGCCCCGCCGCAATCCCGGCGCGCAGGGCAGCGGCGTAACGCTTGCCGATATCGGGATAGACATAATTGGCTTGGAGCTGCGCGGCATAATGTTCGGCGACGACGTCGGACGGCACCGCCGCACCGGCATCGGCCGCCATCGCGGCGGGTATAGGCAGCATTAGTGCCGCGGGGCTCGCCGCGAGCAACAGCAGGGACAGGGGAAAACGGCCAGGCATCATATCGGTCTCCATCGAAAGGATATTCGGCGCGACCGGTCCCCGTCCGGCGCCGCGCCGTCCGACGAAGCTGTATCATATCTGCAATACAGATCAACTACAATTGTAGTCGATGGATGATCAGGCGCGTTTGCGCCCCACCCAGATCAGCACGACGCCCAGCACCGCCAGGACTGCGCCGTTGCGCGTCCACACGATGTCGCCCAGCATGAAACTGCTCGCGGGCCAGCGCACGATGTCGAGTCCCTGCAATATCCACAGCAAGCCCATCAGCACCATCGCGACCCCGACGATCGCCGCCAATCCTCTAACGATCTGCATGTCAGCTTCCCCTTTTTCTTGCAGGGAAGCTGACACAAAGCCGCGCCGCTGTCACGCGCGGCGCTGAAGCCCGATCAGCGGCCGCAGCCAGTCGATCCGCCGTCCGCCGAGATAAAAGGCCCAGCATCCCGCGACCGTCGCCGCGACGAGGATCAGGAAGGCCGGCAACGCCGCGACCTGCCCCTGCAACAGCCACCAGCCGACGACGACGATGATCGTCTGATGGATGATGTAAAAGGGGAACACCGCCTCGGCGAGCATGGCGCGCCTTGGATGGTCGCGGTTCGCAAAGCGGTCGGCAATCCCGACCAGCGCGACGATCGTCGCCCAGCCCTGCACCAGTCGCACGACCATGAAGATCGTCACGATTCCCGCCGGGACCGGGCCTTCGTCCGGCGTGCTCCACATCGCCCAGGCGATATAGCCATAGGCGGCGACCGCGAGCAGCGCCGCCGCCGGCCAGCGGCGCGCGACGCTTTCGAAAAGCACCGGCCGCTCGCGAAGTAGCCAGCCGATAAAGAAGGGAACCAGGTAATGGAGATGGTTCGGCCCGTCGTCGACCAGCGCGTGCGTCTCGTGATAGCCAGGAAAGGCGAACAGGATGGCGAGCCATATAGCGAGCGGCGCAATCAGCAACCCCCAGCCGCCACACAACCGCGCCGCACCATCGGCGATCTTGGTCCGCGCCCGCTCGGGCACCAGCACAAGAGCCGCGACCGCGAGCAGCGTGTAAGCGAACAGATAGACGACGAACCACAGATGCTGCCACGTCGGCAGCACGATCCCGTCGAGCGTTCCGAAGAGGAAATAGTCGTGGACCCAGAAGTAGCCGAAACCATGCGCATAACCATGCTGGGTCGCCAACTCGATCCACGGCTGCACCGGAATGACGACGATGATCCCGAAGGCGAGCGGGATCAGCAGCCGTGCGCTACGCGACCGCAGGAATGCCCCCGCGCCGCCGAGCTTGGCGAACAGCGCGGCGCTGGCATAACCCGACACGAGGAAGAGCAGCGGCAATCGCCAACTGTTCGTCGCCATCATCGGGATTTGCACCCAGTCCATCGGATGCGGCGTTTTGACATGCCACCCCCAAGGCACGAAATACATCCCGATATGATAGAGGATGAGCAACGCGAACGCGCCGATGCGCAACCAGTCCATCCCATAATGCCGTGTCGTCACCATACCCAAATCTCCTTTGCCGGGCCCCGCCGCAGCCGCTAATCGGGATGGCGGCAGCCGGGCGACGGCGGCGGGACGAATTGCGGAGCCGATGTGACGGAGAAGGACGGGCGAGGGACGAGCGGCGGCGCGACCGGGACGAGCGGTTTCGGCCCGCGCGCACTGACCTTGCTCGCCTTCGGGGCGCTGCTTGCCTACGGACTCATCCGTATCACCTCGAACGTCTATTCCTATCTTGCCGACCGCCGCGCGGCGGGCGTCGATGTGACCGCGGCGACCGCATGGACTTACGAAAGCACCAGTCTGCTCGCCTGGGCGTTGATGATGATCGTCTGCTGGTTCAGCGTCCGCACCGTCCGCCCACCGCGCTTCGGCTGGCGCACGGCGGTCGCGATCCATGCCGCGCTCGCCTTTCCTGTGTCGCTCGCGCATATCGCGCTGATGGTCGGCTTTCGCATGCTCGCGTGGCGGCTATCGGGTGGCACCTATCATTTCGAATCGCCCGACGGGACGCCGGTCTTCTATGAATTGCGCAAGGATCTGGCGACTTATGCCGAGCTGATCCTGCTCATGTTCCTGATGCAGTGGCTGATCGACCGTTACGCAATGCCGCCGGTCGCAATCGTCGCGCCGACGACGCTCGCGGTCGGCGACGGATCGGTAACGCACCACTTGCCGGTCGCCGAGATCGAGCATGTCACCGCAGCGGGCAATTATGTCGAGATCGCATGGCGTGGCCAGCGCCTGCTCCACCGCGCGACATTGAGCGCGATCGAAGCCGAACTGGCCCACGCGGGTTTCGTCCGCATCCACCGCGGACGCATCGTCCGCAAACAGGCGGTCCGGCGCGTCGTCACACATAAGAGCGGCGATTTCGAGGTCGAGATGGAAAGCGGCGAGATGCTCCGCGGCAGCCGGCGGTTTCGGGAGAAGCTGGAGGGCTGAAACGCCTTAATCGAGCACCCGCCACGCCAGCTCGGCGAACTCGCAAAGCAGCGGCCGCGTATCCCTGGGATCGATGATGTCCTCGACCCCGAATTTCTCAGCGGTGCGGAACGGCGAGCGGACGCGGTTGAGCCGTTCGCGGATCGCTTCCAGATGCGCCGCTGGATCCTCCGCCGCCTCGAGCTCGCTCTTGTACGCGACCTCGACCCCGCCCTCGATCGGCAGGCTGCCCCAGTCGCCCGAGGGCCACGCAAAGCGGTACTGGAAGCGCTCGGCGTTCGACATCGCGCTGCCCGCGATGCCATAGGCCCGCCGCACCACAACCGACGCCAGCGGCACGCTCGCGCGGTAGATTGCGTTCATCGCCTGCACGCCATAGCGGATCGTCCCCGTCCGCTCGGCCTCGCCGCCGATCATGAAGCCCGGATTGTCGACCAGATGGACGATCGGCAGCCGGAACTGGTCGGCGAGCTTCACGAAGCGCTCGGCCTTCTCGCTCGTCTTGGCGTCCCACGATCCGCCCAGATAGGTGGGATCGCTCGCCAGCACCGCGACCGGATAACCGTCCAATCGCGCAAATGCGGTGATCACCGCTCGCCCCCAACGCGCGCCCATTTCGAAGAAGCTGCCCTGGTCGAACACCGCTCCCGCGATGCGCCGCATCGAATAGACCTGCTTTGCCTCGCGCGGAACGACCGCCAGCAGCGCCTCGTCGCGTCGGACGACCGGGTCGCTGCACGGCGTCCGCGCCGCGCGCTCATGGATCGACGACGGCAGGTAGGACAGGAACCAGCGCGCCCGCGCAAAGGCCTCGGCCTCCGACGCCACCTCGTCGTCGACGACGCCGTTGCGCGTATGGACGTCGACCCCGCCCAGCTCCTCGCGGTCGAGCGTGTCGCCGATCGCTGCGGCGACCGCGGGGCCCGCCGCGAATAATTGCGACAGCCCGCGTACCATCACGCTGTAGTGGCTCGCGACGACGCGCGCCGCACCCAGTCCTGCGGTCGGCCCCAGCGCCAGCGCGACGACCGGCACGGTATCGAGATTGGCGATGATCTCGTCCCAGCCGGGTACGTGCGGGATATAGGTATAGCCCATATCCTCCAGCGTCTTCACCGACCCGCCGCCGCCGGTGCCGTCGATCATGCGGATCAGCGGCAGGCGATATTCGTGCGCCATCGCCTCGCACTGGATGAACTTGCGGTGCAGCGCCGCATCGGCCGCGCCTCCGCGTACGGTGAAATCGTCGGCACTCGCGACCACCGGCCGCCCGTCGATATTGGCCCGCCCGAAGATGAAATTGGACGCGGCGAGGTCTTCAAGGGTGCCGTCGGGGCCATAAGCCCCCCGCCCCGCGATCTTGCCGATCTCGCGAAAGCTGCCCGGATCGACGATCGCCGCGAGCCGCGCGCGCGCGTCCATCTTGCCGCGGCTGTGCTGGCGCGCGACCTTCTCTTCGCCGCCCATCTTTTCGGCCATCGCGCGCCGCGCGGAAAGCTCGTCGACTTCCTTTTTCCAGCTCATGCCGATCAGGCTAGCTTACGTTGACGGAAACGTCATTCCGATTCTTCGCGCGCGCTGCTACCGTCGCGCGATGACCCGCCGCTTCGCCCTCGCGCTTGCCGCCGCGCTCGCTCTGACATCCCCTCTTTCCGCCGCAGCGGCGCCGCGCGCGATGCCCGGTGTTGCCGAACCCTACAAGACCGACGCTTTCGATCCCGACGACGATCCGATGGCCGCCATCGACGCCGCGCTCGCTGCCGCCAGAGCAGCGGGCAAGCACGTGCTGCTCGTCATGGGGACGGGCACCTGCCACGACAGCGCGTGGCTCGCCAATCTGCTCGCGACAGATCGGTTCGCCCCGGTGCGGAGCCGCTATATCGTCGTGTTCGCCGATGTCGGGATGCCGCACGCCGGCCTGGTCCGGCATCCCGACGTTCCGGCGCGCTTCCGCTTCAAGATCAAGGGCACCCCGACCGTCGCGATCCTCGACGGCGAAGGCCGCGTGCTCAACCGCAAGGCGGCGCCCAGATGGCGCAACGCCGCGAGCCGCAGCGACGACGACATCTATAACGAACTTATGGGAGAGGAAAACTGATGGCGGATATGAACCTTGGCGGTCGCACCGCGCTCGTCACCGGGGCATCGCGGGGGATCGGACGCGGCATCGCGCTGGCGCTCGCCGAGGCGGGCGCCGACGTTGCGGTCAACTACACCCGCGACGCGGACGCCGCCGCCGAAACCGTCGCGGCGATCCAGGCGCTCGGCCGCAAGGCCAAGGCCTATCAGGCGTCGGTCACCGACGAGGCGGCGAGTGCCGCGATGGTCGCTGCGATCGAGGATGATTTCGGGCCGATGTCGATCCTCATCAACAATGCCGGCATCGCCAGCCGCGGCCGGACGGTCGCCGACACCGACGCCGCCGAGGTCGAAAAACTCCTTGCCGTCCACGCGGTCGGCGCGCACCGGCTGAGCCGCCTCGCGCTGCCGCAGCTTCGCCAGCATGCGCGCAGCGACGTGATCGTCATTTCCAGCGTCGCCACGCTCCAGCACAGCGCCAACAGCGCGCCCTACACCATGGCCAAGGTCGCGGGCGAAGCGCTCGCCCTCGCGCTTGCCAAGGAAGAACTGCGGAACGGCGTGCGCGTCAATATCGTCGCGCCGGGCCTGACGATCAGCGACATGGGCGAACGACTGGCGCAGGCGATCACGGGTAATCCGGACATTCACCATCTCGACGCCAAATTCCCCTTCGGCCGCGTGTCCGATCCCTCCGACGTCGCTGCGGCGGTGCTCTGGTTCGTCAGCGATGCCAACCCCTATTGCTCGGGTCAGAAACTCAACATCGACGGCGCGGGGCAGGCGACTTTCCGATAGGCCCTTCTCGTCATTGCGAGCGGCGGAGCCACGTGGCAATCGAGAGTAGTGCAAACCACCCTGGATTGCTTCGCTCCGCTCGCAATGACGACCTAATGCAGAGATCGACCGTATGAAATTCATCGCCGCCGCCGCGCTCGCGCTCACCCTCGCCGGCTGTACCACGGCGCAGTCGCGCGAACCGCGCGCAGCCGCCGAGAGTCCCGCCCCCGACGAACCGATGTTCACCCCCACCGAGGTCGAAAGCCGCGGTTCGGTGGAGGTCGGCGGCGTCGCCATCCCCTATCGCGCCGTCGCGGGCACGCTGATCGTCCACCCCAGGGGCTGGGACGACACCGTCGCCATCGAACGCAAGCGCAACAAGGATGCAGCCGCCGAGGTTCCGGCGTCCGAAGCCTCAATGTTCTACACCGCCTATTTCAAAGAGGGCGCGCCCGCCGAAACGCGGCCGATCACCTTTCTGTTCAACGGCGGGCCCGGATCGCCGACCTTGTGGCTCCACATGGGCGCCTATGGCCCCCAGCGCGTCGAAACCCCCGATCTTGCTCATGGCAGCGCGCCCTATCGCACCGTTCCCAACGAGCACAGCCTGCTCGACGTCTCCGACCTCGTCTTTATCGATGCCCCCGGCACCGGCTTCAGCCGCGTCGCCGGCAAGGACAAGGAAAAGGCATGGTTCGGCGTCGATCAGGATATCCACGCCTTCACGGTCTTCGTCCGCGATTTCCTGTCGAAATACGGCCGCTGGAAATCGCCCAAATATCTTTACGGCGAAAGCTATGGGACGATGCGCGCCGCCGGGATGACGCTGGCGCTGCAACGGCAGGACATCGACCTCAACGGCGTGATCCTGCTTTCGGACATTTTGAACTGGGATCTCGTTCCCGACGATCCGCAAGTCAATCCGGGGGTGGACCTTCCCTATATCGTCTCGCTGCCGACTTATGCCGCGACCGCCTGGTATCACAAGCGCGCGGGCGCGGGACGCGAGCTCGCGCCGTTTTTGAAAGAGGTCGAGGCCTTTGCGACCGGCGACTATGCGCTCGCGCTGCTCAAGGGCAATAACCTGCCCGATGCCGAACGACAGGCGATGGCGGCCAGGCTCCACGGATATACCGGCCTGCCGGTCGACTATCTGCTCAAGACCAATTTGCGCATCGAATATGGCGCGCTGCAAAAGGAGCTGCTCGCCGACAAGAGCGAAACCACCGGCACGCTCGACACCCGCTTCACCGGGGCAACGCTTGATCCCTTGAGCAAGACCGCATCCTACGATCCGCAGGGCAGCGCGATCGGCGCCGCCTACACCGCCGCGTTCAACGATTATGTCCGCGGCACCCTGGGCTATGGCGCAGGCAAGCATTATGAAGGCGGGCTCGATGTCTATGGCAGCTGGGATTACAAGCACCAGCCGCCCGGCGCCGGCCAGCCGCTGATCGCGCTCCCCAACGTCCTCCCCGACCTCGCGGTCGCGATGAAGCAGAATCCGAAGCTGAAGCTGCTGGTAACGGGCGGCTATTTCGACATTTCGACGCCCTATTTCGCCGGCCGCTACGAACTCGCGCACTTGCCCGTACCCAAGCAATTGCAGGCGAACATCGCCTATAAATATTACCCCTCGGGCCACATGGTTTACGTGAACCCCGCGCTGCTCGGCGAGATGCACGACGACGCCGCGGCCTTCATCCGCGGGACCGACGGGATCGATTAGAAAGCGCCGCTCGACTTATTCAGCTCGTCATTGCGAGGAGCCGAAGGCGACGCGGCAATCTCAAGCTATCGGCCTTGTACAAGGCCGATAGCTTGAGATTGCTTAGCGTCGCTCGCAATGACGATTCCAACCCATGTCATCCGGCTCTACAGCACCACCCATGCGCCCCGATTCGCCCTCGCCCGTCATCCCCTTCCTGATCGCCTGCGCGGGGATCGCGACCTTTTCGGCGATGGATGTGCTGATGAAGGGGCTGTCGATCGACATCGGCGCCTATAATGCCGTGCTCTGGCGGACCGGCGCCGGCACCCTGTTTAGCGGCCTTCTCTACCTCGCCTCTCGACCGGCCGCCTGGCCCGATACCGCGACGATGAAGATCCACGCGGTGCGCGCGCTGTTCGTCGCGGGGATGGCAATCACCTTCTTCTGGGCGCTCGCGCGGTTGCCGATGGCCGAAGCGATCGCCCTTGCCTTCGTGGCGCCGCTGATGACGCTCTACATGGCGGCGATCTTCTTGGGAGAGAAGATCGGCCCGCGATCGATCGCCGCTTCGTTGCTCGGGCTGGTCGGCGTCGTGGTCATCGTCGCGGGCAAGCTCGGACAGGGGCAATATGAGGCGGAGGCGTTGCTCGCGGTCGGTGCGGTGTTCCTGTCGGCGATCTTCTATGCCTACAACCTCATCCTCGCGCGGCGGCAGGCCAAGATGGCCGAACCGATGGAAATCGCCTTCTACCAGAATCTGTTCGTCACCCTGTTCCTCGGCCTCGGCGCGCCGTGGTTCGCATTGCCGCCGGGCAGCGCCCATGCGCCGCACATCGTCGGCGCCGCGATTCTCGCGACGATCTCGCTGCTGCTCCTGAGCTGGGCCTATGCCCGCGCCGAGGCGCAGATCCTTGCGACTACCGAATATACCGGCTTCCTCTGGGCGATGATGTTCGGCTGGTATTTCTACGCCGAACCGGTGACGCTGCCGACCATCGCCGGCGCGCTGCTGATCGTCGCCGCCTGCCTGATCGTCGCGCGCAAGACCCCGCAGCTCGATCCGATCGAGCCGGCGGCTGCCTAGACCGCCGCGCGCGCCAGCCGGTCGTTGATCGCCGCGCCCAGCCCTTCGGCCGGGATCGCCGCCACCGCGATGCGCGGCTTCGCGCTCGCCGCCCCCGCGTGCAGCGCATCGAACAGATGCGCCGCAGCCTCGGTCAGGTCGCCCGCCGCGCTTAGATTATAGTCGCCGGCCAGCGCGCCGAAGCCGATGCCATATTCGTCCGCCGCGAAGTCGTGTGCGCCCAGCCGCACGGGCTTGCCTGGCGCATAATGGCTGGCGAGCATCCCCGGCGCGACGATCTCCGGTCCCGCAACGCCCGTCACCGGCAGGCCGCTCGCCGCGCCCAGCATCGCGGCGGTCACCGGCCCCGGCCGCAGCATCTCGGCCGCGCCGTCTTTCACCCGCGCGATCGTCGATTCGACCCCGGCGCGCGTCGCGCCGTCGTCGATCACCAGCGCGACCCGGCCGTCGAGGCTCGCCAGCACATGCTCCGCCTTGGTCGGGCTCACGCGGCCGCTCGCATTGGCGCTCGGCGCGGCGAGCGGCGCGCCAGTCGCGGCGAGCAATGCCTGCATCGCGCGGTGTTCCGGCACACGCAGCGCGATGGTATCGAGCCCCGCCGTCGCGATACGCGCCACCGGACAATCGGCCGTGCGCGGCACCACCAGCGTCAGCGGCCCCGGCCAGAACGCCGCCGCGAGCGCCCGCTCGGTCGCGCCGAACACGCCCAGTCGCTCGGCCGCCGCCAAGTCGGGGACATGGACGATCAGCGGGTTGAAATCGGGGCGCCCCTTCGCGGCATAGATGCGCGCGACGGCTTGCGGGTTGCGCGCGTCGGCGGCAAGCCCATAGACGGTCTCGGTCGGCACCGCGACCGGCCGCCCTGCCGCGACAAGCTCCGCAGCGCGCGCAATGGCATCGGCCCCGTAGGGCGCGACCTTTGTTGCCACACTCTCGTTTTGACGCTCGGCCATGCCGCGCTATAGCGCCGGGCGCAACGGAATCACCCCCAAAAGCGGGAAACCCCATGACCTATACGGCGCCGACCACCGAACAGCTCTTTGTCCTCCAGCATATCGCGCGCATCGATGCGATGGCGCAGCACGACCGCTTTGCCGCGGCGACTCCCGACATGGTCGAGGCGATCGTCACCGGCATCGGCGACTTCGCGGCCGAGGTCTATGCGCCGCTCAACCGCGTCGGCGACGTCCAGAACCCGATATGGCAGGACGGCAAGGTCACGATGCCCCCGGGCTTCAAGGAAGCCTATAAGCAGTTCGTCGAGGCCGGCTGGGGCAGCATCGACGGCCCCGCCGCCTATGGCGGACAGGATCTGCCCTTCACCCTCGCGACGGTGATCATTGAGGCGCTGGGCAGCGCCGACATGGGCTTCACCCTTTGCAACATCCTGACCCCCGGCGCGATCCACGCGCTGATGGCCTATGGTACCGAGGAGCAGCGCCAGACCTGGCTGCCTAAGCTCGTCACCGGCGAATGGAACGGGACGATGAACCTGACCGAGCCTGCCGCGGGCAGCGACGTCGGCGCGCTGCGCTCGACCGCGGAAAAGGTTACCGAAGGCCCCAATGCGGGCCTCTACAAGATCAAGGGCCAGAAAATCTTCATCACCTTCGGCGAGCATGACCTCACCGACAATATCGTCCACCTCGTTCTCGCCCGCACACCCGGTGCGCCCGAAGGAACGCGCGGCATCTCGCTCTTCCTCGTGCCCAAATACCGCCTCGACGACGCCGGCAATCCCACCATCTCGAACGGCGTCCATTGCGCCTCGATCGAGCACAAGCTCGGCATCCACGGCTCGCCCACAGCGGTGATGGTCTATGGCGAGGGTGAGGATTGCCTAGGCGAGATCGTCGGCGACGAGATGGGCGGTATGAAGGCGATGTTCGTGATGATGAACAACGCGCGCCTGATGGTCGGCTGCCAGGGCGTCCAGATCGCCGAGCGCGCGACGCAGCAGGCGCAGCGCTACGCCGCCGAGCGCGTCCAGTCATCGCTCGCAGGCAGCGCCGACCGCACCCCAGTCACGATCGAGCACCACCCCGACGTCAAGCGCATGCTGTGGCGGATGCGCGCCCAGACCGAGGCGGCGCGCGCGCTCATCTATTATGCGTCGGCACAGACCGATTTCGGCAAACTCGGCGACGAAGCCGCCGCGCTGCGCGCCGAAGTCCTCATTCCGCTGGCAAAGGCGCACGCAACTGACATCGGCTGCGAGGTCGCCAGCCTCGGCGTGCAGGTGCATGGCGGCATGGGCTTCATCGAGGAAACCGGCGCCGCGCAGCATTATCGCGACGCGCGCATCGCGCCGATCTATGAAGGCACCAACGGCATCCAGGCCGCCGACCTCGTCGGGCGCAAGCTCGGGATGGCGGGCGGCGAAGGCGTGCGCAGCCTGCTCGCCGACATCACGCACGGCGCCGCCGGCCATCCCGAACTCGCCGACCTTGCCGCGGCATGCACCGCGGTCACCGACTGGCTCGAACAGGCGAACGCGCCCGACCGGCTCGCGGGCAGCTACCCCTATCTCACCATGCTCGCGACCGCGACCTGCGGCTGGCTGATGGCCGTCGAGCAGCAGGGCGCGCGCGCCGCGCTCGACGCGGGCGATAGCGATACCGCCTTCCTCGAAGCGAAAATCGCCTCGACGCGCTTCTATCTGCAACAGATCGTCCCCGCGGCCACCGGCCTCGCGCCCTCGGCGCTCGCCGGCGACGCCGCGCTGGAGCCACTGCCGCGCCTTGGTTGACGCCGGAAAAGCCGCGCCGCGCACCGCGATCGGGCGGCGCGGTTTCCCGGCATGATTAACGCGATGCTAACCAGGTTCAGTTAATGCCAACGGGTCATTTTGGAGACCCGTGCGTGCCAGTTAAGGTCAAGAGCCTTTTCATCAGTTGGCGAACGATCGCGCTGGCGCTGTTGCTCAGCGTGGCCGCGGGCCTGTCGTCGATCGCCGAACCCGTCGACCGCATCCTAGAAAGCGCCGTCGGTGCTGTCGCTTGGCGCCCAGTGTCGGGCGACATCGTCGTCGTCGCCCTCGACGACCGGACAATCGAAAAATATGGCCGTGACGATTTTTCAGTCGGACGCCACGCTCAAGTCATTGATGCAGTCGACCGGGCCGGCGCCAACCGGCTGTTTGTCGACTTTACCTACGAACGGCGCCGCAACGATCGCGACCTTCCGCTGCTTACCAATGCCGTAAAACGAATGCATGACCGTATCATCCTTGCCGCGGCCACAAAATCGGTCCGCGGGACGACGGCCGAGCTGAATAAACTGCCTGGTCCAGCATTCGGAAATGAATTTCAGGTTGGCGTTATAGGCTGGGAATTCGCGTTTTGGCAGGTCTGGCGAATTCCTGCGGCGGTAACGGTCGACGGGCGGTTGATGCCCAGCTTTTCGGCAATGATGGCGCATTATCATCCTCTTGCCGCGAGCGTCTATGCGCTCGACTATTCGTACAATGTCGATTCCATTCCGACCTACAGCGCGGCTGACCTGCTTTCGGGCAAGGTCGGCAGGCGCGAACTGGCGGGCAAGGATGTCATCTTTGCCGCGACAGCCGAAGCATTTCAGGACATCCATTATCTGCCCGGCAAAGATCGCGTGCCCGGCGCCTATGTTCATGTCGTCGGCGCCGAAACATTGAAGCGCGGCACGCCGTTCGACATCGGTTGGACGCCGGCCTTCGCGCTCGCCGCCATCGCCCTTATCACCGCCTTGTCACTACGCCAGACGCGGTGGTACAATCTTGCAGTCGCCGCCACGGTTTCGGCGTTGATCGTTGGCAAGTTTGTTTTGATGACGATGCTGATCAGCAGTTCGATTGGTGCTGGCCTGTTTTTCGTTGCGACTGTTACTGCCAATGTTTCGCGGTCGAGGCGTCGCCGGTCGGCGCAGCGTGAGAATCCTTTGTCCGGCTTGCCCAATTTCGAGGCACTGCGCACCCAGCAGTCTTTCGGCAGTGCGACCGTAATATCCGCTAAGGTCGTAAATTTCGAAGACCTTGCCGCCTTCATTCCAGGCGAGGGACTGAGCAAGCTCGTCGGGCAGGTGACCCGCCGGCTTCAGCTCGCATCGCAAGGAACCACCCTCTATCACGATCTCGACGGCACCTTCGCGTGGCTCGTCCCCTATTATCAGCACAGCCAGATCGAGACGCAACTCATGGGGCTCGCCGCGCTGTTCAACGCGCCGCTGACGATCGACGAGTTGAAGGTCGACGTGTCGATGGCTTTCGGGGTCAATGACGAGTTCGAAGGCTCGAACGCGCAGCGTCTCGCCGCCGCGCTCGTCGCCGCCGAAAAATCGATCCGCAGCCGCGTCCTGTGGACCAAATATACGCCGCAGCAAAAAGACGATGCGGGTTGGCAGCTCAGCTTCCACTCGCAGCTCGAGGATGCGCTGAATGCTGGCGACATCTGGGTCGCCTTCCAGCCGCAATATCAAATCGCGACGCGGCAGCTCGTCGGGGTCGAGGCGCTCGTGCGCTGGACGCACCCCACGCGCGGACCGATCTCGCCCGACGAATTCATCGTCCAGGCCGAAAAGAGCCAGGACATCTATCGCCTGACCCTGTTCGTCATGGACCAGGCGATCCGTTCGGCGGCGCAGTTGCAGAAACTCGGCACCGAAATTCACATGTCGGTTAATCTCTCTGCGACCCTACTCGATCACAAGGATCTCGTCTCGACGATCCGCGTCATGCTTAGCGCGCATCATCTGCCGCCCGAACGGCTGACCATCGAAATCACCGAAACCGCGCAGATCGAAAACAGCCTCCAGGCGCGTCAGACGCTCGCGCAGATCCGCCGCGCCGGCATGCGCCTGTCGATCGACGACTATGGCACGGGGCAGTCAAACCTCGAATATCTGACCGAAATCGAGGCTGACGAGATCAAGATCGACAAGCGATTCGTCATGACCATGCGCGATTCGCAGCGCAACCTCGAAGTGGTCAAATCGACCATCGATCTCGCCCACCGCCTGGGCGCCACCGCAGTCGCCGAAGGCATCGAAGATGCGCAGACAATGGCGCTCCTCGACCAGCTTGGCTGCGATATCGGCCAGGGCTATCTGCTTGGCAAACCACAGCTAATTAGCGACCTGCTCGCCAGCCTCTCCACCCCCTCCGACAGCCGCCGCGCCTAAGCTGCCAGATTGGCCGGGAATTTATAGTTAAGACTCGATTTACCATGTCGATTAAGGTATATGCTCCGTTAACTGTTCTTCGTGGGCAGTACCGACAGGAGATCTGACATGGGTTGGTTTTGGCGATTCCTGGGTGGCGGCGGCTCCGGCAACGGCGGCACGTCGGCTTAACCCGAACGAATTTCAAAGATTGGGCCTCGGCATTGCCGGGGCCTTTTCTTTTTGGGGTAAAGCCCTTCTCCCGAGGCACCCGACATCTTGTGCCGCCGCACCGATTTTTTGCGACAGCGATGCTCTTTCGCCACATATGGCCGAACCCCGCGGAAACGCTGGCGATCGCTCCCTGAGGCGTGCTTTTCCATCGACGAGTTGAATCAAATCAGCGACGAACCGAGTCCCTAATCTGTCATTTACTCTCTTGCATCGTCGCGCCGACGTGGCACTATAGATGGTGGGTAGACCACGGGGGCACCCCAAGAATTAGTATGCGGCCGAAAGTGGCGGATTTCCGCGCTCCATCCCATATGGGGGCGGGAAGCAGCTTTTTGCGTCCGAAAATAAGTGCCACCCGGCGGTCGAATGGTGCTAGGCTGGGGCTTCGCCCTGAGTCGAACAAGACGGGAACAGACTGCGCCGCTGCGCGGTCGGAAAACGGGGCATTGAAACATGGATTTTCGCGAGACCGAACGGGTGGAGACAAGCGACGTGGCGACGGTGGAACTGACAAAGAATGACGCTCCGGCAGCGCCCGAATCGGGTGCCGAATCAAAGGCTGCGGCACCCGCCGCAAAGCTCAACGATTCGTCGGAGCCCAAGGTGCATGCGCGCCGATTCGAGGTCGTCACTGATTCGTCGCGCGATTCGCTGCTGACCGATTTCGGCAAGGAAACCTTGCAGGACCGTTATCTGCTCCCCGGCGAATCCTATCAGGATCTCTTTGCCCGCGTCGCCTCGGCCTATGCCGATGATGCCGAGCATGCGCAGCGCCTCTACGACTATATCTCGAAGCTGTGGTTCATGCCCGCGACCCCCGTTCTTTCGAACGGCGGCACCGGCCGCGGCCTGCCGATCAGCTGCTACCTCAATTCGGTCGACGACAGCCTCGAAGGGATCGTCGGCACTTGGAACGAGAATGTCTGGCTCGCGTCGCGCGGCGGCGGCATCGGCACCTATTGGGGCGCGGTGCGCGGCATCGGTGAACCCGTGGGCCTCAACGGCAAGACCAGCGGTATCATCCCCTTCGTCCGCGTGATGGACTCGCTCACCCTCGCCATCTCGCAGGGCAGCCTTCGCCGCGGCTCGGCCGCCTGCTATCTCGACATCTCGCACCCCGAGATCGAGGAGTTCCTCGAGGTCCGCAAGCCGTCGGGCGACTTCAACCGCAAGGCGCTGAACCTCCACCACGGCGTCCTCATCACCGACGAATTCATGGAAGCGGTGCGCGACGGCAAGGAATTCAACCTCCGCTCGCCCAAGGACCAGAGCGTCCGCGGCACCGTCGACGCGCGCAGCCTGTTCCAGAAGCTCGTCGAGACGCGCCTCGCGACGGGCGAGCCCTACATCATCTTCATCGACCAGGTGAACCGCATGATGCCCAAGCATCATCGCGATCTCGGGCTCAAGGTGTCGACCTCGAACCTCTGCTCGGAAATCACGCTGCCGACGGGCCGCGACCATCTCGGCAACGATCGCACCGCGGTCTGCTGCCTCTCGTCGCTCAACCTCGAAACCTGGGACGAGTGGAACGGCGACAAGCGCTTCATCGAAGATGTCATGCGCATGCTCGACAATGTCCTCCAAGACTATATCGACCGCGCGCCGCCCGAAATGGCGCGCGCCAAATATAGCGCCAGCCGCGAACGCTCGGTCGGCCTCGGCGTCATGGGCTTCCACAGCTTCCTCCAGGCGCGCGGCCTGCCGTTCGAGGGGGCGATGGCGAAGTCGTCGAACCTGCGTATCTTCAAGCATATCCGCGCGCAGGTCGATCAGGCGTCGATGCTGCTCGCCAACGAGCGCGGCCCCTGCCCCGACGCCGCCGACCAGGGCGTGATGGAGCGTTTTTCGTGCAAGATGGCGATCGCGCCGACCGCGTCGATCAGCATCATCTGCGGCGGCACCAGCGCGTGTATCGAGCCGATCCCGGCGAACATCTACACGCATAAGACGCTCTCGGGCAGCTTCTCGATCCGCAACCCGCACCTCGAAGCCCTGCTCGTCGACAAGGCGAAGAACAGCGACAATATCTGGAACTCGATCCTCGAGCGCGGCGGCAGCGTCCAGCACCTCGACTTCCTGACGCAGGACGAAAAGGATGTGTTCAAGACGAGCTTCGAGATCGACCAGCGCTGGCTGCTCGAACTCGCCGCCGACCGCACGCCCTATATCGACCAGGCGGCGTCGCTGAACCTGTTCATCCCGGCGGACGTCGAGAAATGGGATCTGCTCATGCTCCACTACCGCGCGTGGGAACTCGGCATCAAATCGCTCTATTATCTCCGCTCGAAATCGGTCCAGCGCGCCGGCTTCGCGGGCGGGGTCGAGGCCGACAACACGCCCGAGGCGGCGAAGTTCGAGCTTTCGGCCGAGAGCACCGATTATGACGAGTGTCTGGCCTGCCAATAAGGATCTAACCCCATGAACAAGAATGCGGGTTGTACCCTCGCGGCGGTCGGAGCAGCGATCATTCTACTGCTCGTCTTCCTGATCGGCTATCCGCAGTATCGCGTCTATTCGCAACGCCTGGCGGGCGAGGCGGCGCTAGCCGAGGCGCAATCCTCGCGCCAAGTCGCAATACTTGAAGCTCGCGCAAAAAAGGAAAGCGCCATCTCGCTCGCCGATGCTGAGGTTATTCGTGCCAAGGGCGCCGCTCAGGCCAACGCTATCCTGCAGAACAGCCTTGGTGGCCCCGAGGGGTATCTGCGCTACCTTCAAATTCAGGCGCTCGAAGGGACCAAGGCCAGCCTGATCTATGTTCCGACCGAGGCGGGATTGCCCGTCACCGAGTCACGTCGTCTTGACCAATAATCACACGCCATTCTGATCCGAGGAAACGCCGATGCCATTGCTCGAAGCCCGCAAAACCTACAAGCCCTTCGAATATCCCTGGGCCTATGATTTCTGGAAGCGCCAGCAGCAGATCCACTGGATGCCCGAGGAAGTGCCGCTGGGCGAGGATTGCCGCGACTGGGCGCAGAAGATCAGCGACCATGAACGCAATCTGCTCACCCAGATCTTCCGCTTCTTCACCCAGGCCGATGTCGAGGTGCAGGATTGCTACCACGACAAGTACGGCCGCGTGTTCAAGCCGACCGAGGTCAAGATGATGCTGACCGCGTTCAGCAACATGGAAACCGTTCACATCGCCGCTTATTCGCACCTGCTCGACACGATCGGCATGCCCGAAAGCGAATATGGCATGTTCCTCGAATATGACGAGATGCGCGCCAAGCACGACTATCTCGGCACCTTCGGCGTCGACAGCGACGAGGATATTGCGCGCACGCTCGCGATGTTCGGCGGCTTTACCGAGGGGCTGCAGCTGTTCGCCAGCTTCGCGATGCTGATGAACTTCCCGCGCTTCAACAAGATGAAGGGCATGGGCCAGATCGTCAGCTGGTCGGTGCGCGACGAAAGCCTGCACTGCGAAGGCATCACGCGCCTGTTCCACGCCTTCGTCAAGGAACGCGACTGCCTGACCAAGACGGTGAAGGAAGACATCATCGATTGCTGCCAGAAGACCGTGCGGCTCGAGGATGCGTTCATCGACCTTGCCTTCGAACAGGGCCCGGTTCCCGGCATGACGCCCAAAGAGATCAAGCGCTACATCCGCTACATCGCCGACTGGCGCCTGGGACAGCTCGGTTTCCAGCCGATCTACATGATCGACGAACACCCGCTGCCCTGGCTCGCCCCGCTGCTGAACGGCGTCGAGCATGCCAATTTCTTCGAAACGCGCGCCACCGAATATTCGAAGGCCGCGACGCGCGGCGACTGGAACACCGTGTGGACCAGCTTCGACAGCCGCAAGAAGGCCAAGGCGAACGACGACCCGGCCGCCGCGAGCAGTGACGATGGCGGCGACGACATGTTCAAACAGGCCGGCATCGCCGCGGAGTAACCAACGAACCCCTCTCCTTCAGAGCCTGCCCCGACGCAGGCCGGGGGGAAGAGCAGCGAAGCTTGCCGGCTTGCTGGCTTGACGAAGCGGGGTGGGCCACACGGCCCGAAACGATAATCGAAAAGAGAAGTCGCAAATGACCGACAAGAAAAAACTGAAATTGCTGATCCTCAGCCAGCCGCAACGCGCCTGCCTGGAGGGTCTGTCGAACCGCCGCCCCCAACTCCTCACCGACCCCGTCCGCGACGAACTCGTCGAGCTGGGTCTGGTGGCGCAACAGGGCGCGAAATGGACGCTGACCCCGACGGGCAAGAAGGTGCTGGCGGCGGGGTCGAACCGGCGGAACAAGGGCGGGTTTTCGGTTTGATCCGAAACCTGCGACGGTTATTGCGGCAGACATGACATTATAGCCGACGCAATGGCCCATGGATGCCGGATCAAGTCCGGAATGACGATGGGGAGGAAGCCAGACCGCTTAGCGTCTTCGTGTGAAATCCGAAAGGCCCGCCCCCGGCCACCCTCAATTCACCGTGACCCCGCTCGGCACCGCTTTCACCCCCGCCGCCGCGAACAGCACGCCACCGCGCACCGCTTCGGGGGAGCCTTCGAGCAGCGGCAGCTTCACCAGCTCGCGCGTTGTCTCGCTGTCGTCGTCTACGACCAGCCGCAGCGAGGCGATGCCGATGTCACTGCGTTCAACAACCACATCGCGGATTGTCGCCAGAGGCCACGACAGGCTGTTGCCGCGATAGAGGCGCATACCGTCGTGAAAGATCCAGGCGTCGCGCTGGCGCCACAGGCGGAAACAGGTCGACAGGCCGATCGCCGCGGCGATCATCGCCGTCGTCGCCACCGCATCGCCGAAGACCAGGTTCCGCAGCATCGCGCCCATGCCGTCGCCGCGCACCGGCTCCGCCTGCCCCAGCGCCAGCGCCGCCAATATCAGCGCGCAAACGATCGCCCCCGCCAGCAGCGGTTTGGGCTTCAGCCGCGCGATCACGACGATCCTTCTGTCCCCATTGCTCATCAACCGCACAAATAGGGACAGCTGCGCCCCGACGCCAGCCCCGCCAGCGCAACCCCGCCGCTTCCCGTTTCCACGCCCCCGGCCCCGTGATCCCAGGCGAAGGCCGGGGCACACAGCAACAGTCCCACCCGATCCTCCCTTTGGCGAAGCCATGGGGAGCAACCGTCTTCAAGCTTTCCAAGGCTGCTCATCTCGGATGATGGCGTTGAGCGCGACGACGAGTTTTCGGATGATGGCGACGATGATGAGCTTTGGGGGTTTTCCTGCGTCGACGAGGCGTTGTTTGAAGGCGGCCATGACGGGATTGTGCCGGGCGGCGACGAGGGCGGCCATATAGGCTGTATCGCGCAGGGGTTTTCGTCCTCCGCTGATGCGGCGCTGTCCCTTGTATCGTCCGCTTTCGCAGGCGAAGGGCGCGACCCCGACGAGGGCGGCGGCCTGGCGTCCCGAGAGGCGGCCCAGTTCGGGCATCAGCGCCAGCAGGCTGTGGGTGAGGACCGGTCCGACGCCGGGGACCGAGCGCATCAGGCGGCTTTTGCGGGCCATGTCGGCATCGGCCTCGACCGCTGTGGCGATGGCCTGATCGAGCGCGAGGATGTCCGCCTTGATCCTCGCGATGCGCCGCCGGGCGAGGCGCTGGAGCACAGCTTGCCGGCTCTGCGCGGCCTGGTTGGTGCAGCGGGTCATCTCCTCGACGAGCTGGCGGCGGGCGGTGACCAGTTCGGCGACGGCCTCGGCGGCCGGCTCGTCGATGGCGGCGCGCTGCGGTACGGCGGCGAGGTAGCGGGCGATCACCGCGGCGTCGATCCGGTCGGTCTTGGCCATGACCCCGCACCCTTGCGCGAAGCGGCGGACCCGCAGCGCATTGAGGCGATGGAGGCGCAAGCCTGCCGCGCGCAACGCCGCCATCGCCTCGCGCTCGTAACCGCCGCTCGCTTCGAGCGCGACGGCCGTCACCGCCCGCCCTGCCAACCGGCGGGCGAGCCGGGCACAGCCGGCGGGGTCGTTCGCAAAGGCCATCGTCTCACCCGTCGGCCAGAGACAGACATCGAGCCGGTCCTTCGACACATCGATCCCGGCGATCACATCTTGCTGCGTCATCTTCGTTCCCTTCCTTGCGTGTGCGGGGTACAACCCCTCGCAACCGTGCGGGCTGGCAAAGATCCGTCCGGGCCCAAGCTCCCCAGCGGTCTCGAGAACCTAGGTGGCAACGGGCTCGCAGACGGCGCGGGAGGGTCCGCTAGCGGACCCTCCCGCAAACGCGCTTATGCATCATTATCAAGATACAAGGGGGCAGCCCGCAAGGGCTGACGGAGCAGCCGCTGGCGCTGCGCGCCGTCTGCGATTCTCCATCGCTGCGCGGCAGGGGGGATCGCGTACACGCCGCTTGCGCCCCGCCGAGTCCAGCCGTATTATACAAACAACACAGCAAGGAGCTTCGACCCATGTCCCTCGCCCTTCTCCTCGCCGCCGCACTGGCGCCCGCGCCGCAGGCCCCACCTGCACCCCCGCCCGCCGTCGCTGCGCAGTCCGCGCCGATGCCGACCGGCGCCGCGCTCGACGCGGCGATTGCGGCAAACGATGCGCGGCTGTTCTGGGCGGTGTTCGAAGGCTGCGATCCCGCCGCGCTGCCCGATCTGCTCACCCCGGATTACCGGATGCTCCACGACAAGGACGGGCTGGCTATCGCCGACCGCGCCGATTTCGTCGCGGGGATGGAGAAAAATTGCGCCGCACGCGCGCCCGGCGGTGCGCAAGCGGGCTATCGCAACCGCCGCCTGCTCGTCCCCGGATCGCGCGTCATCCGCGCGCTCGGCGACTGGGGCGCACTCGAAGAGGCGGCGCATGTCTTCTTCGAATGGAATGCCAAGGACGCGCGCTGGGACATGGTCGGCGGCGCGCGCTACATGCACGTCTGGCAATGGATGCCCGCCGAAGGCCGCTTCCGCCTGTCGGAAAGCCTGAGCTACGACCACGGCGCGGCTGCCCCCTATCCCCCGACCGCGGCCGACTGATCCGTCGTTCTTCCGAATCCGGGACCGCGCGCCGCCAGCCGGTCCGCCCCGCCCGCGGGGTGAGCGGTGCGCAGGCGGGCCGCCGCCATGCTATGCTGCGCGCCTGAAAGGAGAAAGCCCATGCAACCCGTGACCGAAGGCGACCGTCGCAAGGAACTCGGCACTCTCCTCCGCCAGATCGCGGCGCATCCCGAACGCGACTGGAGCGCGGCTCGGCGGCGGATCGCGACGCTCAACAAGCTGATCGCGCGGCGGCCCACCCCCGCCTGATCGCTCCGTCGCGCGCGCCGGTCGATCCGCCGCCCGTGCGGCAACGAACGCCCGGCGCGCCGGTTTGTCGTCGGCAAGGCCGTCCATCTCCCCTTCCCCCCTCCGGGCGGCCTTGATCGGACAATAAGGAGAAACCCGATGCGCAAGACCGTTATGACGCTCGCCGCTAGTGCCGCGATCGTCGCCGTTCCCGCCGTCGCGCAGGTCGGCCTTGGCGGCGCGGCCAATGTCAACGCGGGCGCCGCACTCGATCCCGCGACCACCGTCGGCGGCGTGACCGACCGCGTCGGCCAGACGGTCGCCAGCGTCGATGGCGCCGCGAACGATGCGGTCGATTCGGCGAAGCTGACGCTCGCAACGCGCGAACAGGTGCGCGCCGGTGCACAGGTGACCGACGCCAAGGGCGCGAGCATCGGCACGGTGCAGGGTATCGACGGCGACAATGCGATCGTCGTCGACGGCGGCAAGCTCTACAATGTCCCGCTTTCGGCGCTCTACAGCCAGGCCGACAGCGTGACCGGGCCGCTGGTGACGAAGCTGCCCAAGGCCGATCTGTCGGTCCGCGCGGCGGGTGCCGCAGAAGCGCGCTGAAACGCTGTCGGCCTTTCGGGGCCACAATCGATGATCGCCGTCCCGTGGGTCGCGGGACGGCGACCGGAACGGAGCCGGGCGATGTGCCCCGGCTCCGTTTTTGACTCAGCGCAATGCACGCCGGCGCATTGGGGGTAAGATCGGCGGATTATCGAAGCAGGAGGAAGGCCCCATGTCGCATACCCCCCACGAACTGGCCGACGCATTTCCCGACGATGCCGCGGCAATCCACCGGCTCAAGGAAAGCGACGCACATTTTGCGGCGCTGGCGGAGCACTACCATGTCGTCAACCGCGCCATCCACCGCGCCGAGAGCGAAGTCGAGCCGGTGTCCGACGAACATGCCGAGGAACTGAAGCGGCAGCGGCTGGCGCTGCTCGACGAGATCGCCGCGATCATCGCGGCGGAGCAGACGACATGAGCCGCGGCGGTGACAGCTTCGCCTCGGTGCGCACCGGGCTGATCCTGCGCCTCGCCGACCTCAGAGCGCGCGGGGCGCGGGTCGCCTCCGACCTTACCGCGCCGATCAGCGCCGACGCCGAAGATGCAGCGATCGAGCGCGAGGATGACGATGCGCTGGCGAGCGAGGATGCGCTGCTGGCGCGCCAAGTCGCGGCGGTGACGGCGGCGATCGCCCGCATCGACGAAGGGAGCTACGGCATCTGCACCAGCTGCGGCAAGGATATCGGCGAGGAACGGCTCGCCGCCAAGCCCGAGGCGGCGCTCTGCATCGAATGCGCGCGCAAGCTTTCGGCCTGATGCGCACATGAAATGGCCCGCCCGGAGGCAGCTGGGCGGGCCAGTTTCGGTGCCGGGCGCCAGATTGCGTCCCGGCCATCTGTTATCGGGGTGTCGGTCAATCCGCCTCTTCGAACAAATCGGCCGCATTGGCGGCGGTCGCCGACAGGCGCACCGTATCGCCTTCGACCGCGGCGACGAGGCCGGCGGGCAGATAATGGTGCCCGGCGCCTTCGCCATCTTCGGCCTGGGGGCTGTCGGCCTTGGTCAGCTTGATGCGTTCGCCATCGACATGATCAACGGTACCGACATGGACGCCGTCGGCGCCGATGACGGCCATATGTTCCTTGATAGCGCTATGATCGTGTTCGGCCATGGTTCTTCTCCTTGCCGCGCCGTCGCCAGCTGATCCGGCGGCCGCGACGGGGATGATACGCATGGGGCGCCGAGTCGGGTCCATCGGCTTGGACGAAGCGCTCCGAAACCGCGCCGGCTTTCCAAGCGGCGACACGCGGGCTAGCCTGGCCGCCATGCGCTTCCCCCTTCTCCTCGCTGTTTTCGCCTGCCTCGCCACGCCGCTTCCAGCCGCCGCCTGCTCGCCCGCGCCAGGCTATGCGGTGCCGACCAACATGGAACTGACCGCCGAAGCCGAGTTGGTCCTCCTCGCCACCGTCACCGGCGGCACCCCGATGGACGCGGCCGGCGCCCCCGACAACATGCGCCTCGACATCCGGCCGATCGCGGCGCTCAAGGGCAATCTTGCCGACGCGCCGAAGACGCTTCCGATCGCGCTCGCCACCGGCCGCTTCGCCACGCTCAGCAATCCCTACGAGCTCCAGCACGCCCATCCGCTCGCCTATATCGGCGGCTGCGTCCGCTACATGGTGCCGCTCGGCTCGCGCCTGCTTTTCTTCCTTGACCGCCACGATGGAGAATGGGGGCCGGCGGGCGGCCCCTTCTCGCGCTGGGCCGAAGATGTGCCCGGCGACGACGCGCCGTGGCTTACCGCGGTGCGCTTTTACCTCGAGGTGATGGCGCTGCCTGAAGCCGAGCGCGCGGCGGCGCTGACCGATCGCCGCGATACGCTGCGCGCGCGCCGCGACGACCCCGTCGCGCAATTGCTGGCCGACGATCTCGACGCGCAGCTTGCAGGACCGAACAAGCCGCTGCGCGAGGCCTTACCCCCTGCGCCCGGCGGCGACTAGCACCACGGGCGCCGATACCCTTCCCACGGCCGCGCCAGCCCCGCATCGATGAGCACGCTGCCCACGCTCACCCCGTCGCGGGTGGCGATGCGCAGCTTGCGCCCGTAACGATCGCTGTCGCGTCCGTTTTCTTCGAGCCGGAAGGCCCCGGAATTGAGCCAATCGCGCAGCCGCTCGGTCGCCCGCGTCCCCAAACGCGCCTCCTGCGCGCAACGCGGCGGATGCGTCTCCGGGGTGTCGATGTCGGCGAGGCGGTATTTCTAGCCCTCGAACCAGAAGGTGTCGCCATCGACGACGCAATTGCGCCCGCCTCCGGTATGACAAAATCCGAAATGCGCCGAATGCGGTTCCGGCGCGGCAGTGGGCCATGACAGCTCGGCGTGGGCCGGCGCGGATGCCTGCATCTGCAAGCCGCCAAAGTTCCCGCAAAGGCTCCGGCTGCCGCCACCAGCACCCACATCCCCCCAGATCGGCGGGCGCGGATACGGCGACGACACGAAGCGGAACGGATATCTGTCGGGTGCGGCATGCAGGCGAATTTGCCAGCGCAGGCATACCAAAGTAATGACGAGTGCGGTCCGAACCGCCAGCGACGACCGGCAGACGCCGCCACTGCGGCGCCACATTGATCAGGATCAATGCCGCCGCGCCGCCGCTCATTCATGTCAGGGCTTCCGAACCACCAAGGAGCCCCAGACATGACCGATCCCTTGACCCAAACCCCCGTTCTTCTTTTCGCGCTGATGATGGTGAGCTTCATCGTCGTCGTCGGCGGCCTCGCGACGGCGGATATGATGCGCAAACGGCGCGATTGACGGGCTCGCGGGCTGGTGCAGCCTGAAGCGGAACGGTAGGCTGCGCCATCAATCCCGATCCGAGAGGAACCTCACGATGTCACCGTCCCGCCCGCTCGCGCTTGCCTTCGCTGTTGCCGGCCTTGCCCTTCTGTCGCCGTTGCATGCCGCTGATATGGGTAAGGCGTCGCCCGACCCGATGGCATCTTTTCATAGCGGTACGGTCATCCCGGCGTTCGGCAAGGTCGCAAGTGTCACCGACGCCGATATGCGCATTCCCCCCGGAACCGAATTTCACATCGCGTTCGACGTTGCCACGGCGAAAGAGGCGACACTCAATCGCACGCTGGAATCGGCCGCCCGCTTTCTCAACATGCAGGTCGAAGCCGGGGTACCGGCGGAACGCATCCATCTCGCAATTGTCGTGCATGGCCCCGCAACCTTCGATGTGGCGGGCGCCGAAGCCTATGGGCGTAAGTATCCCAGCGCGGAAAATCCCAACGCCGCGCTTGTCGATGCCCTGATCAAGGCCGGTGTCCGTGTTATCGTGTGCGGCCAAAGCGCGGCGGGACAGGGCGTCAAAAAGACCGATCTGCTCCCGGGCGTCGAACTGGCATTATCGGCGATGACCGCCCACGCGCTGCTTCAGCAGCAGGGCTATACGCTCAATCCCTTTTAGTACCGCCGATATTCAGGGAGCGCCGCGCGGTTCGTCGTCTTCTACCCCGCCCGGTCCCAATTCGTCATCCTCGTCATCGTCGCTGCGTTCGCCGCGATAGGCGTCCATGTCGATGCGGCCCGATCGTTCCATCTGCCGCATATGATCGACCAGATCCTGCGCGTCGTCGCCCTCGTCGCGCGCGGGCACTTTCCGGCTGTCTTCGAGGGGACGCGCCTGCCGCGCCGCCGCGGCGACAGTTTGCGCCTGTGCGGGTTCGTCATCCTGTTCGCGGTTGACCATTTCGGGGGCATCTTCGTCGGGGGAAGCGGGCATCGAACCATCTCCTTGATTGCGCCTATCGGCCCCAATAGCCTGTGCGGCGGGAATGGATCGAAAACGCCCGTGCGGCGGGGACAGTTCCTCAGGCGGCGCTCGCCAGAACCTTGTTTTCGATGACCCGAATGAAGGCTTCGGAATCCTGTGCACCAGGGATCAGCATGCGGCCGCCAAGGATGAAGGCCGGAACGCCGGTGACATTATTGTCTGCCCAATAAGCCTCTTCCATCCGCACCATCTCGGCATAGTCGTCGCCGTCCAGAATCGCGGCGGCGCGAGCCGCGTCGAGTCCGACCGAGGCCGCGACATCGATCAGGACGGCGGGATCGCCGACGTCGCGATTGTCGGTGAAATGGGCGCGGAACAGCGCGAGTTTCAGCGCGGTCTGAACGCCGGTCGCTGCCGCCTGATCGGGCTCTTCCAACGCTCCGGCCCAGGTGAGCAAACGATGCGCATCGAAGCTGTTGCGCATCCGAAAACCCGGCCCCCGATTGAATGCAAAGCCGAGGTCGGCCGCAATCGCCGCCAGTCGCCCGCTATTGGCCCGGCTCTGTTCTTGGGTAATCCCGTATTTCCGGATGACGTGTTCGACCGCGTCTTCGCCCTCGGGGGGCATGTGCGGATTGAGTTCGAAAGGGTGCCATTGGACACGGAAGGCCAACCGTCCCTCAAAATGCGCCATGACCTTCTGAAACTTCAGCCAGCCGATAATGCACCAGGGGCACATCACGTCGGACACGATATCAACGCTGAGGCGCGGCAATTCTGTTCGGGTCACGGTCATTCTCCTGAACCGTGCCGCCAGCCTGCCCGATCGGTCAGCCCCCGGTACGGCGTTCCTTGCCCGACCGCCGGTCGCCCTGACGGCGCTCGGGGCCATTGTAGTCGGGATCGTCCGCGACGCGCCGATCGCTCTGGCGCCGGTCCGAACGGTCCCGCTTGTCGTCATCGGATGTCATGTGCGGCCCCTTTCACACAGGAAACAGAAGCGCGACCCGATATAAATTTACGCATAAACCGGCCCGCAACACAACAGGACCGAATTTCTCGTTACCGATCAGCTCATTATGACGAAATCTCGACCCCCGAAGCCGCAGCCGAGGCGCGCGAGAGCATATAATAGGCCGTGATCATCAGGCCGACCGACAAGGCTTCGATAATCATCGCCTGCACGATGCCGCCATTGACCATGTCGCCGCTCGCCACCCCGATCAGGCGGCCGACTAGCGCAGTGCCGTAAAGCGCAGCGGGAACCAGCAGCGCGCGCGACCAGCCGCGCAGCAGCCCCCCGAGCGCCGCGCCACCGGCGGCCACGAGGAAAAAGGCCGACATGTCGGCACGCACCGTGTTCGCGGCGACGCCATCGGCAATGATTCCGAAGGTTTCGGTAAAGCTGGCAGGGTTCAACACGCCGCGAATGCCGACGATGAAAAAGAGCAGCGCCCAGAGCAGGACCGCGCCGCGCAACACCCAATTGACCATGATCGTCTCTCCCCTTGCTTAGCGCCGAAGCTGCGGCATCGGGACAGAAAGTGCAATCTATTCCGTCGGCTCGGCCGCGAAGCTTTCCTCTATCCAGCCGCCGCCGAGTACGCGCGTGGGTTCGGCTGCATCATAGAGCACCGCCGCCTGGCCGGGCGCAACGCCATATTCGGGCGCGGCGAAGACCAGCCGGTCGCCGTTCATCTGCGCCGGCACGGGCTTCGCCATGCTGCGCACCTTTGCCAGAACCGGGCGACGATCGACCTCGGCAAGCCAGTTCGCTTCGCCGATCCGCGCGCCTGCGACGGCCAGCGCGCGGCGCGGCCCCACGATGACGCGCTTTGTCGCCGCATCGAGGCGTATGACATAAAGCGGTTCGGTCTGCCCGCCGATGTCGATGCCGCGGCGTTGGCCGACCGTATAATGGATAAGCCCCTTGTGAGCGCCCAGCACCGTGCCGTCGATATGCACGATCTCGCCGCGATCTTCCGCCTCCGGACGCAGCTTGCGCACCAGCGTCGTATAGTCGCCGTCGGGGACGAAACAGATATCCTGGCTGTCGGGTTTGCCCGCGACGCCAAGGCCAAGATCTCGGGCGATTTCGCGCACCACGCTCTTTTCGAGCCCGCCGAGCGGGAAACGCAGAAAGTCGAGCTGCTCCTGCGTGGTGGCGAAGAGGAAATAGCTTTGGTCGCGGGCGGGATCGACCGCCCGGTGCAGCTCGGCACCGGCCGACCCCATGATGCGGCGGACATAATGGCCGGTCGCAAGGCAATCGGCACCCAGATCTCGCGCGAGCTGGAAAAGATCGGTGAATTTCACACCCATGTTGCAACGGACGCACGGGATCGGAGTCCGGCCCGCGAGATATTCGTCGGCGAACTGATCGATCACCGTATCGCGGAAGCGGCTTTCATGGTCGTGGACATAATGGGCGAAGCCAAGCCGGTCGGCGACCGCGCGGGCGTCACGAATATCCTGCCCCGCGCAGCAAGCCCCGACGCGCTTGGCCTTGGCGCCATGGTCGTAAAGTTGCAGCGTCACGCCGATCACCTCGGCGCCCGACCGCGCGGCAAGCGCGGCGACGACGCTCGAATCGACTCCGCCCGACATCGCGACCACGATTCGCCGATCCTTTAACGGACCGGCGAGCTGGAAGTCGGCCTGGGCGAGGCCCGCGGGTGAAATTACGGTTGCCATGATGCGCGCCATCTAGGGAGCGATCAGGCAAAATGCCAGCTTTTCCGCGGCGGGTGTCAAGATATTGACGCGAGTTAAGCTTCGCTAACAAGCGATGAAATGGGCATTTACTGGACCTTAGGCCGCACGCGCTAGACAGGCAGCATGAACTTGCTTCCCTCCGACCTTCCGCATCCAGCCGATGCGACGAGCCTGTCGAAGCCCGGCTTCGACATTTTGCTCGCGGTGTCGCGGGCGCGGCAGGCAGCGCTTCCGACCGTTCGCTTGCTGCGCGAGCGCGAGACCGACGAATCGCATGCCGCAGCGGTCGGCGCGGTGCGCGAAATGCTGGGCGGCGGGGTGCAGGCACTGGACGACGGAATGCTTCGTCCCGCGCGCTTCTTCGACTTGTCCGACGAAGCGAACGGGCTGCCCGAAACTGTGAACAGCGCGTTTACCAGAGGGTTTCAGCCGATGTTGAACCCCTCTTCTATAAAAGCACGGACGTCGGCTTTGCCGATCCCCCACGACGAAGATTTTATGGAATGAGCATGATCGAGAATCAGAAAATCCGGCCCGCCCAGGTCATCGGCCCCCTTGGGGAACCGCTGACGCTGGACAGTCTGCCGCCTGCGAACACCACGCGCTGGGTCGTTCGCCGCAAGGCGGAAGTGGTTGCAGCCGTCAATGGCGGCCTGTTGACCGTGGACGAAGCGTGCGAGCGCTATTCGCTGACGCTCGAGGAGTTTGCCGGCTGGCAGCGGTCGATCGACCGCAGCGGCATGCCGGGCCTGCGCGTCACGCGTATCCAGCACTACCGCGATCTTTACGAGCGCCAGCAGCGCTTCTGATCGCATCGCGTGCGATACATGATGAAGGGGGCGCCTGCGGGCGCCCCCTTTTTTGCGTCGGAGCGGGACAGGAGCGGCGTGGAATCAAAAAATAGCATTGCGAAAGCATAGGCTTGCAAATTTTGTTGCAACCGATGCCAGCGGCGCGGCGTTGCCCCCCCTGTAACAAGGGAGAACTGTTATAATGCGCAAGATTGCTCTTACCCTCACCGCCGCTTCGGCTCTCGCGCTCGGCGCTTGCCAGAGCCCCGCCGCCGACAGTGTCGAGGATCAGGCCGAATCGCGGGCCGACGCCATTGATGATCAGGCCGACACCATGCCCGATGGCCCCGCCAAGGAAGCCATGGAAAACAAGGCCGACCGGGTCGAAGAAATGGGCGAGGAAAAAGCCAACGCGATGGACGACAATGGCGAGGTTGCCCCGTCCGAAACCGGCGTCGGCGACACGCAGAAGAAGTAAGACTGTCCCCGACCTGCGCCCCCCGCGGGTCACGGACAGCCTGGAAAGGGCGCCAGCGCATGCCGCTGGCGCCCTTTCGCTTGTTCGCGACATAAAAGATTGGCCCCTGTGACGCCGGTCACGGTGACGTCATGGCAGCGCCGCTAGAGCGATGTGCGTGGGACACGGGAGCTCCGACACCCGCGTTCTTCACCTTCCCGCCGCCGGTCGCGACCCCCGGCGGCGGGGAGGACCACCGGCCTATCCGGCACCGAGCTGCTTCAGCACATCCTGAACCCCGCGTGCGTCCGCGTCGCTGCGCAGCGCCTCCAGCGCCGCCGCGACGTCGATCACATATTCGGCGACGCCGCGCGATTCCTCCTTGCGCGTGCCGCCCATCGCCTTGATCAGCCCCAGTGCGGCGTGATTTTCGGACAGGATATTGACGTCGAGCGTCGTCAACCCTTCGGCGAGACAATCGACGAGCAGCGCCGCGGTCATCATCCGGGCGAGGCCCTGGCCGTGAAAGGCGTCGAGGATTGCGATCGAATATTCGCCGACACGCATCTCGCCCCCGCCGGCCCCTGCCTTGTGCCGGACGGCATGAACCGCACCGATCGCCGGCTCGCCTTCGCATTCGGTGCAAATCGCGCCCCAGGCGATATGGTCGTGGCCATCGACATCGACCAGCCGCTCGATCACCGCATCGGGCATGGCCGGCGCAGGCGAAAAGAAGCGCAGATAGCGCGATTCGGCCGAGAGTTTCTGGATTCCGGCGCGGAGCAGGCCGGCGTCGTCGGGCCGGATCGTCCGCAGGCATACCGCGGTTCCGTCGTTGAGCACGCTGTGCACGACGATGTCGTCGATCGGCCTTGCGGGAGCGTGCACGCTTCGTCCTTTCCCGGCTGTCGTCGGTGTTCGGCAAGCTATCGCCGCCCGGGCCGAAAGACAATCGCTCCTGCCGGAGGGTGCAGCCCCTTATTTTTGCGTGAGAAGTTGAAAGTAGCCGGTGGCGGGCTTTGATATTCGGGGCGGCCAAAAAGCAAAAAAGGCCGGGTCGTGTATATTATGGATCTCAATCCCCTCAAAACGTCGGGGGCGGCAGCCTTTCCCGAAACGCTTGGCGGGCGGCTGGCGCAGTTGCGCAAGGCGCGGCAGCTGACGCAGCGGGATATTGCCCGCCAGCTTGGCGTTGCGGTGACGTCGGTCTGCTATTGGGAGCAGGACCGGTCGCGCCCCAAGCCGGCGCGGCTGCGCCGGCTCGCCGATGTGCTCGGCACCCCGCTTGCAGACCTGAACGGCCTCGGCGGTCCGCCTCAGTCGGCGCATCTTGGCCAGTTGGTCGCGCAGGCGCGCCGCGAGATCGCCGAGGCCGCCGGCACGACGCCGGCGAAGGTCAAGATCATCATCGAGATGTAGCGCGCACCCTCAGGCGTCGTCGCCCATTCGCAGCGCCGCGATGAACGCCTCCTGCGGGATGTTGACGTTGCCATATTCGCGCATCCGCTTCTTGCCCTCCTTCTGCTTTTCGAGGAGCTTTTTCTTGCGGGTCGCGTCGCCGCCATAGCATTTGGCGGTGACGTCCTTGCGCAGCGCCGCGATGGTTTCGCGCGCGATCACCTTGCCGCCGATCGCCGCCTGGATCGGGATCTTGAACATGTGGCGCGGGATCAGATCCTTGAGCCGCTCGCACATCCCGCGCCCGCGTGCCTCGGCGCTGCCCCGGTGGACGATCATGCTGAGCGCATCGACCGGCTCATTGTTGACGAGGATGCTCATCTTGACGAGATCGCCGGGGCGGTGGCCGATCTGGTGATAGTCGAACGAGGCATAGCCGCGGCTGATGCTCTTCAACCGGTCGTAGAAATCGAACACGACTTCGTTGAGCGGCAGTTCATAGGTGATCTGTGCGCGGCCGCCGACATAGGTCAGATTCTTCTGGATGCCGCGGCGGTCCTGACAGAGCTTGAGGATCGAACCCAGATATTCGTCGGGGACATAGATAACCGCCTCGATCCACGGCTCCTCGATTTCCTCGATCCGGTTCGGATCGGGCATGTCGGCCGGATTGTGGAGCTCCATCTCGGTGGGGCCGCCTTCCTTCGACCGGGTGAGCTTGAGCTTGTAGACCACCGACGGCGCCGTGGTGATCAGGTCGAGGTCATATTCGCGGGTCAGCCGCTCCTGAATGATCTCGAGGTGGAGAAGACCCAGAAAACCGCAGCGAAAGCCGAAGCCCAATGCGGCGCTCGTCTCCATTTCGAAGCTGAACGACGCATCGTTGAGCCGCAGCTTCTGGATGCTTTCGCGCAGCTTCTCGAAATCATTGGCATCGGTCGGGAAGAGGCCGCAGAAGACGACCGGCTGAACCTCCTTGAACCCCGGTAGCGGCGCCGCGGCGGGCCTTTTGGCGTCGGTGACCGTATCGCCGACACGCGCCTGCGCAACGTCCTTAATCTGTGCGGTGATGAAACCGATCTCGCCCGGGCCGATCTCGACAAGGTCGGTCCGCTTCGGGGTGAAACAGCCGACGCGGTCGATCAGATGGGTCGTCCCCGCCTGCATGAACTTGATCTGCTGACCCTTTTTCAGCACCCCGTCGACGACGCGGACGAGAATCACGACGCCGAGATAAGGGTCGTACCAGCTGTCGACGAGCATCGCGACGAGCGGCGCCGCGGCATCGCCCTTCGGCGGCGGAATCCTGGCGACGATGGCTTCGAGCGTTTCTTCGATGCCGATCCCCGACTTGGCGCTGGCCAGCACCGCATCGTCGGCGGGCAGGCCGATGATATCCTCGATCTCCGCCTTCACCTTGTCGGTGTCGGCGGCGGGCAGGTCGATCTTGTTGATGACCGGCACGATTTCATGGTCATGCTCGATCGACTGATAGACGTTGGCGAGTGTCTGCGCCTCGACCCCCTGCGCCGCGTCGACGACGAGCAGCGCGCCCTCGCACGCCGCCAGGCTGCGCGAGACTTCATAGGCGAAGTCGACGTGGCCGGGCGTGTCCATCAGATTGAGCTGATAGGTTTCGCCGTCGTGCGCCTTGTACGTCAGGCGCACCGTCTGCGCCTTGATCGTGATCCCGCGCTCCTTCTCGATGTCCATATTGTCGAGAACCTGCGCCGACATTTCGCGCTCGGTCAGCCCGCCAGTGAACTGGATCAGCCGGTCGGCGAGCGTCGACTTGCCATGGTCGATATGCGCGATGATCGAGAAATTACGGATATGCGAGAGAGGAGTCGTCATCGCGCGCCGTTAGCAGGGGAATTGCGCGCTGTCAGCACCGCCGCGCAGCCGCGCGCAGCCACCGGCGCGAAAGGCGCAGAAAAGCGTGTAACTTCACACGCGATTGCAGCGCTCGCAGCGTCCCGAAGGCGCCGCAGGACCGGGCGATGCCCGCGGCGCGGTGCCATTCGAAAAATGGCGGAAAATTGCGCTACTTCACGCGCGATTGCACCGGGCAGGCCGTTTCGGGGCGGAGACGCTGCGGCAGTGCGTAGGGCGCGAAGCCGCAGCCGCCGCGATGGTCGCGCAGGAAAGGATGGCACGGAAGGCATGCGGCGAGGCTGACACGCCGGAACAATGCAGGAAAGCGATTTCAGGCCGCCGGGTGCGGCGGTTCAGCCCGTCGTGCCGCGGTTCAGGCGGTGCAAAGTGCTGAGCGCGGCTTCGAGCGCGAAGTCGATTTCTTCGTCGGCATCTTCGTTGGCGGCGACATCGGGCACCGGGACTGCGGCGGTTGCCGTCCTGGTTTCGCGGCGCCGGGCGAGCCCTGCCTCGAAGCGCGCAACCATCGCGCCGAGCGATTTGTCGGCGGGATCGGGCATCGCCGGTCCAGCAATCTTCGCGGGCTGAAGCCAGGGTTCGTCACCGGGTGTTTCAACCTCGACGGGCGCAAGATCGGCGAGGATCAGTTCATCCTCTTCGTCCGGCGCAGCGTCGGCTGCGGGCGGCGTGTAGGGTGCCACGGCCGCTTCGACGATCTCGACAGCGTCCACATCCTCGACGACATCGGCACCGGCGAGCGCGTCGGGTTCATATTCAAGAAGATAGTCCGCCGCGACCTCGGGCGCCGCATCGACCGGCCCCAGCCCCTGTTCGGGAAGGTCGCGTCCGGCGCGCAGCGGCGCGCGCGGCAGATCATCGGGGTGGAGGTCGGCGCGGCGGCGCACCGGAATATCATCGTCGACAGCCTCCTGGCGGCGGCGCAGACGGCGCCCGAGCGCGGCAAGGCCCGACGCCTCGGGCTCGGCGATCAGCAGCGCGACAAAGGCCGCAACCAGCGCGGCGACAAGCGCCATGCCAAGCGCCAGCGCGAGACGGGCGCCATTGCCGACCGGCGGCACGAACAGGTCCGACAGACGGTCGAGATAGAGATTCCAGCCAATGCCGAATACCCAGGCCATCGGCATGATCGCGGCGAAGAGGAAGGTCAGCGCCGCGGCGCCGATGACCGCCGGCATCGCCGGGCGGAGCGCGCGCATCCAGGCGGCGGCGCGGGCCTTGCGATGCGAAACCTTGTCGGAGCCGTCGGCGCTATCGTCCATATCGTCCAAATCCGTCGCTCCCGAAGAGGAGCCTGTCCTATATCATCAAGCCGCGAGCGATGCAGCGCCGCGGCGCAACAATCTCTGGTAAACGGGCTCGTAACGCAAAATGTTTGACGACCAGTTACGATCGGCCTCGACGAACGCCCGCGCGGTCCGGCGGCGTTCATCCCAGATGTCGCGATCGCGCAGCAGCCCGGCAAGGGCCGCGGCGATTGCCGGTGGGTCGTCGGGCGCGAACAGCGTGCCCGTGACGCCGTCGGCGATCAGTTCACGGTGGCCGCCGACATCGGATGCGGCGACGAGCTTGCCCTGCGCCATTGCCTCAAGCGGTTTCAGCGGCGTGACGAGATCGGTAAGCCGCATCTTCTTGCGCGGATAGGCCAGGATGTCGATCAGCGAATAATAGCGCTCGACCGCCTGGTGCGGCACCCGTCCGACGAACAGGATGCGGTCGGCGACGGGCGACGCCGCGGCCTGGGCCTTGAGCGCCGCCTCCATCGGCCCGCCGCCGACGAGCAGCAGCCGCGCGCCGGGTTCGGCAGCGACGAGCGCGGGCATCGCGGCGATCAGATCGTCGATCCCCTCATAATCATAGAAGCTGCCGATGAAGCCGATCACCGCGTCGCCCGGCATGAGGCCGAGGTCGGCGGCGAGCGCATCGTCGCGCGGCGGCGGGTCGCCGAACAGGTCAAGGTCGACGCCGTTGGGCGACACGACGATCTTGGCGGGATCCACCCCGCGCGCGATGAGGTCGCCGCGCAGCCCTTCGCAGATCACCGCGACGGCGTCGGCGGCGCGGACGGCATGACTTTCGAGCTGACGGGTCAGAAAATAGCGCGCGCTGCCCTCGCGGCCCGTGCCGTTACCGACCGCGGCATCCTCCCAGAAGGCGCGAATTTCGTAGATCACCGGAATTCCGAGCCGTTTGCCGACGCGCAGCGCCGCGAGCCCGTCGAGGACCGGTGAGTGGGCGTGGAGCAGATCGGGGCGCCATTCGTCGACCAGCGCCGCGACGCGGTCCGCCAGCGCGCCGATTTCGCGCCATTCGCGCCACGGCGAGCGCGCGGGCGCGATCGGCGGCGTGCGATAGAAGGTGAGCCCGTCGACTGTTTCGACGGGCGGTCCGGGGTCGGGATGGCGGACCCCCGTCACCCCAGCGACCGCCCACCCCTTCGCCGCCTGCGCCTTCATCAGCGCCCGGGTACGAAAGGTGTAGCCGCTGTGCGCCGGCAGGCTATGGTCAAGGACGTGCAGGATCCGGGTCATCGGCCAAGCCTTTGCCATACAAGCCTTAACGCCGCGTCAACCCCGATCGGGTAATGCCGCCGAAACGGGCCTGCGGGCCGGAGGGGAAGCCAGGTGCGCAGCAGATGATCGACAATTTTGCGATTGCCCTGACGCATGTGCTGATGGCGATCGCCCTCTGGCGCCTGCTGCACCGCGACGACCTCGACCGTGAGGTCGGCCCGCGCATGCTGTGGCAGCAACAGCGCGACGCCGAACGCATGGCGGCGATGGCGCCCGAGGCCGCGGAGGATCGCCGATCCGATGCGTGACCTTGCCTTCGTCGCCTTTCTGTTCGCCTTCATCGGGGTCGGCTTTCGCAAGCCGTTCCTGTTCGTGCTGTGCTTTTGCTACATCGACATCGTCGCACCGCAGCGGCTCAGCTATTTCCTGATCAATTCGATTCCGATCTCGCTGATCGTCTTCATCCTCGCGATCATCGGCTGGCTCGCCTTCGACGACAAGCGCGACACGCGCTGGTCGGGGCGGCAGACGTTGATGCTAATCCTGCTCTTTTATTGCTGGATGACGACGATGAGCGCCGACTTTCCGGTCGAGGCGCTCGATAAATGGGGATGGGTTTGGAAGGCGCTGGTCTGGGCGATCTTCCTGCCGCTGACGCTGCGCACGAAGCTGCGCATCGAATCGCTGTTGCTCTTCATGCTGCTGTCGGCCGCGACGATCGCGATCGCGGGCGGGATCAAGACCGCGGCGGGCGGCGGCGGCTATGGCGAACTGCAACTGCTGCTGTCCGAAAATTACGGCCTGTACGAAGGCAGCACCATGTCGACGGTCGCGGTGTCGATCATCCCCGCGATCCTGTGGTTCCGCCGCCACGGCACCGTCTTTCCGCCCGACTGGCGCGTCTCGCTGTTCTGCTTCGCGCTCTGCTTTGCCTGCATGCTGCTGCCGGTCGGGACGCAGGCGCGCACGGGGCTGATCTGCCTCGGCGTGCTCGCGCTGCTGTCGCTGCGCGCGGTCAAGCACCGGCTGCTATATATCATGGGGGCGGTGCTGCTCGTCGCCGCGGCGATCCCCTTCCTGCCGCAAAGCTATACCCAGCGCATGGAAACGCTGCAGGATTATCGCACCGACCAGTCGGCATCGACGCGCGTCGCGGTGTGGGCGTGGACGTGGGACTATGCGAAGGACCATCCGTTCGGCGGCGGGTTCGAGGCCTATATGCAGAACCGCCTGCGCGTCGAAACCACCGGGTCGAACGCCGATGCGGGTCGTCCGGGCGCGGGCGATCCGGTGATCCATGACGAACAGTCGCGCGCCTATCATTCGGCCTATTTCGAAATGCTGGGCGAACAGGGCTATCCCGGCACGCTGCTGTGGCTGCTGCTCCACATCACCGGCATCGTCCAGATGGAGCGGGTGCGCCGCCGTTACCTCAAGACACGCCGCGCCGAGGAGCAATGGATCGCGCCGCTCGCGACCGCGCTCCAGCACGGCCATATCGTCTATATGGTCGGGTCGCTGTTCGTCGGAATCGCGTTCCAGCCTTTCATCTACATGATGCTGGCGCTCGAAATCGGGCTGTCGACCTATTGCCGCCGCCGCGAGCAGGAATCGGGACGCAACTGGATGCGGCCGCGCGCGCAGGGATTTGCCGCATGATCGCGGCGCAAAAGCCCCGCATGCTGCCGACGCTGACCGGGGTGCGCGGCTTTGCGGCGCTCGCGGTGCTGTTCTATCATATCCGGGGCGGCATGGCGGGCTATCTGCACGGCGCGGTCATCGACGGTTTCGCGCACGGCTATCTTGCGGTCGATCTCTTCTTCGTCCTGTCGGGCTTCGTGCTGTGGTGGAATTACGGTCCGGCGTTCGTTGCCGAGGGGACGCGCGCCGCGCCGCGCTTTCTGGTCCGCCGCATCGCGCGTATCTTTCCGCTGCATCTCGCGATCCTGGCGGCGATGGCGCTGTTCGCGGTCGCGCTGCTCGCCAGCGGGCGCGATCCGGGGCCGCATTACGGCTTTGCCACGCTGCCCGCGCACGCGCTGCTGGTCCAGAATTGGGGCTTCACCGCCGATCTGCGCTGGAACGACCCGGCCTGGTCGATCTCGACCGAATGGGCGGCCTATCTGCTGCTCGCCGCGACCGGCGGCTGGGCGGCGCGATTGCCCGCGGGGCGGTGGAGCTTTCCGCTCTTCGCGCTGCTGCTCGCGGCAGCGCTCGGCGGCTGGTTCGCCGCGACGGGGCGCGCGGGGATCGGCGACGATATCGCGGCGACCGGCCTCGTCCGCTGCCTCGCCGAATTCTTCCTCGGGGTCGCGCTCTGCCAGTGGTGGACGGCGCAGCGCGCGCGCGGCGACGGGAGCCGGGTCATATATGCGACCGCGGCGATCTTCGCGCTGCTCGCGGCGCTGATCCTGTTCGCCGGCCTGCCCCAGCCTGCGGCGATCCCGCTGGCGATGGCGGCGGTCGTCATCACCGCGCTCCAGGCGTCGCTCGCACCGCATCCGCTGCTGTCGGGACGGCTCGCCCAGTGGCTCGGCGACATCAGCTACGCTGTCTATCTGTCGCACTTCTTCCTGTGGATCCTGTTCAAGCTGGTCCTTGTCGACGATCCGGCGATGGTCGCGCCGATAAAGATCGCCGCCTTCGTCGCGCTGACGCTCGCCGTCTCACACCTGCTCCACCGCTGGCTGGAAGTCCCGGCGCGGCGGATCGTCCAGCGCGGCGGCGACGCTCTCTTGTCGCGGCTGGCGGCCGGGCGGCAGGCGCAAACCCGCCAAAGCTGACGCCTGCCCGCTGCGCCGGCGGAGGGAACCATCGCCCGGCCAGGACGCTTAACAAGGCATGCCGTCGCCGCGTGCCGCCCCCCGCCTGATCCATGTCGACGACAGCCTGCCCGGCATCCGCCGCGAACGGGCCGCATCGGGCTGGCGCTATCGCGACGCCGCGGGCAAGGTGATCCGCGACCGCGCCGAGATCGAGCGCCTCAACGCGATCGCGCTGCCCCCCGCCTATGAGGATGCCTGGTTCTGCCCGGCCGCGAACGGGCATATCCTTGCGACCGGCTATGACGCGCGCGGGCGCAAGCAATATCGCTACCACCCCGATTTCCGGGCCGCGCGCGAGGCGGACAAATATGATCGCTGCGCCAGCTTCGGCCAGGCCCTGCCGCTGCTCCGCGCGCGGCTGGAAAGCGATTTGCGCCGCCGATCGCTGTGCGCGGATCGCGTCGTCGCGGCCGTCGTCCGCCTGCTCGACCTCGCCGCGCTGCGCGTCGGCAACGAACAATATGTCGCCGCAAACAAGAGCTTCGGCGCGACGACGCTGCGCCGGCGTCACGCGCGACTGGAGGGGCAGCGCCTCCGGCTCCGCTACCGCGCCAAGGGCGGCGCGCGGCGCGAGGTGACGATCAGCGACCGCAGCCTGGCGACCCTGGTGCGCCGGTTGCAGGACCTGCCCGGCCAGCATCTTTTCCAATATGAGGATGCGGATGGCCCGTGCGCGGTCGGGTCCGACGAGGTCAACGCCTATATCCGCGAGGCGATGGGCGCCGATTTCAGCGCCAAGCATTTCCGCACCTGGTGGGCGAGCGTCGAGGCGTTCGCCTGTCTGTACGACGCCGAAGAGCCACCCTCGCTCAAGGCGATGCTGACGCGCGTCTCCGACCGGCTCGGCAACACGCCCGCCGTTGCGCGGCGCGCCTATGTCCACCCGGCGATGATCGCCGCTGCGCAGGATCGCGGAGATTTTGCCGCGGTCGCGGGGCGCCTGCCGCGCGCGACCAAATATCTTTCGCGTTACGAACGCGGATTTTTGACCTATCTGGAGCGCGCGCCCGATGCCGGCGCGCTGCTCCGTTCCGCCTGACCGACCGACCAGACCAAGAGGACCGACGTGACTTTGCCTTTCCTTGCCACCGCGACCGCCAACCCCGCCGCGCAGATCCGCGCCTGGTGGACCAGCAGCGTCGCGTGGGTCGATACGCACTGGCTGCAGATCGGCATCGCGATCGGCGCCGGGCTCCTCATCTATTTTGCGCTGTCGCTGATCCGCGGTTTCGCGCTCAAGAAAGCGCAGTCGGCGCCGGGGCAATTCACGCTGACCGACATTGTCGGGCGGGTGATCCACAAGACCAAGTCGCTGGTGCTGGCGATCGTCTCGGTCCGACTGGTCGCGGCATCGGCCAATCCGCCGGTCGTCGTCCTGCATATCATCCAGTTGGTCTTCACCGTCGCGGTGGTGCTGCAAGTCGCGATCTGGGCGCGCGAGATCGTCCTCGGGCTGATCCAGCGCCGCGCCGCCGATGGGCATAACGAGACGCTGGTCAACGCGATGGGCATCATCCGCCTGCTCATCAGCATCGCGCTGTTCGCGGTCGCGGCGATCGTCATCCTCGACAATATGGGGGTCAATGTCACCGGCCTGATCGCCGGCCTGGGCATCGGCGGCATCGCGATCGGCCTTGCCGCGCAGGGCATTTTTTCCGACCTGTTCGCGTCGCTGTCGATCATCTTCGACCGGCCTTTCCGCGTCGGCGAAGCGATCAAATATGACAATAGCGTCGCGACCGTCGAGCGCATCGGGCTGAAAAGCACGCATCTGCGGTCGGTCAACGGCGAGCTGCTGGTCATTTCCAACACCAATTTGCTATCGAAGGAAATCACCAACTATGCCCATCTCGAACGCCGCCGCGTCCAGTTCGCGATCGGTGTAATCTATCAGACCACGCCCGCGATGCTGCGCGCGCTGCCCGACCTGCTGAAGGCGCAGGTCGAAGCCGAGGGGCATGAGTTCATCCGGTCGAGTTTCATCGGCTTCGGCGCCTCTAGCCTCGACTTCGAACTGGTCGCCGACATTCCGAGCGCAGACTATAACGAGGTCATCGCGGCCCGCACCGCGATCGGCATCCGCGTCTTCGAAGAGATGACCAACGCCGGCTACGACTTCGCCTATCCGACGCAGACGACCTTCACCGCGGCGCCCGACGGGACGATGATTCTCCCCTATGCCGAAAGCGTCACGATGAAGACGCCGAAGTCCGCACAGTCCTGACGCTACGGCGCCGTAGCGCAAAGCCCTAGGCTCTTGTGCTACCCCGCCCCGCGGGCCTAGAACGCGCCCCTCGACAGACATAGAGGGGATAAAGGATGAGCGCGATGACGCCGCAGGAAATGAAGGAACTGGTCGGCAAGCCGCTCGGCACGTCGGAATGGGTGCTGGTCGATCAGGAGATGATCAACAAGTTCGCCGACGCGACCGGCGATCATCAGTTCATCCATATCGACGAAGAAAAGGCTAAGCTGACGCCCTTCGGCGGCACCATCGCGCACGGCTTTCTGACCCTCTCTCTTTTCCCCATGTTGATGGCCAAATCCGACTGCCCGCGCCCCGCAGGCGTCAAGATGGGCGTCAACTATGGCGGCAACAAAGTGCGCTTCCTTGCCCCCGTGCGCTCGGGCAAGCGCGTGCGCGGCCATTTCAAGCTGCTCGAGCTCGACGAAAAGCGTCCGGGCCAGTGGCAGCAGACGCTGGAATTCACGGTTGAGATCGAGGGCGAAGAAAAGCCCGCGCTGATGGCCGAATGGATCAGCCAGTTCTTCGTCTGACATATAAACCGGCATTCCGGCCGAACCTCCCCCGAAAAGACAACCGGAACCAAGCAGAAGGAAGTTTATCATGCGTGACGCCGTCATCGTTTCCACCGCCCGCACCCCGCTGACCAAGGCGGCGCGCGGATCGTTCAACAACACGACCTCGCCGACGCTGGGCGCCTATTCGGTCGCCGCCGCGGTCGAACGCGCCGGGGTTGAAGGAGGCGAGATCGACGACGTCCTGTTCGGCGCCGCAATGCAGCAGGGATCGCAGACGATGAACGTCGCGCGCCTAATCGGCCTGCGCGCCGGCCTGCCCGTCACCGTCCCCGGCATGTCGATCGACCGCCAGTGCTCGTCGGGCCTGATGACGATTGCGACCGCCGCGAAGCAGATCATCGTCGACCGCCAGGACATTTGCGTCGCCGGCGGCGTCGAAAGCATCTCGAAAGTCAGCGGCAGCGGCAAGACCTTCTTCGAGGCCGACCAGGAACTGCTGGCGATGCACAAAGACATCTACATGCCGATGATCGGCACGGCAGAAGTCGTTGCAAAGCGTTACAATATCAGCCGTGAAGCGCAGGACGAATATTCGCTCCAGTCGCAGCAGCGCACCTCCGCGGCCCAGGCCGCTGGCAAGTTCGACGACGAAATCGTCCCCTGCAAGGCGACGATGGCGGTGGTGAACAAGGAAACGAAGGAAGTCACCTTCAAGGATGTCGTCGCCGACAAGGACGAGTGCAACCGTCCCGACACCACGCTCGAAGGTCTGCAGAGCCTGAAGCCGGTGATGGGCGAAGGCCACACGATCACGGCAGGCAACGCCAGCCAGCTTTCGGATGGCTCGTCGGCCTGCGTCGTCATGGAGGCCAAGGTCGCCGAAAAGCGCGGGCTTCAGCCGCTGGGCCGCTATGTCGGCATGGCCGTTGCCGGCACCGAGCCCGACGAAATGGGCATCGGCCCCGTTTTCGCCATCCCGAAGCTGCTCGAACGCTTCGAGCTCAAGATGGACGACATCGGCCTTTGGGAACTCAACGAAGCCTTTGCCGTGCAGGTGCTCTACTGCCGCGACAAGCTCGGCATTCCGAACGACCTGCTCAACGTCAACGGCGGTTCGATCTCGATCGGCCACCCCTTCGGCATGACCGGCGCGCGCTGCGTCGGCCACGCGCTGCTCGAAGGCAAGCGCCGCGGCGTCAAATATGCCGTCGTCACCATGTGCATCGGTGGCGGCCAGGGCGCAGCAGGCCTGTTCGAGGTCTTCTGATTTGCGGCTGAAAGCTCCGCGTGTCGAGCCGGTCGATCTCGACCGGCTCGATGCCGACCAGCGCGCGGCGCTTGAACCCTTTCTTGCCTCCGATGGCGGCAAGGTGGGCGGCGGCAGAATCCTCAATATCTTCCGCACGCTGGCGCAGGCGCCCAAGGCGCTGACCGCTTTCCTCGGCTGGGGCAATTATATCCTGTCGAAGCGCAATGCGCTTACCCCGCGGGATCGCGAGCTCGTCATCCTGCGCACCGGTTATAATTGCCGGTCGGGCTATGAATGGACGCAGCATAAGCGCATCGGACTCGACTGCGGCCTGACCGAAGACGAGATCGAGCGGATCAAGGCCGGACCCGACGCTGCGGTCTGGAGCGATATCGACCGCGCGATGCTGCGCGCGACCGACGAGTTGACCGCGAACCATTTCGTTGCCGACGCGACCTGGGCGGCGCTGGCGCCGCTCGGCGACAAGGGACGCATGGATCTGGTGATGACCGTCGGTCAGTACACACAGGTTTCGATGATGCTTAACAGCTTCGGCATCCAGGTCGAGGCGGGCTGGGAGGTCGATCCCGACCTGCACGCCTAACCATTTGAGCCTGACTATTTTCTGGGGAGAGACGATATGAGCGGAATCGGCATTATCGCCACGCTGCGCGTGCAGCCGGGCAAGGAAGCGGAATTCGAAGGCGTGTTTGCGGAGCTGGCCCCCGCGGTGCGCGCGAACGAGAAGGGTAACAGCTTCTACAAGCTCTTCCGTACCGCGGAAGCCGGCGTTTACAAGGTGCTCGAATGCTATGACGACGAGGCCGCGGTCGCCGCGCACCGCGCGTCGGACCATTTCCGCACCCTCGGCGCGAAACTCGGCCCCTGCCTCGCCGGAGCACCTGAAATCGAAAGCCTGCCGGGGGTCTGATCGCTCAGGGTCAGAGCGTCAGCCATCGTTCGCAATCGTCCCTGACCCGCGCATCGGCGTCGCGCCGGCCGAGCTCGAGCGCCGCCGTTCGCCCCCTTATCGTCTGCGACAGCAGCGAGCGCGGCGATGGCGCTGGCGCGCGCCCGCGGAACCGGATGGCTGACCGCCATATGGTCGGCGATGTCGCGGGCATTGTCGGTCAGGCGGATTGCGCAGCGGAGCAACGCTTTGGGGGGCGTCAGCGTCGGCCGGCTGGCGATCGTGCCCCACCGCGCGGCGTCGCGCCGGCGGCGGCGCGAACTTCGGGGCGCGGATCGGCGTCGGCCATCGCAGCGGCGTGCAGGGTGGCCGGTTCGAGCGCGACATGGCGTGCGATCCGGGCCGACGCAGAGACAGTACACCGCGTCAGCGCGCGGACAGTTGCAGCCGACCGTCGCGATGGTCACGGCGATGTCAAAGACCGACCCGTCGGCCGTCGATCCGTACAGGCCCGCCGCGGTGTCGAGCAGCGGGAGCGCGTCGATGGCAATGGGCGGAAATTCCATAACCTCTCCTGGCTGAAACGGCGGCGACGATGCCGCCGGCGACAGGGCTAGGAAGGCGACTGAGCGAAGCCCAATTAGCTTCGCGTAATCGCCGATGCGAGCCAGAGCGACAGGCCGGGGGGCGGATCGGCGGGCGGCGTTTCGGTGCAGTGTCGCACCGCATCGGCTCGCGCGCGGGCCAGGATCGCGGGCGGAGTCGCAGCGGGGTGGAAGATATGATCGGCCTCGCCCAGCAGGCGCGCCGCGCGCAGCGTCAGATCGTCGGGATCGTCGCTGGCGAGCGCGATCATTTCAAGGCGCGCGGGCGCCGCCAGATGATCGGCGGCGAGCCAGGCAGCGACAGCGCCTTGGTCCGGCCCGGCAACCGGATCTAGCGCGCCGCCGGGCGCAAGCGCGGCATCGATGGCGCGGCGGCGGTCGGCGGCATCGGGCCAGCGCGCTTTCATCGCACCGCGCGCCGCGAACAGGGCGGCGGCGAGATTGCCGAGGGTGGCGGGCAGCAACGCCTCAATCCGCTGGCGCACCGCCTTGGCAAGCCCGGCGGACGCGCCGCCGGTGCCGACCGCGATCGTCACCGGCGCGCGATCAACGATCGCGGGGGTGGTGAAATCGCAAAGATCGGGCCGGTCGACGACATTGACGAGGAGGCCGCGCGCGCGCAGCTCCGCCGCCGCTTCTTCAGCTCCCTCGTCCAGCGCAACAAAGGCGATCGCCGCGCCGTCTTCCCACTGCGGCACGATCCGCCCGCCGGCGCGCGCAATCAGCCGCGCCTTCGCATCCGCAGCCTCCCCCTCCCCGACCAGCACGACCGTGCGGCCTGCAAGGTTCAGGAAGAGAGGAAACTGGCGCATCAGTCGATCCAGTCGGGGACGCGTTCGGCCGCCATGATCGTACCGGCGGCGATGCGATCGGCGACGACGATATAGCGGTCGCCGTCGACGAGCACTTCGGGAACCAGGCTGCGGCTGTTGTAGGTCGATGCCATCGTCGCGCCATAGGCGCCCGCGGTACGGAAAACGGCGAGATCGCCCGCCGCAACCTTGTCGATCACGCGGTCGCGCGCGAAGGTGTCGCCGGTTTCGCACACCGGGCCGACGATCGAGGCGGTCATCGTCTCGCCGCTCGGACGCACTGCCTGGAAATCGTGCCACGCATCGTAGAGCGCCGGACGTGCCAGATCGTTCATGGCTGCGTCGACGATGACGAAATCGCTCTGCGCTCCCGGCTTGACCCACAGCACTTCGGTGAGCAGCACGCCCGCGTTGCCGGCGATGACGCGCCCGGGTTCGAACATCAAGGTGACGTCCCAGTCGCGGGTGACGCGCGCGACCATCGCGCCATAATCGGCGGGGCTCGGCGGGTTGTCGCCCTCCTTGTAAGGAACCCCGAGCCCGCCGCCGAGATCGACATGGGTGATGTCGTGTCCCGCCGCTCGCAGATCGGCGATCAGCCGCCCGACGCGGACGAACGCCGCCTCGAGCGGGTCGAGGCTGGTGAGCTGACTGCCGATATGGAGTGCAATGCCGCGCAGCTTGAGGCCAGGTAGCCGCGCAAGGCGGTCGAATATTTCGGGCGCGACGTCGATGCCGACGCCGAACTTGTTTTCGGCCTTGCCGGTCGAGATCTTGGCGTGGGTGCCCGCATCGACGTCGGGATTGACGCGCAGCACTGCCTGCGCGGTCATTTCCTTTCGTGCGGCGATCTCTGCGAGCGCGACACCTTCGGGTTCATGTTCGATGTTGAACTGGCCGATGCCGCGGTCGAGACCGAGCGCCAGTTCGGCCCGCGTCTTTCCGACGCCCGAAAAGACGATATCTTCGGGCGCCATCCCCGACGCGATCGCGCGTTCGAGCTCGCCGCCCGACACGACGTCGGCGCCATAGCCCTGCCGCGCGAGGACACGCAGCACGCCGAGGTTGGGGTTGCACTTGATCGCAAAGGCAATGTGCTTGCGCGGAATGTCGGCAAGCGCGTCGCGAAACACCTGCGCATGGCGTTCAAGCGTCGCGCGCGAATAGACATAGACGGGGGTGCCGATTTCCTCGGCAATGCGCGGCAAGGCGATGTCTTCGGCGTAGAGAACGCCGTCACGATAAGCAAAATGATCCATGGAAAAGGTCCTGAACTCAGCCCGGAGGCGGCAAGTCGAAATCGTCGGGTTCGCGCTTTTCGGATCGTTTAAGAAGGTCGTCGCTGCGCGCGGGCCGGGCCTGCGCGTCAGGCGTCGTGAGCTCCTCCGTGGTCGGCTGGCGCTGTGCCCCGATGGGTAGCGCGGGCGGGGCCGAACCCGCCACCGGCTTCAGATCTTCCTTCTTGCCGCACGCGCCAAGCGCCACGAGCGCAGCGCCCGAGGCGGCCAGCAAAATCGTCGTGCGGATCTTTGCCATCACCTAAATCTCCAGCGCCGCGCGCGCCGCGGCAACAGCCTGCCTTACCCGTTCGGGCGCGGTGCCGCCATAGCTCATGCGGCTGGCGACCGACGCCTCGACGGTCAGCGCCGCGAGCGCGGCGGGCGTGACCGCGGCATGGATCGCCGCCGCTTCGTCCGCCGGAAGCGCCGACAGTTCAACGCCGAGCTCTTCCGATCGTTTCACGCAGGCACCGACGATATGGTGCGCGTCGCGGAACGGCACCCCCGCCTCGCGCACCAGCCAGTCGGCCAGATCGGTCGCGGTCGAAAAGCCCGATGCGGCGAGCGCGCGCATCCGGTCGGTGCGAAAGGCCAGCGCGTCGACCATGCCGGTCATCGCGGCGAGCGAAAGCGCTAGCGCGTCGAAGGCACCGAAGACCGTTTCCTTATCGTCCTGCAAATCCTTCGAATAGGTGAGCGGCAGCCCTTTCACGATCACCGAAAGCCGCTGGAACGCACCGAGCAGCAGGCCTGCGCGGCCGCGCACCAGTTCGGCGGCATCGGGATTGCGCTTTTGCGGCATGATCGAGCTGCCGGTCGACCAGGCGTCGGGCAGACTGACGAAACCGAAGGGCTGGCTGGCCCAGATCACGATCTCTTCGGCGAGGCGCGAGAGGTGAATCGCGGCAATCGAGGCGGCGGCACAAAATTCGAGCGCGAAATCGCGGTCCGATACGGCATCGATACTGTTCGCCATCGGCCGGTCGAAACCGAGCGCCGCCGCGGTCGCCGGACGGTCGAGCGGGAAGCTGGTGCCCGCAAGCGCCGCGGCGCCGAGCGGCGATTCGTTGAGCCGCGCGCGCGCATCGCGGAAACGGCCGCGATCGCGGCCGAACATTTCGACATAGGCGAGCAGATGGTGGCCGAGCGTCACCGGCTGTGCGACCTGCAAATGGGTGAAGCCGGGCATGATGCTGTCCGCATGTTCATCGGCGCGCGCGAGCAGGGCGCCCTGAAGCGCCTTCAGGCCGGAATCGATACGGTCGCAAGCGGTGCGCACCCAGAGCCGAAAATCGGTCGCGACCTGATCGTTGCGCGAGCGCGCGGTGTGGAGCCGCCCGGCGGCTTCGCCGACCAGTTCCTTGAGGCGCGATTCGACCGTCATGTGAATATCTTCGAGCGCAAGATCGACCGGCACACCGTTCGCGGCGAACTCGTCGGCGATCTGCGCCAGCCCGCGATCGATGGTCGCCGCGTCGGCGGCGGCAATGATCCCCTGCGCGCCGAGCATCGCGGCATGCGCGCGGCTGGCGGCGACATCCTCTTCCCAAAGACGTTTGTCGACGGGGATCGAGGCGTTTATCTCTTGCATGATCGCCGCAGGTCCGCCACCGAAGCGGCCGCCCCACATGCTGTTGCTATCGGGAGTATTCGCCATCCGCCGCGTTCCAAATCTTCGTCTTGCCGTGCTGGCCCTGCTGATCGCCGGTTCCTTCGCGGGGTGCGATAGGCAAAAGGAGGCCTCGGAGCAAGCAGGCGCGGGGCAAGCAAATATTTCGCCCGGCGAAGCGGCGCATGGCCGCGACCCCGCCACCTTTCAGCATGTCGTCGAGCGCGGCAACGCCGGCAAGGCCGGACCGGCCGCCGTCTTTCGCGGCCCCGACGACGCACCGGTGACCGTCGCGTCGTTTCGCGGCAAGCCGCTGCTGGTCAATCTGTGGGCGACCTGGTGTGCGCCCTGCGTCGCCGAAATGCCGACGCTCGATGCGCTTGCCGCGCAAAAGGCAGGCAAGCTGACGGTCGTCGCGGTGGCGCAGGATCTGCAAGGCGCTTCGGTCGTCGATCCCTGGTTCCAGAAGGCGGGGCTGAAGGCGCTGCAACCCTATCTCGATCCGCAGAACACTTTGTTGGACGCAGCGAATACCGCGCTGCCGACGAGCATCCTCTACGATGCGAACGGGCGCGAACTGTGGCGCGTGGTGGGCGCCATCGACTGGAAGGGCGAGGAAGCGAAGGCGCTGCTGGCGGAAGGCGGAGTGTAGAATGAAGACGGCGGACGCATAGCGCCCGCCGCCTTTTGAAACTCATTTCGACGATCAGCCTTCGATCGAGACGCGCCCCACAGGGTAGCCCTTCTTGCGCATCACCTTGGTATAATCCTTGTCGGCGTCGACGACTTCGGTCGCCCACTCGTCCCATGCATCCCAGCGATCCTCGCGATCGGTTGCGCGGCCCAAGTCACTCTTGAGCTCCTTTTCAGCCTCCAGAATATCGGTGCGATAATTGTACCAATATTTATTATAGACCCCCGCAATCGGCACGCTGCGAACCGGTGGGCGATCGAAACCCGGCGGAATCGACCCATAGGGAACCGTCGCCATTGCAGCACCGGCGGGAAGAGCCATAAGCGCCGCCAAAGTCGTCCTTTTTTTCATCGTTCGTCTCCTTGGTGGACCCTGCTGGTCAGGAGAAAGAACGAAAGAGAACCGGCTTTTCTTCACGGACCGACGAGGATTCGACACGCCTTGCGGCGGAACCGTCCACGGCCGTCCCCGCAGGCAAGGCGGCGCTTTCATCCGACGCCGAAGCTGACGGCGGCATCGACGATTGCCCCTACCCCGGATGCGCCTCGTCACCGACGCTCGATTTGAGCAGCCCGCGGAACACATCCTGCGCGGTCCGTTTGCCCTGCGTCACGTCGAAGACGTCGCGCGCGATCGGCATCGCGATGCCGTGACGGTCGGCGAGCGCCATCACCGTGGGGGCGCTTTTGACGCCTTCGGCGACCATGTGCATGTCGGCGATGATCGCGTCGATATGGCGCCCCTTGCCGAGTTCGACCCCGACGTGGCGGTTGCGCGACAGCGGGCTGGTGCAGGTCGCGATCAGGTCGCCCATGCCCGTCAGACCGGCGAAGGTTTCCGGGCGCCCGCCCATCGCGACGCCGAGCCGGGTGATTTCGGCCAGCCCGCGCGTCATCAGCCCGGCGCGCGTATTGTCGCCCGCGCCGAGCCCGTCGCCCATGCCGACCGCAATCGCGATGATATTCTTGAGCACCCCGCCGAGTTCGCAACCGAGCAGATCGGTGTTGGTATAGACGCGGAACAGCCCCGAATGGAAAAGCGGGTGCAGTGCGCGCACGACGATTTCATCCTCCATCGACAGCACGCTCGCCGCCGCCTGGCCGCTCATGATCTCACGCGCGAGATTGGGGCCGGTGAGCACGCCGACGGGGTGGCCGGGCAGCACCTCCTCGATCACCTCGGTCATCCGCTTGCCCGTCGCGAGTTCGAGCCCCTTGGTCAGGCTGATCACCGGCACCCAGGGACGCAGATGATCGCGCGCCTCCTCGAGCACCGCGCGAAAGCTGTGCGACGGCACGCCCATGACGAGGACGTCGGCGCCCGCCACAGCTTCGCCGAGATCGGCCGTCGCGCGCAGCGCCGCGGGCAGGCGGATGCCGGGCAGATATTTGCGGTTTTCCTGATCGCGGTTGATGCCATCGACCATTTCGGCGTCGCGCGCCCACAAGGTGATCGGCGCGTTGCGCGATACCGTCGCGGCGACCGTCGTCCCCCAGCTCCCCCCGCCGAGCAGGCCCACTTTCAGGCGCATAGCCCCTCCTTCTCCCTGCCCGTCATTGCGAGCGAAGCGACGCAATCCAGTGCTGGCTCGAGCCAGTCTGGATTGCTTCACCCGGCTTTGCCGGGTTCGCAATGACGCATGGTTTGACCAGCGGATCAAGTCCGACGTAATAGGCGGCTAATCGAGCGGCCCGAGAAAATCCTTCATCAGCGCGGCGGTGGCCTTCGGATCCTCGACCATCGGGACATGGCCGACATGATCGAGGACATGCGCGCGGCTGTTTGCGATACCCGCTTCGAGCACGGGGACGCAGCTGATGTCGATCAGCCGGTCGTGGCGGCCCCAGATGATCAGCGTCGGCACCGTCACCTCGCCGAGCCGGTCGTTGAGCGGGCGGTCGCGCATCTCGGTCGCAATGACCCAGAAGGCGGTGTCGAGCTGATCGCGATATTTGAGCGCGTCGGCATAGAGCACCGGCTTCAATCGCGACGGCACGAAGGGCGGTTTGTGGACGACCATCGCGACGAGGCGGTCGGCATCCTCGATACCGGCCAGGACGAGCGGGTTATAATCCTCGTTCGCCGCCTGTTTCTGAAGATCGCTCTCGTTCGCGCCCGCCACCCCGGCATTGTCGATCAGGATCAGGCTGGCGAGCGCATCGGGAAAGTCGAGCGCGTAGCGCAGCGCGATCCAGCCGCCCATGCTATTGCCCGCGATATGCGGCTGCCGCAGTCCGAGCGCATCGACGAATGCCTTCAGCCGCGCGGTCTGCGCTTCGATGTCATACGCAAGATCGGGGTTGCGTTCATTCTCGCCAAAACCGGGGAGATCGGGTGCGACGACGTAATAGTCGCGCGTCAGAAAGGGCGCGAGAAAGGACCAATTATCCTTGTCGCCCGAAAAGCCATGGACGAGCAGCAGCGTAGGCTTGGCGGGATCGCCGCCCTCCAGATAGGGCCAGGCGCGGCCGTCGACGGTAACGCTTTTCTGCACCGTGCCGCCGCGCCGGCGGAGCAGCGCGCGACCGATCGCGACCAGGCGGCCGGGGAATACGAAATAGAAGATCGCCAGAGCGATCAGCGGAGCAAAAAGCAGAATGAGGAGGAGCTTCATGACGTGCGGAATTTCCCTGTCGATCCGTTGGCTTCAGGCTGACACATGCGCATCGAACCAGCCGATCAGATCGTCCAGCACCGCATCGCGTTCGGGCTCGTTATAGATTTCGTGGAACAGGCCGGGATAGATTTCGAGCCGCTTGTCGGTCGATGCGACATGGTCGAACAGATAGTGCGAGCCCGCCACCGAGGCGAGGCTGTCATGGTCGCCATGCTGGAGCAGGATCGGCAGCGTGATTTTCGGTGCGCATGCCTGCGCAACCGCCATCGCGTCCATGAATTCCTTGCCGAGCCGCGCGCCGATCTTTCCCGTATAGACAAGCGGATCGGCAAGATAGGCGGTGACCACCGCCGGATCGCGGCTGACCCCGTTGGGATCGAGCGCCAATACGCCGAGGCGCGGAAAAAAGCGTGACAGAAAGCGGCTGATCCAGACGGTGAAGCGCGAAGGCGGCGTACCGGGGACAATCGCCGGGCCGGACAGTGCGGCGGCGACAAAGGCGTCCTGCCGATCGATCAGGAACAGCGTCGCGATCAGGCCGCCCATGCTGTGTCCGAGCAGCAGGCGCGGCGCGCCCGGATGGTTGACCTCGACGAGCGTGAGCAATTCGGCCATGCCGTCGGTGAAAGCCGAGAAGCGCGGCACATAGCCCCCCTCGCCATCCGACTTGCCATGGCCCCAATGGTCGACCGCATAGACGGCATAGCCGGCGTCGGTCAGCCGTTTTGCCACATGGGCGTAACGCCCGGCGTGCTCGGCATAGCCGTGCGCGAGGAGCACCACGGCCTTGGGCGCCGCAGCAGGAAGCCAATGGGTGACGTGCAGCGTCGCGCCCGCGCCCGCCGATCCCGGCGGCAGCATCACGCCCGCCATGCTCACCGGACCGGCTTTTTCAGCGCCGCGCTGCGGTGGCCGGGGCCGTCGTCGCCGCCCTTGTCGATGCGCGCCAGGATGGCGTCGAGCGCGCGGCTTATCGCGGTCTGGGTGCGCACCATCTCGATCTTCGGCCAGGCGGTGCGCATGCCGGTGTCGATCAGCTCGTCGATGTCCTCCTGCGACAGATCGGACAATATCTTTGTGGGCGACCAGAATTTGGGCGGCCGGATGATGTTGATGTCGCCGGTATATTCCTGATTGATCAGCGAGCGCGCCATATTGGCGAGGCTGTTGAGCGGCGGCACCAGTTCGAGGGGCTTCTGGAATATCACCATATTGGCGTTGAGCCATGCCTTGAAGGTCGCCATCGAGGCATGCTGAATGGCCTCTATCGGCGCCATCTGCTTGCGCGTGTCGGTCGCGAAAGGCAGCGCGAGCGGGTTCGCCTGGCTGACGATATGATGGTTGACGCCGTAGAGGCGTTCGAGCCGCTTGGTCGGGATGTCGTGCGTCACCGACCCGTCGACCCAGCGCCGGTCGGGCTGATAGGGCACGCGCTTGCCCGCTTCGTCGCGCGCCATCAGCATCACCGGCGGAAAGACGCCCGGCACCGCGCACGAGGCGAGCACCGCTTCGCGGATCAGCACATTGGGCGCGGTGATCGCGTTGAGTAGGCGGCCGTTCTGATATTTTTCGGCGGGCGCGACTGACACGTTGAGATGTCGGCCGCTGACCTCATAGGCTTCCTGAAAGGTCAGGTCGGGGATGAGCTCGGCGAGGCGCGCGGCGACCTCGTCAGGGGCGAGGCGGCGCACTTCGGGATCGCGGTCGGCGCTGGCAAGCTTGTCGCTGGCCAGGAAGGCGCCGACCTCGGCATCCTTGCGCGTGCAGACGACCGCGGCGACGATCGAACCGCCGCTCGATCCCGCGAGGATCGTCGGCAGCACGCCCTCCTCCCACAGCGCTTTCACGACGCCGACATGGAAATAGAGAAAGCTGCCCGACCCCGACAGCAGCAGCGCCGAGCGGCCGTAGCAATGCTGGGCGCGGCGGAAGAAATCGCGCTTTTCGTCGCGCGGGATGCTGCGCGCCGCGGCGATCTTGCCCAGCGCGGAGACGACCTCTGCCACATAATCCTCGATCAGCCTTTTGGTGCCGAAGCGCGCCTTTTGATACAAGCGTTCGTGGCCCATGCCGTCGATATTGCCGTGAATGCCTTCGTTGAGGACGAAGAGCAGCCCCTTCACATCGCCCGCCGCCGACAGCTTGCGCAGCCGTTCGAGGCGGGCGCGGATCGCGCGATAGTCGAAATGCTTGCTTTCGTCGGCGTCGCGCCACGCCTGCATCCCCGATTTGCCGTCGGCGGCAATCGCCGCTCTGATCCAGGCGGCATAGTCGGGCGCCTTCGCCAGATCGGCGTCCACGCTGAGCGTCGGGGAAAAGATCATTCGGTGGTCCTGCACTATTTCTATTTTCAGTGATTCTTGCGGGTTACGTTGCCTTTGGCAACTGTTTTGACGCCAGCTTCCACACCTTCGTCATCCCGGACTTGATCCGGGATCCATTGACCCGGCGCCGCGCGAATGGACCCCGGATCAAGTCCGGGGTGACGAAGGAGGTGATGCCTTCTTCCGCTTCGTCGGCGTTTTTGGTTTCGCTTTCGCCTTGGGTGTCGTTTTGGATGAAGTCTTTGTCTTCGAAGCGGGCTTTTCTGCAGGCTTCGGTTTGACCGCCGCCTTTTCGGGCTTAGGCTGCGCGGCGAGCAGGTCGGCGAAACTTTCGTCGATGCACGTGCGAAAGAAGGCGATGTCGGGCATGATCGCGCGTTCGGAGATGATCGAGAAGCCGACCTGACCGTTATAGCTGGGGGTCGCGATGAACAGCCCCATATTGTTGGCGAGCGGGCCTGCGCCGTATTGCTGCACAAGCTGCGCCCCCGCGAGATAGAGCGGCACCTGCGCGCCCGGGACGTTCGAGATGAAAAGATTGGTGCCGCGCACCGCGAAGCGCTCGCTCGTCAGGATGCGCGCAACCGCCGCCATCGTCGCGCCCGGAATATGCTGCGACAGGTCGGTCATGATCCGCGCGCTGACGCCCGCCTTCGCCTCCTTCGCCTCCACCGTATAGTCACGGATCGCCGCGAGCCGCTTCAGCGGGTCGGCAATGTCGGTGCGCAGCGGCACGCTCATCGCGGTCACCTGATTGCCGGGACTGTCGGCCTTGCCGCCCTTGCCGCGCCGGTTGATCGGGGCGACCGCGACGACGCTTTCCTTGGGCAGTTCGCCATGCGCCTGAAGATATTTGCGCAGCGCGCCCGCGCAGGTCGCAAGGATGACGTCGTTGACCGTCGCGCCGGGCACCTTTGCCCGCACCTTCGCGATATCGGCGAGCGCAACCCGGGTCGCGTCGAACATCTTGTGCGGGCCGACGGGTGCGTTGAAGCGCGTTTCGGGGACGCCCGCGGTCATCCCCTGATCGCTGAGCATCGACTTGCGCGCCGCGGTCATCAGCGAGGGCGACACCTTGAGCAGCGCGTTCATGAATTTGACCGGCGATTGCATCGACGCGGTCCAGGCGCGCGTGGCGACCTCCGCGCTCGACGGCGCGCGCCCGAGATCCTCCACCGGCGCGCCGGGGATTGCCGGCGTCCCCTTGGCGTCGATGTCGCTCATCGCGATGAAGGCATGCGCGCCCGATGCGCCGTCGACCGCGGCGTGATGGACGCGGTGGAGCATCGCGAAGCTGCCCTTCGGGATGCCGGGGATACGGTCGAGCCCCTCGATGATGTAAATGTCCCAAAGCGGCCGGTTCATATCCATCGGCTTCGAGAAATAGCGCGCGACCGCGATGCAGAATTGCCGCCAGTCGCCGGGTTCGGGCAGGCGCGCGTGGCTCATATGCGCTTCGATGTCGAAATGTTCGTCCTCGACCCAATAGGGGTGGTCGAGATCGAGCGGCAGCCGGTGGAGCCGGCGCTTGAACAGCGGCGATGTGTCGACGCGCGACTGGACGTGCGCGATGATATCCTTGAACCGCACGAAGCCGCCTGGCGCCGTCGACGGATCGTAAATGTAGATACCCATGATATGCGTCAGATTGTTCGCGGTCTGGGTATAGAGGAACTGGGCGTCCTGGGCGCTGAGTTGCTTAAGCATGCGAACCTCCATCCAACATCGATGATCCCGTCCTTGCGAGCGGAGCGAAGCAATCTCCCGTCACCGGCCGGGCGCCGGGACAAAGGCGAGCGATTGCCGCATCGCCTGCGGCTCCTCGCCATGACGAACGCGGTGTCATGTCATTCTCCCGTCCCCGGCAATCGGTCGGCGAGCGCGAGCGTGGCCAGCCGCATCGATTCCATGACGTTGGCGAGCCCGCGGAGTTCCACGAGCAGTGCGCGGCGCGCGCGCAATCCGTCAGGGGTCGCGGTTTCCGCCAGCCCCATATGGCGCATCTGCGACAGGGCGTTGGCGAAGAGCAATTTTCCGATCGACGCTTCGCTGCTGATCCGGCGCAGGAGCCAGGCCTGACGCCCCTCGATCAGCGCGGCGTCGAGCAGCGCCTTTTCATCGACCGGATCGCCGGGGCGCGCGCGCGCCAGAATGTCGGCAACGACCGAATAGGCCTCGGCAAAGGGTAGCAGGATCGCATGGCCGACCATCGGCTGACAGCGGCGAATGAGCTGCGCAACGCCGCGGTCGCCGCTCGCCAGTCGCTTGGCCCAGGCAGGGTCGATGCGCGCAAGTTCAGCCTCCAGCGCGGCCAGATGTTCGCCGCGCGGCGGGTAGAAGAATTCGAATTTGAACAGATCGCGCAGCCGGTCGATCCGCGCCCAGAAGGCGGCGGTCGAATCCTTGCTGTCGGCATCGCGCAGCTCGAACAGCGCCAGCTCGATCATCGCGCGGTCGAGGAAATGATGCGCGATGATGTTGCGATAATAGCTCGCCATCGGATGCTTGGCGGGGTCGATCGAATAGACGGTCTCGCTGCCGGCCTCGAACCGCGTGAGCAGGCCGCCCTCGACGAGCGTGTCGAGCGTCGCCGCGAGCGCCGCGGCGTCGCCGCCTTCGAGCTCGCGGCTGAGGCGGATGCCGCGCTCGCGCGCCCAGGCGGTGATGCGCGCGATCGTCGCGATCATCTCTGCCTCGGTCACGCCGCGCGGCGCGGTGCCGAGCAGGATGAGGCACATGACCGAGGTGACGGTAAGCGGGGTGACGCGGTTCGCCTCGACCGCGACGGCGAAGGCGATACGCTCCAGCGCGCGCCGGTCGTCGGGGGCTGGCGCCTCCGGAATGACGACGGGCTCGCCGATGTCGAGACGGATGCGCCCCGACGGTTCCTTGAGGCTCTTCATATAGCCGATGAACCAGGCGAGGCTTTCGGGTTTCTTGGTCCGCCCGGTCTGTTCGGCGGCATATTCCTCGACATCGCGGATCAGGTCGAAACTGGTGACGAAGGGCACGAAATGTACCCCCTGCGTCCCGGTCGCATGCGCGGCGTCGAGGACATATTTCATCAGGCCATATTTGGGCGGCATCAGCTTGCCGAGGCGCGAGCGCGTCCCTTCGAAGGCCCAGGACAGCGGGAAGCGCTTGGCGAGCAGCCAGGCGATATAGTGGCGCAGCACCAGCTTGTAGACCGGCTGATCCTGAAAGCTGCGGCGAATGAAAATCATTCCCGAGCGGCGGAAGAATTGGCCCATGATCGCGAAGTCGAGGTTGGCGCCGCCAAAGCTGTGCAGCATCGGCAGGTCATTTTCATAGGCGAGGCGGCTGGGGGTCGCGCCGTCGATATAGGTTTTGTGTGTGAACAGGATCGCGGTCGGATGTTCGCGCAGCACCGAGCGCAGCTTTGCAAGCTCGGCCGCGTCGACCTCCATCTCGGGCGCATAGCCGCCGAACATCATCCGGTCGAGCCGCGCGCGCAGGTCGAGGAACAGCGCACTGGGGGTCGCGATGACCTCCTTCATCAGCGGGCGCGCCTCGCGGTAGAGATCCGCGACGGGACGGCCGAGCTGGCCGGCAAGATCGGCAAGCGCGGCGCGGAATTTGGGGTTGGTGCGCAGCGAGTCGGCAACGAAGCGCGGCACCTTGTAGCGGCTGCCGCGGATGCCGCGTTCGGCGACGTCGAGCGCGAGCCCCGCCTGCCGCGCGACGAAGCCGGCAAATTCGCTGCTTCCCTCCTCGCAGCCGTCACCGCCGCCGGTCTGCGCGAGATAGCGTGCCTTCAGCTCTGTCTGTGTTGCCGCTTCGCCGACCAGGATCTGCGCCCGGCGCCGGTCGCGCCACAGGATGAACCGCGCGCGCAGCGGCCCCGGACGGCGCGGGTCGCCGAAGATCAGATGCCGGAATTTCAGCGCGCGATCGCGCTCGAAACCGGGGATGCGCCACGCGACGCGCAGCGGCACCACCGTACGCGCAGGGTCGCCCGCCAGCCGCGCCTTGAGCGCATCGAGGTCGAGGGCATGATCGTCATCGGCGATCGCGAGGCTGACCCAAATCGGCGCGCCCTCCCCGCCCGGATCGACCGAGGTCGCGTGGATCCAGTCGAGCAATATCTGCCGCTCGATCCGGTTGTGCGCGTCAATGATGTAGAGCCGGTCGGCCAGCTGCTCCGCGACGAATTCGCTGCGGGGCGTGCCGTCGGCCATGGCCTTAAACCACCGTCATTGCGAGGAGCGTAGTGACGCGGCAATCCAGCGCGGCGTAACCCGCCCTGGATTGCTTCGCTTCGCTCGCAATGACGAGGTGAAACATGGGCTAGGCCTTCTTTACCTTTCGGGGCGTCGGCTTTTTCTTGGCGGCAGGCTTCTTGGTAGCCGCTTTCTTCGGCGCCTTTTCGGGGTTTGCCGCTGGCGCCGCCTCCTTCGCAACCGATTCCGCGACAGTCTCCTCGGGCTGGCCGAGGGTGCGCAGGAACATGTTGCGCACGTCGCGGACATGGGTGTTCAGCGTCTTCACCTGCCATTCGGACGTATCGACGGGCGGCAGGACGGTGACGCGCACCGTCGCGGGGCGCATCACGAATTCGTTTTTCGGCGCGACGTCGGTCGCATTGTGGATGACGATCGGGACGATCGGCACGCCCGCCTGCATGGCGAGGTGGAAGGCGCCCTTCTTGAAGGGTTCGAGCTTCGGGGTCAGGCTGCGCGTCCCCTCGGGCGCGATGCAGATCGACTTGCCTTCCTTCTGAATGGCTTCGACCAGCGGTTCCATAGCCTTGATCGCGCTTTTGCCGTCGGCGCGGTCGACGAAGACGGTGCCGCCCCATTCCATCAGCTTCCCCAAGATGGGAATTTCCTTGATCTCCTTCTTCCCCACCCCGCCCATGTCGCGGCGGATGAGCTTGGCAAGGATCATGACGTCCGCCTTGCTCTGGTGGTTGAAGATGAAAATGCACGGGCGCGACGACCAGAGGTGGCGTTCGTCCTCGACCTCGAGCTCGACGCCGGTGATCGCGGTCGCGAAGTCGCCGAACAGCCCCATCGAGAAATTGACCGCCTCGCGCTGTGAACGCGTCAGCGCCCAGATCGGCAGGCCAGCCGCGAAGGCGCCGATCAGCGAGCCGGTGGCGTAGATGGTGCGCGTATAGTCGACCCACGACGGCGTGCCGCGGCTCGCGAAGCGCTGCACCGGCCAGCCCCGCTCGTCGGCGATCGCCTTCAATTTCATATTGGGATTGAGCGGCCGCGGCTTGCCGACGCGTTCGAGCAGTTCGATGTCGTCGTCGCTGTCCGAATAGAAATAGCTCTGATCGAGGTCGAAGCCATAGTCTGCGGCAAGCTCCTCGGCGGCAAGCACCTTGCCTTCGCCGAAGCAGAGCGGGCGGATGATGTCGCCGGTGAACACGCCATCTTCGATTTCATAGGCGGAGCATTTGATGTCGGATATGCCGAGGTCGCGCGCGGTCGGTTCGATCTGGTAGATCGTCGCCGACGAGATGATCGCGACGCGGTGCCCCTTGGCCTGATGCGCCTCGATGATCGCGCGCGTCTCGGGATAGATTTTGCGCGCGATATGCTTCTTGTAGAGTTCTTCGCCGAACTGGACGAAGCTTTCCTCCTCGACGCCCTTCATGAATTTGGCGGCGCCGCTCATCAGCCCCGAAAAGCCGATCGCGCCCAGACTGTGCTGCGCGATGACATTCGCGGTCTCGGCGATTTCCTCGACCGACATTTCGCGGCGCTGCAGCTTTTCGCGCAGCATCGCCGTCGCCGAATAGCCTGCGATGATCGTTCCGTCGAAATCGAAGAGCGCGGCGATATGCGATCCGGGTTCGGACGCGAGAACTTCTTCCAAATGCGGCTGCGGCCTTGGCACGCGCATCTCCCCCACTGGCGGCTGTACCGCCTTATCCCTGCACGATGACAGGTAAAATGGGGTTAATCAATGGCGCGAAAGCGCCGACGCCTCGCGCGCGAGTGTCTCGATCCGGGCCGGATCGAGCGGCCCCGCGGGGACGACCCAGCTGCCGCCGACGCACAGCACCGCGTCCAGCGCGAGCCATTCGGGTGCGGTCGCGGCGGTGATGCCGCCGGTGGGGCAGAAGCGCGCCTGCCCGAACGGCCCCGCGAGCGCCTTGAGCGCAGGGATGCCGCCGCTTGTCGCGGCCGGGAAGAATTTGAAATGCGAGAGGCCAAGATCCATGCCGCGCATGATGTCGCCGGCATTGGCGGTGCCGGGGAGGAAGGGAATGCCGCTCGCGACCGCCGCCTTGCCGAGATTGTCGGTCAGCCCCGGCGAAACGATGAATTTGGCGCCCGCATGGATCGCGCCCGCCAGCATCGCGGGATCAAGGACGGTCCCGGCGCCGACGACCGCGCCCGGCACCGCCTTCATCGCCGCGATCGCAGCGAACGCGGCAGGGGTGCGCAGCGTGACCTCGAGCACCGGCAGGCCGCCCGCGACGAGCGCCTCGGCCATCGGGACGGCGTCCTCGACGCGGTCGATGACGATTACCGGGATGACGGGGGCTAGCGCCATGATCTGGTCGATGGACTTGTCGGACATCTTCTAACTCCGTTCGCCCTGAGCTTGTCGTAGGGCTGTTCTATTCCGAATCCGTTGAAAGGAAGAGCGGTCCTTCGACAAGCTCAGGACAAACGGTTTTCGCATCAGACGACGGTTTCCATCGCCGCGAGCATCGCCGACCCGCCCTTTTCGGCTTCGTCGGCGTGGTGACGGAACAGCGCAAACAGCTCGCGCCCGACGCCGAGTGCGGGCGGCGGGGCGATGGCGGGCGACCGCGCGGCCCATTCAGCGGGATCAACGAGCGCCGTCACCTCGCCGTTTACCGCGCAGACGCGCACCATGTCGCCGTCCTGCAGACAGGCAAGCGGGCCGCTGACCCCGTCGGGGCCGGGCAGCGCCTCGGGCGAGAGGTGGATCACCGCAGGCACCTTGCCGCTCGCCCCCGACATGCGGCCATCGGTGAGCAGCGCGACGCGGTAGCCGCGGTCCTGCAGCACGCCGAGCGCCGGGGTGAGCTTGTGGAGTTCGGGCATGCCGTTGGCGCGCGGCCCCTGGAAGCGCACGACGACGACGCAGTCGCGGTCGAGTTCGCCCGCCTTGAATGCAGCGAGCACCTGATCCTGATCGTCGAAGAGGCGCGCCGGGGCTTCGATCGTCCAGCGATTCGGGGCAACCGCGCTCGTCTTGATGATCGCGCGGCCGAGATTGCCCGACAGCAGCCGCATGCCCCCGTCGGACGAAAAAGGAGCGGAAACGGGACGCAACATCGTTTCGTCGCGCGACGTCTCGGGTGCGGCCTCCCAATGAAGCGCATCGTCGACCAGCACCGGCTGTCCCGAATAGTCGGCCATTGACCCGCCCACCGTGAGCACATCGCCGTGGAGCAGTCCGGCGCCGAGCAGTTCGCGCACGACATAGCCGATCCCGCCCGCGGCGTGGAAATTGTTCACGTCGCCCGCGCCATTCGGATAGACGCGCGCGAGCAGCGGCACGGCGCGGCTCAGCTCGTCGAAATCCTGCCAGTCGATGATGATCCCCGCCGCCCGCGCGATGGCCGGCAGGTGGATGGCATGATTGGTCGAACCGCCGGTCGCGAGCAGGCCGATCGCGGCATTGACGATTGCCTTTTCATCGACGCAGCGCGCGAGCGGGCGATAGTCGTCGCCGGTCCAGCCGATTTCGGTCAGCCGGTGCGTCGCGGCACGCGTCAGTTCCTGCCGCAGCTTGGTGCCCGGATTGACGAAGGCGCTGCCGGGAATGTGCAGCCCCATCAATTCCATCATCATCTGGTTGGAATTGGCGGTGCCATAGAAGGTACAGGTGCCTGCGCCATGATAGCTGGCCGCCTCCGCCTCGAGCAGCGCGTCGCGGCCGACCTTGCCCTCGGCATACAGCTGACGGACGCGGACCTTTTCCTTGTTCGCGAGGCCCGACGGCATCGGCCCGGCCGGAATGAGGATCGTGGGCAGATGGCCGAAACGCAGCGCGCCGATGAGCAGGCCGGGAACGATCTTGTCGCAGATGCCGAGCAGCAGCGCGCCCTCGAACATCGCGTGGCTGAGAGCGATCGCGGTGCCCTGCGCGATATTGTCGCGGCTGAACAGCGACAGGTCCATGCCCGCCTGTCCCTGCGTCACCCCGTCGCACATCGCGGGAACGCCGCCCGCGACCTGCGCGGTGGCGCCGGCTTCGCGCGCGAAAATCTTTATCTGTTCGGGGTAGCGGCCATAGGGCTGATGCGCCGACAGCATGTCGTTATAGGCGGTGACGATGCCGATATTCATCTCGGCGCCCGCGCGGATCGCGGGCTTGTCCTCGCCCGACGCCGCGAAGCCATGCGCAAGGTTGCCGCACGACAGATTGCCGCGATTGGTTCCGGCCTCGCGCTGCCGCTGCATCAGATCGAGGTAGGCGGCGCGGCGCGGCGCGCTACGGCGGGTGATGCGGTCGGTGACGGCGGCGATCGTGGGGTGGAGATCAGTCATGGCTATTCCCGTCAATCATGCCAGCTCGCTCCGTCGCGTTCGATGAGCGCGATCGCGCTCGACGGGCCCCAGCTTCCCGCGGTGTAGGTCTGCGGCGCCAGATCGACCGATGCCCAGGCGTCGCGGATCGAATCGATCCATTCCCACTGCGCCTCGACCTCGTCGCGGCGCACGAACAGCGTCTGATCGCCCTCGATGAAGTCGAGCAACAGCCGTTCGTAGGCGATGCGCCGCCGCTCGCCCTCGAAACTGTGCGAGAGCGACACGTCGAGCGTGACCTCTTTGAGCTTTACCCCGTCGCGGTCGAGTCCCGGCTGCTTCGCCATCACCTTGACCCGGATATTCTCTTCGGGCTGCAGGTTGATGATCATGCTGTTGGCGTCGAGTCCCCCCGCGCCGACGCGCGCGAAGATATTATGCGGCACCGGCTTGAACTGGATCAGCACTTCCGACTTGCGCTGCGGCATCCGTTTGCCGGTGCGCAGGTAAAAGGGCACGCCCTTCCAGCGCCAATTGTCGATATAGGCCTTGAGCGCAACGAAGGTTTCGGTGTTCGACGGATGGCCCAGCTCGTCGGCATAGCCCGTGACCGCGCCGCCGTTCACCGCGCCGCTCGTGTACTGACCCTTGACGCTGTGCGCCTTGACATCGTCGGCGCGCATCTTGCGCAAGGACCGCAGCAGCTTGACCTTTTCGTCGCGCACCGCGGTCGCCGAGACGCTCGCCGGCGGCTCCATCGCGATGATCGCGAGGAGCTGGAGCATATGGTTCTGCACCATATCCTTCAATGCACCGACGCCGTCATAATAGGACACCCGGCCTTCGAGGCCGACGGTTTCCGCCACGGTGATCTGGACGTGGTCGATCGCCTGCGCGTTCCACAAAGGTTCGAACAGCATATTCGCGAAACGCAGCGCGAGCAGGTTCTGGACCGTTTCCTTGCCCAGATAATGATCGATACGGAAAACGCGATCCTCGGCAAAGGCGCTGCCGACCTGTTCGTTGACCGCACGCGACGAGGCGAGATCGTGGCCGATCGGCTTTTCCATCGCGATCCGGCATTCGGCGCAGGCAATCCCGGCCGCGGCGAGCCCCTGCGCGATCGGGCCGAACATCGATGGCGGGGTCGACAGATAGGCGCCGATCGGGCGGCTCATCCGGTCACCGAGCATTTCGGCGAGCCGGTCGTACCCCGTCGCTGCACCGGCATCGACCGCGCAATAGTCGATCCGCTCGAGGAAAGCGGCAATCACCGCTTCGTCGATGCGATCGCCCGCGAGGTGATCGTCGAGCGCGGCGCGTACCATCGCGTGCGCCCCTGCCCGATCCATCTGCGAGCGGCCCGAGGCGACGATCGTCATCGCATCGTCGAGCAGCCCGTCCATGTGCAGATTGTAGAGCGAGGGGAAGAGCATGCGATGGGCAAGATCCCCCGTCGCCCCGAACAGCACCAATGTTTCGACTTTGACGCTCACAAATATCCCCTTGGATAACGGACAGGGACGCTGGCGAAAGCCCCTGGCGATTGCAACGCGCATACGTAAGCCGCATAGCTTTGCATCGCCATTGGCAAGCCGCCCGCATCTGGCATAGGAACGCGCCATGACCGACGCGCCCATCCCCTATGATGTCATCGTGATTGGCGGCGGCGTCAATGGGGCCGGCGTCGCGCGCGATGCCGCGGGGCGCGGCGCGCGCGTGCTGCTGATCGAACAGGGCGATCTGGCGCAGGGCACCTCCTCGGCCTCGACCAAGCTGATCCACGGCGGGCTGCGCTATCTGGAGCATTATGAATTCGGCCTGGTGCGCGAAGCGCTGGCCGAGCGCGAGATATTGTGGGGCATCGCACCGCACATCATCTGGCCGATGCGCTTTGTCCTCCCCTATCGCGACGGGCTGCGGCCGCGCTGGCTGCTGCGGCTCGGCCTGTTTCTCTACGACCATATCGGCGGGCGCCGGAAATTGCCGCCAACGCGGTCGATCGACCTGGCGCGGCATCCGGCGGGCGCGCCGCTGCAGCCGCAATATGCCAAGGGTTTCGAATATTCGGATGGCTGGGTCGACGATGCGCGGCTGGTGATGCTGAACGCGCGCGACGCCGCCGACCGCGGGGCGCGGATCAAGACGCGCACCCGCGCCGACCTGATGCGGGTCGAGGACGGGCTATGGGTGGTCGAGGCGACGGGCGCGAACGGCCAAGCCTATCGCTTTACCGGCCGCAGCCTTGTCAATGCCGCCGGCCCCGCCGTGCTTGATCTGCTGCGCCGCGCCGCCGCGCCGCCCGATTATCAGATGCGGCTGGTGCGCGGATCGCACATCGTGGTGCGCAAGCTGTTCGACCATGATTTCGCCTATTTCTTCCAGCTTCCCGACGGCCGCATCTTTTTCGCCATCCCCTATGAGCGCGATTTCACGCTGATCGGGACGACCGACCAGGATCATGAGGGATCGCTGGCCGACGTGCATGCAAGTGCCGAGGAAATCGCCTATCTGTGCGAGGGAGCGAACCAGTATTTCGCCGTGCAGATCGGCCCCGACGATGTCGTGTGGACCTATTCGGGGGTGCGGCCGCTGGTCGAGGACGGATCGGGCAAGCCCGAGGCGGCAACGCGCGGATACCGCATCGACCTCGACATGGAGGAAGGCGCGCCGCTGCTCACCATCTATGGCGGCAAGATCACCAGCTATCGCCATGTCGCCGAACATGCGATCGACGATCTGGCGGCGCATGTCGCCGCGCTGACCGGCGCGCGCTGGACCGCCAGCGCGCCGCTGCCCGGCGGCGATTTTCGGACCGACGGCGCGGCGACGCTGAAGGCCGACTATCGGCTAGCCCACCCCTTCCTCTCCGCCGCGACGGTCGACCGCATCGTCAAGGCGTATGGCACCGACGCGCGGGCATGGCTCGGCACAGCCCAAAGCTGGGACGATCTGGGAGGCGAGATCGCGCACGGACTGTCGGCCGCCGAAATCCGTTGGATGATCGACCGCGAATGGGCGCAGACGAGCGACGACATATTGTGGCGGCGCAGCAAGCTGGGGCTGCATTTCACCGCCGAGGACATCAAGCGGCTCGACGCCTTTCTGGACGGCATCGCCGTCAAGCCCGCGCTGCCCGAGTAATCGCCCGTCCGCCTTTGCCGCCGCGGCGATCGCCAGCGCATCGGCGCCCGCCGGAAAATGGCTGCGTCCCGTCTGGTCGTGCACCGCGTCCCACACCGCCGCCGCGACGTCGGCCTCGGTCGTGAAGAGCGCGGGTTGCGCCATGCCCGCAAGGATCGGCGCGGCATGGTTGCCATAGGGTTCGGGCAGCACGTCGGCGAGCGCGACATCGGTGTTCGCGCTAAAGGCGGTGGTCGGACCATAGCCGGGCTCGACGAGTTTCACCCCGATACCCAGCGGTTCAAGTTCGTGCGCGAGGCTGCCAGTGAAACCCTGGATCGCGGTCTTGCTGCCCGTATAGGCGGCTGCATAAGGGAAGGAGGCAAGCGTCGCCGACGAAGTGACGTTGACGATCGTTCCCGACCGGCGTTCGCGCATCTGCGGGATCACCGCCTGCGTCATGGCGATAGTGCCGAGGCTGTTGGTGGCATAGACGTCGCGGATGCGCCGCAGCGGCGCATGTTCGAGCGCGCCGAACAGGCCGATCCCCGCATTGTTGACCAGAACGTCGATCGGCCCGGCGGCGGCGATGGCGGCGGCGATGCTGTCGTCATCGGTCACATCGAGCGGCAGCAGGCGAAGCCGCGCCGAAGGTTCGAGCGGCGCGGCGGCCGGGTTGCGCATCGTCGCGATCACGGTCCAGCCGCCAGCATGAAAATGGCGCGCGGTTTCGAGGCCATAGCCCGACGAGCAGCCGGTGATCAGAATCCGTTTCATCATTCTTCCTTTCATCAGGGTGATGGAAAGGATCTAGTCAGCAGAAGAGATACTATCTATAATGTAAAATCCGCATTTCTTTACCAATAGTCCTGATATGGCCGATCCGCTCTCCGATCTCATCGCGCTGCTGCGCCCCAGCACGGTCTTCGCGAAAGGGATTGGCGGACGCGGGCAGTGGGCGGTGCGCTATTCATCCTTCGGCGACCCGAGCTTTTGCACGGTGCTGCAAGGTCACTGCCGACTGACGGTCGATGGCGCCGATCCGGTCACGCTGATTGCCGGCGATTTCGTGCTGTTGCCTGAGACGCCCGGCTTTACCATTTCGGCCATCGACGCAGGGGCTACGTGCGATCCGGTCACGATCGATCCCCATGACACCACCGCCTTTTCGGGCGATATGCGGCATGGCGAGCCCGACGGTGAGCCCGACGTCCGGATGCTCGGCGGCTATTTCGCCTTTGCTTCGCCCGACGCCGGCCTGCTGGTATCGCAGCTTCCCGCCCTGATCCATTTGCACGGGGCCGAGCGGCTGGCGGCGCTAGTGCAGATGGTGCGCAGCGAAGCGGGCGGCGACAGGCCGGGGCGCGATCTGGTGCTCGCGCGGCTGGTCGAGATACTGCTGGTCGAGGCGCTGCGGGCCGCGGGCGGTGACGAGGCGCCGCCGGGGATGCTGCGCGGCCTAGGCGACCCGCGGCTGGCGAGCGCGATCCGCTGCATCCACGATGCCCCCGCGCACGCCTGGACGGTCGCGGCGCTTGCGCAGGAAGCGGCGCTGTCGCGATCGGCCTTTTTCGACCGTTTCGCGCGCACCGTCGGCGTGCCGCCGATGGAATATGTGCAAAGCTGGCGCATGAGCCTGGCCAAGGACATGTTGCGCCGCCGCGCGGGCAAGATCGACGAAATCGCCGAGCGTGTGGGCTATGGGTCGGCGAGCGCGTTCAGCACCGCCTTTGCGCGCGCGGTGGGCGTGCCGCCGCGGCGCTTTGCGATGACGGCCGGCTAGCGCGGTTTGCGCGTCGGCTTTGCGGCCTTGCGTGCCGCTTGCTCGCGCAGCCTGTTCTCGCGCTCGGCCAGTTCCTCGAAACGGCAGAGCGGAATCGGTGCGGGCGGCTTCTTCTTGTCGGTCATTCTTCTCTCGTCACCCCGGACCTGGTCCGGGGTCCATGCGAGTTTGCGCCGCGAATGGATGCCGGATCAAGTCCGGCATGACGAAAATATGGCGCTCACGCCGCTTCGACGTCCACATCCGCGGGCAGGCGGATCATGTAATCGAAGGCCGACAGCGCCGCCTTAGATCCTTCGCCCATCGCGATAACGATCTGCTTGTAGGGCACGGTCGTGCAATCGCCCGCGGCGAAGATGCCGCGCTGGCTCGTCTCGCCGCGATGGTCGACCTCGATTTCGCCGTGGCGCGACAGGGTAACGCTGTCCTTGAGCCATTCGGTGTTCGGCACGAGGCCGATCTGAACGAAGATGCCTTCGAGTTCGACCTGGTGCGGCGCGTCCGAATTGCGGTCCTTATAGGCAAGCCCGGTCACCTTTTCGCCGTCGCCGAGCACTTCGGTGGTCAGCGCCGAGGTAATGATCCGGACATTGGGCAGGCTCGCGAGCTTGCGCTGGAGGACGGCGTCGGCGCGGAGCTGGCTGTCATATTCGATCAGCGTGACGTGCGCGACGATGCCGGCAAGATCGATCGCCGCCTCGACGCCCGAATTGCCGCCGCCGATCACCGCGACGCGCTTGCCCTGGTAGAGCGGGCCGTCGCAGTGCGGGCAATAGGCGACGCCCTTGTTGCGATAGGCATCCTCGCCCGGCACGCCGAGCTGGCGCCAGCGCGCGCCGGTCGAGAGGATAACGGTGCGCGCCTTGAGCGACGCGGCGTTCGCCAGCACGATTTCGTGCAGGCCCCCTTCGGCCTTCGCCGGGATCAGTTTCTCGGCGCGCTGCAGGTTCATGATGTCGACGTCATAATCTTTGACGTGGCTCTCGAGCTGCGCAACGAGCTTCGGCCCTTCGGTGTGCTGGACCGAGATGAAATTCTCGATTGCCATGGTGTCGAGCACCTGACCGCCGAAGCGTTCGGTGGCGATGCCGGTGCGGATACCCTTGCGCGCCGCGTAGATCGCAGCCGCGGCGCCCGCGGGGCCACCGCCGACGACGAGCACGTCGAACGCCTCCTTAGCGCCGATCTTTTCCGCCGCCTTCGCTTCGGCGCCGGTGTCGAGCTTGGCGAGGATCTGTTCGAGCTCCATGCGGCCCTGACCGAAATTCTGCCCATTCAGGAAGATCGTCGGCACGGCCATGATCTTGCGCTCCTCGACCTCGGCCTGGAACAGCCCGCCGTCGATCGCGGTGTGGGTGATGCGCGGGTTGACCACGCTCATCAGGTTCAATGCCTGCACGATGTCGGGGCAATTCTGGCACGACAGCGAGAAATAGGTTTCGAAGTGGAAGTCGCCATCGAGCTCCGCCACTTGCCCGAGCACCTCGGCGCTCACCTTCGGCGGGTGGCCGCCGACCTGGAGCAGCGCGAGAACGAGCGAGGTGAATTCATGGCCGAGCGGGATGCCCGCGAAGCGCACCGCGACACGGGCGTCGCTCGCGCGGCGGATCAGGAAGCTGGGCCGACGCGCATCGTCGTCGGTGCGCGTCACGCTGACCTTGTCCGACAGCGCGGCGATATCGTTGAGGAGCGCCGCCAGCTCGGCCGACTTCGCATCGTCGCCGAGCGACGAGAGCAGTTCGATCGGTTCACGAAGGTTCGTGAGGAGGCCCTGAAGCTGCTGCTTCATATTGGCGTCGAGCATGGGGAGAGTTCCTGCCTGGTTTCAAAGAAAATCCGTGTGCTCCCGCGAAGGCGGGAGCCCAGCGCTGTAGAGCGCAAGTGTAGCGACCTAACGCTCTGGGTCCCCGCCTTCGCGGGGACACACGGACGATTACACCTTAGATCTTGCCGACGAGGTCGAGCGAGGGCGCGAGCGTTTCGGCGCCTTCTTCCCACTTTGCGGGGCAGACTTCGCCGGGGTGGCTGACCCAATATTGCAGCGCCTTGATCTTGCGGAGCAGTTCGGCGGCGTTGCGGCCCACGCCTTCGGGAGTGATTTCCAGAAGCTGGATTTCACCCTGCGGGTCGAGCACGAAGGTGCCGCGGTCGGCAAGGCCGACGCCCTGGCGCAGAACTTCGAAATTGTTCGACAGATTGTGGTTCTGGTCGCCGACCATATAGTAATTGATCTTGCCGATCGCCGGCGAGGTGTCGTGCCATGCCTTGTGGCAGAAATGCGTGTCGGTCGACACCGCGAACACTTCGACACCCATATTTTGCAGCGTCGGATAGATGTCGGCGAGGTCTTCGAGCTCGGTCGGGCAGACGAAGGTGAAGTCGGCCGGATAGAAGAAGAAGACGGCCCACTTACCCTTGACGGTTTCGTCGCTGATTTCGACGAACTTGCCGTCCTTGTACGCGGTCGCGTTAAAGGGCTTGATGGTGGTGTTGAGCACGGACATGGAGAGCCTCCTTTTGTTTGTGGAGCCCTCCCCTAGCGATTTATGTTGCAGTGCGAAAATTGGAAATCCGCGCGGCCATGATCGATTTTATCGATCAAAAAGGTCTTGAATTGTCAATCTTTCGAACACATGTCGCGCCGCTTGCATCACTGTCAGGACCAGCTGCGCGCCAGCTTCTCCGCCGTCGCGTCGATCGCGCCCGGCCCGGTATTGCCGACCAGCGCATAGGACATGTCGCCGCGGCGCCAATAGGCCACCGATTGCGCGCCTTCTCGCACCGCGTCGGGGCGTTCGGGCGCCCCCGAACGCTGGTGCAGCGCAAAGAGCGACAGCGGATCGCCCGCCTGGGTGCGCACCGCAACGAGCAGGGCCGGGCCGCGCTCGGTCGGGAAAAGCTGAACGTCGGTGATCTTCCAGCTCTTCGGCACGCTGGGGATCGCGATATTGGTGCTACTCGCAATCTCGCGCGCGTCGTAATGGGGCGTTTCGGCCTGCGAATCGAGCCCGGCGCGCATCATCGCGATGCGGTGCGACGAGATCGCATAATCGACGTAGGCGGGCGGTCCCTGGGTTGCGACGAACAGCAGCGCGACAACCGCCGCGGCGACCGAGGTACCGCCGACCGACATCCAGCGACCCCAGCGCCGCACCGGCTCTGCCAGATCGCGGCCGAGCGCCGCGACCGCGGCGGGCATCGCGCGCTTGTCCTGCGCCAGAAGCTGCAAGGCGCTGCGCGCGCCGAGATCGCCCATCACGCGTGCGGCGAGGTCGGGGTGACGGCGCAGATGATCCTCGACGGCGAAACGCCCTTCGACATCGAGTTGCCCGTCGACATAGGCGGCGAGTTCGCTTTCGTTCGGCCCGTCAGTCATCCTGTCCTCCAACCAGTCGCAGCGGCGCGGCGCGGCGCCGTCCGTCTGTGTCCTCGCGTCCATTTTCGAGATCGCGGAGCGCCGCGCGCGCGCGCGCAACGCGCGACATCACCGTTCCGATCGGGACGGCCAGAAGGTCGGCGCATTGCTGATAGCTGAGGCCTTCGACCGCGGTCAGGTGCAGCACCGCGCGATGATGGTCGGGAAGCGCGGCGAAACTGTGCGCAATCTCGCGCAGCCGCGCATGATGTTCCTGAGCCGCGTCGGCCTGCGTCGCCAGCGTATCGGCGAAACGATCGTTGCGCCGCGCCTCGGCCGCGCGGCGCCGCGTGCCCGATACGAAGACATTGTGGACGATCGCGAGCAGCCAGCCCCGGCGGTTGCCCTCGGCCCGAAAGGTGTCGCGCCGTTCGATCGCGCGCAGCAGCGCATCCTGCACCACATCGTCGGCATCCTGATCGTCGCGCGCGAGCGCGCGCGCATAGCGCCGCATCGCGGCGAGATCGCCGTCGATATCGGGGTCGGCGTCGCGGCCCTTGCGCATCGAAACTCCTCAGGCGACTCTCGCCAGCGCCGCGATAGTAGCGGTTCCGGCGAGCCGGCCATAGAGCGCCGCGACCCCGGCGAGAATATCGTCCCAGCAATAGCGGTCCGCGGCCGCCGCAGCAGCGCGGCGCAGCACCGCGAGCTGCGCGGGTTCGTCGATAAGCTGCGCGATCGCATCAGCATAGGCCGCGGCGTAGTGCGGCGGGACCAGCAGGCCGGTGCCGCCATGCACGATCAGCGACGAGGCGCTGGGAACGTCGGCCGACACCACCCCGATCCCCGATGCCATCGCCTCCAGATTGACGTTGCCGAAAGCCTCGGTCACGCTGGGATTGACCAATATGTCGGCGCTCGCCACCGCGCAGCCAAGGTCGGCGCCGGCCAGATGGCCGAGGAAGGCGACATTGGGCAGTCGCCGCGCGAGCCAGTCGCGCGCCGGTCCTTCGCCGACGATCATCGGGCGCACATTATAGCCGCGCGCGCGGAGCGCCTCGATCGCGTCGGCAAAGACGCCGAGCCCCTTTTCGAGCACGAGCCGCCCGAAGAAGAGCGGCACCACATCGCCGGGTGCATAGCCGAGCCGGGCGCGAAAGGCGTTGCTGCGCAGCGCGGGATGAAAGGCGGTGCGGCCGACCCCGCGCGACCAGATCGACACATTGTCGCGGCCGTAGAGCGCCGCGAATTCGTCGAGGATCGGCGCCGTCGGCAGAAGGATATGGTCGGCATCGCCGTAGAAGCGCCGCAGATAGGCCTCCATCGGCCGGCGCAGAAAGCCGAGATGATAATATTCGGGGTAGGTTTCGAAGCGCGTGTGGAGGCTCGCGACTACCGGAATGCCGGCGGCCCGCGCATATTTTTGCGCCTGGCGGCCCAAGATATCGGGCGCCGAGAGATGGACGATATCCGGGGCAAATGCCTCAAGGTCGGCGCGGGCAGCGCCCGTGAAGCCAAGCGCGAGGCGATATTCGGGGCGCCCCGGGATGCTTGCAGAGCGCACCGAGACAATATCGCCGACCGATTCGAACGCCTTCGTCGGCGCGGTCGGCGAATAGATGCGGACCGCCATGCCCGCGCGATCGAGCAGATAGGCGACGAGGCGGTTGAGCGCCCGATTGGCCCCGTCGCGCACGCAGTCGTAATTGCCCGAGAAGAGCGCGATGCGCAGCGGCCGGCCGGCGGGCGAACGCCCCGCGACCCGGCCCGATTCCAGATCATGCTTCATGCCCCGTTTACGCCCCCGCGGCGCGGCTTATTCCATCGGCGCGCTCGGCGCGCTAAGATTATGGCTGCAAAGGAGAGACGGAGATGATCGGACTGTTCGCGGCGATTTCGGCGGCACTGGCGGTCGCGGCGGGTGCCTTCGGGGCGCATGGCGCGGCGGGACCGCAGGAGGCCGACTGGCTGCGCACCGGCGGCCTGTATCAACTGGTCCACGCTGTTGCGGCGCTCGCGATCATGGGGACCGCACGCGGCCCGGCGATCATGCTGCTGATCGGCGGCGGACTTTTCGCCGTCACCCTCTATGCGATGGCGCTCGGCGGGCCGCGCTGGCTGGGCGCCGTCACGCCCGTGGGCGGCACCCTGCTGATCGCCGGCTGGCTGTGGGCCGCGTGGTTCTACTGGCGCGGCTGATGCGTGCCTGTATCGGCGCTTCGATCGAGGGGCGAGCCGCAGCCCCCCCCTTCGGCTATGGCGCTAGGGTATGAACCATTGCAGCCCTTCGGCACGATGGCGCTGCATGCGGTCTTCGTGAAATTCGAAGGTGCCGGGAAAGGGATTGCGTTCGAGTAGCGGACGATCGGCGAAGCGCATGGCATATTCCTGGCCGCCGTAGGGACGCCAGCGGACTGCCGACGGCGCGACCGGCTTTGCGGTCGCGGCAAAGCTGGTCCAATAGTCGATCATCTGCTCCGCGAGCCGCACCTCGGCCGGTCCCTCCGCCGCAGGCCAGTTGCGCGACCCCGCGACCGGACGCCCGGCAATGCCGAAGACGAACGGTAGCTCGCTCGCATGAAAGGCGCAAAGATCGCGCGCGCGGGCGGCCGGGTAGCAATGATCGAAGACGTAAAGATAAGCCGGCGCTCCGGCCGCGGTCTGCGCGCGGACCAGACGTTCGGTTGCCCATCCGTAGATGGTGTCGCGCGTCGCGGCGAGCATGCTCTCCGTCCCGCCCGACGCCGGATACAGCTTGAGATAGGCGGCGGCGAGATCGCCGTAACGCTTCGCGGCCGCCGCCGCATAGTCCGCCGGGTCGCCCGGTATGGCCGGCACGAGCCGCCGCTGCGATCGCAACTCGCCGCTGTTGAAGCCGGCGAGCAGCGGCACCTTCATCTGCGCGCTGCGGTCGAGGATGTTGACGAGCTGGTCGGGGACGACCACGCCATCGACGACCGGCTGCGCGGGGAAACGGGCGCGAACCGCCGCCGCCAGCAAAGCATCGGGATCGACGGCGCGCAGCGCGGCGATGTCGGCAGCGCCCAGCGCTTCGCCCAAAGCCTGCCCGCTCGCTTCGGCGGATGGCAGACCGAACGCCGCTTCGCGCAGGCGCGGCATCGCGCGCATATTGGTGCTCTGGACGATCGCCTTGGCGAACAAGCCGCGGGCTCGCGGGCTGGCGAGAAGATAGGAGACGCTGAGCCCCCCGGCCGATTCTCCCATCGCAGTCACATTGGCAGGATCGCCGCCGAAGGCCGCAATATTGCGCTGCACCCAGCGGAGCGCCGCCATCTGGTCGAGCAGGCCGTAGTTGCCTGAGACATTCTGAGGCGATTCGGCGCTTAGCCCCGGGTGCGCAAACCAGCCGAAGACGCCGAGGCGATAGTTGATCGACACGAAGACGATCCCGCGTCGGGCGAATTCGCGTCCGTCGTACATCAGGCTCGCGCTGCCGCCAAATTGCAGCGACCCGCCGTGAATCCACACGATCACCGGCGCCTTCTTCGCCCCCGCCGGCGCCCAGATGTTGAGCGTCAGGCAATCCTCGCTCTGGGGGCGGGGCGCTTCGAAATAGACGCTGTCGGCGGGATAGGCGGGCTGGACGCAGTCGGGTCCGAACTCGGCCGCCTGTCGCAGGCCCGACCAGGATGGCGGCGCTTCGGGCGGCTGCCACCGCCGCTCGCCCACGGGCGGCGCGGCATAAGGCAAGCCGCGGAATATGCGCACATTGTCCTGCCATGTGCCGGCGACGCGTCCTTCGCCGACGGTCGCCGTCGGCGCTTCGCGGGGGGCGGGTGCGGCCCCCGACAGACCAAGGACGGCGCACAGGCCGATGACGATCTTTCCAAGCGGCGACAGGCCCATCAGCGCATTTCCTCTTCCCGGCGGCGATGCTTGCCATCGTCCACCCGAGTATCTACGCTCACTTGTGAGTGAATATCAAGCCGCCAGCCGGCATTGACCGGCACGGGCGCCGCGTCACAATGTCCCGCGGTCTGAAAACAGCGGCGGGAACAGCCGCAAGGGAGAGCCGATGACCGATCCGACGAGGCGCCATTTCATCACCGCCGCGACCGCCCTTCCCGTCGCCGCCAGCGCCGCGAGCGCGGGCGCCGCGATGACCGACACGATCGCGAGCGACCTTGCCGCCTATATCGGTTTCGGCAACAAGCGCGCAGGCGGCGCCGGCGACAATGCGTGCGGCCACTGGCTCGCCGATCAGCTCACGCGCGCCGGCTACGCGGTTGAAAAGCCGGCCATCTCTGTTCCCCATTTCGACGCCGGAGCGTGCGACATGGTCGTCGGCGACACCCGCGCCGCGCTGATGCCGCAGCCGATCTTGACACCGACCGCCGCCGGGGGCGTGACGGGGCCACTGGTGCGCGTCGATGCGCAGGGCCGCGCCGACGCGCCGTTGGCAGGCGCGATCGCGCTCGTCGACCTGCCCTATGGCCGCTGGTCGTCGGCGCTCGCCAAACCGATTCGCGCGCCCGTCGAGACCGCCTTCGCGGCGGGCGCCAGGGCGGCGGTGATCGTCACCAACGGGCCGACGGGCAAGATCATCGCGCTCAATGCCGATGGCCGAGCGCCGATGTTCGCGGGTCCGGTCGGTCTGCTCGCGCCTGCCGACGCCGCACCTTTTTGGGAGGCAGCGATGCGCCATGCCGCGGCGACTGTTTGCCTGACCGGCGAGGGCGGGCGGCGGGCCGCCTTCAATGTCATCGGGCGCCTCGACCGCGGCAAGGCGAAGTGGGTGGTCGTATCGACGCCGCGTTCGGGCTGGACCGACTGTGCGGGCGAGCGCGGCGGCGGCATTGCCGCATGGCTGGACCTGGCCCGCGGCATCCCGGCGCTGCTCCCCGACCACAACCTCGCTTTCCTGTGCAACAGCGGCCATGAATATGAAAATCTGGGCGCCGAGGAGGCGCTGAAAGCGGTGGCCCCCAAGCCCGACGCGACGCATTTCTGGCTCCACCTTGGCGCCAACCTCGCGGCGCGTGACTGGCACGAAGGCCTGTTCGGCCTCGCCCCGCTGGCTGGTACCGATTCGCAGCGCTATCTGGTCGTCAGCCCATCGCTCCTTGCGACCGCGCGGCGCCTGTTCGCGGGCTTTGCCGGACTTGAAAGCCCTTACCCCAGCGACAAATTGTCGGCCGGCGAACTCACCGCGATCATCGCCGCAGGCTACACCTCGGTCGCAGGCATTTTCGGCGTCCATCGTTTCCATCATGTCGAAGGCGACGATGCGCGCTGCGTCGATGCGGGTGCGGTCGCGGCGACGACCGCCGCCTTCCGGAAGCTGCTCCTTGCCGCGGCCGCGCCAAGATAGTGTAGGATTCTAGATCCGGTTCGCGCGTACGATCGCGCCGAAGTGATGCGCGCTGGGTCGCGGGGCGCGGACGAAAGTGTCGCGATCGACCGCGGCCAGCCCGAAGGGCACCGAATAGCCCGACGTCCATTCGAAATTGTCGAGCAGCGACCAGTAGATATAGCTGTGGACGGCAATGCCTTCGTCGAGACAGGCGCGGACGCCGTCGAGCGCCGCATCGATGAAGGCCACGCGGCGCGCATCGTCGGCGACGGCGACCCCGCTTTCGGTGACATAGATGGGCTTGCCGATCGTCCGGTGCGCCCAGCGGATCGTATTCGCCAAGGCCTGCGGATAAAATTCATAACCCGACAGCGTCTTTTCGGCGTCCTTCGGGGGCGGCACCATGCCCTTTTCGTCGAAGACGAGCCGCGTGTAGCATTGCACCCCGAAGAAGTCGGCGTGGTCGCGGGCGACATCGATCCAGTTGCCGTAGAGCCGCCGCTCATAATCGGCGACGAGCGACGGCGCGCCCGCCGACTGGATATCCTGAGTCGTAAGCGTGATGCCGACCGGAAGTTCGGGCCGCGCTGCCTTGATCGCCGCATAGGCCCGACGATGCGCCTCCTGCATCAGCGGGGTCGTAACCGCAGGATCGGCGAAGGCGAGGCGCGAGAATTTGGGCGATCCGGTTGCGGCGACCGCGGCCGCCTGCGCCGCCCGTTGCAGCTCCGCACCGGCTTCCGACTGGGGGAACAGCGACACGAGCAGGCCGATATTGGCTTCGTTGAAGGTGGTGACGAGATGCATCAGCCCGCCGAGCCGCTCGGCGACCCTGGCGCAATAGCGCGCGAAGAGCTGCGGCGCGTCGGCGACCTCGAACCCGCCACGCTTCGCGAACCACAGCGGCACGGTGAAGTGGCTCAGCGTCACGACGGGGGCCAGCCCCCGCGCGCGGCAGGCAGTCAGCACCCGGGCATAATGGTCGAGTTCGGCGTTCGAGAAATGCCCCTCGCTCGGCTCGATTCGCGCCCATTCGATACCGAGCCGATAGCAGTTCAGCCCCAATTGCTGCGCGAGCGCGAAATCCTGATCGTAGCGGTGATAGCTGTCGCACGCGTCGCCCGACCGCTCCTTGAACAGCGTCGGTTCGATATTCTCGGCAAGCCAGGCGTCGCTGTTGGTGTTGTTCCCTTCGCTCTGATGCGCCGAGATAGCCGCGCCCCACAGAAAGCCCTTCGGCGCGGGCTTGCGCCGCGCCGACGCCGGGGCGTTGCCAAGCAGCACCGGCGCGGCGGCGGCGCCGACCGCCCCCTGGATCAGCGCACGGCGCGCAATGGCATCGCCCCCGCTCATGCCTCGATGTCGCGCTTGTAGGTTTCGGGCAGGAACAGGATGCCGACGACCGCGGTCACCGCCGCAATGATGACTGCATACCACAGCCCCTGATAGATATTGCCCGTCGCCGCGACCATCGCGAAGCCGATCGTCGGCATGAAGCCGCCGATCCAGCCGTTGCCGATGTGATAGGGCAGCGACAGCGAACTGTAACGGATGCGCGCCGGGAACAGCTCGACGAGCAGTGCGGCGAGCGGGCCATAGACCATCGTCGCGAGCAGTCCGAAGACGCAGAGGATCAGAATCACCTTCGTCTTGTTGACCTGCGCCGGATCGGCTTTGTCGGGATAGCCCGCCGCATCGAGCGCCGTTTTCGCCTCGCGCCCGAAGGCGGCGACCACCGCCGCCCGAGCATCCTTGTCGAGCCCCACCGGGTCGGCGACGGCGATCACGCGGTCGCCGACGCGCACCGACGCGGCGCTTCCCGCCGGCGCATCGCGGTTGGCATAGTTGATGCCGTTCTTTGCCAGATAGGATTTGGCGATGTCGCAACTCGATTGGTCAAAGCTGTTCTTGCCGATCGGGTCGAACTGGAACGAGCATTCGCCGGCATCGGCCACGACCGTGACCGGCGCGCGCTCGACCGCCGCGGCCATCGCAGGGTTCGCGGCGACAACGAGCGCCTTGTAGAGCGGAAAATAGACGAACACCGCGATCACGCAGGCGGTCATCATGATCGGTTTGCGGCCGATACGGTCACTGAGCCAGCCGAAGAAGACGAAACTTGGAATGATGATGAGGAGCGCCGTCGCGACCAGGAAATTGGCGGTCGCGCCGTCCACCCGCGCGATACGTTCGAGGTAGAAGAGCGGATAGAGGTGCGCGGCAAAGCCGATCACCGCCTGCCCCGCCACCGCCCCGAACAGCGCAATGAGCACGATCTTCAAATTGCGCCATTCGCCAAAGGCCTCTTTCAACGGCGCCTTCGACGTCGCGCCGGCCGCCTTCATCCGTTGGAACACCGGGCTTTCCTCAAGCTGCAGGCGTATCCACAGCGCGACCGACAGCAGCACGATCGAAAAGATGAAGGGAAGCCGCCAGCCCCAGGCGTTGAAGGTATCGGCATCCATGAACAATCGCAGCGACACGACAAAGGTCGACGCCAGGATCAGCCCGATCATCGCCGTCGTCTGGATGAAGCTGGTGTAGAGGCCGCGTTTTCCGGGCGGGGCATGTTCGGCGATATAGACGGCGGCGCCGCCATATTCGCCGCCGATCGCCAGTCCCTGCAGCAGACGCAGCAGCATCAGGATGATCGGTGCCGCGACCCCGATCGTATCATAGCCGGGCAGAAAGCCGACCGCGAAGGTCGACAGTCCCATGATCGCCATGGTGACGAGGAAGGTATTCTTGCGGCCGACGATGTCGCCGACGCGGCCGAACACGAGCGCGCCGAACGGCCGCACCGCAAACCCCGCAGCAAACGCCATCAGCGCAAGGATGAAGCCCGTCGTTTCGTTCACCCCCGAAAAGAAGTGATGCGAAAGCGCCGTGGCGAGCAGGCCATAGAGATAGAAGTCATACCATTCGAACACTGTCCCCAGCGACGAAGCAGCGATCACCAGCTTCTCATTCTGGCCCTTGCCCGCTTCGGGCGCGGCCTGGCTGTCGGTCGTCATATCCTTCTCCCTTCATCCCGGCAGCGACGGCGGGCTCTTGACCGGCCCGTCCGCCACGCCCCGGGGATTGTCAGCGTTGCACCGCCATCGTCGGCGCCGTGAAACCCGCATTCGCCAGTTCGCGCTCGGCCTGCGTGAAGCCATAGGCCGGCACGACCTCGCCGCGGCGATCGGTGATGCGGTCCCATTCCGAAACCACGCGCGCGGCCGCATCCTCGCCGCGGCCCACGAACAGCCCGTCGGTCAGCGTGACATGCGCGCTCGCGAAATGCCCGGCCCCCGCACAGAGGATGGCGCGCGTCGGCGCGGTATCGCCGACCAGCGCGAGCAGCCCGGGGCTCACCGCCTCGGGCGCCAGCCGCGCCAGCGCTTCCGGCGCGAGTACGCCGTCGGTCATCGCCGTCGCAGCGGTCGGCGCCAGACAATTGACCCGGATATTGTGCCGTTCGCCTTCGAGCGCGAGCGTCTGCATCAGGCCGACGAGTGCCATCTTGGCAGCGCCGTAATTGGCCTGGCCGAAATTGCCGTAGAGCCCCGACGAAGAGGTCGTCATCACGATGCGTCCGAAGCGTCGCTCGCGCATCTGGTCCCACACTGCCTTCGAACAGATGGCGGCGCCCATCAGATGGACGTCGATGACCAGACGGAAATCGTCGATGTCCATCTTCGCAAAGCTCTTGTCGCGCAGGATGCCGGCATTGTTGATCAATATGTCGATCCCGCCACATGCCGCGGTCACATCATCGACCATCGCCGCGACCTCAGCGGTGTCGGTAACCGAAGCGGGCGCCGCGATCGCTTGCCCGCCCGATGCGACGATCTCGCCCGTCACGGCTTCGGCGGCGGCGGCGTCGCGATCGTTGACGACAACGCGCGCGCCATGGCCTGCCAGCATCAGTGCGTGGGCGCGGCCCAGCCCGCCGCCCGCCCCGGTCACGATCGCTACCCGGTCCTGCAAGTCCTTCTTCATCGCCGCCCTCTCGCTTTCAAATCATAACTCACTTGTGAGTGAATTTACGCTGGTGCGCTGTCAGCCGCGGTAGACACGCAGCGCACGCTGGCTTTAACCCCTGTCCCGCTTTCGCTGCTCGCAAATTTCGCGGAAACCCGCCGCCATGAAGCGCGCCATCCGGTGCTTTACCGCTTCATAATCGTCCGACAGGCACAGGCCGTGCGACAATTTGTCGATACGCCCGGTCCGCGCGAGCGTGAGCATCAGCGCGCCGGTCACGAAGTGATAGCCCCAGAAAATATCTTCCTCGGCCGCGTCGGGCAGCGCCTTTTTCAATATGTCGATCAGCCGCAGGACCACGGGATCGAAATATTTGTCCATGAATTCCGCGCCTTCGGGGCTGTTCGACGCCTGCGCACCAAAGGCCCCGTAATTCTTCCACCCCTCGCCGCCCTGGATGTAGAGGTCGAGGTCTGTGTCGAGAAAGGCGTGCAGCGCACCTTCGACCGTCGGCTTGCCGGCGGCGGCGCGCTCATAATCGTCGAGCGCCTGCATCCGCCGATCGATCGTAACGACGGCGCGGCGCGCGAAAACGGCATCGAACAGCGTCTGCTTGTCGTCGAAATAATAGTTCAGCAGCGTGTGGTGCACGCCAACCTGCTTTGCGACATCCTTCAGCGTGACACCGTGAAAGCCATGCTTCGAAAACAGAAGTTCGGCGACGTCGAGAATCTGCTCCATCATTTCGGCGCGCTGTTCCGCCTTCGATGGCCGCTTTGCCGCAGTCTTTGCCTTCGACGCCAAATTCACTTCCTTCCGGGGCTTCGTTCAATCGGGTGCGACCGCGTGGGCCTACACCTGTCCATATTCCGCCCGCAATTGCATTTTGTCGATCTTGCCCGTCGGTGCGAGCGGCATCGCGGCCAGACGCACGACGGCATCGGGAACCCACCAGGATGCGACGCGGCCATCGAGCGAACCCAGCAGATCGGCATCGCTGATCGCATCGTCGCAGGTTTCGACGAGCAGGATCGGCCGCTCGCCCCATTTGGGATCGCTGCGTCCGATCACCGCGGCGAGCGACACTTGTGGCAGCCCCGCGACGATCGCCTCGATCTCGGCGGGATTGATCCACTCGCCGCCCGATTTGATCAGATCCTTGGCGCGCCCGGTAATGGTCAGATTGCCCCCGGCGTCGATCCGCGCGAGGTCGCCGGTGTCGAACCAGCCGTCGGCATCGGTCGCCGGCTCGCTCTGCCCGAAATAGCGTTCCACGACCGAACCGCCGCGCACGCGCAAATGCCCCTCGGCACCGCGCTGCTCGGCGAGCGCCCGTCCGTTACCGTCGGTGAGCAGCAGGTCGATGCCCATCGCGGGGCGCCCCGACAGATCCGGTCGCCGTGCCGGGTCGCCCGGCAGCGCCGCCGTCCCCAGCGGCGACAACTCCGTCATGCCCCAGCTCGTCTGCACCTCGACACCCAGCCGCCGTTCGATCCGGTCCATCAGCGCCGGCGGCATCGACGACCCGCCGACCAGGATACGCTCAAGCGTCGGCACCTCGCCGCCCTCGGCCTCCAGATGCTCGACTAGCCCCAGCCACACCGTCGGCACGCCGACCGCCGCGGTAACGCCTTCGGCCCGGATCAGCCGGGCAAGATGCGCGCCGTCGCTGTGCCGTCCGGGCAGCACCAGCTTGGCGCCGACGGCCGGTGCGGTGAAGGGAATTCCCCACGCATTGGCATGGAACATCGGCACGACGGGCATCACCGCATCGCGCGCGGTAATGCCGAGAACGTCGGCCTGAAGCTGGCGCATCGTGTGAAGATAGCAACCACGATGCGTGTAGGTGACGCCCTTTGGCGCGCCCGTGCTGCCCGATGTAAAGCACAGCCCCGACGGGGTATTCTCGTCGAAATCGCCCCACGGCACATCGGCGGCCGCGCCAATGATATGCGGTTCGAGCGCATCCTCCCCTTCGGCCTCGTCGAGCAAAAGAATGCGCGGCGGCGCGCCGAGGCCGCGCGTCGCATCGCGCGCCAGACCCAGAAGGTCGGCGCTCGCCAGCAGCACCGACGCTTCCGACTGGCGCAGCATCGACCCGAGCTGCGCCGGGGTCAGGCGCGGGTTGAGCGTGTGACAGATCGCGCCCATCCCCATGATGCCGTACCACGCCTCGACATGGCCCTGCGTATTCCAGGCCAGCGTCGCGACGCGCGCGCCCATTGCGATCCCGAGCGCCGCCAGCGCCGCTGAAACGCGCAGCGCACGGTCCCGCAGCACCGCATAGGCAATGCGCCGCACGCCGCCGTCCAGTCCCGCCGACACCACTTCGGCGCCGGGATGCCATTTCGCGGCATGGGAGAGGAATTTGTCGAGCGTCAGGGCATAGGACTGCATCGAACCGTCGATCATTGGCACCCCTCGGCCTTCGGCGACAACGGCGGCGCGATGATGCCGACGTTCCAGTTCCACGCTATATCGCCCGCCGCGCGGCGGCGGCAGACCACCGCCTCGTGCAGCGCCGCGGTGCCGGGGAAGAGATTGTGGCCAGCGCGCGGTGTATCCGCGAAATGCAGAAAGCCGCGATCGTCGGTATAGTCGGGCCAGTCCGGCCAACCCTTGGCCTGGGGCTTGCCGGTGGCGGCGAAGCTCGCCCAATAATCGCCCATCGCTTCGCTGAGCTTGCGCTCGGCCAGCGTGTCGGGAATTTTCGGCCACAGCGGCGGGGTCCGCGACGCGGTGCCGAATACATAGGGCAGTTCGGAGGCGTGAAAGGCGTGGAGATTCCACTCCTGGGTCGCGGGATAGCCATGATCGAAGAGATAGAAATAGGCTCCCTTCCCCGCCGCCGCCTGGTCGGAAACCAGCCGCTCGGCGGTCCAGCCGTACATCGCATCGCGCGTCGCCGCGAGCATGCTTTCGTCGATGTTCTTGGCCGGATAGCGCGCGAGGAACATGTCGGCGAACTCGCCATAGCCAGCGCGAACCGCCGCCTGATAAGCGGCCGCATCGGCCGGCGGCTTCGGCAAGAGAAAGCGCAGCGACCGGATTTCGCCGCTGTTGAAACCCGCCAATATCGGCACCGGCGCCTGTTCACCGCGATCGAAGCTGTCGACGAGCTGGCGCGGCACCGTCTTGCCGTCGATCGCCGGAAAGGGGAAATAGCCCGTCGTCGGCACCTTGTCGGCGATCGTCTCGGCAGGCAGCGCCCGCAGCGCCGCAAGATCGGTCGCCCCAAGCTTGGCGGCCAGATCACTCCCCTGCTCTTCGGCCGGAACCATGCCGTTGACCCGGTCGCGCAGTGCGGGTGCCGACACCATATAGGCGCTCTGTGCCACCGCCTTGGCGAACAGGCCGCGCGCAGCGGGTGCCGTCATCAGATACATCACGCTGAGCGCACCGGCCGATTCGCCCGCGACGGTGACATTCGCCGCATTGCCCCCGAAGGCGCCGATGTTGCGCTTCACCCATTGCAGCGCCGCAATCTGGTCGAGCAGGCCGTAATTGCCCGACACATGATCGGGCGCCTCGGCGCTGAGCGCCGGGTGCGCGAAATAGCCGAACATGCCGAGCCGGTAGTTGATCGTCACCACGACAATCCCGCGCCGCGCCAGCGCGCTGCCGTCATAAATCGGTTCGGCACCCGATCCCGCCATCAGCGATCCGCCGTGTATCCAAACGAACACCGGCGCATTTTTCGCATTTTCGGGCGCCCAGACGTTGAGCGACAGGCAATCCTCGCTCATCGCGGGCAAGCTTCCCGCATAGATATTCCCGGCGCGCGGCTTGGGCTGCATGCACGCGGCACCGAACTGACTTGCGTCACGCACCCCGTCCCAGTCCGCCGCCGCCACCGGGGGGCGCCAGCGGCGCTCCCCGACGGGGGCCTGGGCATAGGGAATGCCGCGGAATATGCGGACGTCGCGTTCCACTACGCCGCGCACGCTGCCCGCGGGGGCCGCGACCAGCGGATCGGCATCCGCCGCCGCCGCGATCGGGGCCGGGAGAAGAAGCGAGAGCGCGAGCGCGCAGATCCGCAAGCGGGGCATGATGTCTCTCCTGCTCCGGCCGATCAGAAGCGATAGTCCGCGCGAACGCCGACGGTGCGCGGGCGCATCCGGGCGTAGCGACCGTCGAGGAAGGCTTCGGGATGGACGTAGGTGATCGAACTGTCGTTGAAGAGATTTTCGACATAGGCGGTCAGCCCGAGCGCGCCGATCTTGACCCCCGCGTAAAGGTTCACGTTGGTCCAGGCCTCGGTATAATCGAAGGTCGGGCTGACCACATTGGGCTTGCCCGGCACGTTCGGGAACTGGTTGGGGAATGACCCCGCATGCGACACGTTCACCGCGCCGAAGCCGCTGTTGCTGCCGGCCATCTGGAAATCATAGCGCAGCGTTGCCGAGCCCTGGAAATGGGGCGAGGCCAGCCGGGTGCCGACTTCGGCGCCCGAAATGGCCGCCTCGACCGCCGTCAGCTTGGTAACCTTCGCCTCATTGAACGATCCGTTGACCGCGAGGCTGAGGCCCTGGATGGGCCGCGCCATGATCTCGAACTCCAGACCATAGCTTTCGGCGCCCCCGATATTGGTCGCGAACTGGATCGAATCCGACACGCGGTTCGCCTGGACCTGGATATTCTTCCAGTCGATATAGTAGGCGGCCAGATTGGCGGTCAGATCGCCGCCCAGCCACCGGCCCTTTAGTCCGGCCTCATAGTTGGTCACGCTGTCCGAACGGGCGCCGCTGGGGATGACGATATCATTGGGGTCGATCGTGCTCACCAGCCCAGCGCGCGCATTGACCACCGGGGTGCGGAAGCCGGTCGACACCGTGACATAGGTCGTCAGATCCTCGCTCGGCTTCCACGACGCGCTCGCCTTCCACGACAGGCGGTCGTCCGAAACCTTCAGCCCCTCGGCATAGGGGATCGAGGTGATCGCGAGCGGCGGCACATAAAAGCCGCACGCCGCCGGGAAGGACAGGCAATAGGCGATGGTCAGGTAATTGCTATTGTAGCCGCCGCCGCGGGTGAAGCTTTGCACCTGCGTATTGCCGTAGCGCAGCCCGCCGGTGATCCAGAATTTGTCGCTGAACTTGTAGGTCAGCTCGCCGAAGCCCGCGACCTCGTTCTGGTCGGTATAGCTGTTGAAGCGCTGATAATATTCGTCCGGCAGCCCGACGATATTCTTCGCTGCTAGATATTCGGGGCTCGACCGGTAGGCGAAATCGACGCTCCGGCGCTTGTCATAATAGAAGAAGCCCGCAACCCACTGGAACGGCCCGTCGCCGCGCGAGACGAGCCGCGTTTCCTGAACGAACAGATCGTCATAACCATAGGCGTCGAGCGCGAAGGGGAAGGCCTGCGCATAGGTGCCGGCCAGGTCGACATAGAAGGACGCATCATAGGTCGACAGCGTCGTCGAACTGATCAGCTCGGCGAAATCAAACTCGTAATTGACCGTGAGATTATAGTTGGTGAGCTTGCCCTGAAACAGGTCGGGCCGGTCCGAATTGCGCACGAACTTGCCAAGCGTTGGGTTGATCAGGCCCGAATCGGCGGGCTTGCTGTTCTCATAGGAAATGAGCAGCTTCACCTTCATCCGGTCGCTCGGCCGCATCAGCAGGATCGCGCGGCCGCCATAGGCTTCAAGGCTGTTCGAATCCTTGATCCCGGTGCCGATATTGTCGACCCAGCCGTCTTCGTTGCGATAATAGCCGGTGATGCGAAGACCCATTTCGTCCTGCATGATCGGCACGTTGACCATCGCATTATAGCGCTGGCGCAGCGAACTCGATCCCGTCAGCCCCAGATCGACGCTCGCCGATGCGGCAAACGCGTTGAGGTCGGGGCTCTTCGTAATGATCCGCATCGCACCCGCCAGCGAGTTCGATCCGAACAGCGTCCCCTGCGGCCCGCGCAGAAACTCGACGCGCTCGACGTCGTAGAGATTGGGATCGAGGATGGTCGAATTGCCGTTCGCCGAGATCGGCAGTTCGTCGACATATATGGCAACCGCACTCTGCAGCCCCGCCGAATAGCCGTTGGTGTTGATGCCGCGGGCAGTGAAATTGTTGAAATTCTGCGTCGGACGGTTGACGACGATGCCGGGCGTATTCTGCGCGATACCTTCATAACCGACGATGCCCAGATCGTCGAGCTCGCGCTGGCCGAACGCCGTGACGCTGAGCGGCACGTCTTGCAGACGTTCGCTACGGCGCGTCGCGGTGACGATGATATCTTCGCTGGGCCGCGCGCCGTCCCGTGCCGCCTCGTCGGCGGGCGGCGGCGCGTCGGACGACTGGGCCTGGGCAGCAACGGGTAGCGCGAACAGGGCGACCGCCGAAGCGGACACGAGCAACGGTGCCTTCATGAAACCTCTCCCTCCTGGACGACCTTATCGAAGCCGTCTCTGCCCCGGATTTATGACCGCGGCCCGCTTCGATGTCAACACTCACTCACATGTGCGTGAATAAATGAAATGCCGCACGGGTGAAGCGGGCGAGCGCCGTTGCGATGCCTGGATATCTCGAACGGGGTAGGAAGCGAACGTTGCCACTTTCCCTAACCGCTCACCCTGAGCTTGTCGAAGGGTGGCCTGTGAACACCCTTCGACAAGCTCAGGGTGAGCGGAAATGTGGCGCCGCATAGTCCTCGCTTCTCGTCATGCTGAACTTGTTTCAGCATCCTTGGACGGAGCTTTCGTCCGGCGCAGCGCAAAAGGAAATGGCGGACCATGGATCCTGAAACAAGTTCAGGATGACGATGCTGTGAATGTCGCGCTTCGGTCGTTTCCGGTGGGAGCGAAAATGTCGTAGCCGAACGCCAGCGGCAATGTCGCACCATAAAGAGCAACGGAAAATGGCGCGCCCGGCAGGATTCGAACCTGCGACCACCCGCTTAGAAGGCGGGTGCTCTATCCAGCTGAGCTACGGGCGCGTGCACCAAGGCTGTGGATCGCGCGAATAGCGTGGTTTGCGAGGGCTGCAAAGCCGGTTAAGCAATGCGTCGATGACCGAGTCTCCGCCGCCCGCCCATCCCGTGCACGTCCGCGCCGCCAGCGTGCACCAGTTCCGCTATTATGATCTGGTGATGGCGGCCTTTGTCGCGATCCTGCTGCTCAGCAACATCATCGGGGCATCGAAACCGAGCTATGTCACCCTGCCCTGGGGCACCGAATGGGCCTTTGGCGCGGGCGTGCTCTTCTTTCCGATCAGCTATATCATCGGCGACGTCCTGACCGAGGTTTATGGCTATGCGCGGGCGCGCCGGGTGATCTGGACCGGGTTCGCCGCGCTCGTCTTCATGGCGTTCATGGCATGGGTCGTCGTCGCGCTGCCGCCGGCGCGCGACTGGCCGGGGCAAGCGGCCTATGAATTCGTGTTCGGCAACAGCTGGCGCATCGTCATCGCCTCGATGACCGCCTTCTGGGTCGGCGAATTCGCCAACAGCTATGTCCTCGCGCGCATGAAGCTGTGGACCGGGGGCCGGCATCTGTGGATGCGCACCATCGGTTCGACGATCGTCGGCCAGGGGCTCGACAGCCTGATCTTCTACCCGCTCGCCTTTTACGGACTCGCCGGCTGGCCGCCCGAGCAGCTTTATCAGGTCGTGCTGTCGCAATGGTTCATCAAGACCGCCTGGGAGGCGGCGCTGACCCCCGTCACCTATCTGGTGGTCGGCACGCTCAAGCGCCGCGAGGGCGTCGACGTGTTTGACGAGGGAACCGATTTTACCCCCTTCCGCGCCAAGGTCTGATCCGCGTGACGCTGACCCTGCTCGCCGCGCTGTTCGAGGAGCACAAGCTGTCGATCGTCGCCTCGGTCGGGCTCGGCAAGGACGCGCTGCATATCTATTTCGGGCTGGCGCTGTTTCTGGCGGTGCGGCTGATCTGGCGGCGGCGCGGTGGCGGACTGATCGCCTGGGTTGCGGTACTTGTCATGGCGTGCGGCGGCGAATGGCTCGACCTTCAGGCCGAGATCGGCCGCTCGGCGATCCAGCCCGACGCCGCGCACTGGCACGATATCTGGAACACGATGTTCTGGCCGACGGTGCTGTTGATCGTCGGACGCTGGCTGGGGCCGCGCGCCGATGCGCCAGCGCCGGCGGCTATATCAGGCGAGAACGCCGAGCGCAGCTTCGAACAGGCGTAGCCCATCGGTGCCACCATGCGCGCGGTCGATCGCGCGTTCGGGATGCGGCATCATGCCGAGGACATTGCCCGCATCGTTGAGCACGCCTGCGATGGCGCGTGCCGAGCCGTTGACGCTGTCGGCATAGCGAAAGGCCACGCGCCCCTCGCCCTCGATACGGTCGAGCGTGTCGGCGTCGGCGAAATAATTGCCGTCATGATGGGCGACCGGAATATGGATTGTCTCGTCCGCGCGATAGGCGGCGGTGAACAGCGACTGGCTGTTGGCGACAGTCAGCGGCACCGTGCGGCAGACGAAATTGAGGCCCGCGTTGCGCATCAGCGCGCCCGGCAGCAACTGCGCCTCGGTCAGCACCTGAAAGCCGTTACACACGCCCAGCACCGGCACGCCGCGCGTCGCAGCGTCGGCGACGGCGCGCAGGATCGGCGACCGCGCCGCCATCGCGCCCGAGCGCAGATAATCGCCATAGGAGAAGCCGCCAGGCAGCGCGATGAAATCGGTGCCGTCCGGAAGCGCCGTCTCGCGGTGCCAAACCATCGCGGGCTTGACGCCGGTCACGGTTTCGAGCGCGACGGCCATGTCGCGATCGCAGTTGGAGCCGGGAAAGACGATTACGGCGGTCTTCATGAGCAAGGCTCCTTCGCGGTGGTCAGGCGCGTTCGATGCGGTAGTTTTCGATCACCGTGTTGGCGAGCAGCTTTGCGCACATCGCGTCGAGATCGGCATCGCTGGTGCCGTCGGCGACGTCGAGTTCGATGAAGCGGCCGGCGCGCACATCGGCCACGCCGCCGAAGCCCAGCCCTTCGAGCGCATGATGGATCGCCTTGCCCTGCGGGTCGAGCACCCCGGGCTTGAGCGTCACATAGACATTCACTTTCATGGGCGCGTACCTTCATGTTTCGGCCGGGCGGGTTCGGGCCGGGGAGGATGGGCGCGCCTATGCCCGCGAATCGCCGCGCGGGCAAGGGGCCAGCGCGGCAAATCGGCCGCATCAGGGAAATGCGAACCGCTCGCAACTTTCCTGTTGCGAATCCCTCGCACTATCCCTAGATCAGCCTTGTTGAGAAGGATTCGCACATGGTCGTCTGTGTCTGCAACGCAATAAGGGAACGCGATTTGCGCGACGTCGCAAAGGACGGCCAGTTGCGCTGCGCCAAGGCCGCCTATGCGCAACTGGGTCGCAAACCCAAATGCGGTCAATGCCTGCCTTTCGCTCGCAATATCATCAGCGACATCACGGCGACCGCCTGAATTTTTCCAAGATTTCCGCCACTTTTCAGCTTGGCTTGAACGGGTCGGGGGGCCTATAATCCTGTCTTCTCACCCCACCCGACAAGGACAGGACGGACAATGAAGGGCGACCCCAAGGTCATCGATTTTCTCAACGAAGCGCTCAAGAACGAGCTGACGGCGATCAACCAATATTGGCTGCACTATCGCATGCTCGACAATTGGGGCGTCGCGCGTCTTGCGCATTTCGAGCGCGAGGAATCGATCGACGAGATGAAGCACGCCGACAAGCTGGCCGACCGCATCCTCTTTCTGGGCGGCCTGCCCAATTTCCAGCTGCTCGGACGGCTGCGCGTCGGCGAAACGGTCGAAGAGATCCTCAAGGCCGACCTCGCGCTCGAGGAAGAAGCGATCCCGCTGCTCAAGGACGCGATCGCGCATAGCGAAAGCGTGCGCGACTATGTCAGCCGCGATCTGTTCGCCGACATTCTGGAAAGCGAAGAGCATCATGTCGACGAGCTGGAGAAGCAGTTCGAGATGATCGAGCGCATGGGAATGGAAAATTACGTCCAGCTCCAGTCGAAGCCCGCCGGCGACGACTGACGCCGGAACGACAAAAATCCACGGATTTTTTGGGGGCGCCTGCGGGCGCCTCATTTTTTGCTTGTTTTTGCGAATGATTATCAATAGCTCTGTTTACGCAGTCCCCTCCTGCCGGCTGCTGCGGCCCTGCGGCAGCCGGCATCTTTTTCGGAGGGACCGGGCTGCATGCCGATGCGCCGCGGATTTGGGCCATCGATGGGAGGAATGATGGAAGCCAGCACGCTTGTCCGCCGCCTGACCGAACAGCCGTTCGTACGCGAACTGCCGGTCGATGCGGCGCAGGCGGTCCTCGCGCTGCGCTATTGCGTGCTGTGCCATCGCAGCGAGCGCGACCCGATGCCCGAACTCGAACGGCGCTGGGGCAACATCCTCGCGGCGCGCCGCTACCGTCTCGTCGTGGAGGCGATCGTTCATTGCTGGCCCGACCCCTTCGCGGTCGCCCCGCCCTGCTGCCCGCGCGCCAGCTTCGACGAAGCGTTGCTCGCGGCGCTGGTCGGTGCCGCCGGTCGCGACGACCGCGCGGCGTTCGACTGGCTTAGCGCCGAATTGCTGGGCGGCGACGCGCGCGAAATGCTGTTCGTCGCGCTCGGCAATTTCCTCCGCGCCGGGGCGCCGCGCCGCGCGCCGAATGCCTAAGATTCGCCAACAAAAAGAGCCCGGCACAGCGGCCGGGCCCGAGGAGTGTTTCGCGGTTTCGGCTTATTCGGCGGGAACCGGCTTGCGCGCGGTGATCATGCCTTCGACCTTCGTTCCGTCCGCACGGACCGGGTCATGCGCGACGTCGCTGTCGTCGAATACCTTGGTCCAGGCCGCAAATTCGAGGCACACGCCGTCGGGGTCGAAGAAATAGACCGAACGGACGAACACATCATCGTTCATCTCGTCCGACGATTGCGTCGGCGAATTGTCGTGGTTCAGGATCTTGGTGACCTTGACGCCCTTTTCGACGAGGCGGTCGTAATATTCATCGAAGCGCTCGGCGGGCACGTTGATCGCGATATGGTTCATCGATCCGTGCGCCGACATGAAATTGCCCTGCGTCGGCAGCGCTTCGGGCGCCGAGATTCCCGGCACCGCTTCGGGCGCACCGTCGAACCAGAAAAAGGCCAGGCTGTCGCCATTGCCGATATCGAAGAAGAAATGCTGGCCGCGATTGCCGGGAAGGTCGATCGTCTTGGTCAGCGGCATGCCCAGAATGTCGCGGTAGAATTCCACCGTCCTGGCCATGTCCTTGCACACGAGCGCGAGGTGGTTGACCCCGCAAAATTCGAATTCCTTGTTCGCTTCTGCCATCGTCCGTCTCCTTTGCGTCTCAGTTCGGATTGGCGCTGGGGCGGGCCTTCATGCCCTGGTACCAGCGCAGGATATTCCTGTTGTCGGGGTCGAGCGGTTGACCGACGCTCGCGCCGAAATCGAGGAAAGCGAAGAGCATGATGTCGGCGAGCGTCAGGCGGTCGCCGGCGATGAACGCGCGATCGGCGATCAGCGGATCGAGCCATTTGAGCCCGTCCTGTGCCATCGCCTTCAGCCCCGCCGCGGCTTCGGGCAGACAGCGCATGCGCGGTTCGAACAGCGGCAGTCCCTCCGCAAAGCGAAAGCCGTTGGTCAGTGGTTCGCAAATCTTGAGGTCGACGCGCCGCGTCCACATCCGCGTCGCCGCGCGCTCCTCGGCCGTCGTGCCGATCAGCGCCGGATCGGGGAAGCGCTCCTCCAGATATTCGCAGATCGCAGTAATCTCGGTCAGTACCGTTCCGTCGTCGAGCTCGAGCGCCGGGGTCTGCCCCGCCGGGTTCACGCTGCTGTTATATGGGGGGCGCCGGTTTTCACCGCCGCGCAGGTCAACCTCGACCTCGGGCAGGCTGATCCCCTTTTCCGCCATGAACAGTTTCACGACACGGGGATTGGGGCCGACGCTATTATAGAATTTCATGGCCATCCTCTCAGTATCCTTCTAGCAGCTTCCGGCATAACCGTCAACTTAATTGACGGTTATGCCGGAGCGCGGCCAACGGACGCGGTAGAGCGTCCCGGTGGTCGACGCGGTGATATAGGCGTCGCGCCGATCGGCGCCGCCAAACGCAATGTTGGTCACGCCGATATCGGGGAGCGGTAGAAACTCCGACCCGCCGCCATCAGGATCGAAGATGGTGATGCCGCCTTCGACCATCGTGCCGACACAGATGCGGCCGCCTTCCTCGATCGCAAGGCTGTCGAGCAGGCGGAAGGCGGGCGGCGTACCGACGAACCGCCCCGGCGCCCACGGCGGCGGCGGCGCGAGCTGGCCCGGTGCCACCACCTCCATCGCCCAGACGCGCGCGGTCATGGTCTCGCTGACGTAGAGCGTCCCGCCGTCGGGGGAGAGGCCGATGCCGTTCGGACCGATCATCTCGGCGCGCTGGCGCGTGATCGAGGAGCCGTCGGTGCTGGCATAGTAGATGGCGCCATGATCGCGGCCGCTGCCGCGCACCTGACCATGGTCGGTGAACCAGAAGCCGCCATCGCGGTCGAAGACGATGTCGTTCGGCCCCTTCAGCCGCTCGCCCTCGAAACTGTCGTAGAGCGTCGTCGCCGCCCCGCTGGCGAGGTCGACCCGCTGGATCGAGCCGCAGGCGGCGTCGTGCGCGGCATGACCCGGAAAGAGCAGCGGCCCCGCCCGGGTCCACTGGAACCCGCCATTGTTGCAGACATAGGCAGCACCATCGGGGCCGATCGCCACGCCATTGGGTCCGCCGCCCAGCTCGGCCACGATCGACAGGCTTCCGTCCGGGGCGACGCGGGTCAGCGTGCCGCGGGCAATCTCGACGAGCAGCACCGACCCGTCGGGCATCGGCACCGGCCCTTCGGGAAAGCGCAGGCCGGTGGCGACGACCTCGGGCGCGCCGAAGTCGCTCATTCGGGTTTCGACCGCGGCGCGCTCAGGAAGTCGGCGGCATCGAAGCCTTCGGGGGCCGCGACCTCGACGATCGGATCTTCGCGCGCGTCGAACTCCATGCGCAGCGCGCGGGTGATGACCGCGTGCATGTCATAGAGGCAGGTGATGTAGGTGAATTCGAAAATCTGCTCGTCGTTCCAGAAGGTCTTGAGCTTGTCGAACACCGCCGTCGGGACGCGGCCGTTCGCCTGGCTGAGGCAATCGGCATAGGCGAGGACGGCGCGTTCCTGATCGTTATAGCAGTCGGCGACCTGCCAATGGGCGATCGATGCGATCTTCTCTTCGCTGACCCCCAGACCGCGCAGTGACTTGCAATGCTGCGAAAAGACGAACTGGCTGCCCTTCACCCAGCCCGCGCGCGTCTGCCCAAGCTCGCGCAGCACCGGGTCGATCGAACGCGCCGGATTGCGATAGACCGCGAAACCGTCGACCGCATGTTTGAAGATGTCGGGCGACAGCGCATAGACGGTCCACCAATCGCCCGGCGTGCCGGTCGCGGTACCGGGTTCGGCCACCGGGTCGCGGTCGCCGAACAGGCGCTGATAATAAGCGAGAACGATCTCGTCGGTCACTTCGGACCGCGGAACCTGGCGCAAGACGGGCATGAAACGGACTCCTCAGGCGTTGGCAAATTTGCGGAATTCGGCGACGTGCGCGCTGTCGAAATATTCGTCGAGGCGCGTGATCCGGCCGTTTTCTACCTCGCAGATGATGGCGCACGGCAGGCGCACCGGGCCGTCGTCGTGAACGCGGCGCCCCTTCAGCACATGCTGCTGGACAAAACCCCCCGGAAAGGTGGTCAGGCGGCGGTCGGCATATTCGCGGTCCTTGATGCGCGCGACCATCCCGGTCAGCGTCTGCGCCGTCTGCGCCGGGGTCACGATCAGTTCGTCGGTATTGTGCCATATCTCGGCATCGGGCGTGAAACTGTTCTGCATCGTTTCGATATCGCCCTGCTCGATCGCGTCGAAGAAGCGCGTCGCCATGGCGCGAATGTCGTCCTGTTCGTTCATCAGTCTCTCCTCAAATCCGCGCGCCGAACATGCGGCCGCCATTGGCCGCGATCAGCCCGTCGATATCGTCGCCCTTGTAATCCGGATCGGCGGATTCGCCGAAGGCTGTCAGCATGTCGCGCGTCACCAGTTCGGCCATCGCCTTCCATTCGGGGTGGGTGAAAATCCAATAGTCGCCATTCTCGATCGCCTGGACGACGCGCGCGCCGATCTTTGCCGGGTCCATTCCGCCCGCAAGCACGCCCTGCATGGCCTGGCTGGTCGCGGCCGCCCGGCCCACCTCGACCTGCGCCGGGCGCAGATCGCGCGTCGTTTCGACAATGCGCGTCGCCGACATCCCCGGCATCAGGACCGAAATATCGACGCAGGTGCCCGCAAGCTCGTTGCGCAGCGCCATCGCGATGCCGAGCGTCGCATATTTCGAACTGATATAGGCGACCGAGATCGGCGGCGGCACGATCGCAACCATCGACGATGTGATGACGAGGTGGCTCGCCTCGCCCGATGCCTTCATCGCACCGAGGAAGGTGCGGCAGGCATAAAGATGCGCATGGGCATTGACGGCATAGTTCCAGCGCCAGACGTCGGTGTCATAATCCTCGAACGGCCCCGAACCGCCGCCCACACCGGCATTGCTGAACAGGATGCGTATCGGGCCGAAGGCCTGCGCGGCGGCACCGGCATCGGCCCAGCTTGCCTCGTCGGTCACGTCGAGCTGCAACCCGATCGCCTCGGCCCCCGCGGCGCGCAGGCTTTCCGCCGCCGCTTCCGCCCCCGCTCCGTCGATATCGGCGAGGACCAGCCGCGCGCCCCTGTCCGCCAGCGCCCGCGCCGTCGCGAGACCAAGCCCGCTGGCGCCGCCGGTGACGAACGCCGTCTTGCCTGCAACATCGGTCATTCGGCGAAATCCTGATCGAGGTGGCGCGTCATCGCGAACTGGGCCAGCCCTGCGGCGACGGCAAAGGGAAGGATGGCAAGCAAGGCCCAGCGCAAGCTTTCATCACCATAGGCCGGTTTGAGGTAATCGCTCACCACGCCGATGAACAGCGGACCGAGGCCGAGGCCGACGATGTTGAACATCAGCATCAGCACCGCCGCGGCCGTCGCGCGGCTGCGCGGCGGGGTCAGATTCTGCACCAGCGCCAGCGCCGGGGCGACATAGGCGGTGCAGGCCGCCATCGGGATCAGCAACAGCGCAAGCGACACTTGCCAGCTATCGACGAGGAGCGCCGCGGCGAAGCTCGGGATCAGGACGGCGGTGGCCAAAGCGGGAATCGATCCATAGGCGCGCGGCGATCGCTTCGCGACGTGGCTGACCAGCCAGCCGCCGCCGAGGATGCCGATCCCGAAGGTAATGCCGGCGGCGGGCGCGAACCAGGTCGCCATCGCATCGAGCGGCATGCCCTGGGTGCGCATCAGGAAGGCCGGGATCCAGTTGAGCATGCCATAGCTGACGAAGGCGGCAAGGCCGCTGCCGACCATCACCATGCGCAGCGACCGGCGGCGCACGAACATCGCAAGGCTCTGCCGAAAGGGCAGCGCTTCGTCGGCCGTCTGCTGCTTGTCCATGGCGCCGCGCGCGGGTTCGCGGACCAGCCAGATCAAGAGCGGCGCAACAAGGATACCGACGACGCCGATGACCAGGAAGGCATTGCGCCAGCCTATGTTGGCCGCCGCCCAGGCGCCGAAGGCGGCGCCGACGAACACGCCGAACGGACCGTTCAGCGTGAACAGGCCGATCGCCAGCGGCCGGCGATCGGGCGGGTAATAATCGGCGATCACCGACAGCGACGGGGCGGTGCCCCCCGCCTCGCCCGCGCCGACGCCGAAGCGCATCAGCGCCAGTTGCCAGAAGTTCGACACCATGCCGCACGCGGCGGTGAAGCCGCTCCACACCACGCAGGCGATACCGATCAGCTTCACCCGGTTCCACCGGTCGGCGATCATCGCGACCGGGACGCCCATCGCCGCATAGAAGAGCGCGAAGGCAAGGCCGGTGAGCAAGCCGAACTGCGTATCGCTGAACTGCATATCGGCGCGGATCGGTTCGACGAGCACCGACAGCAGCTGGCGGTCGACGAAGTTGATCGTGCCGACCAGGAACAGCATCGCGAGCGCAAAATTGCGGCGGACGGCGATCGAACGGTCGGCCGGCGCGGCGCCCGCATCAAGGGCGGTGGCTTGCGTCATGGCTCTCCCCAAACATGTGATTCTTGTCGGGTCAAAATACTTAGGTATTTAAGTTTATCTGTCAATGTGCTTTACGGTAAGGCGACATCGAACGGGAGAGAGCAATGGATATCAAGGGTAAAACCGCCATCGTTACCGGCGCCGCGAGCGGCATCGGCCGCGCCACCGCCGTCGCGCTTGCCGAGCGCGGCGCCGCCGCGATCGCACTTGTCGACGTCAACGAAATCGACCTGCGCGAAACGGCGGGTCGCGTCGAGGCGGCGGGCGCGCGAGCGACGGTCCACCGCCTCGACCTGTCCGACATCGCCGCGACCGAAGCCTGGTTCGCGGCGCATGGCGACGTCGACATTCTCCACAACAATGCCGGGGTCGTATCGGGACTGCCGCAATTTCCCGACGTCGACGCGGCGCGCATCCGCTGGATCATCGACGTCAATGTGACCTCGCTGATCGCCGCGACGCAGATCGCCGTGCAGGCGATGCGCCGCCGCGGCGGCGGGGTGATCGTCAACACCGTGTCGACCGTCGCGCTCGGCACCGGATTTTACGATACGATGTATGCGACGACCAAAGCGGCGGTGATGATGTTCACCCGCTGCTGCGCGCCGCTGAAGGCCGAATGCAACGTCCGCGTCGCGGGGATGCTGCCGGGCCTTGTCGATACACCGATCCTCGACACCACGGGCGCGGGCGGCAAATCGGAGTGGATGGAGCAAGTGCTGGCCAATAATGAAGCCTGCGAACCCAGGGATATCGCCGGCGGCGTCATCGCGCTGATCGAGGATGACGGTTTGGCCGGGGGCGACTGGCTCGCGGTGCGGCGGCTCGCCGGAAAGATCGAATATCAGTGGGGTCATGCCGATACCGTCTGATCCACGCTCGTCATTGCGGGCGAAGCCGCGTCGCTTCGCTCTTCGCAATGGCGCAGGAGGTCAGCGCGTCGGCGCGGCGAGCATATTCTTGCCGAACAGGTTCGACCATTGCTCCTCGGTCAGCACGGGCCGCGCGCTCGCAAGGTTGGCGGCATTCTTGACGTCGGTTCCGGCAATCACCGCCGGCCGCTCGCCCACGCGCGCGAACCAGTCGGCAACGGCAGGATAATCGTCGAGCGTCAGCCCGATCAGCTGCACCGCGCGCGCCCAGGGCCAGGCCGCCATGTCGGCGATGCTATATTCCTCGGCCAGATAGTCTGCCTCGGACAGGCGTCCGTTCAGAACGTGCAGCAGGCGAACTGTCTCGTTCCGGTAGCGCTCGGTCGGGTAGGTCTGGCCTTCGGGTGCGTAGCGGATGAAATGATGCGCCTGCCCCTGCATCGGCCCGAAGCTGGCCATCTGCCACATCAGCCATTGCTGCGCCTGGCTGCGACGGCGCGGATTTCCGGGCAGGAACTTGCCGCTCTTTTCGGCAAGATAAAGCAGGATCGCGCCGCTTTCGAAGACAGGCAGCGGCGCCCCGCCGCCGATCGGTTCATGGTCGACGATCGCGGGCAGGCGTCCGTTGGGGTTGATGCGCCGAAAGTCGGGGGTGAGATGATCGCCCGCGAGCACATCCATCTTGAGCAGGCGGTGCGGCAAGCCCGTCTCTTCAAGCATGATCGAAACCTTGTGCCCGTTGGGCGTGGGGGTGAAATAAACCTCGATCATGCAATTCCTCTTTCGGCAAAACGGGCGCGGGCGGCGGCAAATGCGGCGTCGAAGGCAGGCTTCCCCGCCGGGTAGCCCGCAACGGTGAGCGTGACACCTGCGATCCGCCATCGCCCGTCGCGAATCAGATGGTGGGTGTAATGACCGACAAGGTCGCCCATCAGCGCGGCGCCATCGACGGTAATGAAGTGCGCCGCATCGACGATTCCCGTCACCACGGCGCGATCGCCCTCGATCTCGGCGCGCACATTGTGCAGCCGGTGCGCGGTAGCGTCGAAACCCTCGAGCGCGCGGCAGCGGCGCGTCCATTCATCGGCATCGATCGTCGCGACGATCGACCCGATCGCGCCATAGTCGATCGCGATCCGGTCGGCGAACAGCGCTCGATACGCGCCCCAGTCGCGCGCATCGAGCTCGGTGGCATAAGCGGTCACGACCGCCACCGCCGCTTCCCGGTCAAGGAAAGCGTCGATAGCGGTCGCGTCGGTCGGCATTCTAGTGGGACTGCCAGCTAGCGGGACTGCTAGAATTTGAAGCCGGCTTCGATCGACAGGTTGCGCGGCGGTTCGAGATAGAGAATCGCGCGCGGAACCGCGGTGATCGGCGCCGGCAGGTTGAACGCGCTGCCCGTCGTCAGCTCGTTGGTCAGATTCTTGCCGACGAAGGCCAGGAACCAGCGCTCGTCCGCATCCGAAAGCTGCACGCGCAGGTCGAGCTTCACATAGCCTTTCTGGATGCCGAAAATCGGGCTCTGATTGTCCGAGTCGAAATATTTCGAGCGGCCCGCGGCGACGCCCGTAATGTCGAGCTTCAGATCGTCGCCCAGCGGCACGCGGCCGTGCGCCGAGACATTGCCGGTCCATTTCGAGGTATAGGCGAGACGATAGCCGGCGAGATTGTTAGTCGCCGGCGTGCAGGTACTCGGCTGCGACGCAAGGCAGGCAGCCCCCGGATAATCGTCGTATTTGATGTCCTGATACGCACCCGATGCGGTGATATCGAGGTTGGGCGACAGATAGAGCGCAAGCGATCCTTCGATGCCCTTCGACGTCGCGCTCGCGGCGTTGCCGGTCAGATAGCTGGAGCTTGCCGGCTGATAGACCGAAACCTGCAGATTCTTGAACTGGGTGTCATAGATCGAGACGTTGGCGACGACCTTGCCGTCGAACAGCGTCGATTTGACGCCCGCTTCATAGTTGGTCGAGCGCTCGGGCTTGAATGCGAAGGTCGCATTCGTGGTGCCGAGGGTATTCGACACAAAGCCGCCCGACTTCGACCCGCGGCCATAGGTCGCGTAGAGCATGATGCGCGGTGCGACGTCGAACTGCACCGTCACCGACGGATCGACATTGCCTTCGCTGAGCGAACCGACCGCGCTGGAGATCGGACGGATCGCAAACGGGCCATAGACCAGCCGCGAGGCGAAATCGGCGTCCTTGCTCGTGTGGCTGTAGCGCAGGCTGCCGATCACGCGGAAGGTGTCGGCCAGGTTCAGCGTACCCTGTCCGAAGACCGACCAGCTGTCCGACGTCTGGTTGAAGCGGCTGTCGATGCGGCCGAAATAGGGCGAACCGAACAGGTTGGCGATATTGAAGCCCTGCAGCTGGTCGAGCCGGTATTTGCCATGGTCGTAATAAGCGCCGACGATGAAATCGAAGGTGCGGCCGGTCGGCGACAACAGGCGAATTTCCTGGGAGAATTGCTCGAAGCGTTCGGGGAAGCTGTTGTATACCGAATTGTTGGTAAACGCGCCGCCGCCGCCCGGAATCGTCTGATCGAAGCCGTTGACGATATTGGCGTTGAACCAGCTGTAACCGGTCACCGACGTCAGCGTATAGTCGCCTATCGCGATGTTGCCGGTGCCCGATATCATGACCGATTTGGTCTTGGTCCCTTCATCGCCGAGCGCCGACTTGTCGAGATAGCGGGTAAGGTGCGGATCCTGCGCGCTGGTCAGCGGGCTCGACACGGTAATGCCGCCCACGACATCGCGGTTCGCATATTCGACCTTCGCGGTGTAATCGAAATTGGCCGACGGTTCCCATTTCATCGTCAGGCGGAGAAGCTGCTGCTTGATCTCCGGATCGTCATGGTCGGTCGCGAGGTTGCGGATATAGCCCTGCTGGTTGAGCACCTTCATCGCGAGGCGCGCGCTCAGCGTGTCGGTCAGCGGCCCCGACAGATAGCCCGAAAAGTCGGTGCCCTTGAAATCGAAGTTATAATTGGCGGTCAGCTTGCCTTCGAACTGGTCGGTCGGCCCCGCCGACACGACGCTGACCGCGCCGGCCGCGGTGTTCTTGCCGAAAAGGGCGCCCTGCGGACCGCGCAGCACCTCGACGCGCGCGAGGTCGAAGAAGGGTGCCTGCGCCTGACGCGACCGGCCGGCGTAGACGCCGTCGACATAGAGCGAGACCGACTGGTCGAACGCGAAGTTCGCCGGCGGCGAGCCGAAGCCGCGAATGTAGATCACGTCATTGCCCGCGGTCGACTGGACGAAGACGTTCGGCGTGTAATTCATCACCGCCTTGATGTCGTTCGAGTTGAAATCGTCGAGCCGCTGGCCGCTGACGACCTCCATCGAGATCGGAACATCCTGGATGTTCTGGGCGCGCTTTTGCGCCGTCACGATGATTTCATTGCCGCTGACGCTTGCTTCCGCGGACGTATCGGCGCCATCGTCGGCAGTCTGCGCCATCGCCGGCGCGGCGGTAGCCAGCATCGCAAGCGTCGCGACGCCAGCGAGCAGATTCGAATGTCGAGCCTTCATCTTCACCCTCCCATAAAGCCTAGTGCAACGGTACCGGTTTCTCCGTCCGATCCGTCAATCTGATTGACCCTTAGTATACTAATGGTTTTATGCTTGTCCAGAGTTTCAAGAGAGGATTCCCATTATGACCGACGAAAATCGCCAGAGCGCGCTTGCGAGCCGCCCCTTGTGCACCGTGGAGTTCGAGGTCGGCGGCGGCCTGATCGGGATCGGCGCGTCGCCTTTCGGCGACCAGCGGCTCGGCTATATCACCGGCGGACGATTTTTCGGACCGCGAATCAACGGCATCGTTCTGCCGGGTGGCGGCAATTGGTCGCGCGGCGGGCGGCTGGGCGAAGCGGCGTCGGTCGGCACCTTTGATGCGCGCGCGGTGTGGCAGACCGACGACGGCGCGCTCATCTACCTCAGCTATACGGGGCGCAGCCTGATTCCCGACGACGTCCGCACCGCCTTCGCCGACCCTGCCGCGCCCCATGTCGATCCTGCGCGCTATTATCTGCGAATCGCGCCCGTGTTCGAGACCGCGAGTCCCCGATACGACTGGCTCAACGGTCTGCTCGCCGTCGGAGTCGGCGAGCGCACCGACTTCGGCGTGCGCCATGTGATCCACGAGATATTGTGAGGCGAAATGCCTGAGGCAGTGCCCCGCCCCTAGCCCACGGCTCGGTCGCGGCCTTCCCAATAGGGCGCGCGAAGTTCGCGGCGCAGCACCTTGCCCGAGGGATTGCGCGGCAGCGCGTCGATCGTCTCGACGCTCTTCGGCGCCTTGTAGGCAGCGATGCGCTCGCGCGCCCATGCGATGACATCGGCGGGATCGACCGTGGCGCCGGGCGCGGGGACGACCAGCGCCTTGACCGCCTCGCCCCATTTGTCGTCGGGCACGCCGATGACCGCGACATCGACGACACCAGGGCAGCCCATGATCGCGCTTTCGACCTCGGCCGGATAGACATTCTCGCCGCCCGACACGATCATGTCCTTGATCCGGTCGTGGACGAAGTAGAAACCGTCGGCGTCACGATAGCCGACATCGCCGGTGTGCAGCCAGCCGCCGATCACGGTTTCGGCGGTCGCCTCGGCGCGGTTCCAATATTCCTTCATCACGATGTCGCCGCGGATCGCGATCTCGCCGATCTCGCCGTCACCGAGCGGCCGCCCCTCGCCATCAAGGATCGCCATCTCGGTCTGCGGCCAGGGCTGACCGCATGAGGTGAGTTTGCCGGGCAGGTCGTGCGCGGCGGGCGAAAGGTAGGAGCCGCCGCCCGAGCTTTCGGTCATGCCGTAGAATTGCACGAAATCGCAGCCGAAGGTCGCGCGCGCGCGGCGCAGCACATCCTCCGCGATTGGCGAGGCGCCATAAGCGATCGACCGCAACGCCGAATAGTCGCCTGTCGCTGCGGCGGGCTGTTGCAGCATCATCTGGATCATCGCGGGCGCGAGGAAGGCGTGCGCAACGCGTTCCTCCGTCAGCATCCGCACCGCATCGTCCGCGACGAAATCCTTGACCAGCACCAGCCGCCCGCCCTGCGCCAGCCCCGAAAAGCTGACATTGGTGCCGGCGACGTGGAACAGCGGCATCACGATCATCACCGTTTCGTCCTCGCCATAGGCGAAGCCATCGACCTCGGTCGCCATTTCGAGGAAGCGGCGGTAATTCTTGTTGGCGAGCACGACGCCCTTGGGCCGCCCGGTGGTGCCGCTCGTATAGAGCTGCAACACATCGTCGGCGAGTTGCGGCGCGTCGGTGGGCGGGGTCGCGGCCGCATCGCCGAGCCAGGCGTCGAAGCTTTCGAAGTCGGGGTGCGCGCCATAAAGCGCCACCAACCGCGGCTTTTCGGCAAACCCGGCGACCGCGGCCAGCGCGGTGTCGAAGAAATCCTCGCCCACGAAGAGCAGCTTCGGCGCCGCGTCGCCCAAAATGAAACCGATCTCGCCCGCGGCGAGGCGGCAGTTGATCGGCGCCAAGCAGGCGCGCGCACGCGCGGTGCCGAAGAAGAGCGGATACCAGGCGTCGTGGTTCTTGGTCAGCACCGACACCCGGTCGCCAGGCCCCACCCCCGACGCCAGCAGCGCGTTCGCGACCCGGTTCGACTGCGCATCAAGCGCGGCAAAACTCGTTTCGCGATCTCCATATTTGACCGCGACCGCCTGCCCACGCGCGCGCGCCTGCGCCGCCGGAATATCGGCCAGCGTCCGAATGGCCTCCAGATCGATCATTTCGCTCTCCCATCGTCACTTTGATCTTGAATTAGATAGAATACTAAGCAAATACTTGGCCAGCAAAAAAGCGAGAGGATCCGCCTTGTTCGATCACCCCATCCTGCCGACAACGATCGTCGGAAGCTACCCCCAACCCGATTGGCTGATCGACCGCGAACGATTGAAGGCCAGCCTGCCGCCACGCGTGCGTGCCGAGACTTTGTGGCGCATCCCCGAACCCTGGCTGGCGGATGCGCAGGAAGCCGCGACCTTGATGGCGATCCGCGATCAGGAAGAGCTGGGCATCGACATCGTCGGCGACGGCGAGATGCGCCGCGAAAGCTATTCGAACCGGCTCGCGACCGCGCTGTCGGGGATCGACACCGAACAGCATGGCACCGCGATCGACCGCACCGGCAACGCCAATCCGGTGCCGCTCGTCTCGGGCCCGATCCGCCGCGTGGCGCCGATCGAGGCGCAGGACGCCGCCTTTCTCCGTCGCCATTCGACCAAGCCGGTCAAGCTGACCCTGCCCGGCCCCTTCACCATGACCCAGCAGGCCGAGAACGCCTATTATCCCGACCTCAGATCGCTCGCGATGGATTATGCCGATGCGGTCAATGCCGAGGTGAAGGATCTGTTCGCCACCGGCGTCGATGTCGTCCAACTCGACGAACCCTATCTGCAGGCGCGCGCCGCCGAGGCGAACGCCTATGCGATCGAGGCGATCAACCGCGCGCTCGATGGCGTCGGCGGCACGACCGCGCTGCATATCTGCTTCGGCTATGCGATGGTGCACCACAGCGCGGGGGCGACGGGGCCGAAGCCGAAGGCCTATGACTTCCTCGCCGAACTCGAAGCGTCGGCGATCGACGTGATTTCGATCGAGGCGGCGCAGCCGGGGCTCGACCCCGCGATCCTCGCCGAACTGCCGACCAAGACGATCATGTACGGGGTGCTCGACCTGTCGACGCCCGATGTGGAAACGCCCGAAATCGTCGCGGGCCGCATCCGCGAGGCGCTGCGCTATGTTGACGCCGAACGGCTGTGGATCGCGCCTGATTGCGGGATGAAATATCACAGCCGCGACCATAGCCAGGCCAAGCTAAAGGCGATGGTCGACGGGGCGGCGCTGGTACGGGCGGAGTTGAAATAGCCTATCCCATCGTCATTGCGAGGAGCGGAGCGACGAAGCAATCTCCAGCTACCGGCCTTGTGCGAGACCGATGGCTGGAGATTGCTTCGCTTCGCTCGCAATGACGACCGTTATGCGTCGATGAAATCCGCCAACAACGGCACCACCAACTCCGGTGCCTCGACCATCGGCAGATGCCCTGCCCCCGCGATCACCTCCAGCCGCGCGCCCGGAATCGCGTCCAATATCTCGTCATGCTGCGCGCGGCTGGTGATGCCGTCCTTGTCGCCCCAGATCAGCAGGGTCGGCACCGCAATCTCGCCCAGGCGCGGGCGGCTGTCGATGCGCGCCATGATCGCGCGCTGCTGCGCGAGGAAAGTGTCGGCGCCGGTATCCGCCGCCATCTGCCGCGCGATGCCGAGCAGGCGCGCGTCGCCGCGCTTTTCTTCCGGAAACAGGATCGGGATGCGCTCCTCGACGACCTGATCGAACCGGCCGCTTGTCACGAGGTCGATATAGCCCTGCCGCCGCGCCGTCTGCGCTGGACCATCGGCGGAGGCGAGCGTCGAGATCAGCGCCAGCTTCGCAACCCGCCCGGGCGCCCGGCGCATCACCTCGAAGGCGATGAAGCCGCCCATGGCGTGTGCGACCAGCGCGAATTTCGGCGGCGCATTGTCGAGCAGCCGCTGCGCGAAGCCCGCGATCGTATCGTCGCTGCGGTTATCGGCGACGATGACCTCGCGGTCGGTCCAGGCGTCAAGGAGCGGTTGCCACACGGCTTCGGTCAAAAGCTGGCCGGTGATGAGGACGATCGGAAGCGTCATGGGGTCAATCCTAAAGCGTCGTCATTCCGAGGAACCGAAGGCGACGCGGCAATCCAGAGCAGGCGTAAACCGCACTGGATTGCTTCGCTCCGCTCGCAATGACGAAATGTTTCATACCACCTGATGCAGCAGCGCTTCGCCCGCCCCCAGCCGACGGCAATTCTCATGCGCCACCGTCAGGCTGCGCACGAGCGTCTCGGGCGTAAGCCATGCGACATGCGGCGCGAGCACCGCATTGGGCAGGCCGAGCAGCGGATTCCCGCGCGGCAACGGCTCCTCCGCAAACACGTCGAGCCCCGCGCCGCGCAGATGGTCCGCGGTCAGCGCCGCGACCAGCCGATCCTCGTCGACCAGTTCGCCGCGCGCGGTGTTCACCAGTATCGCGCCCTGCTTCATCGCGAACGGGTCGATGCTGGCGCGCGTCTCTTCGGTCAGCGGCATGTGCAGCGAGACGATATCGCTCTCCGCGAGCAACTGGCCAAGCGGCAGAAATTCATAAGGCCCGTCGCGCTCGCGCCGCGCCGTATAGACCACCCGCGCCCCCAGCGCGGCGAGCACCGGCGCGAGCAGTTGCGCCGAATTGCCGAACCCGACGAGCCCCACGGTGCGCCCGCCGACCTCGCCCACCGAATCGAGTTCGGACGGATCGGCGGTCCAGCCTTCACCGGCGCGGGTCCGCGCGTCGAAGAAGCAGGTGCGGCGCAGCACGGCCATCATCAGCGACAGCGCCATTTCGGCGACCGCCTGGCTGTTGGTGCCCGGCATGTTGCACACCGCGACACCATGCTCGCGCGCCGCGTCGAGCGCGATCGTGTTCACGCCCACGCCGAGCTTCTGGATCAGCTTGAGCCTGGGCGCCGAAGCGATGAAGTCGGCCGTTACGGGGGTCAGCACATGGAGCAGCGCGGTGATCTCGCCAGCCACCGCGTCGAGCGGTGCGGCTTCGTCGACATGCGTCACGACGCCCGCGCCGAAGATGGCATCGACCGCCGCGCGGAAGCCGGGGCTTGGGCGGGCGTGGAGAACGATCATGCCGCGACCCGCCCGATCGACCCCGCAAAGGCCGAGAAGCCGGCAAATTCGGCCTCGGCGCCCATCGCTTCCTCGATCCGCAGCATCTCGTTCCACTTCGCCATCCGTTCGGAGCGGGTAAAGCTGCCGACCTTCAATTGCCCCGCGTCCCAGCCGGTGGCCAGATGCGCGATCGTGACATCCTCGCTCTCGCCCGAGCGTGCCGAGACGATCGCGCCCCAGCCGCGCGCGACCGCGGCATCGAGCGCGGCCTTCGCTTCGGTGACGGTGCCGATCTGGTTCACCTTGATTAGCGCCGCATTGCACACCGCTGCATCGCCCGCGCGCTCGACGCGCGCCGCATTGGTGACGAGCACATCGTCGCCGATGATTTGCACCCGGTCGCCGATAGCTGCGGTGACCGCCGCCATCGCGGTCCAGTCATCCTGCCCCGCCGGGTCTTCGATCGACAGGATCGGATAGCGTCCCGCCCATTCGATAATGCGCGCCGCCATGTCCTCGCTCGTCAATCGCCCCTCGTCGAGCGCGAAGCTGTAGCCCGAGGCATCGCCGAGTTCGTTCGCCGCAATGTCGAGCGAGATGAAGACGTCTTCGCCCGCGCGGTGCCCGCTGGCCTCGATCGCCTTGGTCAGCGTGCCCAGCGCATCCTCGTTCGAGGCGAAATTCGGCCACCAGCCGCCTTCGTCGGCGACCCCCGACAGCGGCCCCTTGGCTTCCATCAACTTGCCCGCGGCGCGATACACATCGTCGGTGATTTCGAGTGCGCGACGAAAGCTGCCCGCCGCGGGGCACATGATCATGAAATCCTGCACGTCGGTGCGCCGCCCGGCGTGGGCGCCGCCGCCGAAAATCTGGATCTCGGGCAGCGGGATGCGGACTTTGCGGTCCCCGGCGAGGTAGCGCCACAGCGGCAGCCGCGCGTCGGCGGCCGCCGCGTGCAGCACCGCCATCGACACCGCAACGACGGCGTTCGCCCCCAGCCGCGCCTTGTTCGGGGTGCCGTCGAGATCGCACAGCGCCTTGTCGACCGCCGCCTGGTCGCCCGCATCCATGCCGATCAGCGCGGGCGCGATCTCGGCCCCGATCCCGGCGACCGCGCCATTGACGCCATAGCCGCCGAAGGCCGGGCCGCCGTCGCGCAGGTCGATCGCCTCATGCGCGCCGCGCGAGGCACCGGCGGGCGCAATGGCGCGGCCAACCGCGCCCGATTCGAGGATAACTTCCGCCTCGACCGTGGGGCGGCCACGCGAATCCCAAAGCTGGCGGCCGGCAACCGAAGCGATAGGCGACGTCATTCCTTGGTCCTTTTCCAGTTTGCGACGAGCGCATCGATGGGCGTCGGCGCGAGCAGCAACGCACGCGCCTGATCGCGCACGATTTGTTTGTGATGGCGGTCGGTCAGATAGGGCGCGGGCGATTTGCCCTCGACCCGCGCGAGCAGCAACGCGGCGGTCAGTTTGCCGGCGCGCAGCGCCAGCGCGTCGGCGTCTTCCCAATCGATGCCGGCGCGATAGGTCTCGACCAGCGCCGCCGCGGCCTCGCCGAGCCGTTCGTTCCCCAGCCACACCGCCTTCAGCAGCAGATGCGTGGTGCAAAAGGCAAGGTCGAAGGCCGGGTCGCCATAGACTGCACATTCGGCGTCAAGGAACACCGGCCCGTCTGCACCGACGAGAATATTCTTGGGGCTGACGTCGCCGTGAACGAGCGCCACCTTGCGCGACGAGAGGTCGTCGGCGAGCGCGTAGAGCGCCGGCGCGCACTCCGCATCCTTTTGCGCAACGAACAGCAGAAAGGGATCGACGCGCAGCGCGCGGAACATCGCATCGGTCGGAAAGGCGTCGCGGTCGGCGGCGCTGTTCGCGGTCGCGGCGTGGACCGCCACGATGCCGCGACCGACAGCCGCCGCGAACCCCGGATCGACACGGCCCGCGATCAATTCATCCTTCCACACCGGACAATCCGGCAGGAAGCGCATCGCGAAGCCGTGGCCGGGCAATTCGGCCAGCACCTCGGGCACTAGATGCGGATCGACGCCGCGCGCCCGGCGCAGCCAGCGCACCTCGCTCGCGCCGCGTTCGACCGGTGCGTGCCAATCGGCGGCGACACGCAATTGCTCGAGCGGCCGCTTGACCACGATCGGCCCCGCCGGGCCGTCGACCCGCCACACGTCGCAGGACACGCCGCCGGTCAATGGCTCGAGGACGACCTCGCCCTCGCCCGCCAGCCCGGCCGCGCGCAATCCCGCAATGATGTCGGCGGTCGCCGTGTCCACTTACAGCTTCTCCCGGATCCAGCTGCTGACCAGATCGGCGGCATTTTGCCGTTCTTCGATCGAATCCTCGAAATAATGCGCGCCGGGGATCAGTTCGAGCCTTTTGTCCGCGGTGCCGAGGAAGTCGAAGATCTTGCGCGCATCGCTGGGGAAGACGCCGGTGTCGGCGAGCCCCTGCACCACCAGCGCGGGGGTGTCGTGCTTGGCGAGGTGCGGCTGCCCCTGGCACGGCGATGTTTCGAGGCTCCACATGTTGAGCCAGGTCTTGATCGTATTGGCGCGGCCGATGCTGGGGGTGCGGTTGGCGATTGCCGGGTCGCCGCGATAGCACCAGTTGGGCTTGCGGTCCGACGGGTCGATCGCCGGATCGACGCAGCGGATGTCGCCCCAGCAGCGGAACATCGGAAAGATACGGTCGGGGATTCCGGCCGCATTGAGCCGCGCGAGTTCGGCCTTTGCCCAATCGGTGATGCGCTGGTTGCGCGCGCGCTGGCCGGCGCGATATTTTTCGATGAAAGCGTCCGAATAGGGCGGGCCATTGTCGGGATTGAACGGGTCGAGCTCGGGATCGGTCAGCGTCGGATCATTTTCGTCGATCACCGACGCGTCCATCCAGTCGGTCAGCACTTCGGGACGTCCCTGGTGGGCGTTGAAGCTGATATAGAGATTGCCCTTGATGAGCTGCGCCAGCGCATCCTGACCGATTGACGGCAGCCGGTCGGTCAAGGTCGGCGCGATCGCTTCGGCCTGATAGGCGCCCATCAGCGAGCCGCCGCCCGAATTGCCGAGGATCACGATCTGTTCGACCCCGGCCTCTTCTTTCAGCCACTTCATTCCGACCCCGATGTCGAGGATGGCATGTTCGAGCAGGAATTGGTCCTCGAACCCGCGATAGCGCGTATTCCAGCCGAGAAAGCCAAAACCGGCGCGGGCAAAATAGGGCGCGATATAATGTTCGGAAAAATCGACATTATAATGGGTGGCGATGATCGCGACCTTGGGCCGCTTGCCCGCCTCGGTCCAATATATGCCCTGACAGGGATGGCCGCCCGCCTGAATCCGCGGCGCGGTCGGCGACGTGCGGCCGATGAATTGTGCGTCCAGTCCTGCAATCCCGTTCGGGTCCATCAGTCTCTCTCCTGCCTGTTATATCTCATAATCGTCATCCCGGACTTGATCAGGGATCCATTTAACCAGCGTCGAGAGAATGGATCCCGGATCAAGTCCGGGATGACGAGCGTGGGAAACATATTAACGGCTCACCTCGAAGGGCAGTTCATACCCCTCCAGCCCGGCGCGGATCGCCTTCTTGTCGATCTTGCCCGTGGGGCCGAGCGGGATGGCGTCGACGAACACTATGTCGTCGGGCATCCACCATCTGGCGATCTTGCCGTCCAGATAGGCGCGGATTTCGTCGGCCCCCGCGTGCACGCCCGGCTTGAGCTCGCATAGCAGGATCGGCCGTTCGTCCCATTTGGGATGCGCGATGCCGACGACCGCGGCGATGGCGACCGCGGGATGGCCGGTCGCGATATTCTCTATCTCGATCGAACTGATCCACTCGCCGCCCGATTTGACGACATCCTTGGCGCGGTCGGTAATCTGCATATAGCCTTCGCCGTCGATCGTGCTGACATCGCCGGTATCGAAAAAGCCCTCATCGTCGAGCACATCGCCGCCTTCCCCGCCGAAATAGCCGCGCGCGATCGTCGGCCCCTTGATCATCAGCCGCCCCGGCGTCTTGCCATCGTGCGGCAGGCGGTGGCCGGCATCATCGACCAGCTTCATCTCCAGCCCGCACAGCAACCGCCCCTGCTTGAGCTTATACGCCATCTGCGCGTCGTCCCCCTTCGCCGCGACCGAGGCATTAGGGACCGACACCGTGCCGAGCGGGGACGTTTCGGTCATCCCCCACCCCTGGATGACATCGACGCCATAATCGTCGCGGAAGGTGCGGATCAGCGATTCGGGGCACGCCGACCCGCCGATCGTGACGCGTTCCAGCGTCGTGAAGCGCTTGCCATTTTCCTGCAAATATTGGAGCAGCATCTGCCACACCGTCGGCACCGCGGCCGAATAGGTCACGCCCTCCTCCTCGATCAGATTATAGATGGATTCGCCGTCCATCCGCTGTCCGGGCAGCACCAGCTTCGCGCCGACCGCGGGCGCCGAATAGACGACGCCCCACGCATTGGCATGATACATCGGCACGACGAGCAGCACCGTGTCGCGCGCCGACAACGCCAGCGCATCGCGCTGCAGCGTCATCAGCATGTGGATATAGTTGGAGCGGTGCGAATAGAGCACGCCCTTGGGATTGCCCGTCGTCCCGCTGGTGTAGCACAGGCCGCAGGCGCTGTTTTCGTCGAACCCGCCCCCGTCATGTTCGGCGGGATAGCCCGCGATCCAGTCGTCGAACGCCAGCGCGGGATAGGGTGTTTGCGGCAGCGCAGCGCGATCGCAGAAAAAGATCACCTGCTCGATCGACGGCACCTGTGCCAGCAATTCGCCGACCAGATCGGCCACCGCCGGATCGGCGATCAGCAACCGGTCGGCGGCATGATTGGCGATATAGGCGATCTGCTCCATGAACAGCCGCGGATTGAGCGTGTGAAGCACCGCCCCCATCCCCGCCGCGCCATACCAGGCGGCCAGGTGCCGCGCGCCATTCCACCCCATCGTCGCAACGCGGTCGCCCGGCTTGATCCCGGCGGCCACCAGCGCGTTCGATACCCGCTTCGCATCGGCGTGGATTGCGGCATAGGTCGATCGGGTGACGCGCCCTTCGGCGTCGCGCGACACGACTTCGCGCGCGCCGTGCCAGGCCGCCGCATGGTCGAAAATCCGGTCGACCGTCAGCGGGACATTCTGCATCAATCCGTCCATCGGCGGCGCCTCTTCCTCGCTCATTCCAAAAACATAGTATACTAAGCATTTTGTCTTTACACGCTCAGCCGCGCCTTGCCTAGCCCCCGCGCTTCTTCTAGCGTGCGCACCATCGGCGTGCCGCCGAAAACGGGGAATATCGCGTCACTCCATGCGCACCAACCAGCTTATCATCGCTCTTTTCCAACGCTTCTGCTGGCTCGACGAAGGGCTGCAGGCACGGCTGCACGATCGCGGCTGGCCTGACATCAGCCGCCCGCAATCGATGGTGATGACGAATATCGTCAGCGGTATCGTGCGCCCGTCGGACATCGCGCGCAATCTGGGCGTCTCGCGGCAGGCGATTCACAGCACGATCAACCAGATGGTCAAGCTGGGCATGGTCGAACTGGCGCCCGATCCCGAAGACCGGCGGCACATGATCGTCTCGCTCACCGAAACGGGCGCCCGGATGCGTCAGGACGCGCAGCGCGCGATGGATCAGCTCGCCGACCAGCTGGCCGATCGGCTTGGCCACGACCGCTTCGACGCCTTGCTCGCGACGCTCGAGGCCGACTGGGGCGACAACAAGGAACGCCGCCCGGCCTAGGGTCAGGAGGCGAGCGCGGCCGCCACCTTGGCGAGCCGCATCGCCGTCATGTCGACCAGCGATGCGGGCAGCGCGTCCTTCAACGCGCCGCTCTCGTCGAAAGCGGCATGCGCGTTGGGGATCAGCACCTGTTCAGGAATCACGAGCGTCTGCACCGTCGACAGGATCTGGCGCAGATGGATCAGGCCGCGCAACCCGCCGAACGGGCTGACCGAGGCCGACATGATCGCCGCCGCCTTGCCGCGATAGGCGACGAGCGCGACAAGCCCCTCGTCGCCCGTCGGCCGCGACGCCCAGTCGATCGCATTTTTGAGCAGCGGCGGCACCGAGCCATTATATTCGGGCGAGACAAATAACAGCCCGTCCTGCGCCGCAAAGACACGCTTCAACCGCTCGGCATCGGCGGGAAAGGCGCCGGATTCGATCGCGGCCGAATAGAGCGGCAGGTCGTAGCCGGCGAGATCCACGTCGGTGACCTCAGCCCCTTGCGCCTCGAGCGCGCGAATGGCGAGCCTGCCCAGCGCCCGGTTGAACGATCCTTCGCGCGTGCTTCCGACGACAACGGCAATTTTCGGCAATTTACCCTCCCCGCAATAATGATTAGAATACTAACCTATTATCGCGGACGTCCGCAAGCCCGTTGCGAAAGGGGTCAGGCCTTGATGTCGGACAGCGTCGACAGCTTGGCGGTTTCGTCGGCCAGATTCTCGATCACGCGGCGCATGAGCGCCTGCAGCGTTTCAACCTCTTCATCGGTCATGCCGCGGGTCGCGATTTCATGGACCTCGGCATTCATCGGCGCGAGGATCAGCTCGAGCTTGCGCGCGTGCGGGGTCAGATGGATGAAGGTCTTGCGCCGGTCGTCCGACGTCTTCTTGCGCGTGATGAAGCCCGCCTTCTCAAGCCCCTTGAGCGCGACCACCGTCGTCGGTTCGCGCATGCCGACACGCTCGCTCAGTTCGCGCTGGGTGATGCCGTCCTCGCGCCACAGCTGACGCAGGAACCGCCATTGCCCCGCCGACACATCATAGGTCAGCGTTCCGCGCTCGAGCAGCCGCGAAAAGGAGCGGAAGACGATGCGCGCCAGATAGCCGATGCTGTTTTCGGGATTGGTGTAATATTCGGCCGGATGCCGAAACGTCTGGGTCTTCTTCGCCAATTCTCTTCCCCTTTTCCCGAACCTTAGGGGCCTATGATTTGCCCGGCAATATGCTTCGATATACCAATATCATTGGACAGGGAGGGGCAACCCATATACTTAGCTTTCTAAGTTATGGAAAGGATAATCGGATGTTCGACCGGCTGACCGCCGTGGCGGCGCCGCTGCCGATCGCCAACGTCGATACCGACATGGTCATTCCGGCGCGCTTCATGAAGGCCCTGTCACGCACCGGACTGGGGCGGCATCTGTTCCAGGAATTGCGCTACACGCCCGATGGCTTGGAGCGTGAGGATTTCGTCCTGAACCGCGGCGCAACCCGCGGCGCGCAGATATTGATCGCCGACCGCAATTTCGGCTGCGGCTCGTCGCGCGAACATGCGGTATGGGCGCTCCGCGACTTCGGTATCCGCTGCGTGATCGCGCCGAGCTTCGGCGATATTTTTTCGAACAATGCGCGCAAAAACGGCCTGCTGCTGATCCGGCTGCCCGCCGCAATCTGCGACCGGCTGCGCGACGAGGTCGCGCTCGCGCAATTCGCGCCGATGACCGTCGACCTGGTCGAGCAGCGCCTCACCCTGGCGTCGGGTGAAGGCATCGATTTTGCCATCGACCCCGACGATCGCCGCACGCTGCTGGACGGACGCGACGACATCGCGCGCACCTTGCGGCACGAGGCCGCGATCACCCGTTTCGAAACGGCGGCCTAGCCCGTTCCTTCATCGGTCAGGATCGCCGGATCGGCGATGCAACCGGCAATCGCGCTCGCCGCCGCGAGCGCGGGGCTCATCAGGTGGGTGCGGCCGCCGCGCCCCTGCCGATTCTCGAAATTGCGGTTCGACGTCGCGGCGCAGCGTTCGCCGGGCAAAAGGCGGTCCGCGTTCATCCCGACGCACATCGAACAGCCGGGCTCGCGCCAGTCGAAGCCCGCTGCGCGCAGGATGCGGTCGATCCCTTCCGCCTCGGCCTGTCGCTTGACCAGCCCCGACCCCGGCACGACCATGGCGCGCACATGATCCGCGACCCGGCGCCCCTCGACCACCGCCGCGACGACGCGCAGATCTTCGATGCGGCTGTTGGTACAGCTTCCGATGAAAACGCGATCGATCGGGGTCCCGGCGATCGGGCGGCCCGGCGTCAGGCCCATATAGGCGAGCGCGCGCTCGGCAACCGCGCGCGCATCGGGATCGGCCAGGCAAGCCGGATCGGGTATGACGCCGTCGATCGCAATCACCTGCGACGGATTGGTGCCCCAACTGACCATCGGCCCGACCGCGTCGGCATCAATGCGCAATTCGCGGTCGAAGACGGCCCCGGCATCGGTCGGCAAGGCGCGCCAGCGCGCCAGTGCCGCGGTCCAGGCATCGCCCTTCGGCACCGCCGGCCGATCCGCGAGATAGGCGAAGGTCGTGTCGTCGGGCGCGATCAATCCGGCGCGCGCGCCCATTTCGATGCTGAGATTGCACAGCGTCATCCGCGCTTCCATCGACAGCGCCCCGATCGCGCTGCCCGCATATTCGATGACATGCCCCGTCGCCCCGTCGACGCCAATCGCCGCGAGCAGATGCAGCGCCAGATCCTTTGCCTGGACATGGGGACGCAGCACGCCGTCGACGGTGATCCGCATGTTGCGCGAACGGCGCTGGCGGATCGTCTGCGTCGCCAGCACATGTTCGACTTCAGAGGTGCCGATGCCGAAGGCGAGCGCGCCGAACGCGCCGTGCGTCGACGTGTGGCTGTCGCCGCACACGATCGTCATGCCGGGCTGCGAGCGCCCCTGTTCGGGGCCGACGACATGGACGATGCCGCCGCGCGGGTCGCCCATGGCGAAATTCTCGATGCCGTGCCGCGCCGTGTTGCTGACCAGCGCCTCGAGCTGCGCGCGCGCTTCGATATCGGCCACTCCGGCGGGCCCGGCGGCCTGTCCTTCGGTCGGGACATTATGATCCGACAGCGCGAGCGCCCGCTCGGGCCGGCGGACCCCCCGCCCCGCCTCCTCGAGCGCGGCGAAGGCCTGCGGCGACGTCACTTCGTGCAGCAGGTGCAGATCGACATAGAGCAGGGTTTCACCATCGTCCTCGGCAACGGCGTGGGCGTCCCATATCTTGTCGTAAAGCGTGCGCGGGCCGGTCATCGATGCGGCGCCCGCACCGCGCCCGGATTTTCGAAAGACGTCACCCTGTCCTTGCTCCCCGCCGGGTAGATCCTCACTACCGCCATTTACTTAGGATTCTAACTTATATGGTGAGCGAGCACGTCAAATCAAGCGGTTTTGCGTGGCAGCCGCATGTCACAGAATCATAATACTTAGTAGTTGAAGTATTTTTCAATCCTGCTAAGCATGCGGTGGGAACGGAGGATAGAGTCGCTCCACCGGCACGATATTCGGGCACAAGACGATGCCCGGCGCCGGCGGCAAAATGGGCAATCTGCCACAGCATCACCCCGTTTCATGGACTGACAAGGCCGGATGCGAACCCGCATTTCCGCCGCGCTGGCGCGCGCGGGAACGGGATCGGTGCGGCCACCATGTGGGAGGATATGATGACGACGCGCTTGTTCCTGCTTTCGACCGCCATGGTCGCGGTTGGCACCACACCGACGGCGGCGCATGCCCAGACCGGCGAAACCGCCGCGGCGGAAGAAGTCGCCACCGGCGCCGAAGACAATAGCTATGGCGACATCGTCGTCACCGCACAGCGCCGCAGCGAAAGCGTGCAGAATGTCCCGATCGCGATTTCGGCCTTCAATGCCGAGATGGTCGAAGCGAGCGGCAGCACCAATATCACCAGCCTCAACGGCCTCGCGCCCAATGTGGTGCTGCAGACGCAGGGCCTCGTCGCCAATGTGCCGATGATCTCGATCCGCGGCATGAGCACCGCCGATCCCGATCCCAACGCCGACCCCAAGGTCAGCACGATCATCGACGGCGTCTATATTCCCTTCGTGTCGAGCACGATGCTCGACCTGTTCGACGTCGAACGGATCGAGGTGCTGAAGGGACCGCAGGGCGTGCTGTTCGGCAAGAACAACCTTGCCGGCACGATCAACGTCATCACCGCGCGCCCGACCGACGATTTCGGGGGCGAAGCGCGCGTCAGCCTGGGATCCTACGGGCTCAAGCAGTTCCGCGGCAAGCTCAACAGCGGCCGCTTCGCCGATGGCGCGCTGGCCGCCAAAATCTCGGTCAATTTCCGCGACTATGACGGCTACAGCCGCAACGTCATCACCGGCAACCGTCTTAACGGCGCCAATGTGAAGGCGGTGCGCGGCGCGCTCAATTATGATCATGGCGGGCCGTTCGATTCGACGCTGATCGTCGACTGGCTGAAGCAAAAGACGACCGGTCCGGCGCCGCACGTCCTCGACAATGGCGATCCCAATTGGGATCTGCTGCCCGACGCGGTGAAGACCGACGTGCGCAAGGCGGCGGTGCTGTTCGATCCCTATGCCAACACCGAAAGCTATGGCGGATCCTGGTCGTCGAACCTCGACGTGGGCTGGGGCACGATCAGTTCGGTTCTCGGCTATCGTCACCTCACCTATATCACCCGCGGCGACTTCGACGGGCTGATCAATCCGGCGCCGCAGCTCGACGTGACCCGCGACTTTTCGGGCGAATCCAAAAGCGCAGAGCTGCGCTACGTGTCGCCGGCCGGCGAGCCCGTCGATTTCGTCGTCGGCCTCTATTATCAGGCCGACAAATGGCGTCAGTTCAACACGGTGCTCGCCACCCCGACCACGACGACGCTCGCGCAGCTTCATCAGGACACGCAGAGCTATGCGATGTTCGCGCTCGTCAACGCCCATCCGGTCGAGGGGCTGACGCTGTCGCTCGGCGGGCGCTACAGCCACGACCGCAAGAAATATGACATCGCCTCGCAGGTGTTCGTCAACGGCAACCAGGCCTCGTCCTTCACGAGCAGCCTGAAGGCGTCATGGGCCGAATTCACGCCGCGCCTGACCGCCGAATATCGCTTCTCGCCCGCCGCCATGGTCTACGCCAACTATTCGCAAGGGTATAAATCGGGCGGATTCAACTCGCGCGGGACGATCCCCGAGAATATCGGTCCCTATAACCCCGAACGCGTCAACGCGTTCGAAATCGGCGCCAAGACCGACTTGTTCGACCGGTTGCTGCGCTTCAACGTGTCGGGCTTCATCAACAAGTATCGCGATCTGCAAAGCTCGGTGACGAAGATGGGAGCGGTACGGGCGGAGAATATCACGACCAACATCGCTGCCGCCAAAATATCGGGCTTCGAAGTCGAAACGCTGCTGCGCCCCGCCGCCAATTTCACCATCGGCGCGAACCTTGCCTATCTGCATGCGCGCTATACCGATTTCTGCGCGGACACAAACGGGGTCTTCACCAACGGCGCACCCGAACCCGGCCAGTGCGGGCCGGCGGTCCCGATCCTGATCAACGGGGTGCCGAACGGAACCTTCGCCGTCCCGACCGATTCGAGCGGCCTCGACCTCGCCAATGCACCCAAATGGAGCGGCAGCCTGTCGGTCGATTATGCCATTCCGATGTCGTTCGGCGCGATCAAGCTGCACAGCGACGCGCGCTATTCGTCGCGCTTCAACACCTGGGGCCGCAGCAACCTTCCCGGCTATTACCGGGACGAGGTGGTGCTGCTCAACGCCAGCATCGCGGTCGCGGGACAGGACGACAAATGGAAGGTGACGCTCTACGGCACCAACCTGACCGATCAGGAGGTGATTTCGGGCGCCACCAACGCCGGCGCGACCCCGATCTCGCAATTCTATCAGCCGCCGCGTGAATTCGGGGTGGACCTGTCGTTCAAATTCTGACGCAATCCGTCCGCGGCGCTTCCTTGCCGAAGCGCCGCGGATCGCATTTCGGGACTGCTGGCCAAGGGAGATTGAGATGGCTTGGGATGTGAACCGCCGCACGTTCGTCGGGGGAATGGGGGCGCTCGCCGCCGCGGGTCTCTCGATGCCGACCTATGCGAAGAACGGCAAGAAGCTCAACGTCCTGATGATCGTCACCGATCAGGAACAGAGCGTCGCCAGCTATCCCGAGGGCCTGCTCGAAAAGCTCCCCGCGCACCGCGAACTGATGGAACGCGGGATGCTCGTCGAAAATTATCATGTGCACACGACCCCCTGCACCCCGTCGCGCTCGACGATCTTTCAGGCGCACCATACGCAGCAGACGGGCCTGTTCCTCAACAGCGACAACGCCCCCTATCCGGTGGCGGCGGAAACCATGCCGACGCTCGGCCACATGATGCAGGCGGCGGGCTATTACACCAGCTACAAGGGCAAATGGCATCTCAGCCGGATCAATTACGAACGCAACTGGACGCGGATTCCGGGCGGCATCTATCCGACGACCGAAAATGCCATGGAGAAATACGGCTTCCACGATTACGGCTTCGACGGCGAGGAAGTCGGGCTGACATGGGATGGCTACAAGGCCGACATGTATGTCGCGGGCGACGCGGCGCGCGCGATCTTCGACTATGCGCGCAACGACAAGGCTGGCGGCAAGCCGTGGTTCCAGGTCGTCGGTCTGGTCAATCCGCACGACATCATGTTCTATGACGCGACGGGCAAGCAGGCCGAAAGCCGCCCCGATCCGAACATATTGGGGCCGCTGCGCCGCGAACCCGGCGATCCGATCTACGAGGTCGACAACAAGTTCGACCTGCCCGAAAGCTTCAGCAAGGACGATCTGTCGACGAAGCCCGAGGCGCATCGCGCGATCGTACGGCTGAACGACGTCTTCTACGGCAAGATGGCGCACGACGATCTCGCCTCGTGGCACCGCTTCAACAATTATTACTATAACTGCCTGCGCGACGTCGATCGTCGGCTCGGCCAGTTGCTCTGGGCGCTCAAGGAAAGCGGCCAGATCGACAATACGATCATCATCTACACCAGCGACCATGGCGAGCGCGCCGCCGCGCACGGGATGCGCCAGAAGGGCGCGACCATGTACCGCGAAGAAACCAATATCCCGATGATCATCGCCCACCCCGATTTCCCCGGTGGGCGGTCGACCAAGGGGCTGATGGGCGCGATCGACATCGCTCCGACGCTGATGACGCTCGCCGGCTTGTCCGCCGACCAACAGCAGAACCGTTTCCCCGGCCTGCCCGGCGTCGACGTGTCGGCGCTGCTCGGATCGCCGACGCTGCCAACGCAGCGCGACAGGACGGGCCACCTCTTCAACTATGCGGTCGTCCATTATTGGGAGCCGACCAAGGACCGCGCCGCCAATCTGCCGAGCGGCGAGCCCGATTACAGCAAGCAATATGACCTGTCGAAGCGCCGCCTGCACCGCGGCGTTCACGATGGCCGCTACAAATTCGCGCGCTATTTCGCGCCGGCGCATCATCACACGCCGACCGACTGGAAGACGCTGGCCGCGATGAACGATCTCGAGCTATACGACACCCACGCCGACCCGGGCGAGATCGTCAATCTGGCGTACGATCCCAAGCAGAAGGCGAATGTGCTGCGGCTCAACAAGATGGTCAACGCGCTGGTCGCGCGCGAGGTGGGCGAAGATGACGGCCGCGAATATCCGGGACCGACGGAGATGTATAATCAGCCTGCCTGACGCCGCCGCCGCATGAACCCCATCTGGCTTCCCGCCTCGCTGTTCGGCGGGCTCTTTCAGGCGTGGCGCACTGCGCTGCAGCAGCGGCTGCGCGCCGAACTGAGCATCAGCGGCGCGGGGCTGGTCCGCTATCTCTACGGCCTCCCCTTCGCGCTCGCCTTTGCGGCCGCCTGGCTCGGCGCGCGCCATGCGGCGCTGCCACCGCTCGGCCTCGCCTTCGCCGGTCTGTCGGCGGTCGGCGCGGTGACCCAGATGGCGGGGACGATCCTGCTCATCACCGCCTTCGGCCACCGGGGCTTCGTCGTCGGCACCGCCTTTTCCAAGACCGAAGCGGTGCAGGCGGCGCTCGTCACCGCATTGTTCCTCGGCGAACATCTGCCGCTGCTTGCCTGGGCGGGTATCGTTGCAGGGGTCGCCGGGGTACTGATCCTCGCGCTTGCGGGACGCGGGCTGACGCTGCGCGAAATTGCGGGCTCGCTCGGTCAGCCGGCGGCGTTGTTCGGGCTCGGCGCGGGGTCGATGTTCGCCTGCGCCGCGGTCGCGATAAAGCTCGCCACTACCGAGCTGCAGGGCGTCGATACGGTGGGATCGGCGCTCGTCACCCTCGTCGTGGTGATGGCGATGCAAAGCGCGCTGCATCTTGCGTGGATCATCGCGCGCGACCGCGACACGCTCGCCGCGGTCGGCCGGACGTGGCGCTCCTCGGCGCAGGTCGGGCTGCTGTCGGCGCTCGGATCGGCGTGCTGGTACACCGGCTTCGCCGCCGCCCCCGCGGCACTGGTCCGCGTCGTCGGGCAAGTCGAGGTGGTGTTCACCATCGCCTTTGCGCATTTCTATCTGCGCGAGCCCGTCCGCTGGCACGAGACGCTGGGGCTGCTGCTGGTTGTCGGCGGCGTGATCCTCGCGCTGCTGTCGACATAATTCAGCGCAGCGGCGGCAATCCGTCCATGATCGCGGTCAGCGCGAGCGCATTTTCGCGCTCCATCGCGCTGTGTCCCGCATTGGTGACGACGTAAGTGGCGGGCTCGCGCCCCGCGTCGCGCAGCGCCGCGACCAGCCGCGACGCCTGCGTCAGCGGACACACCTCATCGAAACGGCCGTGGACGATGTGCACGGGGATGGACGCGAGCGTAGACGCGCCGCCGATCAGATGACCGGGCTCCAGAAACAGGTCGTTTGCAAAGAAATGCGCCTCGATCTGCGCAAAGCATAGCGCGAAGTCGGCGTCGCCGAACTTGCCGGTCGCGCCATGTTCGGGAATCAGGTTGGAAATCTTCCCTTCCCACAGCGACCAGACGAGCGCGGCATGCAGCTGCCGCTCGCGTTCGGCGTCGGTCTGCGGCACCATGTCGAAGATCGCCTTGTACGACGCCATCACATCGCGACGTTCGGCGACCGACAGCACGCCGAGCAGTTCGGCCCATTCGTCAGGATAGTTGATATAGGCGCCGGGCGCGGTCAGCGCATAGGGCGCCTCGTGCCAGGTCGCAGCATTGCCCTGATACAGATAGTCAAGATCCTCGGCCGATCCCAGAAAGATGCCGCGCAGGATCAGGCTGGCGCAATGCTGCGGAAAGGCGATGGCATAGGCCATCGCCAGCGTGCTGCCCCAGCTGCCCCCGAACACATGCATCGGCCCTGCGATGTCCAGCGCATCGCGCAGCCGGTTGATGTCGTCGATCAGGTGCGGCGTATCATTGTGGCGCAGCGCCGCGGCGGGGCCAGCGGCGGCGACATTGGGCTCGCTCTTGCCGCAGCCGCGCTGGTCGAACAGGATGATGCGATAGCGCGCCGGATCGAAAAAACGCGCCATCTCGGGCGAGCAGGCGCCGCCCGGCCCGCCGTGAAGAACCATCACCGGCTCGCCGCCCGCGGCGCCATATTCCTCCCAATAGATGCGGTGCCCCGCCTCGGCATCGACGTCCAGCCAGCCGCTGCGCCGCGGCTCCGCCGCCGGATAACGCCAGCCGTCGCCGATCTTGCTGCTGGTTTCGAGACGCGAAAAATCCATGACCATTCCTCTTCAGGGCCGAAAATGCGCGACGAGCGCGTAGCGGTCGCCCGGATAGACCTGCCGCGCATAGGTGATGCGCTCGGCGCCGCGCCACGTCCAGCGTTCGAGCGCCATGCAGGCCGCGCCCGCCGCGATGCCGAGCGCGACCAGTTCCTTCGCCCCGGCGTTGACCGCGGTGATGCGATGCTCGGCCTCGGTCCAGGGAACATGCGCGAGCAGCCACGATCCCGGCGGCTCGACCGCGAAATCGACCTCGGCCGCGCCGGGCACCGCCGCCAGATTGATAAGGCGCCTCTCGAGCGCATAGGGCCGCCCGCCGGCATGGTGGCGGCACTCGATCGCGAGCACGGAGCCGCCGTCGATCTGGAGCAGGCGCCGATCCTCCTCGTTCGCGGGGCGGATCTCCCGGCGGTCGAGGTCGAGCCGATAATCCGCGCCCTGCTGCGCCACTTCGTCGCGGATGTCGGGGATTTCGAGCGCGGCGCGGTGAATGCGCGGATGCGAAACGAAGGTGCCGGCGCGCTTGCGGCTTTCAATCAACCCCGCCTCGACCAAGGCGCGCAGCGCCCGGTTCACGGTCATCCGCGAACAGCCATAGGTCGCCATCAATTGATGTTCATAGGGGATGCGGTCGCCGGGCTTCCATTCGCCCGACATGATCCGCGCTTCGATATCGCGGCGGATCTGCGCATGGAGAGCGCCGCTCTGCTTCATGCGAGCAGCGCCTGCATCGCGGCCCGATAGCGCGCGTCGATCGCCGCGCGCGCGACATGGCGGCCGCCGGCAACGCATTGGACGCCGCGGCGCCAGACGCAGTCGACCAGCCGCGCCCCACGCCCGAATATCCAGCTATCGAGGATCGCATCGCCGCGCCGCGCGGCGAGCGCGGGGTCGGCCGCAGTCAGGCTGACAAGATCGGCCCCCGCGCCGGTCGCAATGCCGTGCCCCGCCTGGCCGAGCGCCTGTGCCCCGCCCGCCTGCGCCGCCTGGTGGAGCGCGGCGCCGGTCGAACGCCCCGCACCGCCCGCGAGCAGATTGCGGCCGCGATGCGCCAGCCGCTGACCATATTCGAGCAGGCGCAGTTCGGCCGCCGCGTCGATCTCGACATTGGAATCCGAGCCGACCCCGAAGCGGCCACCGCCTGCCAGAAATTCGCGTGCCTGGAACAAACCGTCGCCAAGATTGGCCTCGGTGATCGGGCACAGCCCGAGGACCGCCCCGCTCTGCGCGACCGCGCGCCATTCGGCTTCGGTGACATGCGTCGCGTGAACGAGGCACCAGTCGGCGCCGACCTCGGCGTTCGCCATCAGCCATTCGACCGGCCGCGCGCCGCTCCATGCGCGGCATGCCTCGACCTCGGCGATCTGTTCGGCAATATGGATATGCAGCGGCGCAGCGGCGGCCATCGCGGCAACCGCGGTCAGTTCGGCGGCGGTCACCGCGCGCAGGCTGTGCGGCGCGACGCCGATGATGGCATCGCCCAGCCCCGCAACCGCGGCACGCGAAGCCTCGATCAATGCGGCATAGCTGTCGAGGTCGTTGACGAAGCGCCGCTGCGCCGCAGTCGGCGCCGCGCCGCCGAACCCCGAATGGGCATAGAAGACGGGAAGCAGGGTCAGCCCGATCCCCGTTTCATCGGCCGCCGCCGCAATCGCCTGTGCCATCGCCGCCACATCGCCGTAGGGTCGGCCGTCAGGCGAGTGATGCAGATAATGAAATTCGCCGACGCGGGTAAAACCGCTCTCCAGCATTTCGGCATAAGCGAGCGCCGCGATCGCGCGCATACCGTCGGGATCGAGGCGATCGACGAAGCGATACATGACCTCGCGCCATGTCCAGAAACTGTCGTCGCCTTCGCCCGCGCGCTCGGCAAGGCCCGCCATGCCGCGCTGAAAGGCGTGGCTGTGCAGATTGGGCAGACCGGGGATCAGAATGGCGTGCCGGTCGTCGCCCGGCTGCGGCGGCGCCGCCACCTCGATCGCACCGACATGGCCATCGGCGATCGTCAGCCGGACATTCTCAGCCCAACCCTCCGCCAACCATGCCTGTTCGCACCAAAGCGCCATCGCCTCATCCCGTCTGGACAATCTTCCGCGTTCGGATTTATGTATATACATTATTGAGTCGATGCCACAAGCCGGAGGAGAGGGCATGCGCTGCGATCGCCTGTGGACCAACGCCCGTCTCGCCACGATGCGCGCCGACCTGCCCGGTCTCGGCGTCGTCGAGGGCGGCGCGATCGGTTTGCGCGAAGGCCGGATCGCCTTTGCCGGCCCCGCAGCCGACGCCCCCAATGCCGCCGATGTCATCGACTGCGACGGTCGCTGGATCACCCCCGGGCTGATCGACGCGCACACCCATCTGGTCTTCGCGGGCGACCGCATCGCCGAGTTCGAACTGCGCCAGAAGGGCGCGTCCTATGAAGAGATTGCGCGCGCGGGCGGCGGTATCGCGTCGACGGTGGCGGCGACGCGCGCGGCGAGCGAAGCGGCGCTGGTCCGCAGCGCGCTGCCGCGCCTTGACGCACTGATCGCGGAGGGCGTCACGACGATCGAGATCAAGTCGGGCTATGGCCTGACCCTGACCGACGAAGCGAAGATGCTGCGCGCCGCACGGGCGCTGGGCGACGCGCGCCCGGTCACAGTGCGGACGACCTTTCTCGGCGCCCACGCGCTGCCAGGCGAATTTGTGGGCGACCCCGACGGCTATATCGACTTGCTATGCGAGCAAGTGTTGCCCGCCATCGCGGCCGAAGGGCTCGCCGATGCCGTCGATGCCTTTTGCGAAAATATCGGCTTCACGCCCGCGCAGACCGAACGGATGTTCGCCGCCGCCGCCGCGCAGGGCCTGCCGGTCAAGCTGCATGCCGAGCAGCTTTCCAACCAGCATGGCGCGGCGCTCGCCGCGCGGCATGGCGCGCTGTCGGCCGATCATCTCGAATATCTCGGCGGACCGGGAATTGCCGCGATGCGCGATGCGGGGACGGTCGCAATGCTGCTGCCCGGCGCATTTTACTTCCTTCGCGAAACGAAGCTGCCGCCCGTGGCGGCGCTGCGCGCGGCGGGCGTGCCGATCGCCCTCGCAACCGATTGCAATCCCGGCACCTCGCCGCTCACCTCGCTGCTGCTGACGATGAACATGGGCGCGGTGCTGTTCGGCCTCACTACCGACGAATGCCTGCTCGGCGTAACGCGCCATGCGGCGCAGGCGCTCGGCCTGTCGGACAGCATCGGCACGATCGAGGCGGGCAAGCGCTGCGACCTTGCGATCTGGGATATCGAACGGCCGTCCGATCTGGTCGGCCGCATGGGCCTCAACCCGCTGCACCAGCGGATATGGATGGGACAGACGACGTGACGCAGATTGTCATCAAGCCGGGCGTCATGACGCTGGCCGACTGGCGGGCCATTTACGAAGGCGCGGCGGCGCGGCTTGCCGCGCCGGCCTGGGACGCGATCGACGCAAGTGCCGCGGCGGTCGCGCGCATCGTCGCGCGCGGCGCCCCGGTCTATGGCATCAACACCGGCTTCGGAAAGCTGGCGAGCGTCCGGATCGCCGACGACGAGCTGTCGATCCTGCAGCGCAACATCGTGCTCAGCCACGCCGCCGGCACCGGCCTCGCTTCACCCACGCCCGTCATCCGCCTGATGATGGCGCTCAAGCTCGCCAGCTTCGGCGTCGGCGCCTCGGGGGTACGGCGCGAAACGGTCGGACTGCTCGAAGCGATGCTGGCCAAGGGCCTCTCCCCCGTTGTCCCGTCGCAGGGTTCGGTCGGCGCAAGCGGCGACCTCGCCCCACTGTCGCATATGGCGGCCGCGATGATCGGCGTCGGCGCGATCGAGGTCGGCGGCAAGATATTGCCCGCGGCCGAGGCCCTTGCCGCCGCCGATCTGGCACCGCTCGAGCTCGGCCCCAAAGAGGGCCTGGCGCTGCTCAACGGCACGCAATTTTCGACCGCCAACGCCCTCGCCGGGCTGTTCCGCGCCGAAACGCTGTTCCAGTCGGCGCTGATCACCGGCGCGCTCTCGACCGAAGCCGCCAAAGGCTCCGACGCGCCGTTCGACGCGCGCATCCACGCGCTGCGCGGTCATGCGGGGCAGCGCGAGGTCGGCGATGCGCTGCGCGGCCTGATGGCGGGTTCGGCGATCCGCGCCTCGCACGCCGAAGACGATCCGCGCGTGCAGGATCCCTATTGCCTCCGCTGTCAGCCGCAGGTGATGGGTGCGGCGCTCGACCTGCTGCGGCAGGCCGGCACGACGCTGCACGTCGAGGCCAATGGCGTTTCGGACAATCCGCTGATCTTCGCCGATAGCGACGAGGCGCTGTCCGGCGGCAATTTCCACGCCGAGCCCGTCGCCTTCGCCGCCGACATGATCGCGCTGGCGCTGTGCGAGATCGGGTCGATCGCCGAACGGCGCATCGCGATGCTCGTCGATCCCGCGCTGTCGGGCCTGCCCGCCTTCCTCACCCCGCGGCCCGGCCTCAATTCGGGCTTCATGATCCCGCAGGTCACCGCCGCCGCGCTGGTCAGCGAGAACAAGCAGCGCGCCTATCCCGCCAGCGTCGATTCGATCCCAACCTCTGCCAATCAGGAGGATCATGTCTCGATGGCGGCGCATGGCGCGCGGCGCCTGCTCGACATGGCCGATAATGTCAGCGCAGTGATCGGCATCGAATTGCTCGCGGCCTGTCAGGGCATCGACTTCCACGCCCCGCTGACATCGAGCGCCGCGCTCGAGGCGGCGCGCAGGCATCTGCGCGCGGTCGTCCCCACGCTCGGCGACGACCGGCATTTCCATCCCGATATGGAAGCCGCGACCGCGCTGATCCGCACCGGCAGCCTTGCAACCGCGGTGGCCGCGGAGCTTCCGGGGATCGGCTGATGGACTGGCTGCGCATCCACCGCGGCGACGCCCCGCTGATCGTCGCCTTCCCGCACGGCGGCACCGATCTTGCGGGCCTCGATGATCAGTTCGTCTCGCCATGGCGCGCGCAGCTCGATACCGACTGGTGGATCGCCGATCTTTACGCCTTCGCGCTCGATCTGGGCGCGACGACGATCGCGACCGCGATCTCGCGCAGCGTGATCGACATGAACCGCGATCCGTCGGGCGCCTCGCTCTATCCGGGGCAGGCGACGACCGAGCTCTGCCCGACGACGACCTTCGACGGCGACCCGCTCTATCGCTTCGGCGCGCCAGACGAGACCGAAGTCGTCCGCCGGCTGGGCCTCTATCACCGCCCGTATCACGATGCGATCGCGGCAGAGATCGAACGACTGAAGGCGCAGCATCGCAAGGTCATTCTTTACGACGCCCATTCGATCCGCAGCCATGTGCCGCGCCTGTTCGACGGCGAATTGCCGCAATTCAACATCGGCACCAACAGCGGCGCGACCTGTGCGCCCGAACTGGAAACCGTGGTTGCAAGCATCTGCGCCGCGAGCGGCCACAGCCATGTCGTCAACGGCCACTTCAAGGGCGGCTGGACAACGCGCCATTACGGCCGCCCCGACGCGGGCATCCACGCGATCCAGATGGAGCTCGCTCAGCGCGGCTATATGGTCGAACCGGCGTCTTTCGACCCCGGCAACTGGCCAAGCCCGCTCGACTCCGATCCCGCGATCCTGCCGACGCTGCAGCAAGTGATCGCCGCGACCCTCGATTTTGCGAAAGGATATCCATGAGCCGCCTCGACAACAGCCGCGTCATCAAGGCACCGACCGGCGACCGGCTCAACGCCAGGAGCTGGCTGACCGAAGCGCCGCTGCGCATGCTGATGAACAATCTTCATCCCGACGTTGCCGAACGCCCCGAGGAACTGGTCGTCTATGGCGGCATCGGCCGCGCCGCGCGCGACTGGGAAAGCTATGACCGCATCGTCGAGACGCTGAAGCGCCTCGAAGACGACGAGACGCTGCTTGTCCAGTCGGGCAAGCCGGTCGGGGTCTTTCGCACCCACCCCGACGCGCCGCGCGTGCTGATCGCGAACAGCAACCTCGTCCCGCATTGGGCGAATTGGGAGCATTTCGGCGAACTCGATAAGCGCGGGCTCGCCATGTACGGGCAGATGACCGCGGGATCGTGGATCTATATCGGCACACAGGGCATCGTGCAGGGGACGTACGAAACCTTCGTCGAAATGGGGCGCCAGCATTATGGCGGCGACCTCGCGGGCAAATGGCTGCTCACCGCCGGGCTTGGCGGTATGGGCGGGGCACAGCCGCTCGCGGCAGTGATGGCGGGCGCATCGTGCCTCGCGATCGAGTGCCAGCCGAGCCGGATCGAGATGCGGCTGCGCACCGGCTATCTCGACGTCGCGGCGCAGACGATCGAGGAAGCGATGGCGATCATCGAAAAGAGCTGCGCCGACAAAAAGCCGGTGTCGGTCGGCCTGCTCGGCAACGCCGCCGAAATCCTGCCCGACCTGTTCGCCCGCGGCATCCGTCCCGATCTTCTGACCGACCAGACGAGCGCGCACGACCCGGTGAACGGCTATCTCCCCATCGGCTGGAGCGTCGCCGAATGGATGGAGAAGCGCGAAAGCGACCCGCAGGCTGTCGCGAAGGCGGCCAAGGCGTCGATGGCGGTGCATGTCCGCGCGATGCTCGATTTTCAGGCCGCGGGCGTGCCGACGACCGATTATGGCAACAATATCCGGCAGGTCGCGAAGGACGAGGGCGTCGAAAATGCCTTCGATTTCCCCGGCTTCGTTCCCGCCTATATCCGCCCGCTCTTCTGCCGCGGCATCGGTCCGTTCCGCTGGGCGGCGCTGTCGGGCGATCCCGAGGACATCTACAAGACCGATGCCAAGGTGAAGGAACTGCTGCCCGACGACGCGCATCTGCACAACTGGCTCGACATGGCGCGTGAGAAGATTCACTTCCAGGGCCTGCCCGCGCGCATCTGCTGGGTCGGGCTCGGCGATCGTCACCGGCTTGGGCTCGCGTTCAACGAGATGGTCGCGTCGGGCGAACTCAAGGCACCCGTGGTCATCGGCCGCGATCATCTCGACTCGGGATCGGTCGCCTCGCCCAACCGCGAAACCGAAGCGATGCGCGACGGGTCGGACGCGGTCAGCGACTGGCCGCTGCTCAACGCGCTCCTCAACACCGCGAGCGGCGCGACCTGGGTGTCGCTGCACCATGGCGGCGGCGTCGGCATGGGCTTTTCGCAGCACAGCGGCATGGTGATCGTCGCCGACGGCACCCCCGATGCGGCCAGGCGGCTCGAACGCGTGCTGTGGAACGACCCCGGCACCGGCGTCATGCGCCACGCCGACGCGGGCTATGACATCGCGATCGACTGCGCGCGCGAAAAGGGACTCGACCTGCCCTCGCTCGGTTAGGCGGGCTGCGCTGTTACCGTTTCTCCGGCACGTATGCGGCGGCGGAGCAGGAACAGCCCGGCGCCGAGAAGGGCCGTCGGCACCAGCATCAGCGTGAAGGCGGTGCGCCCGTCGAGATGCGCGAACAGCGCCCCGGTAATCAGCGACCCGGTCGTGCCGCCAAGCGCCGAAAAGACGACGACCAGCCCCATCAGCGACGGGTGGTGCCGGTTCGGCATCGCGCTCAGCATCACCGAAATGATCGTCGGATAAATGGGCGCGAGCGCGAAGCCGATCATCGGGAAGAGAAAAGCCGCGACCGGCGCATCGCGCCAGCTTTCGATCGGCACCGGACGCAGGCCATCGGCGAGCGGCAGCACGAGGATGATCAGCGCCGCGAGTACGGCCAGGCAGGCATTCAGGACCGGATACCAGTCGAAGCGCGCCATCACCGCGCCGGCGCCGAAACGGCCGAGCGCGATGCACGCCGCGAACAGACTCGCCGCCTGCACGCTCATCTGCGCCGGCAGGTGCAGCACCTCGTTGTTGAAGGTCGGCAGCCAGGTACCGATGCCCTGCTCGATCAGGACAAAGACAAAGGCGCAGACGATGAAGACGAGCACCAGCGGCAGCGCCGCGAGCCGCAGCATCGCGACGAGCGGCGGCCCCTGTTCGTCGGCGGCCTCCTCCCCCGCATGGGTGCGGCGCTCGTCAAGCGATGCAGACAGGATGAAGGCCAGCGCCAGCGCCGGGATCACCGCCAGCACCCAATAGGCGTTGAGCCAGCGCAGGCCCATCGGGTCGATGAAGGCGCTGAACACCCAATAGGACGACAGCACGCCGACCATGAACATGCCTTCGATCAGGCTGGTCAGGCTGGCGTGGTGCCGCGCGTCGTCGGTGACGAGGCCGATCATCGAATAGACGACGACTTTGGCGACCGCGAAGGCCGCGCCGACCATCGCGAAATGCAATTGCGCTGCGCCGAAGCTTCCCGCGAGCGGCATGACCGTACACGCCGCGATCGCGAGGAGCAGCGCCCCGATCAGCGCGTTACGCAGGCCGATGCGCGGCAGATAGCTCGCGGTCAGGAAAGAGACGATCGCAATCGTGATATCCTTGAAACCTTCGAGCGTGCTCGCCTCGGGCTTCGTGACATGAAAGCTGGAAATCGACTGCAGGATCACCGTCCCGACGCTGTTGAGCAGCATCGCGAAGGCGACATAGGTCAGAATCATTGCGGCAATCAAACGCGTGCGGGCCATGCCAAGTCCTTTGCCGCAAAGAGGGGTGGTCGCGAAGAGGCCGCGACCACCCAGGGAGGAATGACCTAGAATTTATAGGCGGCGCTGAAGCGGAACGACCGGCCGAGGATCGGACGGGCATTCAGCACTTCAGCCGCATTCTGGCCCAGCGTGCGCGGATCGCCTTCGGTCAGACCGATCTCGTTGGTCAGATTGTCGGCGGTGACCGCAAAGCTGAGCGCACGGTTGACGTCGACCGTCACGCCGGCATCGATCTTGAAATAATGCGGCAGCGACTGGGTGTTGCCGGTATCCGAGAAGCGATCGCCGATATAGGTGAAGGTCGAATAGACGCCGACCTTGCCGTCGTTGCCGAACGGCAGTTCATAGGCCGGGGTCACGCGCCATTGCCACTTCGGCTGCCGCTGGACGCGGTTGCCGCTGAGGTCGGTCGCACCGTTGTTGGTGAAGAAGTCGCGATATTTGGCGTTGAGCCACGTGCCCGAGAAGGCGAGCGTGAAATTGTCGACCGGCCGAAGCTGTCCTTCCAGCTCGACACCCGTGCTGCGCGCGCCGCCGATCGACGCCTGCGGTGCGCCATTCTGGATGACAGTGGTGACAAGGCCTTCGAACTTCGTGTGGAACAAGGTGGCATAGAGCGACAGCATGTCGGTCCGCACCTTCACCCCGCCTTCGAAATTGTCGACGCGCGGCGAGACGCGGATGCCGTCGCGCAGATTGTCGAAGAAGGGATTGGTGTTGCCGCGGTTGTAACGGACATAGGCGCCGACCGACGACGAGAAGTCGTAGTTCAGGCCCGCCGTCCATGACCAGGCGCCCTTGCTGTACGAAATATTGCGGAAGGTGCCGTCGAGCACCGCGACATTCTGGTCGTAAAGCGTGTTCGGGTCGCCGTCGGCGTCGAGCACGGTCGCGTTGTTTTCCAGCGTGCCGGTTGCCTTGTAATGCTGATAGCGCAAGCCCGCGTCGAAGCGCAGTTCGGGCGTGATCTGGAACTCGTCGACCGCATAAAAGGCATATTCGCGGCCGTCATAGGCGGCGTTGACGTTGAAGAAGCTGCCTTGCGTAAAGCCGCGATCGGTCACGACCCGGCCATCGGCGAGCGTCAGGTTGAGCAGCCGCGCATTGTTTTCGGCAGTCAGCAGCTGGATGTTGCCGAGGTTCCACTGGTCCTTCGACGAAAAGTCGGAGAAATAGGCGCCCAGCGTGAACTTGTTGTTGCCGCTGTCCCATTCGACGTTGAGGTCGTTGGTGAAATCCTCGATCTGCTTGCGCACGATCCAGGTGCCGGCGCGGATCACCTGCTGGCTGCCCGCATTGGCGACCGCATCGCCCCCATTGACATAGGTCAGGCTGCCGATCGTGCTGCCGAGGCTCGCCGCATAGTCGGCGGCCGACATCGCGGTGCTCGCGGGAACCAGTCCGGTCGTATCGGCATCGCCCTTCAGATAGCTTGCGCGATACCGCAGCTGGAGCCCGTCGCCGATCTCGTAATCGAAATTGGTGCCAAGGTTGATCAGCTTGGCGCCGCGACCGTCGCCAAGGTCGGCGCGCGTGCCGTCGGGAAGCACCGACAGGCGCGTTTCGGGGCCGGCGATCACGCCGGTGCCGGGGTCGATATTGCCGAACTGGCGCACCTTGTCGCCGTCGCGGATCACCGGGATCGGCAGCAGCCACTGGCCATGATCGTTGAGATAGCGCGCGAAGACGAGGATCGAACCCTTGTCGAGGTCATGGCGGATATTGGCGGTGATCTGCCCGCCCTTTTCGGCGGTGAAGCCCGGATTGCGGATGCCGTGGCCGCTCGAATAATAGCCGCCGACCATGAAGGTCGTGTTGTCGCCGAGCGGACCCGACAGGCGCAGGTCGCCGCGCATGTCGCCGAAATCGGTGACGCTGGCCTTCACAAGCCCTTCGAATTCGGGGCCGCCCTCTTTCTGGACGAAGTTGACGGTCAGGCCGGGTTGGCCGTTGGCGAACAGCGCGCCGGTGCCGCCGCGCACCGCCTCGACCCGCGCGATCGTTTCGTCGATGCGGATAAGCTGCGTGTTTTCGAGGAACGACAGCGTCGGCGGCGAGAAGAAGGGCACGCCCTGCGTCGTCAGCGTGACGAATTCGGCGTCGCCGCCCGACGGATAGCCGCGCACGAAGATGTTGGCGCCATTCTGGCCGCCCGAGCTTTCGGCCATGACGCCCGGCACGACCTTCAGCAGGTCGGCGGTGCTGTTCGGCGCGGCCTGTTCGATGGCATCGGCCGAAATGCTGGTAATCGCAAAGGCCGCGGCTTGGCGGCTGACCCCGCCGCCGGCGGTGCCGGTTACGACGATTTCATTGCCTGCCGCATCGTCGGCGGGCTGAGGCGCTTCCTGGGCATGGGCCACCGCCGGCAGCGCGATGAGCGCGATCGACGAGAGCAGATAGGTCCGTTTCAACATGGCTGTTCCTCCACTTATCCTGTTTTCTTTGAAAGGTTGCCCGCGCTCGCCGCTTCCCGTTCTGCTGACAGGATCTGGTCGACCGAAAGCGCCCCGATGGCGGGGACGTGCACGTCGGCATCGGGCAGCGCCTCTTCAGACCCGATGCCAATCGCCACCATGCCCGCCGCATGGATGGCTGAAATTCCGGCCTGCGCATCTTCGATACCGATGCAGCGTTCCGGGGGGAGGCCCATGCCGTCGGCACAGGCCAGGAATATGTCGGGCGCCGGCTTGTTCGCCGCGATCGCGCCCGCGTCGGCGATGAAATCGAACTGGTCGGCGATGCCGAGCAACCGAACGACGTGGCCGGCATTGCGGCTCGCCGAGGCGAGGCCGATCTTGATGCCCGCGCTGCGCAGCGCGGCAAAAAGCGCGCGCACGCCGTCGAACAGATTGGCGGGCGAATAAGCGGCCAGCCGCGCGCGGTAGAGCGCATTCTTCTCTGCAAGCATCGCCTCGAAGCGCGCGTCGTCGACCGACGCGCCCGCGCCGTCCAGGATAAGGCGCAGCGATCCCGCGCGATCGACGCCCTTCAGCCGGTCGTTGGCGGCGCGGTCGAAGGCATAGCCATATTGATCGGCCAGCGCCTGCCACGCATGGTAATGATCCTCGGCCGTGTCGGTCAGCACGCCGTCGAGGTCGAAGATCACGCCCTGCACCGCCGGGCGCGCCATCCGGACCGCCGCGTCGGCAAGACGAACCGGGCGGCCGTGATCGACAATATCGACCGGCGCGCCCGACAGGCGGCGATAGGTCGCCCCTTCGGCATCGACCGCAACCTCGATCACGCTGCCGCGCCACATCAGGCGGAAATGATAGCGCGCCCAGCCGGCGGGGATGCGCGGCGCGAAGGCGGGGCAATCGCCGCCGAGCCACAGACCGCCCCAGCCGTGCGCAAGCACGAGCCAGCTTCCCGCAAGCGCCGCCATGTGCAGGCCGTGCGAGGTGTTGCCGTGGCGATTTTCCAGATCGACGAAGGCGGCCTCGCGATGGAAATCGAGCGCCTCCCCATCCTCGCCGAGCCGCGCCGCCACAATTGCGAAGGCCACCGACGACAGCGTCGAATCATGCGCGGTGACGCGGCTGTAATAGTCGAAATTGCGCCGCTGCAACGCGAGCGGCAACGACACGAGATCCATCGCCATCGCCTGCAGCACATTGCCCTGCTTGGCGATTTGGTGCCGGAACAGGATCATCGGGTGATAGCGCATCAGCAGCGGCCCGCGCTCGTCGAGCGGTGCCAGATCAGCCAGCTTCGGCCGTCCCAGAAAGGCGTCGTCCTGCGGGCTTACCCCGGCCTCTGCATCGACCGGCAACCACATCGCCTCGGCGGCGCGGCGCCACATCGCGACTTCTTCGGCGTCGAGGCCGATGGCCTGCGCCAGCGCCGCGAAGGCCGCGGGATCGGTGTGCGCCAGCCAGTCGGCGGTGTCGGCAGCATAGGCAAGGTGCCGCGCCGCGATCGCGTTGGTGTAATAATCATTATCGACGAGCGCCGAATATTCGTCGGGCCCGGTCACGCCATAGATGCAGAAGGCCCCGCCGCGGCGCGGGTCGAAGGCGCCGATCTCGGGCCAGATGCGCGCGGTTTCGAACAGCATTTCGGCCGCAGCGCGGCGGACGTCGCTATCGCCCGTCGCCGCGACATACAGCGCAACGCCATGCGCGATGTCGCCGTTGATATGATATTGCGCCGACCCCGTCGGATAATGTGACGAACATTCGGCCCCGCCGATGGTCCGCCACGGATAGAGCGCGCCGCGCGCATGGCCAATGCCGCGCGCATGCGCCCGCGCCGCCGCAAGCTTGCCGATGCGATACTGCAGCAGGGTGCGCGCCCGGTCGGGCATCTGGAGCGCCAGCACCGGGAGCATGAAGGATTCGGCGTCCCAGAAATAATGGCCCTCATAGCCTTCGCCCGACAGCCCCTTGGCCGCGATACTGTGGTCCGGGTCGCGGCTGGCCGACTGGTGGAGCTGGAACAGGTCGAAACGCAGCGCCTGCGTCAGCGCGTCGTCGCCCGCGATCGCAAAATCGGCATGCGCCCACAATTGGTCGACCGCGCGCTGCTGCGCCGCCGCAATGGCCTCGAACGGCTGCGGTTCGGGCAGCGCATCGATGTCGACCGGGTGGCCGCGGGTGCAGGTCATGGCGACCACCCGGTCGACGCTCAGCGTGCCGCCGGCGACCAACGCGCCGCGCACCATATGGCCGCCGTCGATGCGCACCACCGGCGCATCGAGGCTGGCGACCCGCTGGCGATAGGCGAGTTCGACGGCACCCTGGGCAAACCGGACCACGGAAGGGGTGTCGCCCGGTTCGGAAGGCTGAACGGTCCAGACCGGCCGCAGCCGCCCGGAAATACGCGGATCGTCGGCCGCATCGGCGTTGCCGCCATCGGCATCGGTGCCGAAGATCAGATCGATCTCGATCGTCGCGGCGAAATCCACCGGCGAGACCGACAGACGCGTTGCGACGCAGGCATCGCCGTCCAGCGGAACGATGCGAACGGCCGCAATCTCGATCGTCCGGCCATCGGCGAGACGCCAGCGGGTGCGGCGGCGAAGCTGTCCCCAGGCAAGATCGAGCAGGCTCTCGGCTTCGAGGCGCTCGGCAGCCGCAAAATCGACCGGCGCGCCGTCGATCCGCAGGCGCAGGGCCACCGGGCTCGGGCATTTGATCCGCGTGTCAGTCGCGGTCGCGTAGCCGGGAAAGCTTTCATGATAATCGATCGGGCGGCTGACATAGGCGCCGGGGAGATAGGCGCAGGGCGCAGCGGCGCATTCGTCGGCGACGCCCTCAACGCCGACCAGGCCGTTGGCGAGCGCGAACAGCGCGGCCGCCTGATCGCCGACGGCGTCGCCGCCGTGTCGGACAAGCCGCATCGTATCAGAAGCTGCGCTGGAAATTGCCACTGTCATCCTCACCCGCGGCGCACGCTCGGCCGGCGCGCGCTCCATCGAAGCCATCTTGTGGTGCAAAAATGGTATCGATGTCAAGTTATCGATACCATTGCGGGAAAGGACGTGCGAACTACGGCGCGTTCGCGCAGTGATTCAGCTTTCGCGTGCGACCAGTTCCACGCTCATGGCGCGCGAATCGGCGCCCTTGCCCGCGACGAGATCGAGCACCTTCTTGGCGAGCAATTCGCCGCCGACCGCCCAGTCCTGCCGGATGGTGGTGAGTTTGGGCGATACGATCGCTGCGCCGGGGGAATCGTCGAAGCCGACGACCGATACGTCGCCGGGTACGGACAGGCCGCGCGCCTGCAACGCTTCGATCGCGCCCATCGCAATGGCATCGCTCGCCGCGAAGACGCCGTCGAAGGCAGTGCCCTTGGCCAGAAGCCGATCGATCGCCTCGCGCCCGGCGGCGGCGGTGAAGGCGCAGGCGATCCGCTCAATCACCGCGGCGTCGCTGCCCTTCAGCGCGTCGGCAAAGCCCTGGAGCCGATCCTCGACCTCGCCATGCTGGGTTTCACCAAGGAACAGCAGCGCGCGGCGCCCGCGCGCGCGCAGATAGTCGGCGGCGAGCCGGCCGCCCGCGCGATTGTCGCTGCCGACGACGACGCGTCCGGGCGGGCCGTGCGCCGCGCCCCAGACCACATACGGCAGCCCGGTCGCCTCGATCGCCGCGGCGGCATCGTCATGCACGCCCTGCCCCAGCAGGATGACCCCGTCGGCCGACGGCGGGTGCTGTGCGAACAACTCGATCGTCGTCAGCACCATATTCTGTCCGGCTGCAGTCAGTTCCTGCATGATCCCGCCGAGCAGCGAGAGCGGATAAGGTTCGCTCATCAGGCGGTCGTGCGAGGGGGCCATTTCGATGACTACGGCGATGGTCCGGGTGCGTTGCTGCCGCAGATTGCGCGCCGAAATATTGAGCCGGTAGCCCATGCGTTCGGCGGTGTCGCGGATCAGCCGGCGCGTGCTTTCCTTGACCGTCGGGCTGTCCGAAAGCGCGCGCGAAACGGTGATCTTCGCGACGCCCAGCTCGCGCGCGATGTCGGCCATCGTCGGGCGCGCATTGCCGCCGCCAAGGGGACCGGTGCCATTAGCCATGGCTCCCCTTAACGCGCGTCCGCCTTGTTTCACAAGCGCCTAAGAGGAGGGCGGCGGGGACGGAAGCCCGCCCCCGCCGCGACCGGTCAGAGCGCCGATCCTCCCAATTTGTAGGTGAGCTGCAGGAACACGCTGCGTCCGATGCTGTCGAACCAGCTGGTGTTGTAATAGGGATAGCTCGACCAGGTCGGGTCCTTGACGGGGTTCGTGTCGAACAGGTTGCGCACCGTCAGCGAGCCGCGCAGATGATCGGTGAAATCATATTGCATGGTCGCATTGAAGAGGTAGCTCGCCTTGATGAACGCATCCTCGTCATAATTGGGCAGCTTGCCGAGCCGGGTGCCCGAAAAGGTCAGCTGAAAGCCCTCATTTTCGTATGAGATGCTGCCGTTCGACTTGTCGCGCGGCAGGTAATAGCCGCTATCGACGGCGAGCTTGTCGACGAACGGATCGCCCGGATATTGCTGGAAACTGTGCTTGAACACATGGCTGTGCGCGAGCGACAGGGTGAAGTTGCCGATACCGGTTGGCAGGCTGCCGCGGAAGGCGATATCGATCCCGCTCGTCCTTTCGCGCGCAATGTTGATCGGATTGACGCGGATCGACGAGATCTGCCCGGCATTGCCGCCGCTGGCAAAGCGCGTGATGCGCGCGAAGGCATCCTGACAGGTCGGCGAATTGGGATCGAGCTTGGGCGTGCCGCCCGCGGTCAGCACGCTGCAGTCCGCCTCGGTCCGGGCCAGCGTGTCGATGCTGAGATCGTCGACCTGATTGTCGAGCGTCACGCGGAAATAATCGACCGAAACATGGAGGCGGCTCGACGGCGAAAAGACGATGCCTCCCGTCAGCGTTCGTCCGGTTTCGGCGTCGAGGTTGCGGTTGCCGGTCCGGTTCACGACGACGCCGGTCCCCGAATAGCTGCAATCGCCGATATCCTCGTCGGGCTCTTCGACCGCGCACAGATAATAGTCATCGACGCTGCTCTGCACATTGCCCGGCCCCGTAAAGACATAGTGGAGGTCAGGCGCGCGGAAGGCAGTGCCATAGGCGGCGCGCAGCAGCAGGCTGCTCGTCGGTCGGACTTCGACCCCGCCATTATAGGTGAACTTGCCGACATCGCGGCCGGCAAAGCCGAAGGTGTCATAGCGGCCGGCACCCGTCAGCGTCACGAAATCGAGCACCGGCACGCGCACTTCGCCGCCGATCGCGGCATGGCTGCGCTTGCCCGCACCGTCGCTGTCTTTCCAGCTGTAATAATAGTCGGTGAGCGCCAGCGGATCGGGACGCAGATTATAGCCCTGCTTGCCATATTCGGCGACCACCGCGACCCCGACCGGGCCGGCCGGAAGCTGGAACAGCTCGCCATTGGTCAGCGTCGCCTGCAAATTGCTGGTCCAGCTATACGGACGATAGACCGTATCGGCCGAAATGCTGTCATATTCGGCAGGCGTCAGCGCGGTGTAGAGCCGCGCGGGATCGGCGTTGAAAATCGGATAGCCGCTGTCCTCGTCGACCCCCAGCTGTTCGCCCAGAAAGAAGGCGATCGCCTTGGAATTGACGATCTGGGGCCAGCGCACGACCGACTGGTAGCGGCTGTAATTGAAAGATGCCTCGTAATTCCAGGCATTGCCAAAATTGCCGCGGATACCGGGCGTGATGCTGTAGGTCGTCTGCTTGCTGCGCTGCATTTCCAGCCCGCCGGTTTCTTCCGGGGCAAACTGGCGCGACCAGTCGTCGATCGTATCGTCGAACGCGTTGTAAAAACTGTTGTCCGAACTCGACGACGAGCTTTCGAACGCCCAGCTCGTGACGTCGTACATCAGCCGGACCTTACTGATTCCGAACTGAAATTCGGCGAACAATTTGGCATTGTCCGACAGCTCGTACGACATCGTGCCGAAGCTGTTGAAGCCCTTGCGACCCGAAACGATCGTGCCGTAGCCGATCGACGTCTTGCTGCCGCAGTAATAGCCGGGGCCGTAATCGTCGATCGCCGGATCATAATCGCCGTAGCGCGGACGCGACGTATAGATGGTCGAACCGCCGTTGAGGTTCGCAACCCCGGCGCAGGCCGCCGGACCCGGATCGATATAGCTGTCGTTTTCGATGCTGTAGCGCAGGAAGGTGCGGCGCGCGATCGTGCTGCCGGGACTGTCGTCGGTGCTGTCCTGGATCGAACGATCATAAGCCCACAGCGGACGCTGGTCGAGATATTCGATACCGGCCGCGATGCTGAAACGGTCGGTCGACCAGCCGCCGGTCGCGGTGAAGCGATGCGACATGCCGCCACCATGCTGGGTGCGGCCGTGGCGATAGTCGAGCGTCAGGCCGTCCAGATTTTCCTTCATCTTGAAGTTGATGACGCCCGCAATCGCGTCCGAACCATAAATGGCCGAGGCTGCACCCGACAATATCTCGACCTTGTCGATCAGCCCCACCGGGATATTCGAAATGTCGGTGAAGTTGCTGCGGCCGATATAGGGCAGCGGGAAATCGGCGATGCGGCGCCCGTTGACGAGCACGAGCGTGTGGTTGGGGCCAAGCCCGCGCAGGTCGACCTGCTGCGCGCCGGGGGTGAAGTCGGCGCTGCTGCCCGACTGCGGGCTTTGCGTCTCGCCGCTGTTCTGGGTCATCGCCGCGAGCAGTTCGGGGACGCTGGTATAGCCGTTGGCGCGGATCGCATCGGAATCGATGGTCGTGACCGCCGACGGCCCCTGATCCTTTATCGTGGGAATGCGCGAACCGGTGACGATGATCTCCTGCACCGCGCCCTCGTCCGACGCGTCCTGCGCCAGCGCCGGCGTGGCGAGCGCGGGAAGGCAGACGCCCAGCCCTAGAATGATGCGAAGCGACCGTCGGCCGAGATGTTCCATCGAAAAGCCCCTATCCTGTCTGCGGCGCGAATCGGCGCCCCCAATGCCCTGTCACGAGACGCGCCCTATCAGCCAGAACGGACCGAAAATTTCAATCATTATGACTAAAACAGGAATCATATTGTCATTTTGCGTGTCGATTATGTAACATCCATCGATCAGAGTTGCCGAAGGAGATATGCTGATGCCGCCGATCAGACTGTTCAAATGGATCACCGCACTGCTGTACGCGCTCCTTCTCGCCGCGCCGCCAGCGGCGGCGAAAGACCAGCCCTACGAACATTATGTCTATGGCGCGCTGAACACGCCGACGCCGGGTCCGGTATCGGGCGGACTGCTGCTGATGGGCGGAGGCGACCGGAATATCGACGCGATGAAATGGTTCTTCGGCAAGGCCGGAAAGGGCCACATCGTCGTCCTCAGCGCTTCTTACGGCAAGGAAATCGGCGAGGAATTCTATCGCGACATCGGCGGCATCCAGTCGGTCGAAATCTTCGTTTTCCACGCGCGTTCGCAAGCGACCGACAAGAAGATTCTCGACCGGCTGCGCAAGGCCGACGGCATCTTCATCGCCGGCGGCGACCAGTCGCGATATGTGCGCTTCTGGCGCGGCACGCCGGTCAACGAGATCATCGACGCGCATGTCGCGGCGGGCAAGCCGCTCGCCGGGACCAGCGCCGGCCTCGCGATGCAGGGCGAAAAACTCTATGGCGCGATGGACGACGGCAGCATCAAGAGTCCTGAGGCGCTCGCCGATCCGCTCGGCCCCGCTAACACCATCGAAGGCGAATTCCTGCACCTGGCGCTGCTCAAGGGCATCGTCACCGATACGCATTTCAAGGAACGCGACCGGCTCGGCCGCCTTTTCGCCTTCGTCGCCAAGGCGCAGGTCGGACGCGCTGCCGACGCGCCCGCGATGATCGGGCTCGGCGTCGATGAAAGCGCCGCGCTCGCGGTCGAACCCGACGGGTCGGGGCGCATCTATGCGACCGCACCCGACGGCTATGCCTGGGTCGTGGACGGATCGGAACTGCGCAACGTCAGCGACCGCAGGCCGCTCGATGTGCCGCGGGTGAAGGTGACGGGGGTCGGGCCGGGCTCGGTCGTTCACCTACCCTCGGGCCGCGTCGATGCGCCGGTGTTCGTGCGCAACTATGCCGCGCGCGCGGGCGAACTGGTCGAGGTGCCGCGCTGGTCGCTCGCGATCCATGGCGGCGCCGGGGTCATCAAGCCCGGCTCGCTCACCCCCGACAAGGAAGCCGCCTATCGCGCCGGCCTCGACGCCGCGCTGCGCGCCGGATCGGCGGTGCTCGACAAGGGCGGCCCGGCGCTCGACGCGGTCGCGGCGGCGGTGCGCGTGCTCGAGGACAATCCGCTTTTCAATGCCGGTCGCGGCGCCGTGTTCACCGCCGAGGGGACCAACGAACTCGATTCCGCGATCATGGACGGCGCCACGCTCAAGGCCGGTGCCGTCGCGGGTGTCACGCGCACCCGTCACCCGATCGACCTTGCCCGCGCGGTGATGGACAAGAGCCCGCACGTTCTCTTGGCGCGCGACGGCGCCGACCGCTTCTCGGTCGAACAGGGGCTCGAACAGGTCGACCCCGCCTGGTTCCGGACGGATCAACGGTGGCAGCAGTTGCTCGCCTGGCGCAAGAAGCATCAGGCCGCGCTCGACCCGACGCATCTGTTCGGCACCGTCGGCGCGGTTGCGATCGATGCCAACGGCAATCTCGCCGCCGCAACCTCGACCGGCGGCATGACCGGCAAGCGCTGGGGCCGCATCGGCGATTCGCCGATCATCGGCGCGGGCACCTATGCCAGCAACGGCCGATGCGCGGTTTCGGCGACGGGATCGGGCGAATATTTCATCCGCGAAAGCGCGGCGCGGCAGGTCTGCGACCGCGTCGCGTGGAAAGGCGAAAGCCTGAACGACGCGGCGCAGGCGACCATCGCGGCGGTCGGTGCGATCGGCGGCGACGGCGGCCTGATCGCGATGGGCCCCGACGGCCGCCCGGTCTTTGCACTCAACGACCTTGGCATGTATCGTGGCCGGATGACGGCCGGGGCGGAACCACAGACGGCGATCTTCGCTGACGAGGCATGGGCGGACTGATGGCGCCGATGACCGTCAGTCTCGACGAGATCGACGATCGCCTGCTCACCCTGCTGCGCGACGATGCGCGCCAGACCATCGCACAGCTTGCGAAGGAACTCGGCATCTCGCGCGGCCAGGTCTATTCGCGGCTCGCGCGGCTGGAAGAGGATAATATCGTCGCGGGCTATACGGTGCGGCTGGGACAAGCCTTTGCCGCCGGCCGCGTCCGCGCCCATATGATGATCAAGACGTTGCCGCGCTATCACCGCGAGGTCGAGGCCGCCCTCGCCGGCTTTACCCAGGTTCAGGCGATCCACGCGATCAGCGGCGAATATGACATCATCGCGATGCTGGAAGCGGAGGACAGCGCCCTGCTCAACGAGCTGATCGACGAGATCGGCCTGCTCGACGGGGTCGAACGCACGACGACGTCGGTCATATTGGTGACCAAGATCGAACGCTGACCCCTTCCCTCCGGCGACGACCGAACCGGTCAGTTGGTCCAGTAGATATAATCCTGCCCGTCCTTCCACGGCGCGTTGAGCGGCACGTCGATCCGCACCGGCCCCTCGATCAGCCCCGGCCAGATCGGCTTGGCCATCCCCTTGTTCTGCGCCTCGATCATCGCACGAAGCTGTGCGACGCGCTGCGGCTCCTGCGCCGACACATCATGCTGTTCGGTCGGATCGATAGCGACATTATAGAGGCGAACCTTTTCGGGCCGCTTCGTTACCTGCAATTTCCAGTCGCCCGCGCGCACGACGCGATAGTCGCCCGAACGCCAGTACATCGCCTGGCGATGCGCCGGCCCGGCAAGGATATTCTGGCTGTCGACGATGCGATCGGTCGGCACCTTCGCCCCCGCCGCGGCGGCGATCGTCGAATATATGTCGATATGCCCGGTCACGTCGGCGCGGGTAGAACCCGGCGCGATATGGCCCGGCCAGCGCATGAAGAAAGGCGTGCGGATGCCGCCCTCGAAGAAGGTCGCCTTCCAGCCGCGATAGGGCGCGTTGAGGTGCGGGATGCCGGTGTACCAGGCCCCGCCATTGTCGCTGGTGAAGATGACAAGCGTATTGTCGTCGATCCCCGCCTGCTTGAGCTTCGCCATGACATCGCCGATGCGGCGGTCGAGCTGCGCGATCATCGCTCCGTAAACGCGCGTCTTGTGATCCTTGATCTGCGGCAGCCGGTCATATTCCTCGCGCGTTGCCTGCAACGGCGTGTGCGGCGCATTGAACGCCAGATACATGAAGAAGGGCCGGTTCTTGTTCGCCTCGATCGCCTTTTCGGCTTCGGCGGCGAAATAGTCGGTCATATGCCCCTGGGGATGAAAGCGCTTGCCGCCGTTGAAGGTGACGGCGTGGCGCAGATTGGCCCAGATGAAACGGTCGATCGGATCCCACGGCAGCTTGGCGTTGACCGTATCGGGATCGTCGTCGGGCAGGAATTTCGCGCCCCCCGCCAGAATCGCGAGGCTTTCGTCGAAACCCTGCGCATTGGGCTGCAAGCGCGGCGCTTCGCCCAGATGCCATTTGCCGATGTGGATGGTGTGATATCCCGCCGCCTTCACCGCTTCGGCAATGGTAATTTCGCTCGGCGGGACGCCCATGTCGGGATAGTCGGGAATATCGTCGGTGATCAGTTCCTTGTGGAATACCGCCTTCAGCGGGCCAAGGCCGCCGCCATGCGCCAGATTCTCGGCAAAGGCGGTCGGCACCGCGGTGAACTCGAAACCGAAGCGAGTCGGATAGCGGCCGGTCATCATCGCCGCGCGCGACGGCGAACAGGTGGCGTTCGCGGCATAGGCGGTGGTGAAGTTCAGCCCCTGACGTGCCAGCGCGTCGATGTTGGGCGTCTTGACGATCCCGCCCGCAACGCCGCCGCCGTTCAGGCTGATGTCGTTCCAGCCCAGATCGTCGGCGACGATCAGGATGATGTTGGGCGGGCGCTTGGTCCCCGGCGCGGTGACGGGGGCCGCACCCGGCCCCTGCTGCCAGACCACCGCGTGGTTCGGCTGCACCGGGTCGCGCCAATCCTGGATCATCCCGGGCAGACGATATTTATTCTCCTGAAAACCCCAATAGCCACCCGCGCCGATCAGCGCGACGACGCCCAATGCAATCCAGCGTTTCTTCATCGGTCCCCTCCGGCCCCCTCTAAGCCCATGTCAAAAGCGCGATATGCGCAAGCGCCGCAGCGAGCGCGAGCCCCAGCCCCACCGTGACCCGCGGGCTGGCATAAAAGGCGATCTGTCGCTGCGTCGGGAAAGAGAAGGTCGTCTCGATCCCCAGTGTCTTGTTCGGATGCACGGCGCGAAAGGCCGGATCGGCCGCCATGCGGATCAGATCGCGGCGGCTGCGGTATCGCATCGTGCCGACCAGCGACCAGCCGGGGTCGGCGGGTGTGTTCCACGCGTCGATATAGCCGCCGACCTTGGCGCCGACATAGAGCGGATGCCCGCCGCGCGCGATCAGCCCGCGCACGAAGGGGTCCGAATAGCGGCGCAGCCATTCGCTGCCCGCGCGCGTCTCGCCGCTGGCGGGATCGGTGACTTGGCCCGGCCGCGTGCGGACAAGATTGACCATGACGAATTCGCGTCCGTCGTCGTCCTCCAGAAAAGCGCGCAGGCGGGCGCTGTCGTTGCCCGTTTCCTCCATGCGATCGCCGAGCGTGCCCAGAAAGGCGTCGATCTCGGCGCGCGTCAGCGGGCGGCGGAACCCATCGTAGAACAGCAGGAAGGCGAGCCAGAGCAGCAACGCGCCCGCCCAAATCGCGCCGACAAGAAAAGCCTGCTCCCCCATCATTCCCCCGACTCTTCGGTTGCCCCGAAACTATTGGCACTATATGTGTCATTATATCGGGCGCGGCGCAAGATGCTTCGAAGCGGGCATTGACCACGGCGCCAAGCTGCGCCAGCGGGGAGGACATGACGACAACGGCGAAAGCGGAGGGCGAGGCAAAGGCGAATCCGGCGAGCGAGACGCCCCGGATCGATGGTCGGCGCGAACGCAGCCGGTCGAGCCACAAACGCATCGTCAAGGCGATGATGGAGCTGATCGCTGGCGGCGACCTGATGCCCAGCGCGGCGCGCGTCGCCGACGAAGCCGGGATCGGCATTCGCACCGTTTTCCGCCATTTCGACGATATGGATTCGCTCTATAGCGAGATTTCGGCGACGATCGCCGAACGGGTGATGCCGATCGTCACCGCCCCCTATCTCGACAACGACTGGCGTGCGAACATGCGCGATCTCGCCCGCCGCCGCGTCCGCGTGTTCGAAACGATGCTGCCGTTCCGGCTCGCGGCCAATATCAAGCGCTATCAGTCGCCCTTTCTGATGGCCGAATATGGCCGCGTCATCACGGTCGAGCGCGAACTGGTAATGCGCCTGCTGCCCGCGCCTGTCCTTGCGAACAAGGTGGCGGCGGAGGCGCTATGTGCCACCCTCTCCTTCCAGAACTGGCGCGCGTTGCGGCACGACCAGGGCCTGCCGGCCGAAGAAGCGGGGACCGTCACCGCGCATATGGTCGAAGCGCTGCTTGCCGCGCTTCCGCAAGGCGGCGATCGGTGAAGCGCAGCGCAGCGCTGATCGCTTTCGCCGCGCTGGGCGCCCTGGCCGCATGCGGCGCCAAAAAGACCGAACAGCATGCCGAAGCGCAGACCCCGACCTGCCCGCCGATGCCGGCGCGCGACTATGTCTGGATACCCGGCGCGACCTTCACCATGGGCGCCGACGCGACGCTGCCCGAAGAGGCACCGGCGCGCGAGGTTTCGGTCAAGGGTTTCTGGATGGCAACGCATGAGGTGACGAACGCCGAATTCGCCGAATTCGTGAAGGCGACCGGCTACAAGACGCTTGCCGAGAAAGACCCGCCGAAACTGCCCGGTGCGCCGCCCGACATGCTGATCCCCGGATCGGCGGTGTTTACAGCGCCGACTGACGGCAATCCCAACTGGTGGCGCTGGGTCGTCGGGGCCGAATGGCGGCATCCCGAAGGACCGAAGACCGGCATCGCCGGCCGCGATCGCGACCCGGTGGTCCAGGTCGGCTACGAGGACGCGCTCGCCTACGCGCACTGGAAGGGCAAGGCGCTGCCCGACGAGGCGCAATGGGAACTTGCCGCTGCAACCGGCGGCGCGCGGCGCGATGTTCCCGTCGATGCAAACGGCAAGCCGACCGCCAACTATTATCAGGGCGTGTTCCCGGTCCGCGACCTCGGCACCGACGGCTTCAAGAGCCGCGCGCCCGTCGCCTGCTTCCCCGCCGACAAGCACGGCGTCCACGACCTGATCGGCAATGTCTGGGAATGGACGGCAAGCGCGATCGACCCCGACCGCAATGTCATCAAGGGCGGCAGCTTTCTGTGCGCGGCGAATTATTGCGCGCGCTATCGCCCCGCCGCGCGCCAGTTTCAAGAACGCTCGCTAGGTACCGATCATGTTGGCATTCGCCTGATCGACACCGCGCGCCCGCCGCCGCCGGACGAAAAGCCACAAGAGGGCTGACAGCGCGACGATCGCCCCGCCGAGCACCAGTCCGGCCTGGATCGCCCGCTTGCGGCCCTGTTGCCGCCACGCATAAAGGTTGATCTGTTCGTCGGCGGTGTAACCCGCCGGCATTTCGAGCACCTGGTTGGTCTTGGCGAACGCCGCATAATCGGCCTTCATCGCCGCAAAGCGATCGGGCATCGCGGCGGCCAGATCGCGCGTCTCGCCGGGGTCGCTGGCGATGTCGAACAGTCGCCATTGACCGTCGCCCGTCGGCGGCAGATTGCGCACCAACTTGTAATCCCCCCGGAACAGCGCGGCATTGCCCGACAGTTCATAACCAATCGGCGCGTCGCCATGAACGCTGCCCGCGCCGCCTGCCAGCATCGGCACCAGACTGCGCCCCGCGATCGGCTCGACCGTCCGCCCGCTCCAGCTGCCGCCGTGACCCGGCACGCCGGCGAGGTCGGTCAGCGTCGGGACGATGTCGGTGACATGCGCGAGCCCCTTCGAGATCGCGCCCGCGCGCACCTGCGGATGGCCGGGCCAGGCGATTATCAGCGGTACGCGCAGCCCGCCCTCGGTCGCGCTGAACTTGTACCCCGATAGCGGCGCCGCAGCCGCGCTGGCCCAGCCCGGACCGATGGCGCTGAAGCTGTGGCGGCGGCCGATGTTGCCGATCGACGTGTTATATTGCATCCCCAGGAACAGCCGGTTGCGCAGCCGGTTATAGGGGTTGGTCGGTTCGGGGCCGTTGTCCGACAGAAAGACGAAGATCGTATTGTCGTAATCGCCCGTCGCCTTCAGATGCGCGACAAGGCGCCCGATCTCGCGGTCGGCGGCGGTCGCCATCCCGGCATAGGCCTGCATGACGCGGACCGCCGCCTTGCGTTCGTCGCTGTCCAGCTTTTGCCAGTCGGGGGTGGTCGCCATCGTCACCATCGGCGCGCCCGCGGGCATGATGCCGAGCGCCGCGGCGCGCTTGGCCCGTGCGGCGCGCAGCGCGGTCCAGCCTTCGCGATACATCGCCTGATAGCGCGCGATATCGCTGTCGGGCGCCTGCACCGGAATATGGTTTGCTAGGAAATTGACCGACGCGAAAAACGGCTTTCCGCTCGCGCGGTCGGAGTCGATATAATCGATCATCTTCTGGACGACGAAGCGCGACGAATAATAATCCTTGGGCAGCACCCCCGGCTTGCCATTGTCGGTCCAGTTCGCCTTGTCGTAGAGGCCCTTTATCGGCTCCTGATCGAAATTGTCGGCGCCCGCATCGGCCAGGCTGAAGGCGCGATCATAGCCGCGCGCTTCGGGAAGCCGCGTCGGATCGCTGCCCAGATGCCATTTGCCGGTCAGATAGGTGCGATAGCCCGCCGCCTTCAGCATTTCCGCGATCGTGACGACGCTGTGGTTCATCACCGTCTCGTACCCCGGCTTGCCGCGGTGCGCGTCGGGGATCGTCTCGGGCATATTGCCCAACCCGGCGCGGTGGTTCATCACCCCCGTCTGCAGCATCGCGCGCGTCGGTGAGCAGGAACCCGACACATGGAAATTGGAAAAGCGCATCCCGGCATGCGCCAGCGCGTCGATGTTCGGGGTCGCGAATTCGGCCCCGAAAGCGCCGACATCCGAAAAACCCCAGTCATCGGCCAGCAGGATGACGATATTGGGATGGCGCGGCGCTGCGGGCGCGGTCGGCACCGCGGTCTGCGCGGCCAGCGGCGCCGCGACCAGCGCAGCGGCGATCCCGGCGGCGAACGCGCGCCTCATGCCGACACCAGCGCGGGCAGGCAGCCAGTCCGCTCGAGCAGCGGATCGACCGCGGCGCGCGCCGCGTCGTTCAGCGCCGCGTAGCGCATGCGCAGGTCGGCAAGGCATTTCGCCTGATATTTGAACACCCCCTGGTCATAGCCATGCCCCATCGCCTCGAACCGTATCATCGCCTCCCCCTTTTCCAGTGCCGCCGCATTCGCCCGCAAGAAGGGCAGATAGACCGCGCCCGCCACCGCCAGCAGCGCATCGACCACGGGCGGCAGCCGCGCATCGGCCGCGTCCCATTCGCCGTCGATCCCCGACATGTCATCGATGTGCGAAAGCCAGCGATAGGCAAAGGGATAGTCGGTGCGCATCATCGCCTGCGCGGTCGGATCGACGCCGAACTGCGACAATTGGCCAAAGAGGCCGAATTCGGCGAGCGATGGCCGCGTGCCGAACAGGCAGTGCCGGTCCTGGACATGCGTCTCCAGCGCCGCGAGCACCGCGCGGGTCGACGCTTCGATCAGCGGGAAATTCGCCGGCGTGCAGCCGACGATCGCCAGGCGCCCCACCTGCCGCTCGCGAAAGCTCGCCGCAAAGCGCTCGCGCTGCTCCGCACCGCCGCCCTTGAACGCGTCGAAGGCCAGCCAGCGACTCATCTGAAGCTGGTCGACCTCGGCCAGCCAGCGATAGCCGAACATCGCCTTGGTCAGCCATTCGTCAGCGAAATCCTCGATCAGATGCGCCAGAAAGGCGCGCGCGGGATCGGGCGGCACCACCGAACGGCTGCCCGGATGGCGATCCTCGAGCAGATAGAGGAGCGGGGTCGAATCATTGTGCCAGCTATCGTCGGGAAAGCGCACCACCGGGATCACCGGCGCGCGGACATGCGCCAGCGCCCCGCCCTGCGTCGCGGCGCCATGCACCCAGATATGGGGCAAACGGCGATAGCGCATCGCCGCGCGAATCTTCATCGAATAGGGCGAACCCAGCGCACCATGGACTTCATAAGGCCGTTCGTTCACCCGTCCCTCCCCATGTTTTGACATATGCTATGCCAATATATCGGCGAGCGCAATGGGCGGCGTCCCGGACAGCCACACGGACAAATCAGGGGAGCGTGTGGGACGCGGCCCTGCATGGCGCCGGAAAGGGTGACGAGGGCCGCATATTCAGCGCGCACTCGAATTTCCTGCGTCAAAGGCATGAACTACCCTCAGTTGAGCGGTCCCTCGCATTCGCATAGCGGCGCTTTGCAGAAGAGAGCGTGAGGTACGCTGCCGCTCCCTCGGCTCAATCAGATTTGCCCGGCGGGTCAAGAACCCGGTCTATGCGCGCGAGCGCGCGTTCGAGGCGCGGAATGACGAAATCCATGAATGCGCGCAGCTTCAGCGGTTGCAGCGTCTGGGCGGCATGGACGAGATGGACGGGGATCGGCGGCGGGCTGAAGGTTTGGAGCACCGGCACCAAGGCGCCGTCACCGACGGCTTGCGACGCCTGATAGGACATGATTCGGGCAATCCCCAGTCCGTTGATGGCCCCGTCAATGACCGCGTCGGCGGTGTTGACCGAAAAACGCGGCCGGATCGTCACCGACAATGGATGCGTCCCGGCAAGGAATGGCCATTGGCGATAGGTCTGGAAACCTTCGAAAGCGATGCAGTCGTGGCGGACCAAATCCCCCGGCGCGCTCGGCGCCGGGTTATAGGAAAGATAGTGGGGGCTGGCGCAGATCAACCATCGCACCGTGCCCACCCGCCGCGCAATCAGGCTGCTGTCGGGCAGCTTTCCTATCCGCACCGCCACATCGACGTGATTTTCGACCAGGTCGACCAGCGTATCGGCCAGCACGAGTCGCACAGTGACCTCGGGATAGGCGGACAGGAAGTCATGGACGATCGGCGCGACGTGCAATTTGCCGAACATGATCGGTGCCGTGACCAGCAACTCCCCGCGCGGGGCCCGATATTCGCCCGAGGCAACGCGCTCCGCCTCGCCCAGATCTTCCAGAACGCGCCGCGCCGCCACGAGGAAAGCGGCGCCCTCCTCGGTCGGTATCAGTTTGCGGCTCGTGCGAACGACCAGGCGGGTGCCGAGCCGCGCCTCCAAATCCGATACCCGCCGGCTCACGGTCGCGAGCGGGATGCCGAGCGCACGCGAGGCCGCCGACAGGCTGCCCCCGTCGATGGCAGCGACAAGCGTCCGCATAGCCTCGAAACGATCCATTTTCCTTCCATATTACGGAAGGATGGTTTGCGCAATTGACCCATACTCTCGAAAATCAGGAGGACCTACTTCGCGGCCAGGCCAAATCCGGCCCAGACGAAAGGTCCACCTAATGTCCCTGATTCCCACCCCCGCCACTGTCGAAGCCGCCCCGGTCGCATCGCAGGCGATGCTCCAGGCCGTGCAGGCCCAACTCGGCAGTGTACCCAACCTGTTCCGGTTGGTGTCGACCAGCCCTGAGACGCTCGAAGGCTATGTCGGCCTGATGGGCGCGCTCGGCAAGGGAAGCCTGCCCGCCGCAACGCGCGAGCGTATCGCGCTGGCCATCGCAGAGATCAACGGCTGCAGCTATTGCCTGTCGGCGCACAGCTATCTCGGTCGCAATCTCGCCAAGCTCGACGATGCCGAAATGACCGCAAACCGGAGCGGGGCTTCGAATGATCCGGTTGCCGATGCCGCCGTTCGCTTCGCTGCAGCGCTCGCGCACAACCGCGGCCATGTCACCGAGGCCGAAGTCTTGGCGCTTCGCGAGGCCGGTTACACCAACGCGCAGGCGCTGGAAATCGTCCTGCACGTCGCGCTCAACAGCTTCACCAACTACGTCAACGAAGCCTTCGGCACCGAAATCGACTTCCCCGTGGTGCGCGCCCGAACCTCGGCCTGATCTTCAGGTAACGGGCTCCGCAACCCGGTATCCGGTCCGTGCCCTCCCTACATTCCATCAACAGGAATTCTCATGACCCAATCTTCCAAACTGATCCACGCGGCCGCGGTCGCGCTTTCTGCCGCAGCCCCGCTGGCCGCCGAGGCGGCACCAGCTGCTCCGGCCGCGACAGCCGCGTCCGCGCATCCCACCAGCTATCATTTTGCGACGGTCAACGGCCGCAAAATATTCTACCGCGAAGCCGGCGACCCGGCCGCGCCCACGATCCTGCTGCTTCACGGCTTTCCCAGCAGCAGCCAGATGTATCGCGACCTGATCCCGCAGCTGGCCGACAAATTTCACATCATCGCCCCCGACTATGTGGGCTTCGGCCAGTCCGACGCCCCATCCGCCGCAGAGTTCGATTATAATTTCGACAATCTCACCTCGCATGTCGCCGGTCTGATCGATCAGCTCGGGCTCCAATCCTATGTTCTCTATATGCAGGATTATGGCGGGCCGGTCGGCTTTCGCCTCTTCGCGCAGCGGCCAACGCATGTGAAAGGGTTCGTGATCCAGAACGCCAATGCCTATCTCGACGGCGTCGGCGACCCGGTGAAGCAGGCGCTGCTCCCCATCGGCCAACAGCGTGACGCTGCATCGGAAGCCGCGGCGCGCACGCTTCTCACGCTCGACACCACCAAGTTCCAGTATAGCTATGGCGCGAAAAACCCGGCGGCGATCAATCCCGACAATTGGGTGATCGACCAGGCGCTGCTCGACCGGCCGGGCAATGATGCCATCCAGCTCGACCTGTTCGAGGATTATCGGTCCAATGTCGCGTCCTATGACAAATGGCACGCGCTGTTCCGCCAATATCAGCCGAAGACGCTTATCCTGTGGGGCAAAAGCGATCCGATCTTCATCGCACCGGGGGCAGAGGCCTACAAGCGCGACTTGCCCGGCGCGCGCCTCGTCTGGCTCGACGCTGGCCATTTCGTGATCGACGAAAATGCGGCAACCATCGGCCGCGAAATCAAGGCGAGCTTCGCCGGCCGCTGAGCGGCAAGGCAGGCAAAGGGTTGATGTCGGGTGGGCGGCGCGCAGCCGTCCGCCCGGCATCTTCGGGCGCGATCAGGCGATCTCGCGCCACGTTCCGGGCGCCAAATCCCCAATCTCCCACCCCCCGATCCGCCACCGCACCAGCCGCAGCGTCGGATAGGCGACCGCGGCGGTCATGCGGCGGACCTGGCGGTTGCGCCCCTCTGTGATCGTCAGTTCGATCCAGCTATCGGGCACGCTTTTGCGATATCGCACCGGCGGATCGCGGTCCCATAGCTGGGGCGGGTCGATGCGGCGGACGGTCGCGGGGCGCGTCGGGCCGTCGTTCAGCGTGACGCCGCGGGCGAGCGCCGCCAGCGCGGCGTCGTCGGGCTCGCCCTCGACCTGCGCCAGATAGGTTTTGGGCATCTTGTGCTGCGGCGACGAAATCCGCGCCTGCAGCGCGCCGTCGTCGGTCAGGATCAACAAGCCCTCGCTGTCGCGGTCGAGCCGGCCGGCGGGGTAGACGCCGGGTACGTCGATATAGTCTGACAGCGTCGCGCGCGGGCCGTCGGCAGGCGCGGTCGTGCCCTTGTCGGTAAATTGCGACAACACGCCATACGGCTTGTTGAACAGGATCAGGCGGTTCACCGCGTCTTTCCTCGCATGGCCTCCCGCCTCCCTCTTCCTTCGTCACGCCGGACTTGATCCGGGGTCCATGACTTCAGCGCTGCGATGGATCCCGGGTCAAGCCCGGGATGACGAAGGCGAGGAAAAGACTGGGACAAGCCGTCAAAAAGAAAGAGGGCGACCATCGCTGGCCGCCCCCTTGATCTTACGCCGCTTCCTTCTTGCGGCTCGCCTTCTTCCGCTCATGCGGATCGAGGATCGCCTTGCGGATGCGGATGTTCGCGGGGGTCACTTCGACCATTTCGTCGTCGTCGATATAGGCGATCGCCTGTTCCAGCGTCATGCGGCGCGGCGGAGTCAGGCGGATCGCATCGTCCTTGCCCGTCGAACGGAAGTTCGTGAGCTGCTTCGACTTCATCGGGTTGACCTCAAGGTCGTCGGGCTTCGCATTCTCCCCGATTATCATCCCTTCATAGAGCGCCTCGCCGGGCGAGACGAACAGGATGCCGCGTTCTTCCAAGGGGCCGAGCGCATAGGCGACGGCTTCCCCCGCGCCATTCGAGATGAGGACGCCGTTCTTGCGGCCCTCGATCGCGCCTTTGTAGGGGCCATATTTTTCGAAGAGGCGGTTCATGATCCCGGTTCCGCGCGTGTCGGACAGGAATTCGCCGTGATAGCCGATCAGGCCGCGCGACGGGCCGCTGAAGCTGATGCGAGTCTTGCCGCCGCCTGACGGGCGCATGTCGGTCAGCTCGGCCTTGCGGATCTGCATCTTCTCGACAACCGTGCCGCTATGCTCGTCGTCGACGTCGATGACGACGGTTTCATAGGGCTCGGTGCGCTGGCCGTTCTCGTCGGTCTGGTACAGCACCTTGGGGCGGCTGATGCCGAGTTCGAAGCCTTCCCGGCGCATTGTTTCGATGAGCACGCCGAGCTGAAGCTCGCCGCGGCCCGCGACTTCGAAGCTGTCCTTGTCGGCGCTTTCGGTGATGCGGATCGCGACATTGGTTTCGGCTTCGCGGTACAGGCGGTCGCGGATCATGCGGCTCGTCACCTTGCTGCCTTCGCGGCCAGCCATCGGACTGTCGTTGACGGCGAAGCGCATCGACAGCGTCGGCGGGTCGATCGGCTGCGCGGCGATCGGCTCGCTGACGCTCGTGTCGGCGATCGTGTTCGCGACCGTCGCGTTGGTCAGGCCCGCGATCGCGACGATGTCGCCTGCGCGCGCTTCCTCGACCGGAACGCGGTCGAGCCCGCGGAACGCCAGCAGCTTCGACGCGCGGCCGGTTTCGATGACCTTGCCGTCCATGTCGAGCGCGTGGATCGGCTGGTTGACCTTGACCGTGCCCGACTGGACGCGGCCGGTCAGGATGCGGCCGATGAAATTGTCGCGGTCGAGCAGCGTCGCGAGGAAGGTGAAGGGCGCCTCTTCGTCGAGGCCGGGCGTCGGAACATGCGACACGATCGTCTTGAACAGCGGCTCGAGCGTGCCTTCGCGCGCGTCAGGGCTTTCCGAGGCATAGCCGCCGCGACCCGAGGCATAAAGGATCGGGAAATCAAGCTGTTCGTCATTGGCGTCGAGCGTCAGGAACAGTTCGAATACTTCGTCGAGCACTTCGGCTGCGCGCGCGTCGCTGCGGTCGATCTTGTTGACGACGACGATCGGCTTGAGGCCGAGCGCCAGCGCCTTGCCGGTGACGAACTTGGTCTGCGGCATCGGGCCTTCGGCGGCATCGACGAGCAGGATGACGCCATCGACCATGCTCAGGATCCGCTCGACCTCGCCGCCGAAGTCGGCGTGGCCCGGCGTGTCGACGATGTTGATGCGCGTCGCATCGGCGCCTTCGCCCCACTCGACCGAAGTACATTTGGCGAGAATCGTGATCCCGCGTTCCTTTTCCAGGTCGTTCGAATCCATCGCTCGTTCTTCGACACGCTGGTTGTCCCGAAATGTGCCCGACTGGCGGAAAAGCTGATCGACGAGGGTCGTCTTGCCATGGTCGACGTGTGCGATAATCGCAATATTGCGCAAAGACATGCGGTAGGAGCCTTGATGGAAGGGGGCAGCGCCTGGAGCGCCGCTAAACGCCGCGCCCCTAACAGAAGCGGTGCTGCGGCGCAACAAGAGAGGCGCGGGCGTCCGATTTGACACTGTGTTGCTCGAGCGATACACCATGGGCGTTCAGCTCAAGGAAATATCGATGCGCCTCTCCCTCGCTCGCGGTATCGTCGCCGCCGCCCTTTCCGCTGCCCTAGCTGCCACCCTCGCCGCCGTCACGCCTTCGAGCGCGGCCGAGCCCGATGCGGGCCTCGCGCTCACCTATCAGCCGGTCGTCGCAGCCGACGGCCGTTTCCGCGCGATCGAAGTGACGCTGCGCTTTCGCGGCGCCGCGAGCGGCGTCACCATCGTCGATCTGCCGGACGAATGGGGGGGCTTTGACAAGCTTTATAATTATCTGGGCGACATCCGCGCCGAGGGCGCGACGCTGGCCCCATCGTCCGACCCCGCCAAGATCGCGTTGCGGCACGCTCCCGGCGCCCCGATCGTCCTGCGCTACCTTGTGCGCGGTGCCAACCGGGCCGAGCAATTGCAGGACGGCGAAGTCGTCAATGACTATCGCCCGCTCATCCAGCCGACATGGTTCCACCTGATCGGCGACGCGGTGGTGGCGCGGCCAGAACATCTGGATGGCGATACCCCGGCAAGCTTTTCGGTCCGCGGGATGCCGGCGGGGACGCGCTTTGCGTCCGACCTCGAACATCCCGGGCTGACCGTCGATGGCCTGATCGAAAGCATCGCCGTCGGCGGCGATTTCCGCCTGATCGATGCAGGACATGTCGCACGGCTCGCAGTGCGCGGTAGCTTTGCAACACGCGACGATGCCGGCTGGACGCAAAGCTTCCGCCGCGTCGCCGCAGCCATGTCAGAATATTGGGGCAACGACGCCGGGCGCTACCTCGTCACCATCATTCCCTTCGCGCCGCCGGGACCCGGCGCAACCTCGATCGGCGGCACCGGACGCGGCGATGCGTTCGCCTTTTTTGCGACGACCAACGCGCTGCCCGAGATGCTCGACCGGCTGATGACGCATGAAATGGCGCATAGCTGGGTCAATGCCCGGATCGGCGGCTTTTCCGACACAGTGCCCGAAGCCGAGCAATTCTGGCTGTCGGAGGGCTTCACCGATTTCACCTCGTGGCGGGCGCTGGTCCGCGCCGGAGTGTGGACGCCCGAACAATATTTTGCGCAGTTCAACGACGCGCTGCGCGAATATGATGCCTCGCCGCTTCGCGCCGCGCCCAACAAGGAGGCGGCGCGGCTGTTCTGGACCGACGAGAAGGCGCAGCGGCTCGCCTATTTGCGCGGGATGCTTTTCGCGCATTGGGCTGACGACCGGCTGCGGCGCGCGCCAGGCGGATCGTCGATGCGCAACCTGCTGCTGGCGATGCAGGCAGCTGCTCCGGCAGCCCGCAGCGATGCTGTTACCCTGTTCAGTGCCGAGGCGCAGCGCCGCGACGCGGCGATCGGCGAAGGCATCGCCCGCTTCATCGATCGCGGCGAACCGATTGCGCTGCCCGCCGACATGCTCGCCGCGTGCGGCACGTTGCGCCAATTCGAACGACTGGTGTTCGATCGCGGCTTCGATGTCGACGCGACGCTCGCGAACGACCGCATTATCGCTGACGTCGCCCAGGACGGCCCGGCATGGCAGGCCGGGATGCGCGACGGCATGACGCTGATCGGCCGCAGCGGCGGGGAGATCGGCAACAGCCAGAGCGAAATCGCCTATGATGTCGACGATGGCGGCACGAAGCGCACGCTGCGCTATATGCCGCAGGGGCGAGCCCGCGAAACGGTGCGCGAATTCGCGCTCCACGATCTTTCGCCTCCCGCCGCGCGGCAGGCCTGCATCGGTGCGCTCAGCCGCTGACCCGCGCGACCAGACGCTCGATCGCCGCTCCCGCGATGCGCGCCGCGCGCACGAGATTGGCATGGAAGTCGCCCGCGCTGTCGCCGTTGGCGTCGTCGGTCACCGCCTTGATTGCGGCCCAGGGCTTGCCGAGCCGCATCGCCGCCTGCGCCACTGCGCCGACCTCCATATCGACCAGCGCGGCGCCCAGATCGCGCACCAGTCCGGCCGCGGCGTCGGGGCAGGCGACGAAGCTGTCGCCGCTTGCGATGCGCGCATGTGGCAGGTTCAGGCCGGGGTCGGGCATCGCGGCGAAATGCGCCTCGCCCGCTTCGCCGATCGGCCATTCGCCGGCCCGATAGCGGCGGAACAAACCGGGCTGGGCCGCGCCATAATCGTGCTGCACCGCCTCGGCGATCCAATAGGCGCCAGGTCCGGGGCCGAGCGAGCCGCAGGTGCCGCTCATCACCAGCAGATCGGCCGCGCCGCCGAGCATCCCGGCGCATAGCGCCGCGTTGACCTTTCCGAGACCGCAGGTGGCAATCGTTACGCCATGCTCATGCACTGACAGCGAACGAAGCGCAAAAGCGGCCGCTTCGGCGGCGCCTTGGCCGGGAAAGACGGCATCGGCCTCTTCGGGCAGCGCGGCGAGGATTAGGATGCGGGCCATCCGCGCGCCATAATCCTCTTTCGCGCCATGTCGAGTGTTGTCGCCGCCGCGACCGACGCGCGGACTTGCCAAGGCGCCGCCTTCCGGCCATCGCTCCGCCCCATGCTCGCGCGCCTGTTCCCCGACCGCTTTGTTCCCGTCCTCCTCGCCACCATCGTCGTCGCGAGCCTGCTGCCGGTGCGCGGAAGCGCGGTGCCGGTCGCGCAAGGGATTTCGACCGCGGCAATCGTGCTGCTCTTCTTCCTCAACGGCGTCCGCCTGCCGCGTCAAGAGGTACTGCACGGCATCCGCAATTGGAAATTGCAGGGCGGCACCTTCGCCTTCTGTTTCGGCGCGATGGCACTATTCGGGCTCGGCGCGCAGGCGTTGACGGCGCCGCTCCTGCCGCCGACACTGGCACTCGGCTTCCTCTTTCTCGGCATATTGCCTTCGACCGTCCAGTCGGCGACCGCCGCCAGTTCGATGGCGGGCGGCAATGTCGCCGCAAGTATTGTCGCGGCGGCGCTGCTCAATCTGGCCGGCGTGTTTCTGTCACCGCTCCTCTTTGCCGCACTCGCGGGCAAGGCGGGGGCGATCCACGGTGCCGCGGCGCTGCGCATCGTCGCAATCCTGCTGCTTCCTTTTCTGGCCGGACAAACGGCGCAGCCCTGGCTTCGCCCGCTGGTGCTACGGCACCGCGGCCTCGCGACGCTGATGGATCGCACCGCGATTGCGACAGCGGTTTATGTCGCCTTTTCCGCGGCCGTGGTTGGCGGCATCTGGACGCAGCTTGACGGGCGCGAGATCGCGATCGTGCTCGGCGTCGATGCGCTGCTGCTCGGTAGCGCCTTCGGCGGTGCCTGGCTGCTCGGCTGGCTGCTCGCGCTCCGCCGATCCGACCGGATCACCCTGCTGTTCTCGGGCGCGCAAAAGAGCCTCGCCGTCGGCGCGCCGCTCGCCGCGACGCTCTTTCCCTCGGCGATCGCCGGCATGGTGCTGCTGCCGATCCTCGTCTATCATATGGCGCAACTGATCCTCTCGGCATGGATCGCGCCGGCGCTGGCGCGCCACCAAGAGGTGTAGTGCTTGAATAACACAGGCCCGCATGTCATATAGGCAGGCGGCCCACTATCGACCTGGGGCTGGAAGGATTGTTATGAGCGAAGAGACCGCGACGGCGACCGCAACCGACGAACTGAAACTGACGCCGCCCGAACCCGTCCCCGCCGTCGCGCCCGAAAAGGCCGCCGGCCTTGTTCCGCTCTCGACCGAGCAGAAATCTAAGCTCGAGGAACGCGTCGACAGCTTCATCGACGATCTGGTGGCACAGGACGAAAATTCGCCCGAGTTCGGCAAGCGCATCGACCAGATCACCAATATGGGGCGCAAGGAAATGCTGGAGGCGGCGAATCATTCGAACCGCTTCCTCGACCGCCCGATCAAGGCGATGGATCGCGATACCGACATCGGCCAGAATCTGATCGAACTGCGTACCACGGTCGAACGTCTCGATCCCTCGGCGAACGGCAAGCTGCTGACCAAACGCGGCTTTCTGGACAAGATCCTGGGCAGCAAGATCAACAATTATTTCGCGCAATACCGCAGCGCCCAGACCCACATCGGCGGCATCCTGACCGCGCTTGCCAACGGCAAGGACGAGCTGCTGATGGACAATGCCGCCATCGACGTCGAGCGCCGCAAGATGTGGGAATCGATGGGCAAGCTCGAACAGATGATCCACATCGCGGGCACGCTCGATCAGCGGCTAGAGGCGAAAGCGGCCGAACTCGACGGCAGCGATCCCGCCAAGGCAAAGGTCATCCGCGAAAATGCCCTGTTCTATGCGCGGCAACGCACGCAGGATCTGCTGACCCAGATGGCGGTGACGGTACAGGGATATCTCGCCCTCGATCTCGTCAAAAAGAATAATGTCGAGCTGGTGAAGGGCGTCGATCGCGCCTCGACCACCACCGTCGGCGCGCTCAAGACCGCGATCACCGTCGCACAGGCGATGACGAACCAGAAGCTCGTGCTCGAACAGATTACCGCGCTCAACACGACCACCGCCAACATCATCGATGGCACTTCGAAGATGCTGAAGGACAATACGGCGCGCATCCACGAACAGGCGGCGTCGAGCACGATCCCGATGGAGACGCTCAGCCGCGCTTTCCAGAATATCTACGACACGATGGACGCGATCGATACCTTCAAGCTCAAGGCGCTCGATACGATGAAGACGACCGTGACCTCGCTCGAGGGCGAGGTCGCCAAGTCAAAGGGCTATATCGCGCGCGCCGAAGGCGCGAGCCAGGCGCAGGCAAGCGTCGGCGGCGCCGAGAGCCCGCTGGCGGCGATCGAGGGCTAGGATGAGCATGAGCGAGGTCGACAAGATCAGCGCGCTCGGCAACGCCGCGATCGAACGCTCGCGCGAACGGCGGCGACCGATCGGCACCAAGAGCGTCGCGCTGCGCCGCCAGCATCTCTACAAGAAGCTCGGTCGCGTCCTTGTTGCAGGCGGGATCGTGCTGATCGGCGCGGCGCTGTTCGGCGCGCTCATCAAGCCGCTCGGCTTCACGGGCCTGCTCGCGCTCACGGTGCTGTTGATCGGTGTCGCTGTGCTGTTCGGCAAATGGCCGCCCTTTCCCGAACCGCGCCAGACCGATCTGCCCAAGGCCGACCTTAAGCAGCTCGCCGGCCGCACCGAAATCTGGCTCGAGGCGCAGCGTCCGGCGCTTCCCGCCCCGGCACGCCAGCTCGTCGACGGGATCGGCGTCCAGCTCGACCTGCTCGCCCCGCAGCTCCAGACGCTCGACGCCGCGACGCCGGCGGCAGCTAATATCCGTAAGCTGGTCGGCGAGGATCTGCCCGAACTCGTCGCGGGCTATCAGCGTATCCCCGCGGGGCTGCGCGGCGAAGCGCATGCGGGACGTACGCCCGACGAAACACTGCTTGGCGGGCTCAAGATGCTCGAACGCGAGATCGGCGACGCGGCGCGCAGCCTGGCGGCTGGCGAGATCGACAAGCTGGCGACGCGCGAACGCTATCTCCAGCTCAAATATCAGGGTCTCGAAGCCGACGACACGCCGGGCGCGGCCTGATCCGCCTCAGGCGGGATAGGCTACTCCGCGATCGTCGGCGCCGGGTTCCCCGTCGCCGCGCGGCGGCACACGCTGGACATTGATCCGGTTCCGGCCGGCGCGTTTCGCATCGTAGAGCGCCTCGTCGGCGATCCGGTAGAGATACTGAAAATCGGGGGCCGGCCGCACTTCGGCGACGCCGACGCTGGCGGTCACCGGCCGGTCGCCCATCGTGTCGCTGTGATCGCACAGCGCGATTTCGCGGCGGATGCTCTCGGCAAAGCGATCGAGCATGATGCCCTCCATCCCGATGGTCAGCAGCCCGAACTCCTCGCCGCCCAGGCGCGCGACGCTGCACATCGTCCCTTCCCACCGCGCGATGCGTTCGGCGATGCGGCAAAGGACCGCATCGCCGGCTTCATGGCCGTAGATATCGTTGATCGACTTGAAGCGATCGACATCGACGAGCAGCAGCGCCGCCGGCAGCGCCCCTTCGCGCGCCTGATCGAGCAGCGGGGTGACGGCATCGACGAAGCCCCGCCGGTTGAGCAATCCGGTGAGCGGATCGCGGCGCGCAAGCTCGTTCGCCTGCGCCTCGGCCGCCAGCGCATCGTCGCGTTCGATGCGCAGATGCGCGAGCCGCCGCGTCGATGCCGCCGACAGCCACAGCGCCTGCCAGGTTGCGGCGACCAGCACCGCCAGTTTCGACCCCCCGCCCCAGAATCCGTCCTCGACATCGACCAGATGAATGATCGCGAGCGTCGCCATCGGCAGACACCAGGCGAGCGCGAAATCGCGCGCCTCGACCGATCCCTTGCGCCAGCTCCAGCCGATGCACAGCGCGACCGCGACCAGATCGACGAGGACCGCGATGCCCAGCAGATTGCCGAGCATCTGCAGATTACCGGTGCGAATCAACGCCAGCGGCACGCCAGCGATGGCGATCGCCAGCCCCAGCGCGAGGGTTCCCCGGCGCAAAGCCTGCGGAAGATGCCGGGCGTCGATCGCGGTCACCGCGCTGGCGGTCGCGACGCCGATGGCAAGGCAGGCGAGCAAGGTCGATGCCTGCGCCGAGACCGTTCCCGCCACGGCGGGAAAGATCACCAGATGAATCTGCGACCAGAAGGCGCCCCAGACGATCATTACGCCCGACCATGCCGCCTGCCACAGCAGATATTGGCGGCGCACCGCGACCGCGAGCGACAGGCTATAGATGCCGCTGACGAGCAGCAGGGTGAGCGAGGCGCCGACGAGCGCCGCCATCCCCGCCGCCTGCAGGCTCGCGTTTTCCTTGGGGATGAGGCGCGCGCGCAGCAGGCTGTGGTCGGCGAGGCGGTCGAAGCGCATGGTCACCGCGGTCAGCGGCGCGCCGCGGGCCGGGGCCTCGAACAATATCTGGCCGCCGACGCGCCAGTGCGCGCCATAATCGCCGCGGCGCACTGTCTGCCAGCGCGTTTGTCCGTCGGCATAGGTGAACCCCACCGCAACCCGGTCGAAGCGCGAGAAATGCACCATCAGCGCGGCGCCGTTGCGATCCTCGGAACGATTGCCGACATCGGCCCGCAACCACAGGCTGCCGTCGCGATACCCCGTCGGCTCGCCGCTGCACGAAAAGCGCAGCGCGGACATCGCATCGTCGGGTGGTGCCAGCGGTCCGACCGCGTGGCAGAGCGGCGCATTGATGTGCAGCGGCGTCGCCGCAGCGGGCACGGCCCAAAGCGCGGCAACAAGCCACAGCAAAACGAGCGTCCAAGACGCCCGTCTCCGTCCGCGATTGTCCTGCGCCCCGATCATGCGATTCCCTTTAGACCCCAATATCTTGGGAAAGCGTAACCGCCCAGCCCCGATCACGCCGTGGCCGCGATCACTGGCGCGGCCGAGGGGTTCGCACATTTCAAGGCGCACGCCGCACCAAGGCTGGCGCCGCAGCATTCGATGCGTTGCCGCGAGCCGGCACGGGTTATTCAATTTTGGGAATTGGATGCCCCGTGAGGATTCGAACCTCAATAGACGGAATCAGAATCCGTAGTCTTACCATTAGACGACGGGGCAATGAGGGGCGCGCAATATGATTGCGTGGGCCGTCTGTCAAGACTGGTGCGACCACCCGGCCGGGATCGCGCAACAGGCGGCTTGCCCTTATCCAATTCGCCGCTAGCATCGCGCGGAGAACAGAAGAACAGAGGGGCCGCGCCCCGGCGCAGGTCCTGCACTTGGAGGTGGGCTGATGCGTCATGTCGCGATCGTCGGGTCGGGTCCGGCCGGATATTATACCGCCGAAACCTTGCAGAAGGCGGAGGATATCACCGTCGACGTGATCGATCGCCTGCCCGTTCCCTATGGGCTGATCCGCACCGGCGTCGCCCCCGATCACCAGTCGATCAAGGCGGTGTCGCGCCGGTACGAGGGCGTCGCCCTGGCGGACAATGTGCGCTTCGTCGGCCATGTGTCGGTCGGCACCGACGTCGGGATCGACGAACTGACGCAGCTCTACGACGCCGTCGTGCTCGCGACCGGGGCGCCCAATGACCGGCCGCTGGGGATTCCCGGCGCCGATCTGCCCGGCGTCATCGGCAGCGCCGCCTTCGTCGGCTGGTACAATGGCCACCCCGATTTCGCCGATCTCGACCCGCCGCTCGACAGCCCCGGCGTCGCGGTGATCGGCAACGGCAATGTCGCGCTCGACGTCGCGCGAATCCTTGCCAAGACCCCCGCCGAATTCGCCGGTAGCGACATCGTCGCCCATGCGCGCGACCTGCTCGCGACGAGCAATATCCGGCACATCCACATTCTCGGCCGCCGCGGCCCGCACCAGATCGCGATGACGCCGAAGGAACTGGGCGAGCTGGGCCACCTCGAACGCGCCAGCCCGCGCGTCGATCCGGCCGATCTGCCCGACGAGGGCGACGATGCGCTGCTCGAACCCGGCATGCGCAAGTCGGTGACGCATCTACGGCAGTTCGCGGCGAATCCGGTTGCCAAGCCGGTGACGATCGACTTCGACTTCTTTGCCATGCCCGTCGCGATAGAAGGTGACGCGCGCGCCCAGCGCGTCGTCGTCGAACGGACGCAGCTCGATGCCGATTTGCGCAGCCATGGCACCGGCGAAACCTATGCGATCGAGGCGGGCCTGGTCGTCAGCTGCATCGGTTACCAGACGCCGCCGATCCCGGGTGTCCCCTATGAACATGGTCGCGGCCGCTTCGCCAATGACGAGGGGCGGATCCTGCCCGGCCTCTATTGCGTTGGCTGGGCGCGGCGCGGGCCGTCGGGGACGATCGGCACCAACAAGCCCGACGGCGCGCGCATCGCCGAAATGGTGCTGGAGGATATCGGCCGCGGTGGCGGCAAGGCGGGCCGTCCCGGCCTCGATGCGCTGCTCGCGGGGCGCGGTATCGCACCCGTCACCTTTCGCGACTGGCGCAAGATCGAGGCGGCGGAGGTCGCCGCCGCGCTCGAAGGCAACCCGCGCGAGAAATTCGTCCGCGTCGAGGCGATGATCGAAGCCATCGGGCGGTGACGGTCCGCACGGCACTGCGCTGGCTGCTCGCGCTCGCTTATGGCTATGCGGGCTACCGTCACCTTGCCACCCCCGCGCCTTTCGTCGCGATCACCCCGCCCTGGGTGCCGCAGCCGGCGCTGATCGTCGCCGCGACGGGCATTGCCGAACTGGCGGGCGCGCTCGGGCTGCTGATCCCGGCGACGCGCAAGGCGGCGGGCTGGGCCCTTGCCCTCTATGCGCTGTGCGTGTGGCCGGCGAATTTCCATCACGCCTTCGCGCATGTCGCGATCGGCGGACAGACGCTTGGCTGGTGGTACCACGGCCCGCGCCTCGCCGCGCAGCCGCTCATCATCTGGTGGGCGCTGTGGGCGAGCGGCGCGATCGACTGGCCGTTCAAAAGGAAATAGCCGCCACCTCCGTCGTCGCGGGGGCGACGCGCAATCATTTGGCCACTGGCGTCTCGATCGGCGGCTGGCCCTTCTGGCTCGCCGCATAGGCCTCGACCGCCTTCAGCACGCGCAGCATGTTGCCGCTCGCAATCTTTTCGAGGTCGGCCTGCGAATAGCCGCGCTTCGCCAGTTCGACGAACAACGCGGGATAGCCCGACACATCCTCCATCCCGACCGGCGCCGAATCCATTCCGTCATAATCGCCGCCGAGCCCGATATGGTCGATCCCGGCGAGCTTGCGGATATGATCGATATGGTCGGCGACCTTCGCGACGTCGGTCGTCGGCGTCGGGTTCGCCTTGTCCCAGTCGGCGAGCGCCTTGTCGGCGGCGGCGGGGTCGCCCGGATACATCGCCTTCAACCGCGCCTGTTCGGCGGTGCGCGACAGGCCATAGGCGCGCACCTGGGGATCGAGGAAGGTCGGCAACAGCACCACCATCACGATCCCCCCGTTCACCTTGACCAGCGGCAGCACGCTGTCGGGGACATTGCGCGGATGGTCGTTGACGCCGCGCGCGCCCGAGTGGCTGAACATCACCGGCGCCTTCGCCACGGCGAGCGCGTCCTTCATCGTCGCTTCGCTCGTGTGGCTCAGATCGACGACCATGCCGATGCGGTTCATCTCGCGCACCACCTGTTCGCCGAACGGGGTCAGCCCGTCGTGCGCGGGCGCATCGGTCGCGCTGTCGCCCCACGGGGTGTTCCGGCTGTGGGTCAGCGTCATGTACCGCGCGCCAAGATCATACATGTCGCGCAGCACCGCCAGGCTCGATCCGATCGAATGGCCGCCTTCCATGCCGAGCATGCCGGCGATCTTGCCCGAATTCATCGCCTTTTCGAGCTCGGCCGAATTGGTCGCGAGCATCAGGTCGTTCGGATAGCGCTGGACGAGCCGTTTCATCACGTCGATCTGTTCCAGCGTCTGCTGCACCGCTTGCGCCTCGTTGCTGTTCGACGGGACATAGACCGACCAGAATTGCGCGCCGACATGGCCCTTGCGCAATCGGATCAGGTCCGTGTGCATCGCGATGCGATCGGTCGTCGCGGTATGGCTGGTGTCGTTGAAATCGAAACCGTTGATCATATTGTCGGCGCGCTCGCGCAGCGCCCAGGGCACGTCATTATGCCCGTCGAAGACCGGCGCCTTCTTGAGCGCGGCCTCGGCCACCGCCTCGGGCGAGGACTGCGCGGCGGCGGGAGTGGAGACAAGGGCGAGCGCGGCGAGGCCGGCGAGCAGGATAGATTTCGTCATAGATGGCGACCTTAAGGTGCATGGCGAGGAAATCGAGCCGAAATTTATCGTCTGTACGCCACCGCAAGGTCGCGCTTCCCTTGACGTTTACGTCAACCGGGCGCAGCATCGGGGTATGACTGCTTTCGACGATTGGTGCGCCCGTTCCCCCTATTATGACGAAACCCACGAGGCGCTGGCGCAAAGCGTCCGCCGCTTCGTCGAACGCGAGATCGCACCGCACATCGACCGCTGGGAGGCCGAGGGCGAGTTGCCGCGCGCGCTGCACAAGAAGGCGGCGGAAGCGGGTATACTTGGCCTGCGCTACCCCGAGCAATATGGCGGCCATTCCGAAGGCTTCGACAATTTCCACGGCCTCGTTCTGACCGAGGAGCTCGCCGCGGTCGGCGCGGGCGGACTCGGTGCCTCGCTGATGACGCACGGCATCGGCCTGCCGCCGATCCTCGCGCTGGGCTCGGACGAATTGAAACAGCGGGTCGCGCCGCCCGTGCTCGCTGGGGACAAGATCATCGCGCTCGGCATTACCGAAGCGGGCGGCGGCAGCGACGTCGCCAACCTCAAGACGACGGCGGTGCGCGACGGCGACGATTATGTTGTCAATGGCGGCAAGATGTTCATCACCAGCGGCATGCGCGCCGATTGGTTGACCTGCGCGGTGCGCACCGGCGGTCCGGGCGCGGGCGGCATCTCGCTGCTGCTCATCAACATGGACGCACCCGGCGTCGAACGCACGCGGCTCGACAAGATGGGCTGGCGCTGCAGCGACACCGCGGCGATCCATTTCGCGGACGTCCGCGTCCCCGCTGCAAACCTGATCGGGCCCGAGAACGGCGGCTTCATCGGCATCATGCGCAACTTCAATTCGGAACGGCTCGGCATGGCGATGGGCTGCTGCGCCTATGCCCGCGTCGCGCTCGCCGAGGCCGTAGAATGGGCGCAGAACCGCGAGACGTTCGGCAAGCCGCTCGTCGGCCACCAGTCGATCCGCATCAAGCTCGCCGATATGGAACGCCAGATCGAAGCGACGCAGGCGTGGGTCGACCTCTGCGCTTGGCAGGTGAAGACCGGCAAGGACCGCCCCGCCGATTTTGCGATGCTCAAGGTACAGGCGACCCGGATGCTCGAGGCGGTCGCGCGCGAGGCGGCGCAGGTGCTGGGCGGCGCGAGCTACATCACTGGCAGCAAGGTCGAACGCATCTACCGCGAGGTTCGCGTCAACGCGATCGGCGGCGGCAGCGAGGAAATCATGCTCGATCTGGCGGGGCGGCAGCTCTTCGGCGGTCGGTGAGTTCGACCAACCTCGTTCTGCTCGTCGTCGCCGTCGCGACCGCGGCGGTGATGCTGTCGCCGCCGCTGCTGCGCTCGCGCGACTGGCGCGCGACCGTCACGCCACTCGCGTCGATCATCGGGTCAGGCTTCCTCGTCGCGGGGCCGATCCTTGGCCATGTCGCGGGCCATTATGCGGTCGCGGCGATGGCGGCGCTCTGCGCCATTTCCTATCTTTTCGGCCTTGCGGTGCGCGACAATATCAGTCGCCTCGAACCGATGCTCGCGGCCGAATCGCCGCCGCCGGTGCTGCTCTGGCTCGACCGCGCCGCCGATCTTGCGCTGATCCTCGCCTATTTCGTCTCGGTCGCTTATTATCTCGACCTGCTCGCCGATTTCGCGCTCAAGGCGTTCGGCGTCGTCGATCCGGTGGTTGCGCACGGGATGACGACCGCGATCCTCGCGCTGCTCGGCACCCTCGGCTATTTCGGCGGTCTGCGCTGGCTCGAGCATGTCGAGCTGGGCTCGGTCGGGCTTAAGCTGGCGATGATCGCCGCGCTCATCGCCGCGCTCGCCTGGGCGCTGGGGTCGGAAGTCGCGGCGGGAACGGTCGCGGTCCGTCCGCTCGCCGACCAGGCGGAGGGTTTCGACGCGGTCCGCATCCTGCTCGGCCTCATCATCCTCGTCCAGGGGTTCGAGACGTCTCGCTACCTCGGCGACAGCTACGACCGCGCGACGCGAGTGCGCACGATGCGCCATGCGCAGTGGATCGCCTTCGTCGTCTACATGCTCTTCATCGGCCTCCTGACGCCGTGGCTCGACGGGCGCCTGCCGCCCGAGGGCGGCGACACCCATGTCATCGAACTGCTGCGCCCCGTCGGCACCCTCGTTACGCCGGCGATCATCGTCGCCGCCCTTCTGTCGCAGCTTTCGGCGGCGGTGGCCGATCTCAACGGCGCCAGCGGCCTCGTCGCCGGCGCCTCGCGCCAGCGAATCCCCGTCGCTATCGGCTATGTCATCGCAGCATCAGCCTCGATCGCGGTGGTGTGGGCGGGCGACATCTTCACCGTCATCGCCTGGGCGTCCAAAGCCTTCGTTCTCTATTATGGCATCCAGTCGGCGACCGCACTCGTCGTCGAATGGATCGACCCCGCCCCGACCCGCTGGGGCCGCATCGTCCTGCACGGCAGCGCCATCGCCATCGCGCTCGCCGTGCTGACCCTCGGCCGCGCCGCGGCAGGCTGACAAGCCGGCGGCGACGTTCTAGGATCGCGTGACGCCCCCAGTCGAGGATCGAGAGATGACGCTGACCGAAACAAGCCGCTGGCCCGCCGAGGCCGAAACCCTCCTTGATGATCTCGTCGATCTGCGCCGCGCTATCCACCGCGAGCCGGAACTCGGCCTTCAGAATCCCAAGACGCTCGCCAAGATCAAGGACGCTCTCGCCGGCCTGCCGCTCGAATTTCGCGAAGGGCCGTCGACCACGGGGCTGGTCGCGATCCTGCGCGGGGGTTTGGCGGGGAATGGCGGGAACGCGCGCACTGTGCTGCTGCGCGGCGACATGGACGCGCTGCCGCTGGTCGAGGATACGGGCCTCGCATTCACCTCGGAAACCAGCGGCGCGATGCATGCCTGCGGCCATGATACACATGTCGCGATGCTTGTCGGCGCGGCGAAGCTGCTCTGTGCGGCGCGCGACCGCCTGCCCGGCACGGTGATGTTCATGTTCCAGCCCGGCGAGGAAGGGCATCACGGCGCGCGGTTTATGCTCGACGACGGGCTGATCGATCCGCTGCCCGACGCGGCCTTCGCGCTCCACATCATGCCCAACGCGCCGCACGGCATCTTCGCGGGGCGCGCCGGGCCGCTGCTCGCTTCGTCCGACGTCCTCTCGATCACCGTCAAGGGCGCCGGCGGCCACGCCTCCATGCCGCAGGATGCGATCGACCCCATCCCCGTCGCCTGCGCGATCGTCACCGCGATCCAGACAATGGTGACGCGCCGCATCTCGGTCTTCGATCCCGCCGTCATCACCATCGCCAAAATCGCCGCGGGCACGACAAACAACATCATCCCCGAAACCGCGGACATGCAGGGCACGATCCGCACCTTGTCGCCGCATCGCCGCGCGATGGTCGCCGCCGAACTGCGGCGCCTCGTCCCCGCGATCGCCGAAGCGCATGGCTGCACCGCCGAGGTCGTAATCGAGGAGGGCTTCCCCGTCACCGTGTGCGACAGCCGCGCCGCCGCCTTCGGTCAGAGCGTCGTCGAAGAGACATTCGGCGAGGCGGCCTGGCTGACGATGGACAATCCGGTGATGGGGGCTGAAGATTTCGCCTATGTGCTCGAAAAAGTGCCCGGCGCGATGTTCTGGCTCGGCGCCAGCGAGGCGGGCAGCGACTGGCGCCAGTGCTGCGGCCTCCACTCGAACCGCATGATACTCGACGAAAAGGTCATGGCCCGCGGCGCCGCCCTCCACGCCGCCCTCGCCGAACGCTTTTTGAACGAGGGTTTTGCCTGACGCACCGGCGCTTTTTTGACTTCGGTCAATGCGCAGCAGGAATTGGCGCCGCATGGTGGGGGCGTTCCGGTCGACCGCTGCGATCCCTTCATCGCCGGCGGCCCTTCCGGGCCGCTCTGGCCGTTCCCGGAGGTGGGGCCTTCGGCCCCGCGCCGCATCGCGGGGTCATGGGGAGGCAGGGCGTAAGCCGGCGCGCCGTGGTGCAATATCCGCGGCGCGCTGTGCGTTTAAGGAACCAGCACCGTGTCGCGTGCCTCAGGAAGCAGACGCGGGTAATCGAGCGTATAGTGCAGCCCGCGGCTTTCCTTGCGATGCAGGGCGCTGCGCACGATCAGGTCGGCGCACTGGAGCAGGTTGCGCAGCTCGATCAGATCGGTCGTCACGCGGAAATGTCCGTAATAATCCTCGACCTCGTGCGTCATCATGTTGATACGGTGCTGCGCGCGCTCCAGCCGCTTCGTCGTGCGCACGATGCCGACATAGTTCCACATGAAGCGGCGGATCTCGGTCCAGTTCTGCTTGATGACGACTTCCTCGTCCGAATCGGTGACGCGGCTTTCATCCCACGCGCGGATCGGCGGCGGCGTTTCGAGCTGGTTCCAGCGGGCGATGATATCCTTCGCCGCCGCCTCGCCGAAGACGAAACATTCGAGCAGCGAGTTGGACGCCAGGCGGTTGGCTCCGTGCAGCCCGCTTTCGGTGCATTCTCCCGCCGCATAGAGCCCCGGCAGGTCGGTGCGGCCGTCAAGGTCGATCAGGATGCCGCCGCAGGTATAATGCTGCGCCGGCACCACCGGGATCGGCTGCTTCGTCATGTCGATACCCAGCGTCAGCAGCTTTTCGTGGATGTTCGGGAAATGCCCCGCGACGAAATCGGGGTCCTTTTGGCTGATGTCGAGGTGGACATAGTCGAGGCCGAAGCGCTTGATCTGATCGTCGTTCGCGCGCGCCACGATATCACGCGGCGCCAGTTCGGCGCGCGGGTCGTAATCGGGCATATAGCGATGGCCGGTGACGGGATGCTTCAATATCCCGCCCTCGCCGCGCACCGCCTCGGTAATCAGGAAATTCTTGACCTCCAGATTGTAAAGGCAGGTCGGGTGGAACTGCATCATTTCCATGTTGGAAACGCGCGCGCCCGCGCGCCACGCCATCGCGATGCCGTCACCCGTCGCGCCGCGCGGCGCGGTCGAAAATTGATAGACGCGCCCCGCCCCGCCGCTCGCCAATATGGTCGCGCGGCCGACATGCGCGTGGACCTTCCCCGTCTTTTCGTCGAGCGCATAGACGCCCCAGACATGGCCCGACCCCGAATAGCGTAGCTCATGACGTCCACTGATCAGGTCGATGCACGCCTGTCCCGGCAGCAGCGTGATATTCGGATGCGCCTCGGCGGTCTTGAGCAGCGCCGCCTGCACCGCCCAGCCGGTCGCATCGTCGACGTGGACGATGCGGCGGTGCGAATGGCCACCCTCGCGCGTCAGGTGCAGCGCCTCGGCCTCCTTGTTGAAGGGCACGCCCATTTCGATCAGCCGCTCGATCGCGTGGGGCGCATTTTCGACGACGAACTCGACCGTCTCGCGCCGGTTGAGCCCGGCCCCCGCGATCATCGTATCGTTGATATGATTTTCGAACGTGTCGCCCGCGTCGAGTACCGCCGCGATCCCGCCCTGTGCCCAGGCGGTCGACCCGCCGGTCAGCTCGCCCTTCGCAAGCACGAGAACACGGCAATGCTCCGCCAGCGCGATCGCCGCTGTCAGCCCTGCCGCGCCGGAACCGACGATGATGACGTCGTGGGTCGCGGCCTCAGCCATTCGCCGCGCGCGTCAAATTCAGGAACACATCCTCAAGGTCGGCCTCGCGCGTCGACACGTCGACGATGCCATGCCCCATCGCATTCACCGCCGCGAGCACCTCGCCCGCGTTGGTGCGATCCTTGTTGTAGCTGATCGCCAGCCCCCGTTCGCCCTCGCGCTCGACCTTGTCGAAGGCAGAGTGCGACGGCAGCACGCTGACATCGGCATCCAGCGTCACGACGACGATCTTCTCGCGCGCCATGTCGACCAGCTCGCGCGTCGGCTTGTTGGCGATCAGCTTGCCGTGGTTAATGATCGCGATACGGTCGCACAGCTCCTCGGCTTCTTCCAGATAATGCGTCGTCAGCACCACCGTTACGCCGCGGTCGTTGAGGCTTTGCACATATTCCCAAAGCTGCTGCCTCAGTTCGATATCGACCCCCGCGGTGGGTTCGTCGAGCACGATGATCGGCGGCGAATGGACCATCGCCTTGGCGACGAGCAGGCGGCGCTTCATGCCGCCTGACAGCGTGCGCGCATAGGCATCGCGCTTGTCGCTAAGGTGCACCGCCGCCAGCAATTCGTCCGAAATGCGCTTGCCCTTCGGCACGCCATACAGGCCCGCCTGGTTCTCCAGCGTCTCGAACGGCGTGAAAAATGGATCGAAGACGATTTCCTGCGGCACGATACCGATCGAATATTTGGCGTTGCGCGGGTCGGCGTCGATGTCGAAGCCCCAGATGCTCGCATGGCCGCTGGTCTTGTTGACCAGCCCCGCGAGGATGTTGATCAGCGTCGACTTGCCCGCGCCGTTCGGGCCGAGCAGTCCGAATATCTGACCTCGCGGCACATCGAAACTGACATTGTCGAGCGCTTGCTTGCCCCCGGCATAGATTTTGGAAACGGCGTCGATGCGGATGGCGGCTTCACTCATGGCGCCTTCCATAGCCGCGCCGGTGCGGGTGCGAAAGGGCCTCGGCGGCAAGCTTTTCTTTACCATAAGCTGTAAGCATATTTTGCGACCTCACCGCTAAGGGGGGATGCGTGAGGACCAGACACATCATCGACCCGCGCGCCATACTGCGCGGCTTCGCAGCGTGCGCTCTGCTGACGGCTCCGGCGATCGGACCGGCGGCGCATGCCCAGACCACATCGCCGCAATCGACGACGCAGGCACAGGCCGAAGCGATCGTGCTGCGGCCGCTGTCCTTCTTCAAGGTCAACGACCTCGATTTCGGCGACATCATCGCCTCGGGCAGCGCCGGCACCGTGCGGCTTGCCCCCGACGGCACGCGCAGCCGCACCGGCGGCGCGACGCTCGCGGGCAGTTCGGGCGAACCGGCGCGCTTCGCCGGGCTCGGCAGCTACAATCGCCAGGTCAATATCTCGCTCGGTTCGAACAGCATCTGGATCACCGGCCCCGGCCAGCGGATGCGCGTGCGCGATTTCGAGATCGGCAGCACCCCGACCGCAATCCTCTCGACCTCGCCGACGCGCTTCCGCATCACCTCGGCGCTGGGCAATTATAATTTTCCGGTCGGCGCGACGCTGGAGGTCAATGCCAATCAGGCGCCCGGCGACTACAGCGGCACCTTCACGATCACGCTGAACTATCTGTAAGCGTCGCCCGTTGCGGGCGGAGCGATCGAGACCGATTGCCCCGCCCGCACCTGCTTGCTAAAGGCGCGTCGATGACCCAGCCTGCACCCGCTCCCGAAACGATCCGCACGTCCAAGACCCGCATCGCATGCGACGGCACGGGCGACGGGCTCGCCAACGCCGCGCTCGGCCACCCGCGCGTCTGGCTGGAGATCGATCCCGACGATGGGTACGTCGATTGCGGCTATTGCGATCGGCGTTTCGTGCTGATCGGCGGGGTCGCTGACAAGGCATAGAGTCGGGGGCCTGACGCACCGCCTCCGCGCAAAGGTAAAGACCCGCTTTACCATGCCTGCGCATCCTCCCTTCATGCCCTGCTGGCATAGTGTGCCGGACAGGAGCAGAATCGTGGGGATTCAAGGGACCAACTTCCGACCGATGGCCTTATGCCTCGCCGCCGCTGCCACGGCAGCGGCGCTGATGGGGCCGTCCGCATCGGCGGCCGAGACGACCGGCACCGCGAATGCCGCGGTGGTGCGGCCGAACACGCTCATCAAGACCGACGACCTCGATTTCGGCACGATCGTCAGCGGCGCGACCGGGGGCACGGTGACGGTCAATCCGGCGACCAATGCGCGCGGCTCGGCGGGCGGCGTCACGCTCGCCGGCAGCGGCGCGCAGCGCGGGGTATTCCAGGGTACCGGCGGCCTGCTGCTGATCACTGTCAGCGGCAGCAATTCGGCGACACTGACCCGCGCAGGCGGCGGCGCGCCCGCAATGACCGCCACGCTGACCCGCGCGATGACGACAAGCGGCGGCGGCATTATCCTGCTCGGGTCGAGCGCGACGCTGCTGCCCAGCGGGGTGCAAACCTATTATGTCGGCGGCACGCTCAGCGTCCCGGCGAACCAGCCCGAGGGCGATTACAGCGGCACCTTCACGCTGACGGTCAATTATCTCTAGCCGGTTCGACCCTGGGCCGATCACCAATCAGAAGATAGCGAGCGGTCCTAGCGCACCCTGCGCCCCGTCCAGATGACCCGGCCGACGAGCCGGATCGCCGACAGCGGCAGATCGTCCCAGCTACGATAGTGCGGATTGTCGCTGATGACCGACACGCGCCCCGGCCCCGGCGCGCGCGCGATGCGTTTGACCATCAGCACATCGTCCATCCGCAGCACATAGATGCCGTCGCGCAGCCGGGCGGCCGCGTCGCCGCCATCGACCAATATATCGTCGCCATCGCCCAGCGTCGGCGCCATCGAATCGCCTTCGACGCGAATGATGCTCAGCGCGCGCGGGTCGGCGCCCAGATCGCGCAGCCAGCGCGGATCGAAGGCGACCTCACTTTCCACAGCTTCGCCATCGACGCTCGCGCCCGGCCCCGCCGAAGCGCCGATCGCCAGCTTTGGCACCAGCACGAGGTCGCGGCCGCGCGCGCGCGGCGTAGGCGCGGCGACGCGTAGCGCCGGGCCGCCCAGCAGCGCCTCCGACACGCCCAGATAGGCGGCGATGCGCGCCCGGTCCTGTTCACCCAACCGCCGCGGCGATCCGCGCTTGATATATTGCTGGATATAGGCGGGGTTGCGCCCGATGCGCGCCGAAAGCTGGGCATAATCCACCCCCTTTTCGGTCAGCAGCCGGTCGAGCATCCGGCGCGGGTCGTCGTCGATATCGGTCAAGGACTGGTCCTTCCTATTTCATCTCTAGCAATAGGATTTTTCCTAGACAAGTAGGAAAATGCCAATCAAATAGGAATTATCCTATTGATCGAATCGCGGGCAGGGAGATGACGATGCAGGGCATTTTGCTGGAACGGATCGAGGCCTTTCTGAAAGAGGCCGATATGCCGCCGAGCGTGTTCGGCCGCGCCGCCGTCCACGACCCGCGGCTGGTGAGCGACCTTCGCGGCGGGCGGATCTGTGGCCGCGCGGTGATCTGCCGTGCGGAACATTTCATGAACAAATGGCGTGCCGACTTCCGGGCCGGCCGCGTGACGCCGATCGGCGACCGCCGCGTCGGCAGCCGCGCCAACAAGAGCCGCCGCGCATGATCCGCTGGTCGCCCACCGCCCCCATGCGGCCCACCTGCCCGCACCGCCGCATCGCGCGCCTGCTGACGCGCTTGCTGCCGCCGGGATCGCAGCTCGGCGCATCGACGATGCGACCTTGGGCCAGCGCCAATTTCATCGGAGCGCGCCACCGGTTTGCGCTGACGCTGCCCGCCGGAACCGCCCTCACTGATCTTTCGGCGCGGCTCGCCGCCTTCGACTGGCGGCTGGCCGGCCACATCGTCGCCGATGTCGCGGTCGAAACGCAGCCAGGCGGCCTATGGGTCGAATTATTGAGCGTGGAGGATTAAGCGCTAGCTCGCGGTGTGCGAATAGCCGGGTTTAATGGCCGAGGCGCATCGCGACCGACGCGAGCCAGGCTTCCTGCGCGGCCGCGGGCATCGGGCCGCGCGGTGCGCGCACCGCATCGTTCATCGCGTCGAGATAGGTCAGGACGGCGGCGCGATAGCCGCCCCCGGCCACCGCCGATTCGATTCGAGCTGGCTCGCCAGCGTTTCGACGATCGCGAAGCCATGATCGCGCGCAAGGCAACGAATGTCGTCGACCCCCTGCACGATCTGGGTCAACGCACAATGCGGCAGCGCTTCGGCAAGCGCGCCAATCTGCCCGGAAATCTGGTTTTCGATATCGGTGAAAAAATCGGCCTGGGTACGCATCATCCACCCCCTGTCCATAAAGGGAGGATGCGCGCCTTTGGTTAACGCTGGGTTAGCGGTGGGTGCGGGCGACTTCGCGCTGTTTGCAGCGATACATGTCGCGGTCGGCGGCGGCGAGCACGTCCGATTCGCTCATCCCGGTCTGCAGCATCGCGACGCCGAAGCAGGCCGACAGGCGAACCTCCTGCCCGTCATAGTTGGCGGGCTCGGCGCTCAGCACCTCGGCCAGCCGTTCGATCTGCGCGCGGGCGCCCTTTTCGCTCGACTGATCGAGGATCAGCCCGAATTCGTCACCGCCGATCCGCGCTGCGACATCGGTCGACCGGATCGAGGCCGACAGGCGGCCCGCGATCTGCATGAGCGCGAAGTCGCCGGCGGCATGCCCCAGCGTGTCGTTGATCTGCTTGAGCTGATTGACGTCGATGAACACGACCGCCGCGCTTTCGGCATGGCGTTCGAAGCGCGCGAGGCGCTGGTGAATCGCGGTCAGGAAGTAGCGGCGATTGAACAGCGGGGTCAGCGTATCGCGTTCGGACACGCGTTCGAGCTCCGCGACCGCGATCTTCAGGATGCGGTTCTCACGGCGCAACGCATCGCGTTCGCGGCGCATTTCGCGCAACTGGTCCTCGATGGAGTCGACGGATACGAAACCGGCCCTTTCGACCGCGATCCGCGCCCCCCCTACGCTATCCATTCCCTATCCCCGATGCGCATCCGGTGGGTCGCCGGCAGGACGCCGGCAGGATGGGCATGGCAGGCAGGTTAGCCACGACTTGATACCAAGACGTAAACGCGGTGCCATTTTGGTGACATTGCCCGCGCGCGGTCGAGTCGCTAGGGGGAGGCAGCGGCGATTCATCGCCCGGGCAGGAGGGACGGAATGGGCGACGGCGCAGCCAGCGCGAAAGCCAGCATCGGCGTAATCATGGGCAGCCAGTCGGACTGGCCGACGATGGCGCATGCGGTCCAGATCCTCGAAGAATTCGGCATCGCGCACGAGGTGCATATCGTCTCCGCGCACCGCACCCCCGACCGGCTCGTCGCCTATGCCAAGGGCGCCGCCGACCGCGGGCTCCAGGCGATCATCGCGGGCGCCGGCGGCGCCGCGCATCTGCCCGGCATGGTCGCGGCGATGACGCGCGTTCCCGTGCTCGGCGTGCCGGTCCAGTCGGCGGCGCTCAGCGGCGTCGACAGCCTCTATTCGATCGTCCAGATGCCCGGCGGCGTCCCCGTCGCGACCTTTGCGATCGGCAAGGCGGGCGCGACCAACGCGGGGCTGTTCGCCGCCGCGTTGCTCGCCAACACCGATGCGGACCTCGCCGCGCGGCTCGACGCGTGGCGCGCGAAACAGACCGACAGCGTCGCGCCGACGCCCGTGCGCGAAGGCTGACCCGCTTTGCTTTCCCCCGGATCGACGATCGGCATCCTGGGCGGCGGCCAGCTTGGCCGGATGCTCGCGGTCGCCGCCGCACAGCTCGGCTACAAAGTTCATGTCTATGCCCCCGACGCCGAAAGCGTCGCGGCCGAAGTCACCGCCCACCACACGCAGGCGGCGTGGGACGATGAACCGCGCCTCGCGGGCTTCGCGGCCGCGTGCGACATCGTGACCTTCGAATTCGAAAATGTCCCGGTCGACACGGTGCGTTTCCTGTCGGGCCATGTCGCGGTCCATCCGGGCGGCAAGCCGCTCGAAATCGCGCAGGACCGGCTCACCGAAAAATCCTTCGTCGCCGATCTCGGCGGCCGCACCGCGCCTTTTGCCGCGGTGCCGACGCGCGCGGCACTCGATAGCGCGCTCACCGCCATCGGCACCCCCGCGATCCTCAAGACCGTGCGCATGGGCTATGACGGCAAGGGACAAGCGCGAATCGCCGCGCCCGCCGATGCCGATGCGGCGTGGGAGGCGATCGGCGGGCAGCCCGCGATCCTCGAAGGCTTCGTCGCCTTCGACCATGAATTTTCGGTTATCATGGTGCGCGGCATCGACGGCGAAACGCGCTTTTGGGACAGTTCGGCGAATGTCCACGAAGGCGGCATTCTCGCCGTCTCCAGCCTGCCGCCGCCGTCCATCGTCCTCGACCAGCAACCCGCGGCGCGCGCGATGATGGCGGCGATCGGCGATGGGCTCGACTATGTCGGCGTGCTCACCGGCGAATTTTTCGCCACCGACGCGGGGCCGGTGTTCAACGAGATGGCGCCGCGCGTCCACAACAGCGGCCACTGGACGATCGAGGGCGCGGTGACGAGCCAGTTCGAAAACCATATCCGCGCCGTCGCGGGCCTGCCGCTCGGCGATACGGCGGTGCCGCTACTGCCGGTGACGATGCACAATCTGATCGGCGCGCAGATCGAAAAGATTCCGGCGCTGCTTGCCGACGGCGCCGCGCACGTGCATCACTACGGCAAGACCGAGGTGCGCGACGGGCGCAAGCTCGGCCACGTCACTTGGGTTGGAGCCTCTCCCCGATGAACCGCCCGGATATCACGCTGGTCCTTGCACGCGCCGCCAATGGCGTGATCGGTGCGGGGGGCAAGATTCCCTGGCACCTGCCCGCCGACCTGCGCCGCTTCAAACAGCTCACCATGGGCCGCCCGATGATCATGGGGCGCAAGACCTTCGACAGCCTGCCCACGGTGCTGGAGGGGCGGCGCCACATTGTCCTCACCCGCGACGCGGGCTGGCAGGACGAAGGCGCCGAGCCCGTCGCCAGCGTCGAGGAAGCGCTGCGCCTCGCCAATGCGCCGCAGGCGATGGTGATCGGCGGCGCCGAAATCTACGATCTGTTCCTGCCGCTCGCGACGCGGATCGAATTGACCGAGGTTGCGATCGAACCCGCGGGAGATGCGACCATCGCCTATCCCGATTCCGCCGACTGGCAGGTCGTGGCGCGCGAGGATCATCCGGCCGACGACGGGGGGCGCCCGGCCTACAGCTTCGTCACCTTCACGCGCAAAGCGGGATGATGGCACGCGCAAAGCGGGACAATGGGGGAGAATTGACATGCGCCGCTGGCTGATCGGCATCTTAGCACTGCTCGTCGTAGGGGCGGCCGCCTTCTTCCTCCTCGCCCCCGGCATGATCGAGCGCGGGCTCAACAAGGTCGACGGCAAGCCGCTGCCAACGGTCAGCGCGCGCGCCGCCGCGCTGCACAAGACGCTGACGATCGTCGATCTGCACAGCGACAGCCTGCTGTGGGGGCGCAATTTCCTGAACCGCGCGACCCGCGGCCATATGGACCTGCCGCGGCTCGAAGAGGGCAATGTCGCGCTCCAGATCCTCTCCAGCACCACCAAATCGCCAAAGGGCCAGAATTACGACGCCAATGGCGACGACAGCGACAATATCACCCCGCTGGTGATCGCGCAGCTGCAGCCAGTGCGGACGTGGAACTCGCTGCTCGAACGCTCGCTCTGGCACGCGACGAAGCTGCACCGCGCCGCCGCGGCGTCGGACGGCAAGCTGATGGCGGTCGCGAGCCCCGCCGAACTCGACACGCTGCTCGCCGCGCGGCGCACTAAAACCCCACCGCCCGTCGGCGCGATGCTCAGTGTCGAGGGGCTCCACGATCTCGACGGCAATATCGACAATCTGGACAAGCTCTACGGCGCCGGCGTCCGCATGGCGGGGATCACCCACTTCTTCGACAATATCTTCGCCGGATCGATGCACGGGCTGAAAAAGGGCGGCCTCACCCCGCTCGGCCGCGACCTGATCGGCCGGATGGAAGCGAAGGGCATGATCGTCGACATCGCGCATTGCAGCCACGCCTGCGTCGTCGACATCCTCAAGATGGCGCGCCGTCCCGTCGTCTCCAGCCACGGCGGGGTGCAGGCGACGTGCAAGGTCAACCGCAACCTCACCGACGACGAAATCCGTGGGCTGGCCGCGACCGGCGGCGTCATCGGCATCGGCTATTGGGACGCGGCGGTGTGCGACACCTCGCCCGCCAGCGTCGCCAGGGCGATGAAGCATGTCCGCGACCTCGTCGGCATCCAATATGTCGCGCTCGGCAGCGATTATGACGGCGCGACCACGGTCCGCTTCGACACGTCGAAGCTGGTTCAGGTGACGCAGGCGCTGCTCGACGCGGGCTTCAGCGACGATGAAATCCGCGCCGCGATGGGCGGCAACGCGCTCCGCGTCATCCGCGCGGGGATCGTGCCGCTGACGCCGCCGGCCCGATGACTCGATTTCCAAATCCGTCGGCCCTGAGCGTGTCGAAGGGCCGCCCTTCCTTCTGGCGAGGTTGAAAGAAAGAACAGTGCTTCGACAAGCTCAGCACGAACGGAAGACAGGGTGGCCATGATCCGCCTCGACGGCCACGAACGTATCGAGGGTGCGCTGCGTGGCGGCGTCATCGCGCTTGGAAATTTCGACGGCTTTCACGCCGGACACCAGGCGGTGGTCGGCCGCGCGGTGCATCATGCCAAGGACGACGGGCGCCCCGCGATCGTCGCGACCTTCGATCCGCATCCGGTGCGCGTCTTCAAACCCGACGCGCCGCCCTTCCGCCTGACCACGCTCGACCAGCGGCAGCAATTGTTCTGCGCGGCGGGCGCCGACGCGATGCTCGTCCTGCCCTTCGACGCCGCGCTCGCCGCGACGACGGCGGAGGATTTCATCACCGAATTGCTGCTCGAACGCTATGGCGCGGCGGGGGTCGTCACCGGTGCCGATTTCGTCTTCGGCAAGGGCCGGGGCGGCGATGTCGTGACCCTCGCCGATCATGCCCGCCGCCTCGGCTTCTTTACCGAGATGGTCGCGCCGGTCGACGACAGCACCGAGGTGATCTCGTCGAGCCGCATCCGCGACGCGCTGCGCGCGGGCGACTGCGCGACCGCGGCGCGCCTGCTCACCCGCCCCTTCACGGTGCGCGGAACCGTCCAGCATGGCGACAAGAACGGCCGCCTGCTCGGCTTTCCGACCGCGAACATCGACATGGGCACCTATTTGCGCCCGCGCTACGGGATCTACGCCGTCACCGGCCGCCTGCTAAGCGAGGGGCCGGGGGGCCGCATCCTGAAAGGCGCCGCGAACCTCGGCATCCGGCCGAGCTTCGATCCGCCCAAGGAATTGCTCGAACCGCATTTCTTCGATTTCGACGGCGATCTCTACGGTCAGGAAATCGACGTCGAATTCCGCGCCTTCATCCGGCCCGAGGCGAAATATGAGGGGATGGACGCGCTGATGGCGCAGATTGCGGCGGATTGTGACGAGGCGAAGCGGCTGCTCGCCGACGTCTGACATGCCCGCCATGAACCGGGGCCCGGGTCCAACTTGACGACGGGGGAAAGATGACCGACAGCGACGACTGGGCCGCCGGCCTCTCCGGCCCGCCCAAAAAGCCGATGAAGCGCGGCACCAAAATCTTCCTCTGGCTCTTCGCCGCGCTCGTCGCCTGGCTCACCCTGTCGAACGCGACCTGGCTCGCGCCCGATCCCGTCGGCAAGCGCGTCCTGATCGCGCACCGCGGCGTTTCGCAGCTTTTCGACCATCGCGGCGTCACCGACGACAGTTGCACCGCGACGCGCATCCATCCGCCCGAACATGCCTATATCGAAAACAGCCTGCCTTCGATGAAGGTCGCGATCGGCCGCGATGCCGGGGCGGTGAAGTTCGACGTCGCGGCGACGAAGGACGGCCGGCTTGCGGTGTTCCACGACTGGACGCTCGACTGCCGCACCGAGGGCAAGGGCAATATTCGCGACCGCACGATGGCCGAACTCAAACGGCTCGACATCGGCTACGGCTATACCGCCGACGGCGGAAAAACCTTCCCCCTGCGCGGCAAGGGGGTGGGATTGATGCCCAGCCTCGACGATGTGCTGCGCGACCTCGGCCATGCGTCGCTGATCGTCAACTTCAAGTCGCGCGACCCGCGCGAAGGCGCGCTGGCGCTCGCCGCCTTTGCCCGCGCGGGGATCGATCCGAACCAGCCGCGATTCGGCTTTTTCGGCAATGCGCGCGTGCTCCAGCCGATCCGCGCCCGCGCGCCGCGCGCCTGGACGCTCGACCCCGAAGGTGCCAAGCGCTGCACCGGCGATTACATCAAGTTCGGCTGGTCGGGCTGGTATCCGCCGAGCTGCGTCGGCGGCACAATTATGGTGCCGCTCGACTATCAATGGGCCTATTGGGGCTGGCCCGACCGCCTGCAGGCGCGCGCGGCGGCGCACGGCACCCGCGTCCTGATGACCGGCGCCCGCGGCGACAAACAGGGCGGCATGGGCCTGTGGCGCGTCGACCAGCTTACGCGCATCCCGGCCAGCTTTACCGGCTATGTGTGGATCGACGACATCTACAATCTCGGCCCGGCGCTCCGCCCGCGCCAGAAATAGCTCCGTTTCGGGCCTAGTGAACCCCGGCGCAAGCCGGGCCCCAGACGCCCTTCGAATCGCCCCGGACACGGCGCGATCAACTTAAACGTGACTAGCGCGCCTCACTTGCGCTAAGCGCCGCGACCATGACCGACAGCACCTCCGCCCCCGATCAGCGCGATTACCGCGACACCGTCTTCCTGCCCAAGACCGACTTTCCGATGAAGGCCGGCCTGCCGCAGAAGGAGCCGCTGATTCTGGCGAAATGGCTCGAGAGCAATCTGGAGGCGCAGATTCGCGAAGCGCGCCGCGGCCGCGACCAGTTCATCCTCCACGACGGCCCGCCCTACGCCAATGGCGACATGCACATCGGCCATGCGCTCAACCATATCCTGAAGGACATGGTTGTCCGCACCCAGACGCTGAAGGGCAAAGACGCGCCCTATGTTCCAGGCTGGGATTGCCACGGCCTGCCGATCGAGTGGAAGGTCGAGGAACAATATCGCAAGAAAAAGCTCAACAAGGACGAGGTTCCGGTCGAGGAGTTCCGCGCCGAATGTCGCGCCTATGCGCAGCATTGGGTCGACACCCAGCGCGAGCAGCTCAAGCGTCTCGGCATCGGCGGCGACTGGGACCATCCGTATCTGACGATGGATTATGAGGCCGAGGCGACCATCGTGCGCGAACTCTTAAAATTCGCCGCCAACGACATGCTCTATCGCGGCGCCAAGCCGGTGATGTGGTCGCCGGTCGAAAAGACCGCGCTCGCCGAGGCCGAGGTCGAATATGAGGATATCGTCTCGACCCAGATCGACGTGGCGTTCGAGATCGTTGAAAGCCCGATCGCGGAGCTGGTCGGCGCGCATGCGGTGATCTGGACAACGACGCCTTGGACGATCCCGGTGAACCAGGCTTTGGCCTATGGGCCGGAGGTTGAATATGTGCTGGTAGCTACCGCGCGTGGCCAAGCCAAAATGCTCAACCCCGGCGATCCAATGCCCTTAGTTGAAGATCTCAAATATCTAGTCGCTGCACCGTTGCTGGACGAGTTCCACAAGCGCCTCAAACATTCAATGCACGGGTTCGCACCGGGCGACGTCGTAAAAACGATCAAAGGCAGCGACCTCGCCGGCACCATCGCCCGCCACCCGATGCACGCACTCGGGGGCTTCTTTGCGCGTCCGCGCCCCTTCCTCGCGGGCGATTTCGTCACCACCGACAGCGGCACGGGCCTCGTCCATATGTCGCCCGATCACGGCGAAGACGACTTCGACCTCTGCAAGGCGAATGGGCTCGACCCCGTCTTCGCGGTCGAGGGCGACGGCAAATATCGCGAGGACTGGGGCTGGCTCGGCGGTCAGGGATCGGTGATCAACCCCAAGTTCAACGCCCCCGACGGCCCGATCTGCTCAGACCTTCGCGAAGCCGGTGCGCTGCTGGCCGCCAGCGCCGACTACAAGCACAGCTATCCGCACAGTTGGCGCTCGAAGGCCAAGATCATCTTCCGCTGCACCCCGCAATGGTTCGTGCCGATGGACAAGGTGATGACGCATATCGAGCCCAAGACGCGCGGCGAACGGCGCTGGGAAGGCGAAGGCGGCGCGATCAACCCCGCCGAAGAGGGCCTGTGCGACGCCCCGACCTTGCGGCAGGCGGCGATGCAGGCGATCGACGACACGCGCTTCGTCCCCGCCAAGGGCCGCAACCGCATCGGGTCGATGGTCGAAGGACGCCCCGACTGGGTGCTCAGCCGCCAGCGCGCATGGGGCGTGCCGATCACGCTGTTCGTCGACCGCAAGACCGGGCAATATCTCAACGACCCGCTCGTCAACGACCGCATCGTCGCGGCGGTGAAGGAAGCCGGTGTCGATGCATGGTCCGACGCGCGCGCGCAGGAATATCTCGGCGATAGCTACAACGCCGCCGATTACGAGCGCATCACCGACATTCTCGACGTGTGGTTCGATTCGGGCTGCACCCACGCCTTCGTCCTCGAAAGCGGCCGCTGGCCCGCGCTCGTCCGCCACGACGGCGGCACCCACAGCGCCGACCTCTACCTCGAAGGCAGCGACCAGCATCGCGGCTGGTTCCAGTCGTCGCTGCTCGAAAGCTGCGGCACACGCGGACAGGCGCCGTATAAGGCCGTCCTCACCCACGGCTTCACGATGGACGCCAAGGGCTTCAAAATGTCGAAGTCGCTCGGCAACACGATCAGCCCGATCGACCTGATGCGCGACTATGGCGCCGACATCCTGCGCCTGTGGGCGCTCAGCGTCGATTTCACCGAGGATCACCGCATCGGCAAGGAAATCCTCGCCGGGGTCGCCGACCAGTATCGCAAACTGCGCAATACCTTCCGCTACCTGCTCGGCGCGCTCGACGGGTTTACGGAGGAAGAACGCATCACCGACGTCGCGGCGATGCCCGAACTCGAACGCTATATGCTCTCGCTGCTCGCCGATCTCGACGCGAAGCTGCGCCAAGCGGTCGATGATTTCGACTATAACGCCTACACGCGCCTCCTCGCCGATTTCTGCAACGAGGATCTGTCGGCCTTTTATTTCGATATCCGCAAGGACGTCCTCTACTGCGACCTCGGCCCCGCCGCGCCGCTCGGCACCGACACCCGCCGCGCCTATCGCAGCGTCCTCGACGTGCTGTTCCACGCCCTCGTCCGCTACGCCGCGCCGGTGCTCGTGTTCACCAGCGAAGAAGTATGGGGCACGCGCTATCCCGACGCGGGCAGCGTCCACCTGCTGGAGTGGCCGGATTTCGCCGCCCTCCTCCGTCACCCCTGCGAAGGCGGGGGTCCAGCTTCCAACGACGGTGAAAAGCTGGATTCCCGCCTTCGCGGGAATAACGAGTTGATTGAGAAGTGGGCGCAAATCCGCGGCACCCGCGCTCTCGTCACCGAACGCATCGAGCCGCTGCGCCGCGAAAAGCGCATCCGCTCCAGCCTCGAAGCCGAAGTATGGCTCCCGAGCGAAGCCGGCGACGTCGATTATGAGGAAATCTTCATCACCTCGACCGTCCATCAAGGCGACTGGGACGTGAAGCGCACCGAAAACCACAAATGCGGCCGCTGCTGGCGCCATCTGCCCGAAGTGACCGCCGACGGCGCCTTGTGCAATCGCTGCGAGACGGTATTGGACGCGCAATGAGCACGCGTTCTCCCCACCTGCGCTTCGGCCTGATCGTCGCCGCGGTCGCCTTTTGCCTCGATCAGCTCGTCAAATGGGTGGTGGTCGTGCCGCTGTCGCTCGAAACCCAGCCCTATGGGCAGATCGAGCTGCTACCGGTCTTCAACCTGACCTGGGCAGAAAATTGCGGCATTTCGCTGTCGATGTTCGCCAAGTGCAACGATACGACGCGCTGGACGCTCGTCGCGGTGACCGCCATCGTCGCGGCGGCGGTCGCGCTGTGGATGACGCGCGAAAAGGCGCGCGGCGACGTCATCGCGCTCGCGATGATCCTCGGCGGCGCGCTCGGCAATATCATCGATCGCGTGCGTTTCGGCTATGTCGTCGATTTCGCCGATCTGCATTTCGGGGCCTTCCGCCCCTTCATGATCTTCAACGTCGCCGACGCCTGCATCACGCTCGGCGTGCTTTTGCTGGTTGCGCGCGCGCTGCTCTTCGGCGAAAAGACCCCCACGGCCGCCGACCAGGCGGCGAAAGAGTAAACGGGGCGCATAGGGAGTCTATTTGAAGTGAACCGGACCAAAGCCATCCTTGCCGCCTCGATCGTCGCGATGACGCTGTCGGCCTGCGGATCGAACAGCCTGTTCAGCCGCCAGCGCCCCGACGAAATGGCGGTGTCGCGGCAGGCGCCGCTCGTCGTTCCGCCCGATTTCTCGCTGACCCCGCCCGCCCCCGGCGCGGCGCGGCCCGGCAACGAAACCACCGCCGAACAGACGCTGCGCGCGCTCTTCGGCGGCGAATCGCCGCGCAGCCCGGCCGAAGACGCGATCATCGGCAGCGCCGACGGCGCGCGCGCCGACCCCGGCATCCGCAGCCAGGTCGGCAGCCCCGACACGCAGGTCGTCGACAAGGGCCTCGTCACCCGCGACATCATCGCCGCGCCGCAGGGCGACGGCCGCGAAGCCAGCGCGTCGATCCCCGGTGCCTGATTCTGCGCGCAGGCAATTGATCGAAACGGCCCGGCACCCCCGGGCCGTTTTCATATCCCCACGAAAATCAGCGAAATCGCGACGAAAGCGATCAGCGCCTCGACCATTGCGCGCGAGGCATGGAGCGCGGCCCGCAGCCGGCCGATCCGCAGATGCTGTGCGAACCATAATATCTGCAAACTGCCGAACCACAGCAGCGCGGCGATGAGCAGCGCCAAGCCCCAGAGGGGACTGTCACCAGGCTTGAGCTGCATCAGAATTCCGCTCGTCGACACCATCAGCGCAAAGGGCGCGGTCACATAGCATTGGCTGTAGAAGGGCGCCTTGAGCGGCACCCGGTCGAGCTTGACGTTGCGCGCGCGTACCAGCCGCGCCGCCATGATCAACGGAAAGAGGCTGAAAAAGGCGACGCGCAGCAGGATGTAGGTCGAATCGTCATTGACCAGTCCGCCCAGTCCGGTCCGGCGCAAGATCACCGCATTCTGCCCCACGATAGACAGTTCGATCGCGTGGCAGATTACCAGCGTCAGCAGCAGGAACAGCGGCGGCGACAGCGTGTCGGTATATTGCCGCTCGGCCGGATCGCCCAGTTCGGCCTCCGAATAGTCCATCATCTTGAGCGGCTGTGCGAGCGCCCGCCACAGCGTGACCGGATAGAAGATCAGCCACGACATGACCTCGTAGAGCAGTTCGTCGAGCGACTGGATCAGTTTCAGAAAATCCATCGACGCTCCCTTTCCTGCGGATCAGCTCGACGCGCGCGCTTTAGCCACCCGACGCTCAACCTCTTCTTCGAATGCCGTGCGTGGCCGCATCCGGTCGAGCGCGTCAAAAATCGCCTCCGCGCGGCGGTCATACTGATATTTCACGATATAGATATCGCCCGCCGATCGTTGCAATTCACCCCCGACGCGCAGCAGAAAGCGCCGCATCGGATTGGTCGTCGGATATTTTTCGGGCTTGTGCAGGAAGAGCCCCACGAACTGTCCCATGTCGCTCGCGCGCCGGATCGAACGATGCGCGATCACCTGATCCGACCATTCGCGCACCATGATTCCCTTGGCATCGATGCGAAGCTGGACGCGCCGGTCGAACAGGCGGCGGACGATAATCGCGGCGACAAAGCCGAAAAAAGCGATGCCGGCGACCGCAGCCCCCGCGACCAGCCATGAACCCGACACGAACCCGGTGTTTGCCATCAACAGCGCCGCCGCAACAAAGGCCAAAGCGCCGGCCAGCCCCAGCAGCAGCCGCGGAATCGAATAATATGCTTCGAAGACCTCGCCAGAGGCCGCCGCGCCGCTCAAGCCCGTGCGCCCGCTTCCTCGACCCCCGCGCTATTGTGACGCAGCGCTTTCAGCACCGTTTCGACGATCTGCGGCGCATTCAGCCCCGCGGCGTCATATTGCGCCTGCGGCGAATCCTGGTCCTGGAACACGTCGGGCAGCCGCATCGTGCGCAGCTTCAGCCCTGCGTCGATCAGCCCCGCGTCGCTCGCCAGCGTCAGCACATGCGCGCCCAGCCCGCCGATCGCGCCCTCCTCGATCGTCACGCACACCTCGTGGCTCGCCAGCGTCTTGCGGATCAGCTCCTCGTCGAGCGGCTTGGCGAAGCGCAGGTCGATCACGCTCGTCGACAGACCGCGCGCTTCCAATGTGTCGGCGGCCTTCAGCGCCTCGGCAAGCCGGGTGCCGAGCGAGAAGATCGCGACCGTTTTGCCGGCACGCACGACGCGGCCTTTGCCGATCTCCAGCTTCTCGGGCGTGTCGGGCAGCGGTACGCCGGTGCCATTGCCGCGCGGATAGCGAAAGGCGATCGGGCCGTCGTCATATTCGGCCGCGGTATAGGTCATGTGGACCAGCTCGGCCTCGTCGGCAGCCGCCATCACCACCATATTGGGCAGCGTTGCGAGATAGGTGACGTCGAACGATCCCGCATGGGTCGATCCGTCGGCACCGACCAGCCCGGCGCGGTCGATCGCAAAACGCACCGGCAGATTCTGGATCGCAACATCATGCACGACCTGGTCATAGGCGCGCTGGAGGAAGGTCGAATAGATCGCCGCGAACGGCCGCATCCCCTGCGCCGCGAGCCCCGCCGCGAACGTCACCGCATGCTGTTCGGCGATGCCGACGTCGAAGCTCCGGTCGGGATGCGCCTTCGCAAATTTGTCGACCCCGGTGCCCGACGGCATCGCGGCGGTGATCGCGACGATGCGCGGGTCGCTATCGGCGAGCTTGGCCAGCGTTTCGCCGAACACATTCTGATACGCGGGCGGCCCCGGCGGCGCCTTCGCCTGCTCGCCGGTGATGACATCGAATTTCTGGACGCCATGATATTTGTCGGCGGCGGCCTCGGCGGGGGCATAGCCCTTGCCCTTCATCGTCACCGCATGGATCAGCACCGGGCCATGGTCGCTGTCGCGGACATTCTCGAGCACCGGGATCAGATGGTCGAGATTATGGCCGTCGATCGGGCCGACATAATAAAAGCCCAGTTCCTCGAACAGCGTTCCGCCCATCGCCATGCCGCGCGCAAACTCGTCGGTCTTCCTCGCCGCCTTGTGCAGCGGCTGCGGCAGCTTGCGGGCGAAGCGCCGCGCGATTTCGCGCAGCTCGACGAAGGGCCGCGACGACACCAGCCGCGCCAGATAGGCCGACAGGCCCCCGACCGGCGGCGCAATCGACATGTCATTGTCGTTCAGGATGACGATCAGGCGATTGCCCGCCTGCTTGGCATTGTTCATCGCCTCATAGGCCATGCCCGCCGACATCGACCCGTCGCCGATCACCGCGATCGCGCGGCCGGGTTCGTTCTTCAGCTTGTTCGCGACCGCAAAGCCCAGCGCGGCGCTGATCGAGGTCGACGAATGGGCGGCGCCGAACGGGTCATATTCGCTCTCGCTGCGCTTGGTGAAGCCCGACAGCCCGCCGCCCTGGCGCAGCGTGCGGATCCGGTCGCGGCGGCCGGTGATGATCTTATGCGGATAGCATTGGTGGCCGACGTCCCACACAATCTTGTCGCGGGGCGTGTCGAAGACATAATGCAGCGCGGTGGTAAGTTCGACGACGCCCAGCCCCGACCCCAGATGGCCGCCCGTGGTTCCCACGGCGGAAATGGTTTCAGCGCGCAGTTCGTCGGCGAACTGGCGAAGCTGTTCGGGCTTGAGCTTGCGGAGGTCGGCGGGGACATCCACCGTGTCGAGCAGCGGCGTATGCGGACGGTCGGTCATCGGCCCGTCATAATGATAAGCGCCGATAGTGTCGAACGAAAAGGCGCTACTCGCCCTCGTCCTCGGCTCGCTTGGCCGCACCGATCTGTGCATAAAGCCCGCGCACCATCAGGTCGGTGAACACCAGCATCACGCCGATCATCCCGATCAGCAGTGCCACCGCCGCGACCGGAAACGGCCCCAGGCTCTCGATCAGCCCGCGCCGCATCGCAAGCGCCAGCAGCACCGCCGCCGCCATCAGCGCATAGCCGGCAAGGCGCGGAGCGCGGCTCATCGGCGCGCGGTCGGAAAGAGACGATCGGTCATCACCATGCCGTAGCGGAGCGCGGTGCCCGCGTCACCCCAGCCCCGCCGATCGCATCCGGCGCCGCATCGCCTCGATCAAAAGGCGGACCGCGGGCAGGCCGGCGCGCGACGGTTCGAAGACCAGATGGACAGGCAAGGGCGGCGGCTGCTTGGCGTTGAGCAGCGCGATCAGGCGCCCGCCATCGACGCCGTCCATCACCTGATAACTCAGCAGATTGGCGATTCCGATCCCCGCTTCGGCCGCCGCCATCGCCGCATCGACGGTGTTCACCACCAGCCGCGGGCGCGGCTCGACCCGCCAGCGACGCTCGGCAAAACTCCATTCGCCCGCCGCGCGCGGCCCGGTCGAGATGATCAGATCATGGTCGGCGAGCGCGTCGATCGTCGCGGGGGCGCCCCGCCGCGCCAGATAGCCGGGGCTCGCGACCAACATCTGCCGCACCGCGCCGATGCGGACCGCCTTCAGGCTCGAATCGGCAAGCGGTCCGATACGCAGCGCGATGTCGATGCCCTCCTCGACAATGCGGACATTGCGGTCGATCAGCATCATCCGCACCGCCAGCGCATCATGCCGGGCGAGCAGGTCGCCGACCACGGGCAGGACATGCAGCCGCCCGAACATCACCGGCGCGGTCAGGTAGAGTTGGCCGCGCGGTTCGGCCTCGCCACCGCGCAGCGCCCGCTCGGCCCCCGCAAGATCGGCCAGGATACGCCGCGCCTGCCCCAGAAAGACTGCGCCCTCGTCGGTCAGCGCGACCGCGCGGGTCGAGCGGTGGAAAAGGCTCGTGCCGAGCCGCTCCTCGAGCGCAGCAATGCCCCGCGTCACCGCGGGCGGCGAACTGCCGATCTTGCGCGCGGCGGCAGCGAATCCGCCTTCGCCCGCCACCGCCACGAACATCTCAAGAGTCAGCAGCCGGTCCATCGATTATTCCGCATATTGAAATAGAGATATCCATCAATCGCTGATTATCGCGCATACAGCAACACGATAGATAGGGTTTGCGAGCGAGGGAGGCCCCCAACCCCCGATCCCGGCGCCCCGCTCGCGCCCTCTTGTCGGAAGGCCCCCCGCATGGCGCAACATTATCTCCGCACTTTGTTCACCGACGCGGCGCGGCGCCTGCAAGCGCGGCACGGATCGCGCGCCAGCTACGCACGGATGGAGGCCGACAGCGACGGCAGCGACACGCTGACCGCCCGCGAACTCGACTTCATTGCCGCCCGCGACAGCTTCTATCTGGGCAGCATAACCGCCGACGGCTGGCCCTATATCCAGCACCGCGGTGGCCCGCCCGGCTTCCTGCGCCCGCTCGGCGGCAACCGCCTCGGCTTCGCCGACTTTACGGGCAACCGCCAATTTATCAGCACCGCCAATCTCGCTGAAAATCCGCGCGTCTCGCTGTTCCTGATGGACTATCCCAACCGCCGGCGGCTCAAACTGATCGGCGAGGGGCGGATCGTCGAGATCGCCGAAGATCCCGCGCTCGTGACCTCGCTGATGCCCGAAGGCTACCGCGCAACCCCCGAGCGCGGCTTCGTGATCGACGTCGCGGGTTTCGACTGGAACTGCCCCCAGCACATAACGCCGCGCTTCACCGAAGCCGAAATCTCCGCCGCCGTCCGTCCGATGGCTGCCGAGCTCAACCAGCTGCGCGCGCAGGTCGACGCATTGCGCGCGGCCCAGAAGGGAGAATGACAATGATCTGCCTCTATGGTTCGCCTCTGTCGGGCAATGCACACAAGGTGCGCATGGCGCTCGCCTTCCTCGGACTCGCCTATGAAGAAGAGACGGTCGACGCCGAGCGGCGGCAGGGCGATGCCTTTCGCGCGCTCAATCCGATGGCGCAGATACCCGTCTATGCCGAAGGCGATTTCGTCCTGCGCGACAGCCAGGCGATCCTTGCCTATCTCGCCGCCCGCCACCGGCCCGGGGACTGGGACGGCCACACGGCGGAAGAGCGCGGCGCGATTGCCGTCTGGCTGTCGCACGCCGCCAATGAAATCTTCAACGGCCCCGCGCTGCTGCGCGCCGAAAAGCTGTTCGGCTGGACGATCGACCGGTCGCGCGCGCACGCCGTGGCGATGCGGATCCTCCCGGTCGTCGATGCGCATCTGGCCGCGCGCACCTGGCTTGTCGGCGACCGGCTGACGATCGCCGACATCGCCGCAAGCCCCTATCTGGCGCTCGCGCCCGACGGCGGCATCGACCTCGACGACTGGCCCCATATCCGCGACTGGACGCGCCGCATCGCTGCGCTCCCGGGCTTTCCCGCCATGCGCGGATGGCCCGCCACGAACGAATGGGTGCGGGAGGCAGCACAATGACCGGCACCCGCGCGCCGCTGCCGCCATTCGACGCTGCAAGCGCAGCGCACAAGGTCCGGCTGGCCGAGGATGGATGGAACAGCCGCGACCCCGCGCGCGTGGCGCTCGCCTATACGCCGGACAGCGTCTGGCGGAACCGCGACATCTTTCTTGCCGGGCGCGGCGCCATCATCGACTTCCTCGCCGCCAAATGGCAGCGCGAGCAGGATTACCGCCTGATCAAGACGCTGTGGGCCTTCACCGACAACCGGATCGCGGTGCGCTTCGCCTATGAATGGCACGACCATGACGGCCAATGGTGGCGGTCCTACGGCAATGAAAATTGGGAATTTGCAGTGGACGGCCAGATGGCGCGGCGCATCGCGAGCATCAACGACCTCGCCATTGCCGAGTCGGCGCGCTTGCTCCATTGGGATCGCGGCGACACGGGCCGCCGCCCTGACAATCACCCCGGCCTCGACGAACTGGGGCTCTAGCCTCCGCCCCCCGCAATCAAGGACAGACCGCATGAGCGCAAACCCCGCCCCAACCTTTGCCTCGATCATGTTCCTCACCGGCGTCGGCATCCCGATCCTCGCCGCGCTCAACGGCGGGCTCGGCGGACGGCTTGGCAGCCCGATGGCGGCATCGGTCATCCTCTTCGGGCTTGCACTGCTCGTTGCGCTTACCGGGGCTGTCGCGACCGGCGCGCTCGGCGACATCCGCTTTTCCGCCGACATTCCCTTTCATTTCTATTTCGGCGGGCTGTTCGTTGCTTTCTACGTGATCTCCGTGACTTTCATCGCGCCGCGCTTCGGGGTCGGCAATGCGATCTTCTTCGTGCTGGTGGGACAGCTGACGAGCGCCGCGATCATCGATCATTTCGGCCTGTTCGGCGCCCAGCGCTTTCCGGTCGACACCGCGCGGCTCGCCGGAATTGCGCTGATGGTCGCAGGGGTCTGGCTGGCACGCCGCACCGGCTGACCGCGCGTCGGCACGGGCGCTTTTGATCCACATCAAAGCGGACTGGCGCGACTCATGCTCGATAGTATAGGGTAATCACCCTAACTAGAGAAAATGGGAGCGGACAAGCCATGACGACCACGACGGCGCGCGCCGCGGCGCGCGAAGCCACCACTGCCAAGGATGCCAATCATGTCGACGTGCTGATCGTCGGCGCGGGGATTTCGGGCATCGGTTCGGCCTATCATCTCCAGCATCAGTGCCCCGGCAAAAGCTATGCGATCCTCGAGATGAAGGACACGTTCGGCGGCACTTGGGAAACGCACAAATATCCCGGCGTCCGCTCCGATTCGGATCTCTACACCTTCGGCTATCGCTTCAAGCCCTGGGTCGGCGCGCCGATCGCCAGCGCCGATGAAATCCTGAAATATATGGGCGAGGTGATCGACGAAAACGGCATCGGCGACCATATTCATTACGGCCACCGCATCACCGCCTGCCGCTGGTCGAGCGAGCAGAACTGCTGGACGGTCGAGGCGGTGCGCAAGGCCGATGGCGCCGCCGTCGTCTTCACCGCCAATTTCCTGTGGATGTGCCAGGGCTATTACGACCATGAGAAGCCCTACATCCCCGACTGGCCGGGCCTTTCGGACTATAAGGGCCAGTTCGTCCACGCCCAGCTCTGGGATCCCGCGACCGACTATGCGGGCAAGCGCATCCTCGTCATCGGATCGGGCGCGACCGCCGCGACGATCGTCCCCGCCTTTGCCGAGAAGGCGGCGCATGTAACGATGCTCCAGCGCTCGCCGACCTATTTTTTCTGCTCCGAAAACAAGAACGAACTTGCCGACCGGCTGCGCGAGGTCGGGATCGACGAACCTACGGTCCACCGCGTCGTGCGCGCGCAGATCATGCACGATCAGGATCTGATGACGCGCCGCTGCCAGACCGAACCCGATCAGGTGTTCGAAGAGCTTAAAGAGCTGATCCGCGCCTTTTCGGGCGATCCCAATTTTGCGTTCGAACCGCATTTCACCCCGAAATACCGCCCGTGGCAGCAGCGGCTCGCCTTCTGCCCCGAAGGCGACATCTTCCGTGCCGCGACGGCGGGCAAGCTGACGGTCGTCACCGACACGATCGACCGCTTCACCGAAACGGGCGTCCGTACCGCGGACGGAACCGAGATCGAGGCCGATATCATCGTCGCCGCAACGGGCTTCAACCTCTCGGTCATGGGCGGTATCCCGTTCGAGGTCGACGGCAAGCCCGTCGATTGGGCCGACACCGTCACCTACCGCGGCATGATGATGACCGGCGTTCCCAACATGGCGTGGGTGATGGGCTATTTCCGCGCGAGCTGGACGCTGCGCGTCGACATGATGGGCGATTTCGTCTGCAATCTGCTCAACCACATGGACGATATCGGCGCAAAGAAGGTCGAGGTCGTGCTGCGCCCGCAGGACGAGGGGATGGCGATCATGCCGTGGATCGAGGCGGACAATTTCAATCCCGGCTATCTGATGCGCGGGCTCGATGCGATGCCGCGGCGCGGCGACAAGCCCGAATGGCGGCACAATCAGGATTACTGGGCCGAAAAGGATGCGTTCCCGCTCATCGACCTGCGCAGCGACGAATTCCGCTACGCCTGATCGCGATCCGGCGGATGGCTATTCGGCCATCCGCCGCTTGTGGTGGCGGGTGCGCCGCACGATCACGACGACGAACAGCGTCCAGCTGAGCAGCAGCGCCGCCCAGCCCCAATATTGCGTCGGCAGCGGGCCGAGCATCCACGGACCGCCCATCCGCGGTCCCATCAGCAACGCGAGCGCGAGCAGGCTTGCGGCAAAGCCGACGCGCCGCATCCCGCGCCCGACGCCGAGCAGTTCGCGGCGATAGGCGGCGCGCGCCTCGGGATCGTCCAGATCGGGTCGCATCGGCATCCTCCTACATCCCGCGATCGGCAAGATAGCGATTTATCTCTGCCCGTGAGGTCGCGGCGCTGCAACCGCCCTTCCGCTCGTACAGGCATTGACTGCCGTCGGCAGAACATATCGCCGCGCGGAAATCGGGGGTCAGGGCGTCCGCATGTCCTTTCCAGACCAGCGCGGCGTTGAACTGGGCGGGGTCGACGTGCGGATCGCCCGGCGCCTGAACGAAGATCGGCACCCGCCGCTGCAGCCGCGCATAGCCATAGACGCGGAAAAAGCGATTGCCGACCACCGCCATGCCGCACAGTCCCGGCTTTGCGCGCAGCCCGTCGGAGGCCGCGGCGCTGAAGGGCGTCACGACCCGCTCGCCCCAGTCGTGCAGCGCGGGCGCGACATGGGCCGCGGCGGCAAGCCAGCCCGCGCCCAGCACCAGCGCCACCCGCCACGCCTGTCGCCCCCGCTGCGCGCGCAGCTCAGCGATCGCATCGCCGGTACCGACGCCCGCGAGAAATATGATCGCCGTCACCGACAGGATGACAAACCGATATTCCTTGTGGCCGATCGCCGAGTGGACCAGGATATTGGCGATCGCAACCACCGCGAGCAGCGGATAGCGCCGCGCACCGAGCGCCGCCAGCACGAGGATTGGAGCGGTCCACAGGCCCCACAGCGCCAGAAGATCGACCGCATATTGGAATGGTCCCGACACGCCGTAACGCGCCGACACATTATCGACGATGTTGCGATCGACATTGTGCACCAACCATTCGAACGGCCAATGCCCCCCCGCAACATCGCTGACCGCGCCGATCGCCAGCCCGACCAAACCCCCGGCGACAAGCGGCCAGAGACTGCGCGGCCCGGCCCGCCAGACGTGCACGAGCAGCCCCAGCGCCAGCGCGGGCGCGACATGCGGCCGAAACACGACCGCCAGGCCCACGGCAGCGCCGATGATCATCAGCTGTCGTGCGCTGCGCCCTGGTAGCCCAAGCAGCGCGATCGCTGGTGCCGCGAGCAGGGCCGCCATCTGCTCGGTCAGCGGATGCGGCGCAAAGGCAACAAGGTCAGGCCAGCATGCGGCGATCAGTCCCGCGGTCCAGAAATGCAGCCGCGACACCCGCGCCCCGATCGCCCCGGCTGCGGCGACGATCGACAGCGACAATATCGCCATCATCATTCGCGGCAACCAGATGGTCAGGCTGCCGTCGGGCGCGATCCATTCGCCGAGCCGCATCGGCAGCGCGAGCAAGGCGGGATAAAGATCGCCGCGCATCCCGTCGCGATACTCCCAGGTCACGACCGAATAGCCGTGGAGCAGGCGAAACGCGCCTTCGAGATATTGGAAGACCTCGTCTGGGTGCAGCACGCTTTCCTGCCACGCCGCGACCAGCCGCAACACGAGCGCCAGCGCCAGCAACGCCGTCCAGTCACGCCGCGACACCGTCCCCGCGGCGATGCCGCTATCGGGCACCATATCTGCTTTCATGCTCAGATCATCCGGCGAGGCAATGGGCAAAGCCGGCCCCCGCACCCCGACCGGAAAGCCGCGACGCCCCTAGCCTTATTCGGCCGCGACGGGAAGATGGGCGACGATGGCGCGCAGCGCGGCGACATGCGCCTCGAGCGCGCGGTGCCCGGAGCGGGTCAGCGAAGCCCATGTCCGCTGGCGTCCCCCGAGCGGCGCCTTGCGCAAATCGACATAGCCTTCGTCGACCAGCGCGGCGAGATGCTTGGACAGCACCGAATCGCTGACCTGAACCAGCTCGCGCAGCTTGGCGAACTCCATCTCGCTGACCTTGGCGAGTAGCGCGGCGATCTGCAGCCGCGCCGGCGCATGCAGCACCATGTCGATCCCGTCCATGGCTCAGGCGGTGCCCTTCAGCAGCTCACGGCGATAGATGCGGCTCCAGGCGACGCTCGCGGCGACGGCGACGCCAAAGGCGATGGCGGCGATGCCTATCTTCGTGCCCAGCGTCAGTCCGGCTTCGCGGGCGTGGATTTCGCCGAACATCGCCGCCAGCATCGCGCCGAGCAGCGCCAGCGTAACCGGCAGGGTCCGGCCCTTGCGATAACCGTTTACAAAAAGGCCATAACGCCTCCGGTCGTCGGCGACGAGTAGCACCACCGACAGCATCGCGACCGCGAACAGCGGCGCCATGATCGCGATGCCGAAACCCTGTCCCAGCACTAGCAGCGCCATGACCGCGCCGAACGCCGCGTGGCGCCACGGCGGGCAATAGGTCGCCTTCAGTGCCAGGTCGCGCTGGACGTCGTCGATGCTGTCGAGCGCGGCGCGGGCTTCGATCGGGTTCATGTCTCTTGCTCCTCGGGTCTGATGCGGAAACGACCGGTGCCCCGCATCACTTTCCAGTTCGGAAAGTAATACGTCCGACTTTCCGATTCGGCAAGTGACAATTTTCCAGTCTGGAAAGTCAGTCGGCGACGATCCGCACCGGCATATGGACGAACCCGTGGAGGAAGGGGCTCGCCAGCCGCTCGGGCGCGCCTTGCGGTTCGATCCGGATGCCGCGCGCCACGATTTCCTCGATCAGCGTACAAAGCTGGATTTCGGCCAGCCGCGCCCCGACGCAGCGGTGGATGCCGTGACCGAAGGCGACATGGCGCCGCGCATTGTCGCGGCCGACGTCGAAAAGGTCGGCTTGCGGAAACACACTCTCGTCGCGGTTCGCCGAAATATACCAGAGGATCACCTTTTCACCCCGGCGGATCGTCTGTCCGCCCAGTTCGGTGTCAGCCATGCAGGTCCGCCGCATGTGCGTGACCGGCGATTGCCAGCGGATGATCTCCTGCGCCGCATTGGGGATCAGCGCGGGGTCGGCGCGCAGCCGATCGAGTTCGCCGGGAAAACGGTGCAGCGCCTCGACCAGCCCGCTCATCGAATTGCGGGTCGTGTCGTTGCCCCCGACGATCAGTAGCGCGATGTTGGCGAGCCGCTCCATCGGGTTGAGGCTGCCCATCGCCTCGCTGTGGACCATGCGCGACAACAAGTCGTCGCTCGGCGGCAGCGCCTTGCGCGCTTCGAGCTCGCGGTCGAAGCGCGCCAGCATCGCGCCCATTTCGGCCATCCATTGCGCGCGATATTCCTCGCTTGCCGTCTCGGGTGAAACATTGCCGCCATAGTCGGACCAGCGTTTGAGGTCGTGGCGTTCTTCCCACGGAAAATCGAACAGGATGCACAGCATCCCGATTGTCAGCGGCACCGACACGTTTTCGACCCAGTCGAACGTCTCGCCGACCGGCAGCGCGTCGAACAGCTCGCGCGTCCGCCGCTTCACCGTCTTTTCGCGCTCCGCCATCTGGCTCGGGTTGAAGGCGGGGGCGATCACCTTGCGCTGCGCGGTGTGGACCGGCGGATCGGCGGCGATGAAATTGGGCAGGTTCGATTCGGGGGGCGGATCGGCGATGACGATATTGCCATTTTTCCACGATGAGGAAAATGTCGCCGGATCAAGCTCGACTGCCTGCACCAGCGCATGCGTCGCGACCGACCAATAGCCGCCATAGGGGCTTTCGGGACACCAGCTCACCGGCATCTCGGCGCGCAGCCGCGCGAAAGGCTCGCGCCACCGATCCTCGACATAGAGCGCGATGTCGCTGACATCGACCGGCGTGACCGCCCGCGCTTCGTCCATCACCGACGCCATATCGCTCTCCCGCCATCGTCGCTTCGACGGCGAGTGTAGCGGGGCCACGCCGCGCCGCAAGCCGCGACGTGCGGGGTAAATGGCCGTGCGCCGCGCGGCCCGCGGCGACGCACGGCGCGGCTTCACTTCTTGGGCGCGGGTGCCGGTACAGTCTTCGCGGCCATCCTGCGATGCGCCGCCTTGCGATGCGCCGCAGCGTGGCGCCGGGCGGCGGCGTGCTTGCGCGCTGCCTGATGCTTGCGCGCCGCGTGATGCCTGGCCGCGACTGCATGGTCTTCGCGCTGCATGCAATTGTCGGTCACCGTCTTCGAGCAATAGGGGGTCGCGTCCTGCGCGACTGCCGCCGTTCCCGACAGCGCCAGCAACGCGGCGGCGCCAAGCGTGGCAAGTTTGATCCTCAACATGACAGGCCTTCCTTTCATCCCGATGGGAAGGCGAAGATGACACGCCCATCATGGCGCCCCTGCGTCCGCAACATTACAAAGGCGCAATCCGGCGCGCGCACCGCACCGCTGGACACGCCACCGCGACAGGCCTAGAAGCATCACGTCCCCGGGGAGCCTGCCGCGCAATCGCAGGTTGAGAGCGGAATAGACCGCGACCCGTCGAACCTGATCCCGGTAATACGGGCGGAGGGAGGGCGCGCGCTGGATCGTCACCGGACCGCTTGCACCCCCTTCCCGTCCGTCAGGAAGGAAGGAGAGCGTGCCATGCCCGATGCTGCCATCCCCGCCGTTCCTTATGCCGCGCAGGCGCCCGCCTGGTCGGCGCTGATCCTCGGCCTGTTCCTGCTCGCGGCCGCGATCGACGAGCTGCGCCGTCCCGGCCAGTGGCACCGGATGATCGAGGAGATCGAAGGCTCGCCCGCGCTCCAGATGCTCACCGGGCTGTTCGAGATCATCTTCGGCACCCTGCTCTATCTCGCCAATCGCGGCCCCGAAGGCTGGCCCGCGGGCGATCCGCTCGCAATTGTCCTCACCATCCTCGGCGGCCTCGCGGTGATCGAGGCGCTGGCGGTCACCGCCTTTGCCGATCTCTACGTCCGTTTCTGGATGCGCAAGCTGGGGACGCGGACGCGCCCGCTCGCCGTCCTCGCGCTCCTTCTCGGCCTCGGCTTCACCGCCGCGGGCCTCTTCCGTCTTGTCTGAACCCCACCCCAAGGAAAGCTGAACCCCATGGCCGACATCGATTCCCGCATTGAAGCCGCCGACCGCATCGGCGTCACCACCGGACCTATTCGGGGCAGCCGCAAGGTTCACATCGCGAGCCCGACGGGCAGCGGCATCCGCGTGGCGATGCGCGAGATCGACCTCGACCCCCATTCGGGCGAGCCCAGCGTCCGCGTCTACGACACGTCGGGTCCCTATACCGACCCGAACGCGAGCATCGACATCGCGCAGGGCCTCCCCGAACTGCGCGCCGCGTGGATCCGCGCCCGCGGCGATGTCGAGGAAGTGACCCAGCGCGAGGTGCGGCCCGAGGATAACGGCCAGCTCGGCCCCGACCGGTCGGGCGGCGTCCCCGCCTTCCCCAACGTCCGCAAGACGGTGCTGCGCGCCAAACCCGGCCATAACGTCAGCCAGATGCACTACGCCCGCCGCGGCATCATCACGCCCGAGATGGAATATGTCGCGACCCGCGAAAATCTCGGCCGCGAACGCCTGAGCGAGTACATCCGCGACGGGCAGGACTGGGGCGCCAGCATCCCCGATTATGTCACCCCCGAATTCGTCCGCGAAGAGCTCGCGCGCGGCCGCGCGATCATCCCCAACAACATCAACCACCCCGAAAGCGAGCCGATGGCGATCGGCCGCAACTTCCTCGTCAAGATCAACGCCAATATCGGCAACAGCGCGGTCGCATCCGACGTCGCGAGCGAGGTCGACAAGATGGTCTGGTCGATCCGCTGGGGCGCCGACACCGTCATGGACCTGTCGACCGGGCGCAACATCCACGACACGCGCGAATGGATCATCCGCAATTCGCCCGTGCCGATCGGCACCGTCCCCATCTATCAGGCGCTGGAGAAAGTCGGCGGCATCGCAGAGGAGCTGACGTGGGAAATTTTCCGCGACACGCTGATCGAACAGGCCGAGCAGGGCGTCGACTATTTCACCATCCACGCCGGCGTCCGCCTGCCCTACGTCCCGCTCGCCGCGAAGCGCGTCACCGGCATCGTCAGCCGCGGCGGCAGCATCATGGCGAAATGGTGCCTCGCGCATCACAGGGAAAGCTTCCTCTACGAACGCTTCGACGAGATTACCGAGATCATGAAGGCCTATGACATCGCCTATTCCTTGGGCGACGGCCTCCGCCCCGGCAGCATCGCCGACGCGAACGACGAGGCGCAGTTCGCCGAGCTCTACACGCTCGGTGAGCTCACCAAGCGCGCGTGGGATCAGGATGTGCAGGTGATGATCGAGGGGCCGGGGCACGTCCCGATGCACAAGATCAAGGAGAATATGGACAAGCAGCTCGAGGCGTGCGGCGAGGCGCCCTTCTACACATTAGGGCCGCTCACCACCGACATCGCGCCGGGCTACGACCATATCACCAGCGGCATCGGCGCCGCGATGATCGGCTGGTACGGCACCGCGATGCTTTGCTACGTCACGCCCAAGGAGCATCTCGGCCTCCCCGACCGCGACGATGTGAAGGTCGGCGTCGTCACCTACAAGCTCGCCGCCCACGCCGCCGACCTCGCCAAGGGCCACCCCGCCGCCAAGGTCCGCGACGACGCGCTATCGAAAGCGCGCTTCGAATTCCGCTGGCGCGACCAGTTCAACCTGAGCCTCGATCCCGACACGGCGGAGCAGTACCACGACCAGACGCTCCCCGCCGAAGGCGCCAAGACCGCGCATTTCTGCAGCATGTGCGGCCCCAAATTCTGCTCGATGAAGATCAGCCAGGAAGTCCGCGAGTTCGCCAAGCTGCAAAATCAGGACAGCGCCGGCTTCATCGCGGCGGAGGAAGCCGAGAAGGGGATGGCGGAAATGAGCCAGGTCTATGAGGACACCGGCCGCGAATTGTATATGGGGGCTGGTAGCCGGGAGCATGATTGATACGCAGCTGTGCGCACCAATTAGCCTTCTCGCTATAGCTTGGCCTCGTTAAGGGCGGGCTGCCCGCGACCATCGCCGCGCCGGACAGCTTCGCCGCGGCGCCCTTTCCGCTCGCCTTCGGCCGGATCGAGAACCGCAAGGCGGCGATGCTGCGCACGCGCGCGCCGCAGGCCGAGGCGCCGGCGTTCCAGAAGGCGCTAGGGAACCATCTGCTACGCGAAAAGGCGCCGAACATGGACGGCATCACCCCCGCACCGCATATCAAGATCACTTATCGCGGCGACCTGCGGGATTCGCAGAGTTTAAACGTGCTGAAATTGCCCCCGATCGGCTGGACGGTCGACGAGATCATCCTGACCGAAAGCATCGTCGGCAAGACCACCCATGTTGAACACGGCCGCTCCGCGCCGGCGCTTGAATCCGAGTGCCTGCGCCACTGCTAACTGGCCAATGCCATCCGGTTGCGGCCGCCGTCCTTCGCCGCATAGAGCGCGGCGTCGGCGCGCGAGAGCAGGCCGTCGAGCCCTTCGCCCGCCTGCGCCACCGCGACGCCGAAGCTGCACGTCATGCGTTGCAGCTCGGCCGCGGCGGGGACGGGCGTGTGCGCCAGATCGTCGGCGATGCGCGCGACCAGCGCCGCCGCGTCGGTTTCCGCGGGAACCAGCAGCGCGAATTCTTCGCCGCCGATCCGCGCCACTAGCCCGGCCTCGGGCGCGGCGCGCGCCAGAACGGCGGCGGCGTGGGTCAGGGCCAGGTCGCCTGCGGCATGGCCCATGCTGTCGTTGATCCGCTTGAAATGGTCGATATCGGCAACAAGCAACTGCATCGGCTCCCCCGCCGCCAGCCGCTCGCGCGCTGCCTCGACAAAGGCGCGGCGGTTCGCCAGCCCGGTCATCGCATCGCAGCGCGCCAGCTTATCCAGCGCCGCATTCGCCCGGTGCAATCGCCAGCTCAGCCACGCGATCCAGCCATAGGCGGGGGGCGCGACCAGCAACGGCACGATCGCCGATGCCCACATCGCATCGGCATAGTTCAGATCGCCGAACTGCGTATAACTTAGGTGGGTGAACAGCATCGACGCCGTGACCGAAAAGCCAACGACCAACACCCCGCCTAGGATCAGGCGCAGGGCGGGGTTGAAACGGCAGGCAGTACGATGCGGCATGGCCCGGTTGTAACGGCGCACGGCAAAAACATCTTAAGCAAAATGCCGCGCTGCCGCATGGCCCGGCCTTGCAAGGCCCGGAGCCGCAAAGTCGGATCGCCGCGCTGTCTGCCTTTACCCCGGCCGGCGCATCAACGCCTGCACCCCGACCGCCAGCGCAAGTTTATCGAGCCGCTCGCCGCAACGGCCTGCGTGACCGATGCAGCGTCGGGCTGTCGGCGACGTCGGCCTATAACCTCCGCCGCCGCCCCGATGCCCATGCGTTCCGCCATGCGTGGGATGCCGCGACCGATTGCGGGATGCGGCGGCTGGTCGACGCCGCGCTAGCTCGCGCGGTCCACAGCATGCCCGTTCGCATATTTTACAAGGGCGAACAGGTGGGCGCGCGGCGCGAATATCTCGAACGGGTCGCGATGTTCCTGATGCGCACGCGCGCCCCCATCGCTTTGGCGCCGCAGGGTCAGGCGACACAGGCCGCGGCGCCGCGATTGCCGATGGTGACGCTGCCGAAGCCCGGCTGGCCGAGGCGCTCGCGCGGATCGGCGTGCCCGCCGACCCGCCGCCCGCCGACCCGCTGCGCCTGCCCGGCCCGGCTGCCGACGACCGCGATGGCGCGGAACCAAGTGACTGATTTCAAAGGCCCGGAGGTGACAAGTTTGACAAGTTATGGCAAAGCGGGCCCGAATGAATGACACCGCTCCCACCGTCCCCGAACCCGGCGGCCCCGAAAAGGGCGCAACCTTCTATCACGGCACCCGCGCCGATCTGGCCGTCGGCGACCTGCTCGCCGCGGGTTGGACCAGCAATTACGGCACGGAAAAGCCGCTATCGTGGATCTATTTCTCCGCCGCGCTGGAATCCGCGATCTGGGGCTGCGAGCTCGCCGCAGGTGACGGCCGCGAGCGCATCTACATCGTCGCACCGACCGGCGACTGGTTCGACGATCCCAATCTCACCGACAAGAAATTTCCCGGCAACCCGACGCGCAGCTATCGCAGCCGCGCACCGCTGCGCATCGTCGGCGAAGTCGAAAGCTGGACCCCGCACCCGCCCGACGTTCTCGCCGCGATGAAGGACGGCCTCGCCCAGCTGAAGGCCGAGGGGAAGGATGTGATCATCGACTGACCGGGCGGGAGGGGCCGCGGCGCCGCCGGGATCAGCTGCTCGGGCGCTCGTCCTTGTAGAAGGGCCGGTCGCCGGCGATCGTCACCCGCTCCATCCGGCGCACCGCGGGGAAATAGTCGGATGCCGCATAATGCTGGCCGGCGCGATTGTCCCAAAAGGCGACCGACCCCGCCTCCCAGCGAAAGCGGCACTGATATTCGGGTATGGCCGCCTGCGCGTAGAGATGCGTCAGCAGCCAATCGCTCTCCTTCTCGATCAGCCCCTCGATATGGCTGGTAAAGGCGGTGTTGACGTATAGCGCCTGCTCGCCGGTTTCGGGGTGGGTGCGTACCACCGGGTGGCGCTGCGGCGGATATTGGTCGTGCAGTTCCTCGGGCCGCTTGCCCAGTCGGCGGGCAAAGACGCGGGCGATGTCGTGAACGGCGGTCAGGCCGCGGCACCAGTCCTGCATCGCCGGCGACAGGCCGCGAAAGGCGGCGCCCATGTCGGCGAACAGCGTGTCGCCGCCGACGGGCGGCACCTCGACCGCGCGCAGGATCGACCCCAGCGACGGTTCGGCGCGCCAGGTGACGTCCGAATGCCACGCATTCTCCTGCCCCTTCGAATCGGGGCCATAGGCGATGTGCAGCACTTCGGGATCGGGCTGGTCCTTGGGCGTCGCGGGGTGAATCTCCAACGTCCCGAAGCGGCGGGCAAAGGCGATATGCTGCTGCGCGGTGATGAACTGGTTGCGAAAGAAGATCACCTTATGTGCCAGCAGCGCGGCGCGGATTTCGGCGATCGTCTCGTCATCCTGCTCAGCCGACAGGTCGATTCCATCGATCTCGGCGCCGATCGACGGGGTCATCGGCGTGACTTTCAGGCGAGCAAAACTGCGCGGCGACGCGGCGACGTTCATGGCATCTCTCTCCAACCGTTCCTGTTTTCAGCAGCGAATAGGCGCCCTCGCCGCCGCCGAGTCAAGGCGGCCGCTCCGGCCCGCGACGGAACCACTGGAGGCATTCGCGGGTCTTCTATGACGGAAGACCTGCGCTCCACCCGGCCGTCCCCCGGCCTTCCCCCCGACAGGTCAGGAGAGACGATATGAAAAAAGCAACGATGCTCACCCTCGCCCCCCTCGCCGCGGCGACCGCGCTGGCGGGCTGCGCCTCGACCGGCAGCTATGGCTATGACGATGGCGGCTATGGCTATTACGACAACAGCTATCACGACCGCTACGGCCGCTACGACTGGAACAATCCCGATCCGCGCTACGGCGGCTATTATGCCGACAATTATTACCGGAACGACCGGCGCTACCGCGAACGCCGGATGTCTGATGGCGACCGCATCTATCGCGGCCGCGACGGCAAATATTATTGCCGCCGCTCCGACGGCACCACCGGGCTGATCGTCGGCGGCATCGCGGGCGGCGTCCTCGGCAACGTCATCGCGCCGGGCGATTCGAAGACGCTGGGCACGGTGATTGGCGCCATAGGCGGGGCGGTCGCGGGCAATGCGATCGACCGCGGCAGCAAGAAGGACGACGTGCGCTGTCGCTAAGCGTCTCCGCCGGGCCGGCCTGTGCCGGCCCGGCGCACCGCCTCAATTCTCGAGCGTGTGTTCAAGCGTGATTTCGCAGTTCAAAAGCTTCGAGATGGGGCAATTGGCCTTCGCATCGGCGGCGATGGCCGCAAAACGGTCCGCCTCGATCCCCGGCACCCGCGCCGTCAGCGTCAGTGCCGATTTGGTCACTGCAAAGCCGTCGCCATCCTTGTCGAGCGTCACATCGGCCTTGGTATCGATCTGCCCGTCGCTGAACCCTGCCCGTGCCAGTGCGAAGGACAGCGCCATCGTGAAGCAGGACGCATGCGCCGCCGCGATCAGCTCTTCGGGATTGGTGCCGGGCCCGTCCTCGAAGCGCGAAGCAAAGCCATAGGGCTGCGCATCGAGCGCGCCGCGCGCCGTCCAGATATGCCCCTTGCCGTCCTTGCCGAACCCTTCGTACCGCGCCGAACCGCTGTTGACCGTCATCGCTTTGCTCCTTCTGATGGCTCTCTCTTTGCAGGAAGCCCGCAGCGCCGCGATGGTTCCGGATCAGCGGGCAACACCGGCCTCGTCGAGCTCGCGGCCCAACCGGCCGGTCAGCCACAGCGCCCACATGCGAAAATCGGCGGCGAGGCTCCACAAGGGATAGGTAAAGGTCGCCGGGCGATTCTTCTCGACCCCGAAATGCGCCGCCCAGGCAAAGGCATAGCCCGCGACAGGAAGCGCAGCGAACAACCACCAGCGCCCGGTCGCAAGCGCGGCTACCGCCAGCAGCACGACGAGCGATGTCCCCACATAGTGCAGCGCCCGCGTGCGCGGCTTGCTATGCTCGCGCAGGTAGAAGGGCCAGAATTCCGCAAAACTGCTGTAATTGCGCGCCATGAGGGCAAGATGCGCAGGGTCGCGGTGCGGGTCAAGCCCGGCAACGCACTACCCCGCGCGGCTCAACCGGACGAGTGCAGCGTCGAGCGCTTGCAGGAATTGCGAGCGGTCGGCCTTTGAAAAGGGTGGCGGACCGCCGATCCCGGCGCCCATGCCGGCACGCAGATCGGCCATGATCGCGCGCGTCGCGATGGCCGGTCCGATCGAGGCTGTAGTGAACGGCTTGCCATTCGGCGCCAACACGGTTGCCCCCGCCTTGAGCGCGCGGTCGGCGAGCAGGATATCGGCCGTGACGACGATGCTGAGCGCATCGGCCTCCGCCGCGATCCAGTCGTCGGCAGCATCGAAACCGTCGGACACGGTTATCCGCTCGATCAGCGGGTGGTCGGGGACGCGCAGACGGCTGTTGCTGACGACCTTCACCGGGACTTCGTGGCGCCAGGCGACGCGGTAGATTTCGTCCTTCACCGGGCAGGCGTCGGCGTCGACCAGGATCGTCGGCACCCCACTCATCCGGCAACCCCGTCCCACAACAGCTTCGCACCCAACAAGACCATCAACCCGTAGATGATCACATAGAAGCGTGCGCCGTCGATCCGCTTCAGCCAGCGCACCGTCAGCAGCGTCGCGACGATCGCCAGCGGCATCAGGAGCAGGGCCGCGACGATCACCTCGTGCGGGAAAGCGCCGAGCGCCAGATAGGCGGGAACCTTCATCCAGTTGACGATCGCGAACAGGATGGCGCTGGTCCCGATAAAGCTGAGGTGAGGCAGCTTGCGCGGCGTCACCCACATCTGGAACGGCGGGCCGCCGGCATGCGCGATCTGGCTGGTGAACCCCATCAGCCCGCCGAACAGCGTCCCCACCCAGCCCGGCGAGCGCGACGCCGCGACGATGCGTCCGCCGCGTTCGACCCACAGGCGATAGAGGCCGAAGGCGAGCGTGATCGCACCGAGCGCCGCCATCAACTGCGCCTCATCGACGCGGTCGGCATAATAATATCCCGCCGCAACGCCCACCGCCGCGCCGGGGAGCATCCAGCCGATGACCCAGCCGTCCCACGTCTTGCGAAACGACCACACGCTGATGACGTCCTGCACGATCAGGATCGGCAGCAACAAAGCCGCCGCGGTGGCCGGCGGCAGCACCAGCGCCGCCAGCGGTGTTGCGAGCGCGCCGACCCCGGCCAGCCCGCCCTTCGCCATGCCGAGCAGGATGACCGCGACGATCAGCACCGCGAGCGTCAGCGGATCGGCAAGGATGCTCATACGACCGGCGGGTCGACCGGGTCGGGCAGCCGCCAGTCGATCGCGCCCCGGCCGTGCGCCTCCAGAAAGGCATTCGCCTGGCTGAACGGCCGCGACCCGAAAAAGCCGTTATGCGCCGACAAGGGCGACGGATGCGGTGCGCGCAGGATCAGGTGCGGGCCGTCGGCGCCCAGTCCCGGCACGTTCGCCGCCTTGCGCTGCGCATGGCTGCCCCACAGGATGAAGACCTTGGGCGCGGGGTCGGCAGCGACCGCTGCGACCGCGGCGTCGGTGAACTTCTCCCACCCCTTGCCCTGATGCGACGCCGCCTGCCCGCTTTCGACCGTCAGCACATTGTTGAGCAGCAACACGCCTTGTTCGGCCCAATGCTTCAGATATCCGTGCCGCGCGGGCGGGATGCCGAGGTCGCTCGCCATTTCCTTGTAGATGTTGACGAGGCTGGGCGGCGTGCGCACGCCCGGCTGGACCGAAAAGCACAGCCCGTGCGCCTGTCCGAGCCCATGATAGGGATCCTGTCCCAGGATGACGACGCGGACGTCCTGCGGCGGCGTCGCATCAAGCGCGGCGAACCAGTCGCGGGGGCGGGGAAAGATTGTCTTCCCCTTCGCGCGCTGGTCGCCCAGAAAGGCCTTGAGCTGCGCCATATAGGGCTGGTCGAACTCGCCACCGATGCGCGCGAGCCAGTCGGGATGCAATTTGACATCGGCCATGCCGGCGCTTGACCAGAGCCGCGCCGCCTTGTCCAGCGTCCATTCCCTCGCTAGGCGGTCTGCAACGGCCATGGCACCGGAGGAGTGGGCGAATGACGCAGGAACGGGATGGCGCGATCGGCGATGCCTTGACGCTGCTTGAGGCCGTGGTGCGCGCGCGCCTGGCCGCGGGCGACGCCGGCGCCTCCTACGTCGCCAGCCTCGCCGCCAAGGGGCGCGGAAAGATCGCGCAAAAACTGGGCGAAGAAGCGACCGAAACGGTGATCGCAGCGCTGACCGAGGACGATGCGGCGCTGACCGGCGAGGCCGCCGACCTCGTCTTTCACCTGACCGTCCTGCTGGCCGAACGCGGCATCGGCTGGGATGCCGTCGCCGCCGAACTCGCCCGCCGCCACGGCATTTCGGGCCACGCCGAAAAGGCCGCGCGCGCGCCATAGCTGTGAGCCACAACCGGTACGAACCCAGGAGTCCCCATGCCCATCGACGCCACCCTGCCCTATGACGAGAATAATATCTTCGCGCGCATCCTGCGTGGCGATCTGCCGTCGAAACCCGTCTATGAAGACGAGTTCGCTTTCGCCTTTCACGACATCAATCCGCAGGCGCCGCTCCACATCCTCGTGATTCCCAAGGGCGCCTATGTCAGCTGGGACGATTTTTCGGCACGCGCCAGCGATGCCGAAATCGCGGGTTTCATCCGCGCCGTCGGCAAGGTGGCCCGCGACCGGCAGCTCGTCGAACCCGGCTACCGCCTGCTCGCCAACATCGGCGGCCATGGCGGGCAGGAAGTGCCGCATCTCCACGTCCATATTTTCGGCGGCCAGTGGCTCGGACCGATGCTCGCGCGCTGAGCTTTCCCATGCTGCTGTGACCCGTGTCACAGCGGCGCCCCGCCCTCCGGCTAGGCGGGACCGGTACGCGGGGCATGCTGGACAGTTGCACCTGTTTCCAGCAGGATAATGACGGGTCCAGACGGGGAGACGACTCGATGATGACGGGATGGCGTGGGCTGGCGAACCGGCTGGCCGGCAAGATGCGATTCGCGCTCATCGTGCCCGTCGCGGTTGCGCTTGCGGCCGCTGGCGGCGACACCGTCCCGCAGGTCACGCTCGCCACGCCGGGCAGCGCCGGAAACGGCGACGGCACGATCAGCCGTTTCACCCTGCGCTTTTCCGAAGACATGGTGCCGCTCGGCGATCCGCGCGCCAAGGCACCCGCGACGAACGACTGCAAAGTGCCGTCGACCGGACGCTGGGTCGATACGCGCACATGGGTTCTGGAATTTGCCAAATCGCTCCCCGGCGGTGTCAGCTGCCATGTCGAACTGCGCGCCGACCTGCGCACGGCGCGCGGCGTCAGCGTCGTCGGCAACGACCGGTTCGAGATCGACACCGGCGGTCCGTCGGCGCGCGCCGTCCTGTCGGGCGACCGCTATGACGGGATCGAGGAAGACCAGATATTCCTCGTCGCCACCAACGTCGCGGCCGATCGCGCCTCGGTGGGCCGCTATGGCTATTGCGCCGTCGATGGCATCGGAGAGAAGATTCCGCTCGACGTGCTGCCGCGCGAAACGACCACCGAAATCCTGACCGGCGTCGGCGACGGCGACTGGCGGCGACAGCAGTTCAGCTACGATGCCGGCCTGCCGCTGCGGCTGCCCGCAGCAGGCGCCGATCGCGAAGCGATGCTCGACCGGATCGTCCCGGTCAAATGCCGCCGTCCGCTGCCCCCCGGCCGCGAAATGGCGCTCGTCTGGGATGCCCGCATCGCCCAGCTTGGTGCGCCGAGCCGTACCGCCGGCCGCGATCAGCGCTTCGACTATGATGTGCGCCCCGCTTTCACCGCCAAGATGGCGTGCAGCCGCGTCAATCCGCAGGCGGGCTGCAACCCGATCAAGGATGTCGTGCTGAGCTTCGCTGCTCCGGTCGCGCGCGCGGCCGCGCTCGCCGCGACGCTGAAGACCTCTGACGGCAAACAGCTGACGCCCAAAGCGAGCGACGACGACAAGAACGATGCCTGGCTGACGCAGGTGCGCTTTGCGGGGCCGCTGCCGCAGAATGTCGACGCGACGATCGTGCTGCCCGCCGACATTCGCGATCAGAGCGGCCGTGCGCTGCAGAATCAGTCGAACTTTCCGCTGAAATTCCACATCGACCGCGCCCCGCCGCTGGTCAAGTTCGCGGCCGACTTCGGCATATTGGAGGCAAGCGAGGGCGGCGTCCTGCCGGTTACCGTGCGCGGGGTGGAAGCCTCGCTGGTCCAGCGCGGGCTCAAGATGCCCGCCGCGACCCTGCGCGTCGGCGATGACGATGCCGCGGTCGCGCGCTGGCTGAAGCGCGTCGAGGATGCCGGCAAGACCGACTTTCGCGATGAGAAGAACGCGAAGGGCGAGGATATCAGCGTCAATTACACCGGCACGACGTCGGTATTCGATGGCGCCCCCGCAGGCGGCGAGCGGCGCGACCTGCAACTGACCCCGCCGGGTGGCGGCAAGGAGTTCGAGGTCGTCGGCATCCCGCTCGCCGAAAAGGGCTTTCACGTCGTCGAAATCGCCAGCCCCGAACTCGGCGCCGCACTGCTGGGGCGCAAGGCGACCCGCTATGTCGCAACCGCTGCGCTCGTCACCAACATGGCGGTGCATTTCAAATGGGGCCGCGAATCCTCGCTCGCCTGGGTGACCGCGCTCGACACCGGCTTGCCCGTGGGCGGCGCCGATGTCCGGATCACCGACAGTTGCACCGGGCGCCTGCTCGCGCGCGGTACCGCCGACAAGGCCGGCCGGCTCGCCTTCCCAACCGGCCTCCCCGAGCCCGAAACCTATTCGAGCTGCGAAGAGGATGCCGACCCCGCGAACAGCGAAGGCCATGCGCTGATGGTGTCGGCGAGATCGGGTGACGATTACAGCTTCACGCTGACCGATTGGGGTGACGGCATCCGTCCCTATGATTTCGACCTGCCCTATGGCTGGTCCGAACGCGACGATCTGTTGCACACCCTGTTCGACCGCTCGCTGGTCAAGGCCGGCGAAACGGTCAACATGAAGCATGTTCTGCGCCGACAGGTCGGCCAAGGATTTGCGATACCCGAGGCGATGACGGGCAAGCTGCGCCTCGTCCATCGCGGTTCGGACACCGAATTCGACATGCCCTTCGCGATCGACGCCAACGGCAGCGGCGAAAATGTCTGGAATGTGCCTGCATCGGCGCCGATGGGCGATTACGACCTTGTCTTCGTCACCAAGGACAAGAAGGGCGAGGAAAAGACGATCTGGTCGTCCGAATCGATCCGCGTCGACGAATATCGCCTGCCGACGATGAAGGCAGCGATCACCGGCCCCAAGACGGCGTCAGTGCGGCCGACGCAGGTGCCGTTGTCGCTGTTCGTCGGCTATTTGTCGGGCGGCCCGGCGGCCAATCTGCCGATCGAGATCCGCACCGATTTCACCCCGCGCTGGTCACCGCCCGAAGACTATCGCGACTGGGATTTCGACGGCAAGCCGGTGAAGGAGGGCATCGTCCAGCTCGACGACAGCGGCGACGAGCCCGAACCCGACATGCCACTCGCGCGCTCGACGCCGCTCGTCCTTGACGCCAACGGCAGCGCGCAGACGAGCATCACCGTCGATCAGCCGATCGTCGAACCGACGCAGATGGCGGTCGAGATGGACTATGAGGATGCCAATGGCGAAACGCTGACCAGCCGCCGCGGCATCATGCTCTACCCCTCGGCGGTGCGCCTCGGGCTCAAGACCGACGGATGGCTGATGCGCGACAACGACCTGCGGCTCAAATTCATTGCGCTCGATCTCGACGGCAAGCCGATCGCGGGGCAGCGCATCCAGGTTGCGCTCTACAATCGCGAGATACTGACCGCGCGGCGGCGCCTGATCGGCGGCTTCTATGCCTATGACAACCAGATGCGCACGACCCGGCTCGGCACCAGTTGCACCGCAACGACCGACAAGCTCGGCCGGGCGAGCTGCGCGATGGCGCCCGGCGTGTCGGGCGAGGTGACGGTGGTCGCAACCACGGTCGATGCCGATGGCAACGAAGCGCGCGCGGTCCGTTCGGTCTGGCTTGCGGGCGATGACGATTGGTGGTTCGGCGGTGACAATGGCGACCGCATGGACGTGATCGCCGAAAAGCCGCGCTATGCCGCCGGCGACACGGCGGTCTTCCAGGTCCGCATGCCCTTCCGCGAGGCCACCGGCCTCGTCACCGTCGAACGCGAAGGCGTGCTGTCGAGCTTCGTCGTCCCGCTGAAGGGCACCGACCCGGTTGTGAAGGTCAAGCTACCAGCGACCTATGCACCCGACGTCTATGTTTCGGTGATGGCGGTGCGCGGCCGCGTAACCGGCGGCGAGAGCTGGTTTCGCAAGATGAAGCGCGCCGTCGGCTTCAAGATCGAGAATAGCGAAGGCGCGCCGCCGACCGCGCTCGTCGATCTTGCCAAGCCGAGCTATCGCCTCGGCATCGCGCGCATCAAGGTGGGTTGGGAAGGGCATCAGCTCGACGTCAAGGTCAAGGCGGACAAGGCGAAATATGCGATCCGCGACAATGCCAAGGTCGCGATCGAGGTGCGCACCCCGAACGGCAAACCCGCGGCGGGCGCCGACGTCGCCTTTGCGGCGGTCGATGAAGCGCTGCTCCAGCTTTCGCCGAACAAGAGCTGGGAATTCCTCGATGCGATGATGGGCGAACGCCCGCTCGACGTGCTCACCTCGACCGCGCAGATGCAGGTCGTCGGCAAGCGTCACTATGGCCGCAAGGCGCTGGCGCCCGGCGGCGGCGGGGGCGGCGACCTCAGCGGCCTGACGCGCGAGGATTTTCGTCCCGTGCTGCTGTGGAAGGGCCATGTCGCGCTCGACAGCAAAGGCCGCGCCGTCGTCGACGTGCCGCTTTCCGACAATCTTTCAGCCTTCCGCCTCGTCGCGATCGCGACCGACGGCGCCCAATATTTCGGCACTGGCGAAACGAGCGTCCGCACCGTTCAGGATCTGGGCGTCTTTGCCGGCCTGCCCGACCTTGTCCGCACCGGCGACACCTATGATGCGCGGTTCACGCTGCGCAACGGCACCGATCAACCGATGGAGGTGGTCGCCAACGCCACGCTGTCGCCCGCAATTGCGACCGCGCCGCCGCTCACCGTCACGATCCCGGCGGGCGGTGCGGTGCCAATCAGCTGGTCGATGACCGCGCCCGCCCAGCCCGGCCCGCTGCAATGGACGGTCGAAGCGGTGTCGAAAAATGGCAAGCAGCGCGACCGGCTCGTCTTCGACCAGCAGGTCGAACCGGCGGTGCCGATCGAAACCTGGGCCGCCAGCCTTGTTCGCGTCGGCTCGACCAGCAGCCTGCCGATCGGCGTGCCCGCGGGCGCCTTGCCCGGCGGCTATGTCGATGTCACCCTCGCGGGAACGCTCGCACCGCCGCTCGCCGGAGTGCGCGATTATATGGCGATCTATCCCTATAATTGCTTCGAACAATCGACCTCGCGTGCGATCGCGCTCGGCGACCTCGGTCGCTGGCAGGCGCAGGCAGGCGCCCTGCCCACCTATCTCGATAAGGATGGGCTGCTGCGCTATTGGCCGAACGACCGGCTCGACGGTTCGGCCGAGCTTACCGCCTATGTCATGGCGGTGACCGCAGCGAATGGCTTTGCGATCCCCGAAGAGCCCAAGGCACGGATGATCAAGGCGCTGCAGGCGGTCGTCGAAGGACGGCTGACGCGCCGCGGCTACGGCCCCTATGATCTGCGCCCGGTCCGCATCGCCGCGCTCGCCGCGCTGGCCCGCAACAATGCCTCGAGCGCACAGCTCGTCGCCGCGATCGACGTCAAGCCCGTCGATATGGCGACCGGCACGCTTGCCGACTGGCTCGTCGCGATCGAACGGACGCCGGGGGTCCGCGGCGCCGCAGCGCTGCGCACCGCGGCCGAAGCCGAACTGCGCAAGCGGCTTGTCTATGAAGGCACGCGGCTCGACCTCGTCGACGACGCGAAGGCGCCCTGGTGGATGATGACCAGCGGCGACGAAATGGCGATCAAGGCGCTCGAAGCCGTGCTCGGCCGCAAGGGCTGGGAAGAGGACACCGGCAAGATGATGGTCGGCGTCGCGCAGCGCCAGCGTCGCGGCCATTGGGATACGACGCCTGCTAATGCCTGGGGCGCCATTGCGGTCCGCCGCTTCGCCGAGCTCAATCCGGCAAGCGCGATCACCGGCGTGACCCGTATCGCGCTCGGCGGCGGCAGTGCGGCGCAGACCTGGTCGCTTCCCGCCGACGCCGCGCCGCTCAGCTTGCCGCTGGTCAGCGGGACGATGAGCCTGAAGCAGGAAGGCACCGGCAATCCGTGGGCGACGGTCAGCGTACGCGCGGCCGTCCCGCTCAAGGAACCGCTCGACGCCGGCTACCGGATCAAGCGGTCGGTCAGCATCGTCAAGGCGGCGAACAAGGACCGGCTGACCCGCGGCGACGTGATCAAGGTACGGATCGAAATCGTCGCAAGTGCGGGCCGCACCTGGGTCGTCGTCAACGATCCGGTCCCGCCCGGCGCGACGATCGTCGGCAATCTGGGCGGACAGTCCGAGATGCTCGGTGCCCAGGCGACCGTATCGAACTGGCAGCCGAGCTATGTCGAGCGGGGCCGCGACAGCTGGCGCGGCTTTTATGGCTGGATGCCCGCCGGCACCCATGCGGTGGAATATGTCCTGCGCCTCAACGGCTCGGGCCGCTTCACCCTGCCCCCTACGCGGGTCGAGGCGATGTATTCGCCCGCAATCCGCGGCCAGTGGCCGAACGGTGCGATGACGGTCGCGGCCGCGGCGCAGTGATGGATCTGCGGCCCAACATGTTCCTCCCTGTCGCGCAGCGATGGGGCGGTGGCAGCGCGCAGCGCTGACGGAGGGGCTTTTGACGCACCCTTGCGGCCCCCTCCACCATCCTTCGGATGGTCCCCCTTCCCATGCCCTTGGCACGGGGAGGATTTTCAGGCGTTTCGATCGATGACGACAACCCCGAGCCGCCGCTGGTTCGATATGCTGGCGTGGGTGGCGCTCGCCGCGCTGGTCCTCGCCACCGCCGCGCACCTGGTTACGCGCCCGCCGGCGATGCCCGACTATGATGCGGTGCGCGCTGCATGGAAGCCGAGCGAAGCATGGCTTTACGACCGCGAGGGGCGATTGCTCGACAGCGAACGCGTCAATTTCGAGCGCCGCCGCCTTGCCTGGGTGCCGCTGAACGACATCAACCCGGCGGTGCGCGACACGGTGGTCGCGGCGGAGGACAAGCGCTTCTGGTCGCATGGCGGGGTCGACTGGTTGGCGATAGCGAGTGCCGTACGCGCCCGCTGGACCGGCGGACGCTCGCGTGGGGCCTCGACGTTGCCGATGCAGCTTGCCGCCTTTCTGGCGCCCGAACTCGCACAGCCCGGCCAGCGCGGCTGGCTCGCCAAGCTGCGCCAGATGCGCGCGGGACAGGAACTCGCGGCGCATTGGACGCACGACCAGATGCTCGAAGCTTATCTGAACCTCGTCCCGCTGCGCGGCGAAATTCAGGGAATCGGCGCGGGCGCCGAAAATCTGTTCGGCAAGCGTCCGGCCGACATGAGCGGCACCGACGCCGCGTTGCTCGCGGGTCTGCTGCCCAATCCGGCGGCAAGCCCCGACGCGCTCGGTGCACGCGCCTGCCGCATCGCGCATGCCGCCGATTGCGGCGCGATCCGCGCCGCGGCAGGCGTGCTGACCTCGGGCGAGCGCGCCGCGCGCTACGACCCGGCGCTCGCGCCGCACCTCGCGGTGCGCCTGCTCGACAAACCGGGCAAGCGCGTCACCTCGACCATCGACCGCGACGTTCAAGCCGCCGCGATCGTCGCGATGCGGCGCCAACTCGCCGGGCTCGGCCCCGATCGCGTCCGCGACGGCGCGGTCGTCGTCCTCGACAATGCGACCGGCGAGGTGCTCGCCTATGTCGGCGGTGTGGGCCTCAAATCGACCGCGGCGCAGGTCGACGGCGCCAATGCGCGGCGGCAGGCGGGCTCGACCCTGAAGCCGCATCTTTACGCGCAGGTGATCGAGCATGGCTGGCTGACCGCCGCCTCGATCCTCGACGACAGCCCGGTTCAGCTCGACACCGCCTCGGGCCTCTATGTTCCCAAAAATTACGATCACAGCTTCAAGGGGCCGGTCAGCGTGCGCAGCGCGCTCGCTTCGTCGCTCAACGTCCCGGCCGTGCGCACGCTCGTCATCGACGATGTGCAGGAATTTCGCGACCGGCTCTGGGCGCTCGGCTATCACGGGCTGGTCGAGGACGGCGAATATTATGGCTTCAGCCTTGCCCTCGGCTCGGCAGAAGTCAGCCTTGTCGAACAGGCGAACGCCTTTCGCACCCTTGCCAATCTCGGCCGCTGGTCGCCCGTCCACTTCATCATGGGAGAACCGCGCGGCGAGGAACGCCAGATCGTCAATCCGGGGGCCGCCTTCATCGTCGGCGACATATTGGCGGACGCGTCGGCGCGCACCGATGCCTTCGGCGCCGACAGCGCGCTGCGCCTTCCCTTCTGGGCCGCGGCGAAGACCGGCACGTCGAAGGGGATGCGCGACAATTGGTGTATCGGTTTTTCGGATCGCTACACAGTGGCCGTCTGGGTCGGCAATCTCGAGGGCGATTCGATGCGCGCAGTGTCGGGCACATCGGGCGCGGCGCCGGTCTGGCGCGACGTGATGCTCGCGCTCCACGCGGGCCGGCCAGGCAAACCGCCGGCGATGCCGGACAATGTCGAAACGCGGCGGATCAGCCTTCCCGGCACGCGCGAACCGCCGCGACGCGAATATTTCCTGCGCGGCACCGCGCAAAGCGAAATGGCGGCCGCCCCGGCCGCCGCGCGCCGCCCGCGCATCACCAGCCCGGTCAGCGGCAGCGTCTATGCGCTCGATCCCGATATTCCGATCGACCGGCAGCGCTTGGCGGTGATCGTCAGCGGCGACGTCGCCGGTTACCGCCTGCTGCTCGACAAGGCGGTGCTCGGCGACGCCGACGCGGGCCAACAGCTTTTGCCGCGCCCCGGAAGCCATATCCTGACCCTCGTCGACCCCGGTGGACGGATGATCGACCGCGTCCGATTCACGGTGCGGTAAAGCGGACTGTCACACCTCTGAAATTAAGTTGCGCTGCCGCGAGGAGCGGTTAGTCTGCCCCGCCAGGAGACGGGCCCGTTCGGGGCCTCAAAGGGGATATTTGCATGATATTTGGTCGCGTCAAACCGCTCGACGCCATCTTGGCCACGGCCGAGAAAAAGTCGCTGCACCGAACGCTCGGTGCCTTTCAGCTCACGATGCTCGGCATCGGCGCCATCATCGGGACGGGGATATTCGTCTTGACCGCAGAGGCGGCGCAGAAGGCCGGCCCCGGCATGATGTGGAGCTTCGTGATCGCGGGGCTGGTCTGCGTTGTGGCGGCGCTCTGCTATTCCGAACTCGCATCAATGGTGCCGGTTTCGGGTAGTGCCTACACCTACACTTATGCTGTCATGGGCGAATTGCTTGCCTGGACTGTCGGCTGGGCGCTGATCCTCGAATATGCGGTAGCCGCATCAGCCGTGTCGGTCGGTTGGTCGGGCTATTTCGTGGGGCTCTTATCCAATGCCGGCATAGAATTGCCCATGTCGCTGACCGTCGGCCCTTATGCCGGCGGGATCGTCAACCTCCCGGCGCTGGTTATCGCACTGCTCGTGACTTGGCTGCTGATGATCGGCACGACCGAAAGCGCGCGCGTTAACGCCGTCCTTGTCATCATCAAGGTAACGGCCCTCACGATGTTCATCATTCTCACTCTGCCGATGATGCAGGGGAAGAACTTCGAACCCTTCCTGCCCAATGGCTGGTTCGGTCAGGCTTCCGGGCTTGGCGCCGTCGGCGCAGCCGCTTCGATCTTCTTTGCCTATGTGGGCTTCGACGCCGTTTCGACCGCAGCCGAAGAAACAAAGAACCCGCAGCGCAATGTACCGATCGGCCTGATCGCTTCGCTTGCTATCTGTACGGTGTTCTATCTCGCGGTGGCAGCGGGCGCGATCGGCACCGTCGGCGCTCAGCCGGTTTCAGGCCTCGGAGGCGAAATTCTCGCTCCTGGGTCGAGCGAACTTGCCGCGCGCTGCGCATCGCTCGCCGCTGCCGGCTCCGAACCGCTTGTCTGCTCGCGCGAAGCTCTGGCTCATGTTCTGCGTGAGATCGGCCACCCGGCGCTGGGCAATGCCATCGGTCTTGCCGCTTTCCTTGCGCTGCCATCGGTCATTCTGATCATGCTGTTCGGGCAGACGCGGATCTTCTTCGTGATGGCACGCGACGGCCTTCTGCCTGAAAAGCTCGCCACTATTCACCCCAAGTGGAAAACCCCGCACGTCGTCACGATGATCACGGGGGTCGCGGTCGCCTTCTTCGCCGCCTTCCTGCCCGTCGGCAAGCTCGCCGATATTTCGAACTCCGGCACGTTGTTCGCCTTTTTCATGGTCGCCATCGCGGTCCTGATTCTGCGCATAAAGGAACCCAACCGGCATCGGCCGTTCCGCACGCCTCTCGTGTGGGTCGTATCGCCGCTCGCCATTTTCGGCACGCTCGGTCTCTACATGAACCTGCCGTTCGACGCGAAAATGGTGCTCCCGGTCTGGGGTGGCGTCGGCTTGGTACTCTATTTTCTCTATGGCTATCGTCGCAGCCACGTCGGCCGCGGGATCGTCGAGGTGCATGAGGACGACGCCGATGCGCCGCCGCCGCCAGTGCCCCCGGCGCCGTCGTTCGACTGATGCGGCATCGTCGCGCGAATGGGAAAGGGGGCTTCGGCCCCCTTTCTTTTGCTCAACTTAATAGGGACTTTTCGGCGCGGTCCCCGGACGCGTGAACAGCTTGCCGCGCTCGGCCCAGAAGACCAGCGCCAGCCCGGCAATGCCCGACACCAGAAAGGCATAGGCAAGCGGCAGCGTCGTACCGTTGTAAAGCTGCCCGATCAGCGCGCCCATCACCGCGGCCAACAGCGTCTTGCAGAAGCTCTGATAGGAGGAGGCGACCCCGGCCATATGGCCGAAATCCTCCATCGCGATCGACCCGAAATTGCTGCCGATGAAGCCGATCAGCCCGACGTTGACCATCATCAGCGCGGTGAACATCCACAACGTCTCGGTGCCGCTCAGCGCGACGACGATCTGTACCGTCGCGGTCGCCATGAAGGCAAAGACCGCGCTCTGCGACACGCGCCGCGCACCGAAGCGCTCGACGATCGCGGCATTCGAAAAATTGGCGATCGCGATACCCGCGGCAACACAGGCAAAGACGAGCGGAAACCAGCTTCGCGCGCCGAACACTTCGGCGATGATCTGCTCGCTGCTGTTGAGATAGCCATAGAGCGCGCCCTGCATCATCGCGGACGCGATCATATAGCCCGCCGCCCGGCGGTGCCGCGTCACCGTCGCCCAGCCCGCGATCATCGTGCGCGCATTGAGCGGCCGGATGTCGGCCGGATCGAGCGTTTCGGGCAGGCGGCGCAGCCACAGCAGCATCACGACGCCCATCACCGCCAGCACGATGAAGATAGCGCGCCAGTTCGCGACCGCCGTGATCCCCGCGCCCATCGTCGGCGCGATCGCGGGAACGATCATGAACACCAGAAAGATCATCGACAGCCGCTTCGCCATCGCGTCGCCCGAAAAGAGGTCGCGAATGACCGCGACGACGATCACGCCGAGCGCTGCACTGATCATGCCGTGCCCGAAGCGCAGCGCGAGCAGCAGCGGGAAACTGTTCGCCAGCCCGCAGCCGATCGAAAAGGCGACATAGGCGAACAGGGCGGGCACCAGCACGCCCTTGCGGCCGAAGCGATCGGACAGCGGCCCGTAGAACAGCGAACCGATGCCGATGCCGAGCAAATAGGTCGAAATCACATATTGCCGGTCGTTCGCGACGGCGACCCCCAGCCCCTCGCCGATCGCGGGGAGCGCGGGGAGCATCGAATCGATGGCGAGCGCATTGAGTGCCATGACCATCGCCATCATGAACACCATTTCGCGGTCGCCGGGCATGCGGGACCGCTGGGCGGATTCGGTCATTTTGTGCATTGCGAAAGGCCTATGCGCCTCCGGCACGGATTTGGATAGCCCCGCGCCGCCGAAAAGCTATGCAATGCAGCAACATCGGCGCGGTCGGCAGTCCATGCCGCCCCATCTGTCCACAAAAAAAGGGCCGCTCCAACGGAGCGACCCCTCTCATTTCCGATATCCGGACGATCAGGCCTGACGGGTGCCCGTCATCGCCATCGAACCGAACGGGCCGGCCTTGATCGTGCCAGTCAGCGCGTCGCCGTCGATCGTCGCTTCGCATTCGAGCGTCATCGGCATCGGAACTTTCATGTTCATCGTCCACGTCAGCTTGTTGCCGTCGACCTTGCCATTCTCGACATCGAGCGAGCCCATCGCGCCGGCATTCTGGCCGGTGAAGCTGTCGCCGTTGCTGTTCACGGTGAAAACCGACTTCTGGTCGCCCATCGGCGACTTGGTAACGCAGTCATATTTGCCATCGACCTGAGACATCGAAACTCTCCTACTGAAACTAATGTTAGTTAGCGGGCTTCGCTGTTTCCACGGGCAGACCCAATCCGTCAAGCTGCGGTTTCACCACAGCGGCATCCCCGACGACGACATAGACGAGGTCGCCGGTACTCAGCTCCTTGCGCGCCGCAGCATCGAGTTCCTCGGCCGTCATCGCCTCATATTTCGCCGGCAGCGTTTCATAATAATTGTCGGGCCGGTGATATTTGACGATCGCACGCAAGCCGCCGAGCACGTCGCCCGATGTCTCGAAGCTGCCCGGCAGTTCGCGTACGCTGCCGTTCGTCGTGCGTTCCAGCTCTTCGGCGTTTACGCCCTTGTCGCCGATGAACGCGGTCAATTCCTTCTGGAATTCGCGGATCGAATCGCCGGTGCGGTCGGCCTGCACCGGCGCCACCGCCACCCAGGTCACGCGGTCGGCTTCGCCCGAAACGCGCGAGCGCACGCCATAGGACCAGCCCTTGGTCTCGCGCAGGTTCATGTTGAAGCGCGAAAGGAAGCTGCCGCCGAAAATATCGTTCGCCTGGCGCAGTACTTCCAGATCGTCGCCGCCCTTCACGTCGAGTACCTTGCCCGCGATGATGATCGACTGCGGCGACTTGGGCCGATCAACGAGCAGGATGCGCGGCTGCGGCTTCGGAATCGCAATCTCGAAATGCTTTTCGGGTTTCGCGGTCTTCGGCGCCTTCCAGTCGCCGAAAGCGGCGTCGAGCTGCTTCGTGACGTCTTTCAGTGTCGTGTCGCCGACGACGAAGATGCGGGCATTGTCGGGGCGAATCCACGTCTGGTGGAATGCCGCGAGCTGGTCGCGCGTCGCGGCTTTGACCGCCGCTTCGTTGCCGAGGCCCGACGGCGGGATGCCATAGGGATGATCGGCGCCGTAAAGCACCGGCATCAGCACGCGGCTGGCGATCGCATTGGGATTGTTGAGTTCAGCGTTCAGGCGGTTGAGCTGCTGCGCGCGCACCCGCTCCAGTTCCTTGCCGTCAAAGGCCGGGTTACGGATATAATCGGCGAGCAGGCCCAGCGACGCGCTGAGGTTCGGCTTGAGCGCGAACAGGCTGAACACCGTTTCGTCGGCGTTCGCCGAACCGTCGATCTGGGCGCCGAGGCGTTCCTTCGCTTCGGCGAAGGCGATCGAATCCTTGCTCGTCGTGCCTTCGTCCATCAGGCTGAGCATCAACGACTGGGTGCCGAGCGCATTGTGCGGATCGGCGGCATAGCCGGCATCGAAGCTCACCGCGACCTGCACCGTCGGTACCGCGGTCCGGCGCGCGAAGACGACTTCCATTCCGTTCTTTAGCTTGGCGCGTTCGATCGCCGGAAATTCGAGCGCTTTGAGGTCCATCACCGCTGGAAGCTGCGAACGATCGGCGATCGAGGTCGCCGTGCCGACACCCGTGTCAGGCCCGACGTCGCCGAGCGCCGCATTCCAGTAACGGTCGGGCGATACCGCCGCCACCGGCTTGCCTTCGGTGAAGGCCCCGCCACGATTTTCACCGCCTTCGGTACGCTCGCCGGGCGAGTAGGTCAGCGAGAAAGCCGGACGCGACATCCATTTGTCGGCCACCGCCTTCGCCTGCTCGGGGGTCACCTTCGCCAGCCGGTCGAGCTCGGTCTTGTAATAGGCGGGATCGTTCGAATAGAGCGCGCCCTCCGCGAGCGTCACCGCCTTGCCGCCAAAGCCGCCGACCGATTCCAGCCCCGAAATCGTACCGCCGAGATAGCTGGCCGCGGCACGCTGCAATTCGTCCGCGGTCGGGCCGGTCGCCAGGAAATCGGCGATCTGCGCGTCAAGCTTTTCGCCGACGACCTTGGGGTCGACGCCCGGCTTCACGTCGGCCTGCACGATCAGAAAGCCTGCATCCTCCAGCGTTTGCGCGAACGCCGCGACGCTGACCGCGACCGGGTCCTTGCGGACGAGCGCATTGTCGAGCCGCGACGACGACAGGCCGCCAAGCACCGCAGTCGCCATTTGCAGCGGCACCGATTCGGGATCGTTGAGGCCGGGAATCGCCCACATGCGGTAGATGCGGGTGGTCGGAATGAGATCCTTGACCTCCTTGGCGAGCGGTGCGGGAAGTGTCGGAACAGAGGTTTGCGGCGCCTTCACTTCGGGGCCGCGCGGAATGTCGCCGAACCATTCGGCGACCTTGGTCTTTGCGGTGGCAAGGTCGATGTCGCCCGCCAGCACGAGCACGGCATTGTTGGGGCCGTAATTGTCGCTGAACCACTTCTTCACATCGGCAAGGCTCGCCGTGTTGAGGTCGGTCATGGAACCGATGGTGCTGTGATGATAGGGATGCCCCTTGGGGAACAGATTTTCGAAGATTTCGTACCGCAGCAGACCGTAGGGATTATTGTCGCCCTGGCGTTTTTCGTTCTGGACGACGCCGCGCTGGTTATCGAGCTTTTCCTGCGTCACTGCGCCGAGCAGATGGCCCATGCGGTCGCTTTCGAGAAACAGCGCGCGGTCGAGCGCGCCGGTCGGCACCGTTTCGAAATAGTTGGTGCGGTCGGTATTGGTCGTGCCGTTGAAATCGGTCGCGCCGACCTGTTGCAGCGGTTCAAAGAAGTCGCCCGGCGAATTTTCCGAACCGTTGAACATCAGATGTTCGAACAGATGCGCAAAACCCGTCTTGCCCGCGGGTTCGTGCTTCGATCCGACGCGATACCAGACCGACACCGCGACGACCGGCGCCTTGTGATCTTCGTGCACGATCACGCGCAGTCCGTTGTCGAGCGTGAAGCTCTGGTACGGAATATCGACCGCCTTCACCAGTTCGGAAATCGGCGCGGGCTGCGCCTCCTTGGCTTTGGCAAGGGCGGGGCCGGCCGCGACGAGCGACGTCGATACGGCCAGGGCGACGGCAAAGCGATGGAAGCGGGTCATGGATATCCTCTTGAAACCGGGGGCACGAAACGCGCCGGTGACGAGCATGCCGGACGGCACTGTATCAACGGTTTAGGACAGCTCTGCTGCGCTTTCAAGGCCGATAGAATCGCGCTCCGCTCGCGCGAAGCGCCGCCGGATCGAAAAGCACCGGCTTCAACCGATGCGCGACGAACAGAGGGGCCTGGTCGTTGTAATGCGGACTTTCCGGTCGCGTCGTCGCGGCACCGAAGGGCTGCACCGATTCCGAATGGACGCGTCCCGCCTTGTCCCACGTCACGAACATGATGAAGCTGTCGCCGTGCCGCACCTTCAGCCGGCCGTCGGGTTCAACGTCCCACAGGGTCGAAGCCCGCACCGTATCGTTGCCGCCATCGAGCGGCAGGTCGACCCGGTGGGCACCTTCGCCATGGCGCAGCCGCAGCACGGTCCCCAGCGCGGGGTCGAGCGTCCCGAAATATTTCTGAAGATGCACAGCGCTGTCGCGCAGCACCGTCATCGGATCGGGGTCGGCCTTGCGCTGATAGTGACTGCCATTCGCCGGGCGCAGCACAAGCAGCGCCAGCGCATCGCCCTGCCCTTTGCCGTCCAGGTTCCAGTCCCACGCGCGCAGCAAATCTTGCGCCGCCGCGATCTGCGCATCGCCCTTGGCATCGAGCGCGAGCAGCCGGTCGATCCAGACCTTGGCATAGCCGCTCTTCGCATAGGCGGTGTCATATTTGATCGTCTTCAGCCGCGCGGCATCGATCGGTCCTGGCGCCCCGAACAGGTCGATCAGGCGCACCGCGCGATTGGTCATGTCGTCCTCGATCCCCATCAGCGGCGAAAAGGCCGCCGGATCGAGTTCGCTGCCCGGCCCCGCCGCGACCCACGGCGTATTGTTGGCGTTCATCACGAAACCCGAGCGCGGATTGACCAGCGCCGGCACCCGCTCGAACGGCAGCGACTTCGTCCAGACGTCGGCAGATGTGTCGCCGGGCAGTACGCCGCGCCAGTTGAAACCCGCCGGGCGGTCGGGGAACATCGCGTTGTAGAACAGGCCGATATTGCCTTGGGCATCGGCATAGATGAAGTTGGTCGCCGGAACCCCCTGCCCCGCCATGGCCGCGCGCCATTCGGCGAAATTCTTCGCCTTGTTCAGCCGATAATATTGGGTGACCATCGCCGACTGGTCCATGCCGGCATAGCGAATGGCAAAGGCACCCTTGGCATTCTTGATCACCGGGCCCTGGACCGATCGCCACACGGTCTGCGGCACCGGCAGCACGAAGGGACCATATTTGACGCGCAGCCACACGCGCCGCTTTTCCAGCGGCAGCCATTTGCCATCGAAGCGATATTTTTCGCCGCTGTCGTCGAGCACCAGCTTGTACACGTCGATCAGGTCTGGCCGGTTCACCGTGTTGGTCCAGCCCAGATATTTATTGTGGCCAAGGAAAGGGTAAGGCGAACCGGGAAAGTTGGCGCCCGCAAAATCCCACCCTTCGCCCGAATGAACGACCAGTTCGTACCAGGCGACCCCGCCGGTCCATGGCTGATGCGAATTGGAAACGAGCCGCGTCGCGCCATCGGGGGCCCGGCCCGGCGCCACCGCCATGCCGTTCGAGCCATTATGGTCGGGGTCGCGGCCGACCGGGGTCAGCTCGCGCGGGACCAGCTTGCCGACGGCATCGAGCGCTGGACCGCCTTCGCGGAACAACGGCTTGCCTTCGGTCAGGCGCCCCAGCACCGAATCGACCCCGAAGAAGAAGGGCGAACGCAGCACGAAACCGGCAACGACATCCTCGCCGGTCACCGGGAACAGCCCCGACAGGCGCACCTCGTCGGGGTGCTTGTCGGCATAATGGTTGAGACCTGCGGCATAGGCAGTGAACAGCGCACGCACGTCGGCGGGCAGGCGCGGCCAGTCGCGTGCCGCGGTCTTGCGGATATCGAGGAGCTGCGCGACATAATCGATCTTGGCGCCATCGGCACCAAGCAGCGCGCCGGTGCGCCCGCGCGTCATCGCGATCACCTCTTGCAGCGTCGCGAAATCATCCTCCGAATGGGCGTAGGCGACGCCATAGGCGACGTCGGCATCGGTCTTGCCGAAGATATGCGGCACCCCGAACCTGTCGCGTGCGATCTGCACATTGGTTGGCCGGAACGCCGGCGCGGGCGAAGCTTCGGCAGTCAGGGGATCCCACGCCGCAAGGCCAACCGCCACCGCAACGAGCAGGAGGACGAGGCCAAGGAAAAATTTACGCATCGGCTTTCCCGCTCCATATATTATGGCGACTGGGCGACCTCATGGCGGAAAATTTGCGGCGCGAATAGCCATGCTCTTGTGTTGCAAATGGGCAACACTATCTCTGGTGTCGAGAAAGGGGCTTATCCACATGAACCTCGAAAAATTTACCGATCGCGCCAAGGGCTTTCTGCAGGCGGCGCAGACGATCGCGATCCGCATGAACCATCAGCGGATCAGTCCCGAGCATATCGCCAAGGCGCTGCTCGAAGACAATGAAGGCATGGCCGCGGGCCTGATCCAGCGGGCGGGCGGCGACATGCCGCGCGCGGTCGCCGGCATCGACGCGCTGCTCGCCAAGGTTCCCGCCGTGTCGGGATCGGGCGCGCAGGCGACGCCGGGGCTCGACAATGACGCGGTGCGCCTGCTCGATCAGGCCGAACAGGTCGCGACCAAGGCGGGCGACGGCTATGTCACCGTCGAACGGCTGCTGCTCGCGATGGTCCTCGCCTCCTCGACTCCGGTCGGCAAGGCATTCGCCGACGCGGGCGTGAAGGCCGACGCGCTCAACACTGTCATCAACGAACTGCGCCGCGGCCGCACCGCCGACAGCGCGGGCGCCGAAGACAGTTTCGAAGCGCTCAAGAAATATGCGCGCGACCTCACCGAAGTCGCGCGGTCGGGCAAGCTCGACCCCGTGATCGGCCGCGACGAGGAAATTCGCCGCACCGTGCAGATCCTCGCGCGCCGCACCAAGAACAACCCCGTGCTGATCGGCGAACCGGGCGTCGGCAAGACCGCCATCGCGGAAGGGTTGGCGCTGCGCATCGCCAATGGCGACGTACCCGACAGCCTGAAGGACCGCCGCCTCCTTGCGCTCGACATGGGCGCACTGATCGCGGGCGCCAAATATCGCGGCGAGTTTGAAGAACGACTCAAGGGCGTGCTCGACGAGGTGAAGTCCGCCGAGGGCGAGATCATCCTGTTCATCGACGAGATGCACACGCTCGTCGGCGCGGGCAAGGGCGACGGCGCGATGGACGCGTCGAACCTCTTGAAGCCGGCGCTCGCGCGCGGCGAACTTCACTGCATCGGCGCGACGACGCTCGACGAATATCGCAAATATGTCGAGAAAGACCCCGCGCTTCAGCGGCGCTTCCAGCCGGTGTTCGTCGGCGAACCGACGGTCGAGGATTCGATCTCGATCCTGCGCGGGCTCAAGGAAAAATACGAACTGCACCACGGCGTGCGCATCACCGACGGCGCGATCGTCGCTGCGGCGACGCTGTCGAACCGCTATATCTCTGACCGCTTCCTGCCCGACAAGGCGATCGACCTGATGGACGAAGCCGCGAGCCGCATCCGCATGGAGGTCGAATCGAAGCCCGAGGAGATCGAAAATCTCGACCGCCGCATCATCCAGATGAAGATCGAGGAAGCGGCGCTGACCAAGGAGACCGATGCGGCATCGAAAGACCGGCTCACCGCGCTGCAGGCCGAGCTTGCCAATCTTGAACAGCAGTCGGCCGAACTGACGCAGAAATGGCAGGCCGAAAAGGACAAGATCCACGCCGAGGCGAAGATCAAGGAAGAACTCGACGCTGCACGCTCGGCGCTCGAACAGGCGCAGCGTGCGGGCGACCTCGGCCGTGCGGGCGAGCTCAGCTACGGCACGATCCCCGCGCTCGAAAAGCGGCTCGAGGAGGCAGAGGCCGCCGCGGGCAATGCGATGCTGCGCGAGGAAGTCACCGCCGACGACATCGCCGCGGTGGTCAGCCGCTGGACCGGCATCCCGGTCGACCGGATGATGGAGGGCGAGCGCGAAAAGCTGCTCGGCATGGAGGAGACGCTCGGCAAGCGCGTCATCGGTCAGGACGAAGCCGTGCGCGCCGTCTCGACCGCCGTCCGCCGTGCCCGCGCGGGGCTACAGGATCCGAACCGGCCCTTGGGCTCGTTCCTCTTCCTCGGCCCAACGGGCGTCGGCAAGACCGAGCTCACCAAGGCGCTCGCGCGGTTCCTGTTCGACGACGACAATGCGATGGTCCGCATCGACATGTCCGAATTCATGGAAAAGCACGCCGTGTCGCGGCTGATCGGCGCGCCTCCGGGCTATGTCGGCTATGAGGAAGGCGGGGTTCTGACCGAAGCCGTCCGCCGCCGTCCCTATCAGGTCGTCCTATTCGACGAGGTCGAAAAGGCGCATGGCGACGTGTTCAACATCCTTTTGCAGGTGCTCGACGACGGGCGGCTGACCGATGGGCAGGGGCGCACGGTCGACTTCACCAACACGCTGATCATCCTGACCTCGAACCTTGGCAGCCAGGCGATCGCGGCGCTGCCCGACGACGCGCCGGTCGAACAGGCCGAACCCGCGGTGATGGAGGTGGTGCGCGCGCATTTCCGGCCCGAGTTCCTGAACCGGCTCGACGAGATCGTGCTGTTCCACCGTCTCGCGCAGCAGCATATGGGCGGCATTGTCGACATTCAGGTCGCGCGCGTCCAGAAGCTGCTCGACGATCGCAAGGTGACGCTCGACCTCACCGACGCCGCGCGCGCGTGGCTCGGCCGGGTAGGCTACGATCCCGTCTACGGCGCGCGGCCGCTGAAGCGCGCGGTGCAAAAATATCTGCAAGACCCGCTCGCCGACCTGATCCTGAAAGGTGAAGTCAAGGACGGATCGACGATCAAAGTGGACGAAGGCGACGGCGGCCTTGTCCTGACGCCGGCATAAGTCGGGTCGACCCGGCGACCTGCGAAGCGGTCAATTGCTGTGGTTGACGGGCGCGCGCGTCATCGCTTCGGCGGTGTCGCGCGCGTCCTGATTACCCTGCGCCCACAATTGCTTCCATTCCTCATTGGTGTGGCAAACCCGCGCCTTTTTCACCCAAGATCCGATTTCCTCAATCTTGCGGCACTTAATGTAATAGGGATGGGTCGATGCCATACCCTGGTTGAACGCCTTGATTTCGGCGTTGGTCATCGTCGAAGCCGGGCGATCGGGAGGTTTGCGGTCGGTGTACGCATCCGCCGCCGCCGGCGCGGATGCGACTGCCATGATTATCGCAACGGTGGTCGTGAAATTCGGCATTGTACCAACCCCTGTCCGGCGCAGCGCGCTATTTTGGCTTGATCTCGGTCATCAGGCTGTCCTTCGGCTCGACCGAATTGCTCCAACCTCGGGCGAGCATTTCCATCGAATCGCGTGCATCCTGATTGCCCCGATCGGTAATCACCCGCCACTGCGCATTTGTATTGCAGATGCGGCTCTTTTTCACCAGCGATCCGGGTTCAGCGATGCGTCTACATCGGATATACTCCGGATCATTTGCTGAGCGGCCCTCGTTATATGCGTCAATCTCGGCACCGCTCATGTCGGAAGGCGCTCGCGCTAGATTGGTCGGTTCGCTGGCGCTGACCGCACTTGCCGCACTCAATGCGGCAACCAAAGTAATCCATCCTCGCATCGCCATTTCTCCCACAATAACGGCTCGTATGGGCACCAGCGTCAGTTGGAGGTGCTCCCCTTGCTCGTCATGGCTTCGGCCGTATCGCGCGCATCCTGGTTGCCGCGCGCAATCACGTCCTTCCATTCGGCATTGGTGTGGCAAACGCGGGTCTTCTTGACCAGCGAGCCGATCTCCAACGTCTTGCGGCACTTGATGTAATAAGGATGGGTTTGTGCCAAGCCCTTGTTATAGGCTTCGATTTCTGTCGGAGTCATCAACGACGGCTTCTTCGGGGGCGGCGCCCGGTCGGCCAATTCCTCGGCCGCAGCTGGCGCCGCGAGCAGGCTTGCCGCCACTGCCCAAGTCATGATCCTAAACATTCAAAAATCTCCTCAGCCCTTCAAATTTGGGCATTTATCCCCAGACCATATGATGCACGTCTCTCGTTCCCAAGCGAAATATGCTTCTCCACCGCTACAGCTTATCTCGGTACGGCGTAGCCTGACGAATCGGCCGATGCGAAATATCGCACCAGCAAGTCGCGCTCGGCCAGACTGAGATGCGGGTTCCATACGTCGAAGATCAGCACAGCGCGCAGTTGGTCACTATCGTTCCAGGCCTCGTGCTCGATGGTGTCGTCAAAGGCGAAAGCGCGGCCTTCCTCCCAACTGCGCGTCTCACCCCCCACCCGAAAGCCGCATCCGGGCGGCACGATCAGCGGCAGATGGACAATTGCACGTGTGTTGGTGACGCCTGTGTGGGGCGGGATGCGCGTGCGCGGCTTGAGCATCGAGAAAAAGGCGCTCGGCGCTCGGCCCGGGATACGAGCGCCGGGAACGGCTGCTAGCGCGGCAGCGGTTGCCGGACAGCGGTCGAGCACTACTTGGTTCGCGGCGCCATATTCCCACAAGAAGCAGGCGCCCCAATCAAGTCGATTGTCGAGGGGGGTCCAGATCGAATCGGGGGTTCCGGCATCCATTCGCACGTAAGGACGCAACGCATCTCCCGGGTCGTCGAGCAGCGCGAGTAGTTCGCTCCGAATGGCGTCGGTATGTGCCTCAATTTCAGTGAACCAAGGGAAATGCCGCCGGTCAAAAAATTCGTCGGCGGGCAAAAATGGGTAATAGATGCCCGCACATTCATTTCGATAGATCCTGCGCCGGCCAAGCGTGCTTTCGACGAATGCTTTTCCACGCCGCGTGTCGGTTTCATCGAGTATATCGCCCATTGAAGCGATCGCGCCGGAGGCCGCGGCAAACATAGTATCGGTCGCCTGCGCGACGAAGGCTTGTCCGTGCGCCAGGAGCGGCACGAGCGGATCGGGCACAGGATCGAGTTGCGCCGCAAGCGCGAGCGCCGCGCTCCACGCCTCCAGCGCCGCACCGCGCTCCGCTCGTGATTCATGCCGTTCGGCCTTGCGGATCCAGGCGACCAGATCGCGGCGGTCAATCGCTAGAGCCGCTGCAAGTGCGTCAAGTTCACGCTCTTCCTCTCCCAGCGCCCGCCATGCCGACGCGAGATTTCTCTGGAGCGCACCGGACCGAGGATCGGACGCAATCGCCCGGCCGAAGTGCGCCGCCGCCGCCGCCGGATCGTTGGCCTGCAAAGCCGCAATACCAAGACGATTGGCTTCCACGGCGGGCGCGGGCGGTTGTATACTGGCCATGTCCGATGCTTGCCATCGACTGCAGCAATCGGCAAGGTCGAACGATGTTGCATCCCGCTTCTGCCGCCGCCTTACGTGATCCCGAATGGCTCGCGCATCGGTACGATTCCAATCACGACGCGTTTCATTTCCGCCGCGTGCCGCGCGACATCCGCCGGGAGATCCCCTTTCTTACAGACATGCATTTGGGCGAGGAAGCAGCACCGCTCGTCCTGTCCCGCACCGCGTCTCGTCAGAACGTAGAGCCGGCGCCAGTTCATTTCCTATTCCATTCGGCCTATTGTGCCTCCACCATGCTGGTCCAGGCGATTGATCAGCCGGGCATTGCATCCGGATTGTCCGAACCCGTGCTGCTCAATGACATGGTCGGATGGCGGCGGCGCGGCGCGGCGCCGCGCGATCACGCGCGGGTTATGGATGATGCGCTCGCGATGCTCGCACGGCCCTTGACCGCTGGTGAAGCCGTAATCATCAAGCCTTCCAACATTTTCAATCCGCTCGCGCGCGGTGCGCTAACCCTGCGTCCGGGGGCGCACGCCATTCTGCTATATGCGCCGCTGCGCGCCTTTCTTCTGTCGGTCGCGCGGAAGGGTCTATGGTGCCGGCTGTGGTGCAGGGAATTGTTTGAAGGCTATCTGGCAGACGACTTCCTGCAATTCGGTTTCGATGCGCGCGACTATTTCCGCCAGTCCGACCTGCAAATCGCCGCCATCGGGTGGCTTGCCCAGCAGCGTGCTTTCGCGACCCTCATAGCTTGGGCGCCCGGCCGGATCGCTGCACTCGACAGCGAGGCACTCACCCGCGACCCCGTTCGGGCGGTTGCAGGGGCAATGGACCATTATGGCCTTACCGCCGACCGAGAGGCTCTGGCCGATCATCCAGCGCTGGCACGCAATAGCAAGTCGGGGGCGCCGTTTGCAGCCGGCGAGCGTCAGCGTGATCTCGCTGCCGCCGACGCGGCGTACGGAGACGAAATCAATCAGGTCCTCGGATGGGCAGAAGCTGTCGCCGATCAGGCCGGTATCCCGCTAGTTCTCCCAGGGGCGCTACCTATGCCCTGATGCGCTATTGCGATCGGGCACCAGTGGTCGGGCTAGCCATGCCGTCATAGGCACAGCTTGCGGAGAAGGTTGGGTGCCAAGCCCGAGGCACGGTCTTGGCGGCCGCCCTAAACAAGGTCGGCGGAAGCTGCCGCTCCTCATGGTTCTGACTGCCAAAGAAAAAGGGGCGAGCATTGCTGCCCGCCCCAATTTCCTTCCAAGCAGAGAGTTCTTTAGAACTTCAGCTTGGCCGAGATCGCATAGCGGCGACCCAGCGCGTCGTAAGTCGACGGGAAGGTGTTGCCGCTGTTGTAGGTCGTCGAACCGATGGTGTTGCCAACGATCGGCGGCTTCTTGTCGAGCAGATTCTGGACCGTCATGGTGATGACCAGATTGTCGCTCACGTTGAAGCGGGTGGCGAGATCGAAATAATGTGCCGCCTTGATGTGACGGAACTTCGGATCGACCACGCAGCCACCATCGTCGCTCGTCGTCGGGTTCGGACAGTCGTCCGGAGCCGCCTGCGCTGCAGCGATGTCCGCCGCGAGCTGCGCCGGCTCGAAGTCGACCGAGTCCATCCAGCGCCACAGCAGCGAGACGTCGACCTTGTCGAAGCCCAGCGTAAAGCGCTGCGAGAACTGGAATTCCGGCTGAATCGAACCCGTGAACGAGCAGTTCACGCTGTAGTAACCGACGCATTCGCGGTTGAGCGAAGTCGGATCGGCTACGTTGGCGTTATACTTGGAGCTGTGCGTCCAGTTGCCGACGAACGACCAGCTGAGGTTCGCGAAGCCGACATCGGTGTTGTAGTTCATCAACAGGTCGACACCGTCGGTGAACAGACGGCCGAGGTTGTTGGTCAGACCGAACAGGCCGGGGGTCGTCGACGGGTCACCGTCAAGGCCGCCGGTGATCGGGTTACGACGGATCGAGGTACAAGCCGGATCGGTTGCGCTCGAAGCCGACAAACCATCGAAGCAAGCGTTGATGATATCGCCCGGCAGGGGCGTGCCAAGCACGTCGTTGACCTTGATGTTGTAATAGTCGACCGACATGTTGAAGCGCGGCAGGAAGTCCGGCTGCCAGACAAGGCCCAGCGTCCAGGTATCTGCCTTTTCAGGCTTCAGGTTCAGGTTACCGCCCACCGTGATGTTGGCCTGCGCCGCCGTCGGGTTGGTGATCGAACCGATCGTACCGGCAGGAGCACCCTGCGCGATACAGACCGCGCGCAGATTGGCGTCGGCCACCGGAGCGCCACCGGCGCAGGGGTCGATACCGAGGTTGGTCAGACCAACCGTCTGCGGCGTGAACAGTTCGCCGATGTTCGGAGCGCGAACCGCGCGGCTGTAATTACCGCGAAGTTTCAGACCCGCACCCGGTTCCCAGCTGCCGCCAGCCTTCCACGTGGTGGCATTGTAGCCACCAGCGCCGCGGATGCTGTAATCCGAGTAACGGATCCCCGCTTCGAGGGTCAGGCTCTCGAAGAAAGGCTTGTCTTCGATCAGCGGGGCCACGATTTCGGCATAGGCTTCATAGACATCGTAAGCGCCATCGATGTCGGGAGCCGCGCCGCCGGCGCCACCGAGTTCACCCGGCGTCTTGGCGAGGAGATCCGAAGACTGCTGCGCGGTGTATTTGCGATATTCGCCACCGATCGCGAAGCCGATCGGCTGGACCGCACCCGGCGACGAGAAGCCGAGATCACCCGAAATGATGCCGCGGACCTGCGCAAGCGAAGTGCGGTTGGTCGAGGTGCTCTTTTCCGAGAGATACCGCGCGGCTTCTGGCGTGATCGACCCTTCAGGACCGAACAGGTTGACCGGAACGCAATCAGCATTGCCGCTCTGACAGGTCACGCCATCATTGGACAGCGACGCTTCGCGGAAACGCGACTGCAGCGTGTAGCCGTTGATGCTCTGGATATTTTCCGACTCGCCATAGGCGCCCTCGAGGCTCCAATCGAGCGTATCGGTGATGCCGCCGCGCGCACCGACGCGATAATCGAAGAAGGTCGTCTGATAGTTGCTGATACGCGGGCCGACTTCGGGCGTACGACGGTTCAGCGTGACGGTGACTTCGCGGTAGTTGGGATCGCTCCGGCCTGTAGCCGTAGCTGCCGCTGCGCACTCAGCCGGCGTAAAGCGCGGCGTATAAGCAGACTGGCCCGAAATCGGATCCCCGTTGGCATCGACGCCATTGACCACCGGAGCGACGTTGAACGCACAGAACTGGTCACGCAGCGCCGCAGGCAGATTCGGGTTGTTCAGATTGATCGCAACCGAGCCACCGAACGAACCCGACGGTGCGATGATCGTTGACACGGTGTTCTTCGAGAACATGCCCCGGGTGTACACTTCCACCGCATCGGACACTTCATAATTGGCCTGGCCATAGATGTTGAAGCACTCGAACGGCGTCTGGAAGATGTTGAACGGGTTGAAGTTGTAGGTTTGGAACGTGCCGACCGCCTGGCCAGCACTATTGACCTGACGAACGCCGCCGTTGGCAGCACCGCCGGGCGTCAGAGCGAGAACCGGCAGCGTCGCCGGGTTCGTTGCGCTGACGGGCTGGGTCGGGTCAAAGTTCGGGTTCGGCACGGTGCCGGTCTGCGTATACTGCGCGAGGACGTTCGGTACGCCGCCGGTAAGCGGACGCGTGCCCGAGAAGCGCGAGGGGACCGACGTACCCGAACCGATGAACGTGTCCGAATAGCTGTCGAGCGTGTTGTCCGAGAAACCGCGCGCACCCTGATAGACAGGGTCGGCCTGCTGATAGCCGATGCTCAGCACCGCATTACCGCGGCCATCGTCGAAGTTTGCACCGATCGTCGCGTCAACACGGAAGATGTTGCCGTCGCCCTTTTCAGTGATCTGTTCCGACGCGGTCATTTCAAAGCCGGCAAAATCGCGCTTGGTGACGAAGTTGACGACGCCGGTGATGGCATCTGCGCCATAGGTGGTCACCGCCGCACCGGTCAGCGCGTCGACGCGTTCGATCAGGGCAAGCGGAATGTTGTTGAGGTCGACACGGCCGTTCACGTCCGACGGCGCAACGCGGTTGCCGTTGAGCAGGACGATGTTACGGGTCGAGCCGAGACCGCGAAGATCGACGTAGGACGCACCGCCGTTGCCGTTGTTCACCGCCGAACCGATATTCGGAACGACGCCGGGCAATTCGCGAAGAACTTCCTCAGCGACGTTCGACTGCTTCAGTTCGATCGCGTCCGAAGTGGTGACGTTGACGGGCGTCGACTGTTCGAGGTTGGGGTTGCGGATCAGGGTGCCGGTAACGACGATCTCCGAACCCGGCGCAGCGGCGCCTTCCTCGGCGTCTTGCGCGAAGGCAGGAACCGAAGCAAGGGCAACGCCGATAACGATCGGCGCAGCGCCAAGCTTCAGCTTGGAATAGTGGGTTTTCTTCACAGTGCAGTCCCTTGCTACTGGTGGTGGTTATACCCGGGCCCCTATTTTCGCAGCGCAAAGCCGCCGAACAGACACCCCGATAGCGTGCGGGATGATCGCTCATTCATGGTGAGTAAAGGGAATTCCCCCCGAGGGACGCGGTTTCACGAGCGATTGTGACGAATTTGCAACAACACAAATGAGCGCTCACACACTTCGAATAATCAACGACCCTAGTACGTAATTAAATTACGCCTCCAATCGAAACGCCTCGATTATCGCGCCATCGGTCCCGCGAGCGTGCCCGGGTCGAGCCGCGCGTCGCGCCATTTGAGCCCCCAATGCATATGCGGCCCTGTTGCCCGTCCCGTCGCGCCCACCGTACCGAGCTGTTGCCCTTGCGTCACACGGTCGCCGACCTTCACATCGAGGCGCTGGCAGTGCAGAAAGGCGCTGGTCAGCCCCATGCCGTGGTCGACGATCAGCAAATTTCCTTCGAGCGTGAAGGGCGCATCGGCCGCGAGCACCACGACCCCGTCGGCGGGCGCGAAAAAGGGCGTGCCCGCGGGCACGGCGATATCGGTGCCGCTATGATAGCTCCCCGGCTTGCCCTGATAGACGCGCTGCGAACCGAAGAAGCCTGAGAGCCGCCCCGGCGCGGGCCAGCGAAATTGCTGCCGCCAGCCGTCCGATTCGACATGGCTCGCGCGCGCCGCAGCGATCTGCGCCAGTTCGGCGGGGCGACGGCGTTCGAATTCGGCGTCGCTTGATGCGCTGCCGCGATAGGGCGCGTTGATATTTTCGATCCGCCAATTCCCCGCCGCAATGCTCAGCGTCCGCGTAACCGTGCGCCCGTCGGAAAGGGTCGCTACCAGTTGCTGGCTCGCGGGCGCATCGCGATCGAAGGCGATCAGGAAAGCGTCATCGCCTGCGACCGGAACGGGTGCGCCATCGAGCGTCAACATGCGCGTTCCGCCCGGCACTTGGCCGATCAGCGTTCCGCCCTGGATCATGCTGCCGCGAAAGGCGAAATCGGCGGGACCGGGAAGCGGCTTCGGGACCGGGGGTGTGGTCGGTACGGAAGGCGCGGCGGCAGCGGGCGCTGCCACCTTGGGCGCCGGGGGACTGTCGGCCACGGCGGGTACACAGCCTGCCGCCGCAATGGCCAGGGTCAGCGAAGCAATCGCTCGGGGCGCTGCCCCGCGCGCGGTCATGCGCCGCGCGCCGCGTCCAGTGCGGCCTGCACCGAAATCGCCGCGGTCGCATAGGGCTCCTGCCGCGCAACCGACCAATAGCGCAGCTCGTCGAGCCCGATCGGCACCCCGCTCACCGCGCACAGCACATGGTCGCCCGGCGACAGGATACGAAATCCGTTCGGGCCATATTGCAGGCGGGCAAGGCGGTTGCGGCTGGCGATCAACATGGCGGGGTCCATCAAATTGTCCAAGATATCGGATGCAATATAGCGACCTGCGCGATTTCGGCCACCCCTGCGGCGCTCAGAACAGCTCGCCCTGTCCCCGCCCCGGCGCGGCGGGGGGCTTGCGCGCGGGCTTTGGCGCCGGCGCAGCGGAGGGCGCAGGGGGTGGCGGCGCATCGCCCTCCGCCACCGTCACCGGCACCTCGCCATCGGCGAAGGCAAGCCGCAGATGGCCTGCCCCACGGGCGCGCGCCGCGCTCGGCACGATCGCCCCGTCGGCATCGCGCACCATCGCATAGCCACGGGCAAGCAACGCGCGCGGATCGAGCGAGGTCAGCAGCCGCGCAAGCCCCGCCAGCTTGGCGCGATCGCGGTCCCAGGCACGCGCCAGCAGCGCCGGACGCAGCGCCGCGCCGCGCGTCACCAGCCGTTCGCCGGCGAGCGCGAGCCGGTGGCGCTGGCTGCGATCGAGCCGCTCGGCGGCGTCGTCGAGCCGCTGGCGCTGGGGGGCGTAGAGCGCCTCGCGCTTCGGCAGGTGCCGCGCGAGCGCAGTCAATCGCTCGCCGGCGAGCGCGCGTTGGCGCGTCGCCGCGCCCGTCATACGGCTGCGCCACGTCGCAAGCTGCGCGATGAGCTCGGCGCGCACCGGCACCGCCATTTCGGCGGCGGCGGTTGGCGTCGGCGCGCGCACGTCGGCGGCATAATCGGCCAGCGTCACATCGGTTTCATGGCCGACCGCGCTGATCGTCGGAATGCGGCAATCGGCGATCGCACGCACCACGATTTCTTCGTTGAACGCCCATAAATCCTCGATCGAACCGCCGCCGCGCGCGACGATGACAAGGTCGGGGCGCGGCACCGGTCCGCCGGGCGCGAGCGCATCGAAACCGCGCACCGCATTCGCAACCTGCGCCGCCGCCCCTTCGCCCTGCACCAGCACCGGCCACACGATCACGCGCGTCGGGCAGCGATCGGCGAGGCGATGAAGAATGTCGCGAATCACTGCCCCGGTCGGCGAGGTAACGACGCCGATGACGCGCGGCAGATAGGGCAACGGCTGCTTGCGTTCTCGGTCGAACAGCCCTTCGGCGCCAAGCCGCGCCTTCAGCTTTTCGAACAACAGCATCAACGCGCCTTCGCCCGCGACCTCCAGGCTTTCGACGACCAGCTGATATTTGGAGCGGCCGGGATAGGTGGTGAGCTTGCCCGTCGCGATCACCTCGATGCCATCTTCGGGCCGGAAGGCGAGGCGCGCCGCCTGCCCCTTCCACATCACCATGTCGATCAGCGCGTTGTCGTCCTTGAGCGCGGCGTAGAAATGCCCTGATGCCGCACGCTTCGCCCCCGACAGCTCACCGCGCACGCGGACCCGCGCAAAGCCGTCCTCGACCGTCCGCTTGATCGCCGCCGACAATTGCGTGACCGACAGCGCGGGTGCATTGTCGCCCGCCGTCGCCTCGGCTAACAGCCGCGCTTCGGTGCCATCGTCGGACGGAAAAGGGACGCTCATGAATATCCTGCTGGTCGGATCTGGGGGGCGCGAACATGCGCTGAGCTGGCAACTGGCACAATCGCCGAGTTGCGCCAAGCTCTATGCAGCACCCGGAAACCCCGGGATCGAAGTCTATGCCGAATGTGTGCCGATCGCAGCCGACGATGTTGACGGGCTCGTCGCCTTCGTGCGCACCCATGCGATCGATTTCGTCGTCGTCGGCCCCGAAGGGCCGCTCGTCGCCGGCCTCGGTGACCGGTTGCGCGCGATCGACATTCCGGTCTTCGGCCCGTCCGCCGCCGCCGCGCAGCTCGAAGGATCGAAGGGCTTTACCAAGGATCTGTGTGCGCGCGCCGCGATTCCGACCGCCGGCTATGTGCGCTGCACCAGCGCCGACGCCGCGCTGGCCGCGCTCGCCGATTTCGCGATTCCGGTCGTGATCAAGGCCGACGGGCTCGCCGCGGGCAAGGGCGTGATCATCGCCGAGACTCGCGCCGAGGCCGAAGCCGCGATCGCCGACATGTTCGCGGGCGCCTTTGGCGGCGCGGGTGCCGAGGTGGTGATCGAGGAATTCATGACCGGCGAGGAGGCAAGCTTCTTCGCGCTGTCCGACGGCACCAATGTCATCGCCTTCGGCAGCGCCCAGGATCACAAGCGCGTCGGCGACGGCGACACCGGGCCCAACACCGGCGGCATGGGCGCCTACAGCCCGGCGCCTGTGCTGACCAAGGAGCTCGAAGCCGAGGTGATGGATCGGATCATCCGTCCCACCGTCGCCGCACTCGCCGCCGAAGGCACGCCCTATGTCGGGGTGCTGTTCGCCGGGCTGATGCTGACCAGCGAAGGCCCCAAGCTGATCGAATATAATTGCCGTTTCGGTGATCCCGAATGTCAGGTGCTGATGATGCGCCTGACCGGAGATTTTGCCGCGCTGCTTCATGCCGCCGCGACCGGGCGGCTCGCCGACGTGCCCGCGCCGACCTTTACCGGCGGCTATGCGCTGACCGTCGTGATGGCGGCGAACGGCTATCCGGGCACCCCCGAAAAGGGTGGCGCGATCCGCAACATCGCCGCGGCCGAAGCGGGAGGCGTGCGCGTCTTCCATGCCGGGACCGCGCGCGCCGACGGCGCGATCGTCGCCGCGGGGGGACGCGTTCTCAACGTCACCGCGACGGGCAAGAGTGTCACCGAAGCGCAGGCGCGCACCTATGCCGCGGTCGACAAGCTCGATTTCCCGAGCGGCTTCTGCCGCCGCGACATCGGCTGGCGCGAGGTCAACCGAGAGGCGCGCTGAGCGGTGCTGGACGCGCCACCCCCGTCGGCTTAGGCTGACAGTGAAACAGGGAGATCATCATGACGTGGCTTCAGGAAAATTGGATCATCGCGGTCGTCGGACTGGTCGTCGCGGTCGTCCTGCTGTGGTGGCTGTTCGGCCGCAAGCGGCCCGACGAAGCAGCGCCGCCCGCAGCGATGCCGGCCGAGCCGAAAAAACCGCTGGAAGTGGCGAAGCCCGACATCGTCAAAGCCGAACCAGCGCGCTTCAAGCCAAAGGAACCCGCGCCCGCGTCGCCGCCTCCGGTGCCGGCTGCACCGCCCACAGCCTCCGATATTCCGGCGGAACCCACCGTCCCGCCCGCACCCGTCGCGCATGCGCCCGAGCCCGAACCGGCCGCGCCTCCACCGGTCGCCCCTGCCCCGCCGGCAGAAGCCGCTCCCGCCCCTGCCGCCGCCAAAGCCGATAATCTGCAATTGCTGAAGGGCGTCGGGCCGAAAATGGCGACGCTGCTCGGCGGCCTTGGCGTCACCAGCTTTGCGCAGATCGCCGCCTGGACCGACGCCGATATCGCCGCGATCGATCCACAGCTCGGCGCGTTTCAGGGCCGCATCGTCCGCGACAATATCGTCGACCAGGCCGGCTATCTGGCGAAGGGCGACAAGGCGGGGTTCGAGGCGAAATATGGTGCCCTCGGCGGCGAGCTATAAGGCAAAAAGCCGCCCTATAGCTCAGGCCCGGGCAACCGCCCCGGCGTGACCGGCGATCGCATCGGCCAGCGTATCGACCAATCCCAGCGGCAAATCATGCCCCATGCCGGGGATGGTGAGCAGTCGGGCGCCCGGAATATTGTCGGCGGTATCGCGTCCGCCCGCCAGCGGCACCAGCGGATCGCCCTCGCCATGGATCACCAGCGTCGGCGCGTCGATCGACTTCAGCATCGGCCGCCGGTCGCCATCGGCGACGATCGCCGCCATCTGGCGCGCGACGCCCTGCGGATACCAGCCACGTTCGAAATCGCTGCGCACGCGCCGCTGCAACCGCTCCTCGTCGGGCGGGTAGCCGGGGCTGCCGATCACCTTGGCAGCGCGCACCGAATAGGCGATCAGATCTTCGGGATCGCCGCTCATCGGGCGGCTGGTCAGCACCTGCATCGCTTCCTTCTGCGCGCGCGGCAGGCGGGGATTGCCGGTCGTCGACATCACCGACGTCAGCGACAGCACGCGGTCCGGATAGCGCGCGGCGATATGCTGCGAAATCATCCCGCCCATCGACACGCCGACGATATGCGCCCGCGCGATGCCCAGATGGTCAAGCAAGGCCACGCCGTCGGCCGCCATGTCGGCGAGCGTGTAAGCGCTCCGCACCGGGAGGCGCAGCAGCGACTTCACGAACATCCATTTGAGATTGGGGACACCGGCCGCGTCGAAGCGCGTAGACAGGCCGACGTCGCGGTTGTCGTACCGGATGGTCCGAAAGCCGCGCGCATTCAGCGCATCGACAAATTCGTCGGGCCACAGTGTCAACTGCCCGCCCAGCCCCATCACCAGCAGGATCACCGGCGCATCGCGCGGCCCCTTGTCTTCGAAGGTGATGCTGATCCCGTTTACCGCTGCCTGCTCTGTCGCCATGCCGTCGCCGCTCCCCGATCGTCAAACCGCCACTGTGCCGCTGCGCGCGGCGCGGTCAAGAGGGCGCCCGTCTGCGAAAGCGAAACCGGGCCGGCTTCGTCGGAACCGCGCCACGCCGGATGCGCCGGCCGGCGCGCGCGCGCGACAGAAGGACGCGTCGCGCCGCATGCGCGCAAAACGGCAGCGCAAAGATCACCAGCGACAGGCCGATGATCCATCGCCCGGTGTGCGCCGTGTCGTGACAAGCATCCACGCAGTCGGACGCCGCCACCCCGGCGCCGAAATGAATCAGCAATGTCTTCAAGGTCGAAACTGGTCCCCACGACGCGCCTCTCCGCGCGTCACCGGATCCTCTACAGGATCAGCGTTAAGCGAGCGTTGCGGCTCCCACTGCCGCTATTCACCGCGATTCGGGGCGCCCCCTATACGTCGGAAGCGCCAAAGACCAGCGAATTGCTGCGCCGCGCAGGACGAAACCCGACGCGGCGCCCGCGACAGCGGCGACCGAGGTTGCGACGCCGAGCCAGGTCAGGATCAGAAACAGCCCGGAGGCTAGCGCTGCCGCGGTGACATAGATTTCGGGCCGCATGATGATCGACGGCACCCCGGCCAGTATATCGCGGATCGTCCCGCCGACACAGCCGGTGATGACGCCCATCATCAGCGCGGGAACCGGCGCCACGCCCCAGGCAAGGGCCTTGGCCGTCCCGAACACGGCATAGGCGGCGAGCCCGACCGCATCGGCCCATTCCAGAAGCTGCCCCTGCCACCAGCGTTCGGGGGTCACCCACACGACCAGCGCAATCGCGATGCACACCGCGCCGATCGCGCCGTCCTGAACCCAGAAGACCGGCGCGCCAATCAGCAGGTCGCGCACGCTACCCCCGCCGACCCCGGTGACGAGCGCAAAGAAGCTCGCCGTCACCAGCGTCTGGCGCAGCCGCACCGCCATCAACGCGCCCGACAGCGCGAAGACCGCGATGCCGGTCAGATCGAGAAGGCGAACGAGCGTCTGGGTGTCCATGGATCAGCGATGCTTCTTCGTCCCGCAGGCCGGTACCGGTGCCGGCAACCGCTTCGTCATGCGATCATCGGCGGCGCGGCGCAACGGAAATGGGGCGACGTCGCCGCCGCCCCATGCCCTACCCCAGTGGACGGGTAACTCAGATGTGGATCGGCTTTCCGGTCACTGCCATCGCGGCTTCCTTGATCGCCTCGCTGTGCGTCGGGTGTGCGTGACAGGTGTAGGCGATGTCTTCGGACGTCGCGCCAAATTCCATCGCCTGAGCTGCCTGCGCGATCATCGTGCCCGCCGGCACGGCGATGATCCAGACGCCCAGGACGCGGTCGCTCTTGGCATCGGCGATCACCTTCACAAAGCCGTCGGGTTCGTGGTTGGTCTTCGCACGGCTGTTCGCGAGCATCGGGAATTTGCCGACCTTGACCTTGTCCTTTTCCCCACCAGCCTTCTCAACAGCCTGCTCTTCGGTCAGGCCGACGCCGGCGATTTCGGGCCAGGTGTAGACCACCGACGGGATGACGTCGTGGTTCACGATGCCGGTCAGCCCCGCGATATTTTCAGCGCAGGCAATGCCTTCATCCTCGGCCTTGTGCGCGAGCATCGGGCCGGGAACGACGTCGCCGATCGCCCAGATGCCGTCGACGGCGGTGCGGAAATCATGATCGGTCTCGATCTGACCGCGCTGGTTCGTGGTCAGCCCCGCCTTGTCGAGCGCGAGGCCATCGGTGTTCGGACGGCGGCCGATCGAAACGAGGACGACATCGGCTTCGAGCGTTTCGGCGTCGCCTCCCGCGGCGGGCTCGAGCGTCAGCACGGCCTTCTTGCCTTTCACTTCGGCCCCGGTGACCTTGGTCTTCAGCTTGAAGTCCATGCCCTGCTTCTTGAAGATCTTGTTCGCTTCCTTGCGAACGTCGCCGTCCATCCCGGGCAGGATCTGGTCAAGAAATTCGACCACGGTGACTTTTGCGCCAAGCCGGCGCCAGACGCTGCCGAGTTCAAGCCCGATCACGCCGCCGCCGATCACGACCATGTGGCCAGGCACCTTCGCAAGTTCGAGCGCGCCGGTCGAATCGACGATCACGCCCTTGTCATTGTCGACCGCGACGCCCGGAAGGGGGGTCACCGACGATCCGGTGGCGACGATGATGTTCTTGGCGCGATAGGCCTTGCCCGCAACCTCGACGCTGTCCTTGCCGGTGAACTGCGCATAGCCCTTCAGCCAGTCGATCTTGTTCTTCTTGAACAGGAATTCGATGCCGCCGGTCAGGCCCTTGACCGCATCCTTGCGCTGGCCGTGCATCGCGCCAAGGTCGAGTTCGGGCGTCACCTTGATGCCCATCGCCGCCATCGCGCCGCCCGCCGCCGCCTCGAAATATTCCGACGCGTGCAGCATCGCCTTCGACGGGATGCAGCCGACGTTGAGGCAGGTGCCGCCCAGCGTTTCGCGCCCTTCGGCGCACGCGGTCTTGAGCCCGAGCTGCGCCGCGCGGATCGCCGCGACATAACCGCCGGGACCGGCACCGATGACAAGGACGTCGTAGTCGTAATCAGCCATTTGTTGTTCCTTTACCCCTCGGGGGATGGGGAGAAATCTCTTAGAGGTCGATCAGCAGCCGCGTCGGATCCTCGATCGCTTCCTTGATCGTTTTCAGGAAGGTCACCGCCTCGCGGCCGTCGACCAGCCGGTGGTCATAGCTCAATGCCAGATACATCATCGGACGGATCACAACCTGACCGTTGATCGCGACCGGGCGGTCCTCGATGCGATGGAGGCCCAGCACGGCCGATTGCGGCGGATTGATGATCGGGGTCGACATCAGCGAGCCGAAAACGCCGCCGTTCGAGATGGTGAAGGTGCCCCCGGTCATGTCGTCCATCGTCAGCGTGCCTTCCTTGGCGCGCTTGCCGAAATCGCCGATCGTCTTTTCGATGCCGGCGAAGGACAGGCTTTCGGCGTTGCGGATCACCGGCACGACAAGCCCGCTCGGACCGCTGACCGCGACCGAGATATCCATATAATTATTATAGACGATTTCGTCGCCATCGATACGGCCGTTGACCGCCGGTATGTCCTTGAGCGCAAGACAGGCGGCCTTGGTAAAGAAGCCCATGAAGCCCAGGCGCACGCCATGCTTCTTTTCAAACAGATCCTTGTAGCGGCCGCGCGCCTCGATCACCGCCGTCATGTCGACGTCGTTGAACGTGGTGAGCATCGCCGCCGTATCCTGCGCCGATTTCAGGCGGCGGGCGATCGTCTGCCGCAGGCGGGTCATCTTGACCCGCTCTTCCTGACGGCCCGGCGCACCCGTTGCAGCGGGCGCGGCGGCAGGTGCCGGGGCGGCCGCGGGCGCGGGCGCGGGCGCCGCATCGGGGGCGGCTTCGGCGGCCGCCAGCACATCTTCCTTGGTCAGGCGGCCGTCCTTGCCGGTGCCCTTGATCTTGCTCGGATCAAGCCCGTGCTCGAGGACGAGGCGGCGCACCGCGGGCGACAGGGTGACGACCGCATCCTCGCCGCCGGTCGCTGCGGGAGCGGGCGCCGCCCCTTCGGCCTTCGCCGCGGGCGCAGGAGCGGGGGCGGCGGCCTTGCCGTCGCCGGCCTCGATCGTCGCAATCACCGCCCCGACATTGACGGTATCGCCGACGGCGACGACCTGTTGCCCCATCACGCCGGCGACGGGCGACGGCACTTCGACCGCGACCTTGTCGGTTTCGAGGCTGGCAATCGGCTCGTCGAGCGCGACGGCTTCGCCGGGCTGCTTCAGCCACTCGCCGATCGTCGCTTCGGTCACGCTTTCACCCAGCGTCGGGACTTTGACTTCGGTGCTCATTGATGCAGTTCCTTAGGGCTTAAGCTCTGGCTCAGGCTTTATTCTTGTTGCGACGAATTTCGGCGCGGACATTGAGGCCCAGCGCGTCGGCGACGAGCGCCGCCTGTTCGGTCTGGTGACGGCTCATCAGGCCGGTGGCGGGCGAAGCCGCAGCGGCCCGGCCGGCGTAACGGGCGCGCATTCCCTTGTGGCCGGCGTCGATCAGCGATTCCTCGATCAGCGGCTCGACGAAGAACCAGGCGCCGTTGTTGCGCGGCTCTTCCTGCGCCCAAACGACCTCTTCGAGATTCTTCATCTTCTTCAGGCGGATGGCCAGCGCCTCGCCCGGGAAAGGATAAATCTGTTCGATCCGTATCACCGTCGTGTCGTCGAGCCCGGCGGCGTCGCGCGCCTCCATCAGGTCGTAACCGACCTTGCCCGAACACAGGACGACACGCTTGACCTTCGCATCTTCTGGCGGGGTGCGGTCCGACATGATGCGGCGGAAATGCGCTTCGCCGATGAAGTCCGAACGCTGCGACACGGCCAGCTTGTGGCGGAGCAACGACTTGGGCGTCATGATGATCAGCGGCTTGCGGAATGGGCGCAGCATCTGGCGGCGCAGGACGTGGAAATAGTTCGACGGGGTCGAAATATTGCACACCTGGATGTTGTCCCCGGCGCAAAGCTGAAGGAAGCGTTCGAGACGCGCCGAGCTATGCTCAGGCCCCTGCCCTTCATAGCCGTGCGGCAGCAGCAGCACGAGGCCGTTGGCGCGCAGCCATTTGGCTTCGCCCGCCGCGATGAACTGGTCGATCATGATCTGCGCGCCGTTGGCGAAGTCGCCGAACTGCGCCTCCCACAGCACGAGGCTCTTCGGATCGGCCATCGCATAGCCATATTCGAAGCCGAGCACGCCATATTCGGAGAGAGGGCTGTCGAGCACCTCGAACCGGCCGTGTGGCACGGTGGTCAGCGGGATATATTTATGCTCGTCCTTCTGGTCGACCCAGACGGCGTGACGCTGGCTGAACGTCCCGCGGCCCGAATCCTGGCCCGACAGGCGCACCTGATAGCCTTCGCTGAGCAAAGTGCCGAACGCGAGCTGTTCGGCGGTCGCCCAGTCGAACACCTCGGCATCGTCCCTGTTCGCGAACATCGCGGCCCGGGCGTCGATCACGCGGCGCAGCGTCTTGTGCACCTCCAGATCGTCGGGGATCGTCGTCATCGTGCGGCCGATGGCGTCGAACAGCTTTTCCGATACGCCGGTCGAAATATTACGCCGGGCATTTTCGGGATCGGCAGGCGCGTGCAAGCCCGACCAGCGACCGGCGAACCAGTCGGCCTTGTTCGACTTGTAAGTCTTCGATGCTTCGAATTCGTCTTCGAGCCGCGCGACGAACTCGGCGCGGTGCGCTTCGGCATCGCCAGCCGAAACGACGCCCTCTGCCTCGAGCCGCGTGGCGTAGAGGTCCGATACCGGCGGATGTTTGCGGATGATCGCGTACATCAGCGGCTGGGTAAAGCTCGGCTCGTCGCCTTCATTGTGACCGAAGCGGCGATAGCACCACATGTCGATGACGATGTCGCGCTTGAACTGCTGACGGAAGTCGATCGCCAGCTTGCACGCGAAGGTCACGGCTTCGGGATCGTCGCCGTTGACGTGCAGGATCGGCGCCATCACGCCCTTTGCCACGTCGGACGGATAGGGCGACGAGCGCGCGAACTGCGGGCTGGTCGTGAAGCCGATCTGGTTGTTGACGATAAAGTGGATGCAGCCGCCGGTATTGTAACCGCGAATGCCCGAAAAGCCGAGGCATTCCCACACGATCCCCTGCCCCGCAAAGGCGGCGTCGCCGTGGATCAGCACGGGCAGCACCTGGCTATGTTCGGCCAGATCGTCGCGCATCACCTGCTGCGCGCGCACCTTGCCCAGCACGACGGGATCGACCGCTTCGAGGTGCGACGGGTTGGGGACCAGCGACATATGGACCGACACGCCGTCGAACTCGCGGTCGGTCGAGGTGCCGAGGTGATATTTGACGTCGCCCGAACCGCCGACATCCTCGGGGTTCGCGGTGCCGCCCTGAAATTCGTGGAAGATGACCTTGTACGGCTTGGCCAGCACATTGGCGAGGACGTTCAGGCGGCCGCGATGGGCCATGCCGTAGACGATTTCCTTCACACCATATTGGCCGCCATATTTGATGATCGCCTCGAGCGCAGGGATCATCGATTCGCCGCCGTCGAGCCCGAAACGCTTCGTGCCGACATATTTGCGCGCGAGGAATTTCTCCCATTCCTCGGCCTCGATCACCTTGTTGAGGATCGCCTTCTTGCCGTTGGCGGTGAAGTCGATCGACTTGTCGGCGCCTTCCATCCGCTCCTGGAGGAAGCGGCGCTCCTCGACATCGGCGATGTGCATATATTCAAGGCCGACGTGCCCGCAGTAATTGGCCTGCAGGATCGACACCACCTCGCGAATCGTCGCCTTCTCGAGCCCCAGCGTGCCGCCGAGGAAAATCGGACGGTCCTGGTCGGCCCCGACGAAGCCGTGATATTCGGGCGTCAGATCGGCCGGCAGTTCGCGGTGGGTCAGGCCCAGCGGATCGAGCGTCGCCGCAAGGTGCCCGCGCACGCGATAGGTGCGGATCAGCATCATCGCGCGGATCGAATCGTCGGCAGCGCGCTCGACTTCGGCATTCGAGAGCGGCGCCCCCGCCTTCGCCGCGGCCGCCTTGACCGCGACCTGCATCTGCTGAGGGTCGAGCGCGGCGGTCAGATCATCGCTGTCGATCAGGGGCCAGTTCTTCGGCGCCCAGCTGGGCCCGGCCTGGACTTCATCGACGTCGAAGCTTTGTCGTTCGAGGTTCATCTGCGATTCCACGGGGAGGAAGGGATGGGATATTCGGGGAAAGGTAGCCCGCCGGCATCAGGCGCCGGCGGGCCATCCGATCAGACGCGTTCCTTCAGCACTTCGGCAAGCGTCGTGCCGAGTTCCGACGGGCTGGCCGACACGGTGATGCCGGCGGCTTCCATCGCCGCAATCTTGCTTTCGGCATCGCCCTTGCCGCCCGACACGATGGCGCCGGCGTGGCCCATGCGGCGGCCCGGAGGCGCGGTGCGGCCCGCGATGAAACCAACCATCGGCTTCTTGCGGCCGCGCTTGGCTTCGTCGATCAGGAACTGCGCCGCCTGCTCCTCGGCGTCGCCGCCGATTTCGCCGATCATGATGATCGACTTGGTCGCTTCATCCGCGAGGAAGAGTTCGAGGACGTCGATAAAGTTGGTGCCGTTGACGGGGTCGCCGCCGATGCCGACCGCGGTGGTCTGGCCGAGCCCGGCGTTGGTGGTCTGGAACACCGCCTCATAGGTCAGCGTGCCCGAACGCGAGACGACGCCGACGCTGCCCTTTTTGAAGATGCTGCCCGGCATGATGCCGATCTTGCATTCGTCGGGGGTCAGCACGCCAGGGCAGTTGGGGCCGATCAGCCGCGACTTCGAACCCGACAGCGCGCGCTTCACCTTGACCATGTCGAGCACCGGAATGCCTTCGGTGATCGCGACGATGAGCTCGATCTCGGCGTCGATCGCCTCGAGGATCGAATCGGCCGCGAACGGCGGCGGCACATAGATGACCGACGCGGTCGCGCCGGTCGTCGCCTTCGCTTCGGCGACGGTGTCGAACATCGGCAGGCCGATATGCGTCGTGCCGCCCTTGCCCGGCGTCACGCCGCCGACCATCTGCGTACCATAGGCAAGCGCCTGTTCGGTGTGGAAGGTGCCAGTCGCACCCGTCATCCCTTGCGTGATGACCTTGGTATTCTTGTCGATGAGGATGCTCATTTATCTATTCCTATCATTGTTCCGGCATCAGCCGCGCGCCGGCGCCTCTAGCAAACTGAAAAAGCGACGCCCCAACGGCCAGAGCAAAATCGCGAGACATTCGAGAAGTAGAACTCCCGTAATTCCGTCTGCGATTCCCGCGTAGGCGGCCCGGTTTCCATAAACCGGCGGAGCGCCGTAAGCGGACACCCATACGAACGCACAATAAGACGCCGCAACGACACAAACCGCTCTAAGCGTCGCGGCACCCGCAAGCTTGAAAATCAGAAACTGGATGCCGCCGACCACAATGATCGGCGCCCCAATCAGGATTACAAGAAGCAGGCCCACGTCCATCAGGCGAGGCTGGGATCCAGATTCTTGCACGCGTCGAGCAGTTCCTTCACCGCGTCGACCGACACCTGCAGGCCCGCCTTGTCGGCATCGTCGAGTTCGATTTCGACGATCTTCTCGACGCCGCCCGCACCGATCATCACCGGCACGCCGACATAGAGGCCATCGACGCCATACTGGCCATCGACATAGGCGGCGCAGGGCAGGATGCGCTTCTGGTCGCCGAGGTAAGCTTCGGCCATCGCGATGCCCGAGGCGGCCGGGGCATAGAAGGCCGAGCCGGTGCCGAGCAGCGCGACGATTTCGCCGCCGCCGCCGCGGGTGCGCTTGACGATCGCGTCGATCTTGTCCTGGCTTGACAGGCCCATCTTCACGAGATCAGGAACGGGGATGCCGTTAACGGTCGAGTAGCGGACGACCGGAACCATCGTGTCGCCGTGGCCGCCGAGGACGAAGGTGTTCACATCCTTCACCGACACGTCGAATTCGTCGGCGATGAAGTGACTGAAGCGCGCCGAGTCGAGCACGCCAGCCATGCCAACCACCTTGTTGTGCGGCAGACCCGAGAATTCTCGGAGAGCCCAGACCATGGCGTCGAGCGGGTTGGTGATGCAGATGACGAAAGCGTCAGGGGCATTCGCCTTGATGCCTTCGCCCACCGCCTTCATGACCTTCAAATTGATGCCGAGCAGGTCGTCGCGGCTCATGCCCGGCTTGCGGGCGACGCCGGCGGTGACGATGATGACGTCGGCGCCCGCAATGTCGGCATAATCATTGGAGCCGGTGATCTTCGCGTCGAAGCCGGCGATCGGCCCGACCTGGGACAGGTCGAGCGCCTTGCCCTGCGGCACGCCTTCGACCACGTCGAACAGGACAACGTCGCCCAGTTCCTTCTGCGCGGCGAGCAGCGCCAGCGTCCCGCCGATATTCCCGGCTCCGATCAAAGCGATCTTCTTGCGTCCCATGGCGCGCGGCACTCCCTTCCTGGCAAAGCCCGGCAGTGATTTCCAGATCGGCGGGGCCACGGGCCAAAGCCGCCTGCCGATCCCAAAGACTCGCGACGCCCTACGCCGATTCCGTTAACGAAACAACCGCGAAAAGGACGAAAAACCGCGTTTTTATGCAAATAGTTCGCAATAGCGTTATTGCAAGATCGGGTACGATTCAGACCCAGAACACTGACGATCCTAAGCGATCGATACCGGCCGCGTGAACATCGCTTGCGCCGGTCGGCCACAAGCGTAAGACAGGCGGTGGCGATCTTGGGGCGTCGCCAGGCGGGGCCGTGCGCCCTGCGCCTGCAAAAGGATCGACGCCACCATGACCAAGAGAGCTTTTATCCCCGCGCTGTCCTGCGCCATCTTCCTGACCGCCGCCACAACGCCGCCCGCCCATGCCGGCGAAAAGACATGGAATGACGCGGGATCGATCACGCGCGACGCCCTGGTGATCGCCGCGTTCGGGGTTCCGCTTGCCCAGAGCGATTGGGACGGCACGCTGCAAGCCGGCGGCAGCCTCGTCGCTGCCGCCGGCGTAACCGCCGGTCTGAAGCAGGCCTTTCCCGAGCGACGCCCCGACGGAAGCGACAACAAGGGCTTCCCCTCGGGCCATACGTCGGTTTCCTTTGCGGCGGCCGCGACGCTGCAGAACCGTTACGGCTGGAAAGTGGGGCTTCCCGCGCAGGCGCTTGCCACCTTCGTCGGATTGAGCCGCGTCGAAGCCAGAAAGCATCATGTCCATGACGTGCTGGTCGGCGCCGCGATCGGCGAGGCATCGGGCTTTCTGATCACGCGCCGCGCAAGCGACCGGGTTCAGGTCTTTCCGTGGGCAGATGCCGGAGGCGGCGGCGTCGCGATGACGATGCGCTTCTAGAAGGTCGGCCTGAACGATCGCTGCGGGGCGGTCGCAGCGGCAGCTTAACGCTTCGTTACACCGCTGCTGATAGCGCGAGCGGGTGACGCGCGCGATCATCAGCTTCGATACCGAATTGTCCGCCGGGCTCCATCGCCGCGGCGCATGCGCGCGCACCAATTTCGAAAGCTCGATCCTCGGGCGCTGCCGCGACGGCGATTTCGGCATCCATTTCCAGATGGACATGCTCGACCGCTTCGGTCTGAAAGGCGTCTATTTCGTCGACCCCATGCCCGCGCTTGTCCACGGCCCCGGGATTGTCGATGCGATCGTCGGCCCGATCCTGGCGCGCGGCCATGAAGTGCAGCTCCATCTCCACACCGAATGGCTGGAGTTTGCGCGGTTCAATCCGGTCGGCAAGCTGCGCGGCCGCAATATCGGCGATTTCCCCTTCGCAGCGCAAAAGAGGCTGATCGCGCTCGCCCGCGACATATTGACGAGTGCCGGGGCGCCCCGACCGACCGCCTTCCGCGCCGGCAATTTCGGCGCCAACGACGATACACTGCGCGCCCTCGCCGCGCTGGGCTTCCGCTTCGACAGCAGCTTCAACGCCGCCTGGCAGGGGCTCGGGTGCGACATCACGCTCGATCCTGCCAATCTGGGCATGCGCGTCCATCATGGCATCTGCGAAGTGCCGGTCAGCGGCCTGCGCGACCGCGCGAACAGCTTCCGTCCCGCGCAGCTGTGCGCCATGTCCGAAGAGGAAATGCGCGACGCGCTCGATCATGCGGCGGCGAGCGGCGCGATCCAGTTTTCGGCTTTCAGCCACAGCTTCGAATTGCTGAGCCGCGACCGTCAGGTTCGGAACGGGCTCGCAATCGCTCGGATGGAGGCGCTGTGCCGGGCAGTCGCCGACGATCCGCGAGTCCGCAGCGGGGGCTTCGCGACCCTTCCCGCGCCGCCGACCCGCCCCGGCCGCATCCCGGCGGCGGCGCCCAAGCCGCTCCGCACGCTGCGGCGCGTCGCCGAGCAGACGGTCGGACATATCGCGCACGAAATCCGCTATGTTCGCGATGTCGTCGCCATGACCATCAACTCGTCGCGGTGGGGCAAGGTACTATGCGGTGTCATCCTGGCCGTGGCCTAGCGCCAGATATTCGTCGGACTGCATTTCGGCGAGACGGCTCGCTGTGCGCTCGAACTCGAAGGCGCCATCGCCGGCCACATAGAGCGCATCGGGCTCGGCCGCGGCGCTCGCGAGCAGTTTGACCTTATATTCGTAGAGCGCGTCAATCAGCGTCACGAAGCGCGCGGCCTCGTTGCGGTTCTCGGGGCCCATGCGCGGGATGCCGACAATGATCACCGCGTGAAAATGCCGCGCGACGGCCAGATAATCCGATGCGCCGCGCGCCTCCGCACAAAGGCGCTTGAATGAAAAGACCGCCACGCCCTTCAGCGCCTTGGGCACATGCAGCGTCCGCCCGCCGCCGACGTCGAGATCGAGCGAGGGTACGTGCGCGCGGTCCTCGGGCGGATAATCGGTCAGGCGAAAGAAGGCCGCTGACAGCGCCTCGGTCGCCGCCGCGTCGGCTGGCACGAACCAGCGCTTGCCGTCGCCAAGCCGGTGGCGCCGGTAATCGGTGGGGCCATTAAGGCCCATCACGTCGAGCCGTTCCTCGATCAGTGCGATGAAGGGCAGGAAATGCTCGCGGTTGAGACCGTCCTTGTAGAGATCGGCGGGCGGGCGGTTCGACGTCGCGACCACCGTCACCCCGTGCGCGATCAACGCGGTGAACAGGCGCGAGAGGATCATTGCATCGGCGCTATTGTTCACCACCATTTCGTCGAAGGCGAGGCAGCGGACATTTTCGACCAGCGAGGCCGCAACCTGCGGGATCGGATCGCCGCTCTCGCTTTTGCGCACCTCGCGCATCCGCGCGTGGACGTCGAGCATGAAGGCGTGGAAATGGACGCGCCTTTTGCGCTGGATGGCCAGATGGTCGTAAAAAAGGTCCATCAGCATCGACTTGCCGCGGCCGACGGCGCCCCAAAGATAGACACCGCGCGGCGCGTCGGGTTTGCGCCCGGCGATCCGCCACAGGATGCTGCCGCGCGGCGGCGCCGCCTGCAGATCGGATTGCAGCGCGGCAAGGCGTTCTGCCGCCGCCCGCTGTTCGGCGTCAGGCTTCAGCTCGCCCGCGGCGACCAGCGCGTCATAGGCGGCAAGCAATCCTGTCACTTGCGGCTTGCCTTGCGGATCGTCCCCGCAAAGCTCAGCACGATATGCTCGTCACCCGGTCCCTGAACGACCAGCCCGCGCAGGAAGATCAGCCGCCCCGTCTCGCGCACCTGCTCGACCACCGCATCGAGCGGTTCGTCGAGGCGGCCGCCGCCGACGAACTGCGTCGACAAATCGAGCGTCACCGAATGGCCGGCCTCGAGCGATCCGAACTGGTGCGAGGCGGCGAAGAGGGCAATGTCGACCAGCGCCAGCGTTACCGCGCCATGGACATTGTCGCCCAGATTGCTGTGTTTGCGCGTCGGCAGCATCCGCACGCGGGCGCGCGGCCGGCCATCCTCGGTCGGGCTTTCGAGGCGCACCGACAGCGGTTCGATAAAGGCGTTGAACCGGCTCGCGTCCTTGAGGTTCCAGCTGATCCAGCCGCCCTCCAGCGCCTCGGCACTGAAATGATCCGCGCGCTTGGGGTCCTCTATTCCGTCGTTCACACCTGCCGCTCGGCCTCGAGCTTCTTGATCTCGGCGATCGCGCGTGCGGGGCTCAGTCCCTTGGGGCACGCGTTGGCGCAATTCATGATCGTGTGGCAGCGATAGAGGCGGAACGGATCTTCGAGATCGTCGAGCCGTTCGCCAGTATATTCGTCGCGGCTGTCGGCGAGCCAGCGATAGGCCTGAAGCAGGATCGCGGGCCCAAGGAACTTGTCACTGTTCCACCAATAGCTGGGGCAGCTCGTCGAACAGCAGGCGCACAGGATGCACTCGTAAAGGCCGTCGAGCTTCTCGCGTTCCTCGGGCGACTGGAGCCGCTCCTTGCCGCTGGGCGTCGTCGACTTGGTCTTCAGCCACGGCTCGATAGAGGCATATTGCGCATAGAAATGGGTGAAATCGGGGACGAGGTCCTTGATGACCTCCATATGCGGCAGCGGCGTGATCTGGATGTCGCCCTTCAGATCCTCGATCGCGGTGGTGCAGGCGAGACCGTTCTTGCCGTTCATGTTCATCGAACAGCTGCCGCAAATGCCTTCGCGGCACGAACGGCGGAAGGTCAGCGTCGAATCCTGCTCGCTCTTCATCTTGATGAGGGCATCGAGCACCATCGGGCCGCATTTGTCGGTGTCGATCTCGAACGTGTCGAAATGCGGATTCTGGCCGCTGTCGGGATTGTAGCGATAGACCTTGAATTTTTTGACGTTGCTCGCGCCCTCGGCCTTGTGGACCGTGCCGCCCTTCTGGACGCGGCTGTTCTTGGGCAGACGAAATTCGGCCATATCGCGGGCTCCCTATGCAATCGCGGGCTGCGTAGCCCCATTGAACCGCCGCGACAAGAGGGTGTGCGGCGGCGCACGCGCGAAAGCGGTGGCGGCACGCAAAGCGAGCGGCTAGGCCCGGCGGCGATGAGCGACGCCGCAGCCCCCTTTCGCATTGCCGTCTATGATCTCGATCGCACCGTGCTGCGAATGCCGACGTTCACGCTCTTCCTTCTGTGGGCGGCCGCGCGCAGCGCGCCATGGCGCCTTCTGCTGGCGCCCGTTTTCCTCGGGCTGCTCGCGGGCCATGCGCTCGGCCTCTACAGCCGCGATGCGTTGAAGCCCGCGGCGATCGCCTTGATGCTCGGGCGGCGACTGCCGGCGGAGCGAATGGCGCGCCTGGCTGCGGACTTTGCCGCCTGGCGCGTTCCCGCCGACGTTCAACCGGGGGCCCGAGCGGCCATCGCCCGCGACCGCGCCGCCGGTTACCATCTGCTGCTGGCAACCGCGGCCCCCGAATTTTACGCAGCCGCCTTGGCCGAGGCGCTGGGCTTCGATGCCTGCATCGCCACCCGGCATCGGCGCGCCGCGGACGGAGGCTGGCTCGCGGCGGTCGACGGCACCAATTGCTATGGGCCGGAAAAGGCGCGCCGCGTCGCCGAATGGCTTGCCGCCGACCCGCAACGCGCCGCGCATCATATGCGCGCCTATTCGGACCATGCGAGCGACGCACCGCTGTTCGCGCTAGCCGACGAGGCCTTTGCGATCGGGCGTCGCGGCCGCATTGCCAAAGCGGCACGCGACAACGGCTGGACGCTGATGGATTTCGGGACGGGCTAGCGCCCCTCGACGAAAGCCTCCAGCGCCGCGGCGCCCCGCGCAACCGACGCCTCGCCCGCCCGGTGGTCCATTGTGTAGGCGAACAGCCGATCCTGCTCGGCGCGGTGCAGCGCCGCACTTTCGCGCCAGTGCGGAATCCGCTCGGCAAGCTCAGCGGGGCCATACAAGACCTCTCCGTTGCGCCAGAATTCATAGCGTTCGGCCACGCCGTCGGCGGGCTTGCCGTTCGGATCGAGAAAATAGCAGGCGCCGCGGTGCAGCAGAAACTCGTAAACCTGGCTGCTAACATCGCCGATGTAGACGTCGGCTGCCATCGTGTAGCTCATGTCGAAGAGATTGGGGCCGTCGACGTCGATCAGGATATTGTCGGCCGCGCGGAAGCGGTCGGCGATGTCCGGCCGGAGCTTGGCGGTCCGATATTCGAGCGAATAATGCAGCCGCTTGCGGAACAGCATCACATGCGGCGCGACGATCAGATTATAGTCGCGATGCGCGAGGAAAAAATCCATCACCGCCTCGCCCATGCCGTACCAGGACGACAGGTGCGGATCGAAGTGCGGATTATAGAGAAAGACCGGGCGATCATTGTCGAAGAAGCGCTTGCGCACCGCCGGATCGATCGTATCGAACTTGGGATAACCGATGACCCGGCACTTGTCGGCGGTCGTTATGCCGTGGCGCACCATTTCGTCGACTAGCTTCGGTCCGCTGAGCAGCATGAGGTCGAACTGCGCGAGTTCGGGGTGATAGGCGACACTCCGATCGCCCGATCCGTGCGGCACATAGGCAAAGCGCGGCCCCGCCGCCCCCAATCGGCGCCGGACGCGCAGGCAGGTGCGTTCGGTCGATACTACCAGGTCGACACTGCGAAACAGATCGAGATGCCGGTAAAGACGCGCGACACGCAGCACCGGCGCCACCTTGTTGATCGGCGCCAGCAGCCGCTGCTCCGCCGTCGGCAGGTCGAGCATCCGCCATTCGATACGGTCGTGCGCCGCCGCCGGAATGATCTCTGCCACCTTGTGCCGGATCGCCTCGACGCCGCATGCGACGACGACCTGAACCGTCGGCGCGTGCAGCGCGAGTTCGCCCGCTATGCCTGCGATATGCGCCGCCTGATGCGCCGCATCATGGTTGAACAGGAACAAGATACGCTTCGTCATGACGGCATCCGGCTTTCGCGAAGGACGAGGAAGCTGGCGCCGAACAGCAGCAGCAAGGTCACGGTTTCGGCCAGCACCTTGGACCAGGCGGCGCCGATCGCGCCCATCTCCGGCAGCATCAGATAAATGGCGGCGATCAGCGTGGCCGTGCCCGCCAGCCTGATACCGATGATGAGGCGCGATCGTCCGGCCGCCATCAGCATCGGTTCGCAGCTGACTGTCGCCATTTGAAGGCAGGCTGCGAGGCCGAGCACAAGTAGGAACGGATAGGCGCCCAGAAACGCCGGACCCGACATGAGCAGCAACAGCGGCTTGCCGAGCAGCACGATTGCCGGTGCGAGCAAAAGAAACAGGCCGAGCGCGATCAGCGTCAACCGGACATAGAGCGACGCCACGCCGCGCAGCCCCTGTTTGACGTAGATATTCGTCATCTCGGTGTAACTGGCGAGGCCGATGAACCCGGCCATGATCGTGATCGACTGGGTCAATTGATGCGCAAGGCGATAGATGCCAGCTTCGGTGGCGCCCGCGAACGAGCCGACCAGCAAGACCGGCAGTTGCTGCGCCACCGTATAGGCCATGGTTCCGAAATTGGATGCGACCATCAATTCGGGAAGCCCCTTGTTGTCGCGCCACACGCGCCACCAATGCCGGCCGTCGGGTCGGCCATAAGCGCGGCGACACGACCGGTTGGCGAGCCACCAGAAGACGAGCGTGCTCGCCATCTCCGAACCCGCCCACACGATCAGGAAAATCTCGAGCGACGGGTGCGTCAAAAAGGCGACAACGGCACCCAGCGTCTTCAGCGTGGGCACCACCGCTTCGGCGAGGAAGGTTTGCGAAAATTCGGAGTGAAGCCGCAATATCCCGCGCGGCACGTTGCGGATCGAAAGCATGAACAGCACGACATAGGCGAACGCCGTCCAGACGAGCTCGGCCGGCATGCCCAGCAACCCCCGCCCCAGCCAGAGGATCAGCGCCGCCGCGCCAATGCCGAGCAGCGCCATCGCCAGATCGACCGCGGTGCAAAAGCGGATGAGGCGCGCCAGGGCCGGATGATCGCCGCTGTGGATATGTTCCTGGCCATATTTGACCAGCACCTGCCAGATGTTGAAATTGAGGATCGCCTGCAGGACCAGCGTCGAACTGAGGATCAGGGCAAAGGAACCATAAGCGGCCGGCCCCAGGCCGCGCGTGACGATCGCAAGGTAGAAGAGGCTGAGGATTGCGCCATAACCCTTGCCGCCGAGAATCCAGCTCAGGTGGGTCATGATGCGCCGGAAAGGTCCCTGGTCGCCCGTGTCTGCAGCGGGCGCGCCGAGGCGCCGTACCGCCGCAATACCCTTACCGATCCAGGTCCGATAGAAGAGTGGCCGGCGGTCGGCCGGGGGCGGAGCGGGTTCCATGCGCGCGGCCTATATCGCCTTTGGCGTCGTTTTCCATCCATTTGCACAGCCAAATCGACGGAAAACGACTTCCCTTTCACTCTGCTGATCTAGTAACGCGGGACGGGGCAGAGGCGTTCGGGAATGGAAACGGGAATGCGCGTGGGTCTGTCCGCACATATCGAAGGGGGAACCGCAGGCGGTGCGCCACGCAGCGAGCGCCGGTGGCTGAGCATCCTGATCCCCGTCTATAATGTCGAGCCTTATCTGCGTGATTGCCTGGCGTCGCTGTTGCCCCAGCTCCCGCCGGAGGGGGTGGAGGTGATCCTGCTCGACGACGCTTCGACCGATGGCTCACTGGGGCTGTGTAGCGAAATCTGCCCGCAGTCCCACCCGCAAGTCCGGCTGATGCGCCATGTCAGCAACGCGGGATTGAGCGCGGCGCGCAATACGATGCTCGACGCGGCGCGGGGCGATTATATCTGGTTCATCGATTCGGACGATGAAGTCATGCCGGGCTCGATCGCCAGGCTCCGGGCTATTATCGACCGCTATGCGCCTGATCTTGTCCTTTGCGATTACGCGCGCGGCGGCCGGCATCTGAGCAGCTTCGCCGGCCCGTCCGGTCGGCCCAGCGATGATCGGGAGACGTTGCTGCAAGGCGTTTTTGCGCAGCGGCGGCTGCACAGCTGGAGCAAGATCGCGCGCCGGTCGCTCTGGGGTGACGACCTGCGTTTCCCCGCCGGACGATGCTTCGAAGATATAGCGACGACACCGTGGCTGCTGCTCCGGGCCCGAACCCATTATCACGCAGCCGAGGCCTGGGTGCGCTATCGCGACCGTCCCGACAGCATCATGGGGTCGCTGCGCCGGTCGCGGGGACGCTTCGACGATTGCCGGAACGACGATCTGGCAATGAGTCTCGCCGGCTTCGACGCGGCGACGCGCGAGGCGCTGCCCGCCATGAGCGACGTCACCCGGCACCACATCGCGCATTTCTGGGCGAAGGAGTTCACCAAAATCTGCTGGCGGCTCCTGTCGAGCAGCGCCTTTCACGTGCCCTGGCGCGACCTGCGTCGCAAGCTTGCCCGCTACCGCGGCATGATGGACGCCGAATCGCCGATCGCTTTTGCGACGCTCGCGCGCCTTTACAGAAGCCGCGGGCACTTGCCGCGCGCGGTGGTACTATCCGCCTGCCTGTGGCTGGGACAAGCGGACGATGCCAGGTGAACGACGATGCGGCGGACGGCAACAGGCCATGGCTCAGCATTCTCATGCCAGTCTTCAACGTCGCGCCCTGTCTGGCCGAAACGCTTGCCTCGATCGCCGCGCAGCTTCCGGCGGCGGGAGTGGAACTGCTGCTTCTGGACGATCGGTCGAACGACGGATCGGACGCGATCGGCGCGCGGATCTGTGCTGAGATCGGACCGGCGGCAAGCTTGCATCGGCAGGCGGAAAACGGCGGGGTCGCCGCAGCGCGCAATCGCCTGCTCAACTTGGCGAGGGGCGATTATGTCTGGTTCATCGATGCCGACGACGTGCTGCTTCCTGGCGCGATCGCCGCGCTACACGCGATCGTCATGCGCGATGCACCCGATCTGGTCCTCTGCGATTATCGCAAACGGGGCCGCGACGAGGCGGCTTTCACGGGAACTGCGCGCCGCATCGTGACTGACCGCGAAGCGTTGCTTTATGGCCTGTTCGCTCGCCGCCGGATGCATTTATGGACCAAGATCGCGCGCCGCAACCTATGGCATGATCTGCGCTTTCCGCCCCTCGCCTGCTTTGAGGATATGGCAGTCGTCCCGCATCTGTTCTTGACGGTGCGCAGTCATTATTACGAGCCCGCGCCGTGGATCGACTACCGTGTGCGGGAGGGCAGCCTGACCGGGCTCGCGACCCGTACGGCAGGACATTTCGACACGGCTGGCAATGACGCGCTGACAGCGGTTCTGGCGGACATCATGGCGGCGGTGACGGCCGGTCTGCCCGCCATGCACGATGACATGCGCTACTGCCTCGCCCAATTTTGCGCGAAGGAATATACGAAAATCGGCTGGCGTCTCGTCAGCACGCGCGCCGGCCGGCTTCCGTGGCAGGCGCTGCGCCGCGAGCTGCGACGCTACCGCGATCTCACCGAGGCGGCCTCGCCGATGCCTTTCGCTGCGCTGCTCCGCACGCACCGACAGCACCACAAATTCGGGCGCTGGTTCGTTCTGGCCCTGTTTGTGCGTCTGGCCGCATAGGGCCCTGACCCTAGCCGCGCTGGGCCAGAATGCGTTCAATCAGCGTCACGTCCGACGGCTTGTCGGCGTCGATACAGGCTTCGGCGTCGGACATCGGCACCACGCGCGCGGTGAGGCCGAAGCGGCGCCCGGCGCGGGCGACGCCGCCCTGGATCGTGAACAGCCGCAGCAAAGCCCCCGCGAGCAGCCACGGTCCGAAGGCGGCAACGATCTTCAGCCCCTTCTTGCGGTCGCGTTCGATCCGTCCCCAAAAGTCGAGCAGCGGCAGCACGCGCTGCCCGCGCAGGCGAAAGAGATTGGCGCCCGACCACCAGCCGCGACGAAATTTGAGCCAGGTCCGCCGCGATTCGGGGTAGCGCGCGAGCAGCGCGCGCCGCTCGACCATCGCAACTGCGACATCGCTGCCCGCTGCGCCGGCGAGGAATTCGGCGATAATCGCGGGCGTCAGCAGCACATTGTCGGCCGTCGTCACCAGCACCGGCGCGTCGCCTTCGGGCAGCGCAGCAGCGAGCGAAGCGCTGATCCCCTGTCCCGAATCGGCAAAGTGCAGGTCGGGCACGGCCGCCAACATGGGCTCGCGCGCCAGTTCGGCGCTGTTCTGCGCGAGCACCCGGATCGCGCCCACCTCGGGCGCGGCACGCAGCGCGGCGATGACATGGGCAAGCATCGGCCGTCCGCCGACCGGCAGCAGCGCCTTGGTCGATACGCCGCTGCCGATCAGCAGCGGGTCGGCACCGGGGCGGCTTCCGGCGAGGACGATGGCAGAAATCGGACCGGGCGTCGGAGCTGTCATTGCGCCGCCGCCGCAGGCGCGACCCGGCGCGCCGTCACGCCGCGCAGAAAGTCGGTGGCCTCGTCGAGCACCGGCCCTTTCGCGCGAAAGGGGGCCGCAAGCGCCATGACGATGCCGGTGTGCCCCATGCCCGGATAGACGCGCAGCGTCGCCGATCCGCCCAGCCGTTCGATCGCGGCGGAAAGGTTCCGGCTGTTGCGCGGACGCACCGTTTCGTCCTCGTCACCGCTTGCCAGCCATAGCGGGGGCGCATCGCCGCGCGCATAGTGGATCGGCTGCGTCTTTTCGGGCGGGCGCACCTTGCCCATCGCGCGGTCGGCCATGCCGCCCTTTTCGAACGGCAGGAAATCATAGGGGCCCGCGAGGCCCGCAACGCCGCGGATCACCGACGCGTCGCACTTGGCCGCGCGCATCCATACCGGATCGAGCGCGAGCATCACCGCATTATAGGCACCCGCCGAATGGCCCATCAGTGCGATGCGACCGGGATCGCCGCCCAGTTCGCCGATGTGGCGGTGGGTCCACGCGACCGCCGCCGCGGCGTCCTCCAGAAAGTCGGGCCAATGCGCCCTGGGGACCAGCCGGTAATCGGGGATCACGACGACGAAGCCCTGGTTGGCCAGCGCCCGGCCGGCGAAGCCATAGCTTTGCCGTTCACCGCTGCCCCAGCCGCCGCCATAGAAGAAGACCACGACCGGCAGCCGGTCGCCCGCCTGCGCCTGTTCGGGCACCCAGATATCGAGCGACTGCCGCACCCCGCGGCCATAGGGCTGGTCCGCAAGGAGCAGGCGCGCGCCCTTGCCGCTGCCGAGCAGCTTGTCGGCAAGGTCGAGCGACTTGGCACCGCCCGCAACGATCGCCCTGGCTCCGCCGCCGAACAGCAGCAGGAGCAAGCCGATGAGAAGAAGGAATTTGATCAACCGCCGTTGTTCCCTGACCGTCCGATCCGCCATTGCTTCACCCCGCGACCCGGCCCGTCTCCGCGCCCTACAGATGTCGGCGAGCGCGAACAAGCGCCGTGCGCGTTACCTTTTCGCGCGTCGTGCGTTGGGCGGGCATGACCAGCCCCTTTTCGCGCCCCGCCCTGATCTGCAACGACCGGAGCGGCAGCTATGACGAGAGCATCCACCGCCAATTGATTGACGCGTGCGCAGCCGCAGGCGCGCGCGTCGCGGCAAGCTTCGTCCTGCCGAAGGACGATCTGCCCGACGCGGCGGCGCTGCGCGCAAGCGACATCGACCTGCTGATCGTGTGGACCGGCGACGGGACGATCAATGCCGCCGCGACCGGTTGCGAAGGCTGGCACGGCCCGCTGCTGCCGCTGCCCGGCGGGACGCTGAACCTCCTGTCGAAACAATTGCATGGCGACCATCCGGCTCCCACGATTCTGGAGAGCGCGCTAGCGAGCGGCGGGCGACGCGCGCCGGTCCCGACCATCCGATCGGCGGCGCGAGAAGCGTTCATCACCGTCGTTGCGGGGCCGGCAACACGCTGGGCCGAGGTCCGCGAAACGATGCGCAGCCAAGGGCTGATCGAGGCGAGCCGCGAAGCGCCCGATGCGCTCGAGGAAATGCTCAACGCCCCCGGGGTGCAGGTGGCGGGATCGGGCGCCGTCTATCCAGCGATCATCCTGACCCCGACCCGTGACGGCATTACCGCCGACGGCATAGTGGCGGACGCCACGGGCGATGTGCTGCGCCACGGGCTCGCATGGCTCGGCGGCGATTTTCGCGATGGTCCGCACGAGCGCGTTGCGACCGCGGAAACGATCATCCTCCAAAGCGATCGCATCATCGCGCTCGAATATGACGGCGAACTGGCCGAAATCCCCTCGCCGGCCCGCTTCTCGATCGGGCAGAGCGCGATCGACTTCATCGCGACCGCCTGATGCGCCTCTTCCATATCAGCGACCTGCACTTCGGTCTTGAAGATCGCGACGCGCTCGCCTGGTTCCGCGAATGCGTCCGCCGCGAACAACCCGACGCGGTGTTGATAACCGGTGATCTGACGATGCGGGCGCGGAGTCGCGAGTTCGCCGCCGCCTGCGACTGGATCATGTCACTCGACCTCCCCGTGACGGTCGAAGTCGGCAACCACGACCTGCCTTATTTCAACCCCGTCGCGCGATTCCTGCACCCCTATCGCCGGATTCGGCGGATCGAGGCGCTGGTCGAACGCGAGCTCGACTTTCGCAATCTGGCCGTCGTTCCGCTGAAAACCACGGCGCGGGCGCAATGGCGGCTCGATTGGTCGAAAGGCTGGGTGACGCGCAAGGCGCTTGCCCGCACACTCGCCGCGATCGATGCGCTGCCGCGCGGAACGCAGATACTGGTAACGGCACACCACCCGCTCACCGAAGCGGGGACCAAGGGGCGCGCGCTGACCCGCGGCGGCGGGGCGGCTCTTGCCGCCCTTGCCGATCGCGGCGTCGCCGCCGTACTGACCGGCCATGTCCATGACGCCTTCGATCTGATCGCCGACACCCCCGCAGGCCCCATCCGCATGATCGGCGCCGGCACCCTGTCGCGCCGGATCCGGTCGACGCCGCCGAGCTTCAACGAATTGCGTATCAGCGGCGGCGAAATTTCGGTCCGCGTCCGCAATCTGGCGCGGGTGCCGACTCCCGACATGCTGATCGACGCCATACCGCCCGACGCACGGCCGCCACGCGAACCCGGCGAGCCCATTGCACCCGTCGGCGCGGTGCCGCCGACCGATCCGCCCGTCCATTGACGCATCGGGATTGACGCAGTGCCGCGTCCCGTTAGGTTGCACAAAAAAACGGGATGAGGATCATGCTGACAAAAGGCGACGATTATCCGCTGCACCAGACCAGCGAGCCGATTGCGTTCGCCGGGACGGACCGCAACTTCTACGACCGCTATTTCTTCAACGGCTACAGCGCCGACGGCAGCGTCTTTTTCGCCGCCGCGATGGGGTTTTATCCCCAGCTCGGCATCGTCGATGCCAGCTTTTGCGTGATCGCCGACGGGGTGCAGCATAATCTGCGCGCCAGCCGTCGTTCGGGCGGCGAACGGCTCGACCTGTCGGTCGGCCCCATCGCCATAGCGATTGACGAACCGCTGCAAAAAGTGACGCTGCGGATCGCCGCCGACGATGGACCGCTGGCCGCCGAACTGACGTTCACCGGACGGCATTTTCCGATCGAGGAACCGCGCTTCATCCGCCGCAACGGTACGCGGCTGTTCATGGACTATACGCGGATGACGCAGAACGGCCGCTGGTCGGGATGGCTTTCGGTCGAGGGCGCGCGCACCGATCTCGGCGCGGGTTGGACGGGTACGCGCGACCGGAGCTGGGGGGTGCGTCCGGTCGGCGCCGCCGAACCGCAACCGCCGCCGGAGGGCAATTTCAACCAGTTCTTCTGGCTGTGGACGCCGTGCAATTTCGACGCTCTATCGCTCTTCTTCCACAGCAACGATGATGGTGTCGGCGCGCCATGGAACCGGCGCGGCGTGATCAGCGGCGACGACGGAACCGAACGCCATTTCGATGCGCCCGGCTTTGCCATCGACTGGCAGAGCGGGACGCGCCGGGTCGCGCGAATGACCGCCGATCTCGGCGGCGGCCGCGCCCTGACCTTGACCCCGGCGGGTCCGGTGTTCGCGATGAGCGGGCTCGGCTACACGCATCCCGTCTGGGGTCACGGGCTCGACCATGGCGCCGAGCTTGCCGTCGCACATGACCGGCTGAACGAGGCCGAGCGCGGCTGGGGCAATCCGCTGGCAATGCACATCCAGGCTTTCGTGACCGCAGACTTGGTCGACGGCGGGCGGACGCACCGCGGCGTCGGGGTGCTCGAACAATTGTTCGTCGGACCGCACAGCCCGACCGGATTGACTGGCCTGATGGATCCCGCTGCATGAGATTTCCGACCGCGCCGGAGGCAATGACGGCCGACTGGATCGCCGACAAGCTGGGTCAGCCCCAGGGCGCGCTCATAGGCTTTAGCGCTGCCGCCATCGGCACCGGGCAGATGTGCGACAGCTTTCGTCTGACGCTCGATTGGTCGGACGGCACCGGGCTGCCACCAACGATCGTCGCCAAATGCCCGAGCCATGACGAGGCAAGCCGCAATATCGCGGCGCTCACCGCCACCTATGTCAAGGAAGTGAGCTGGTATCGTGAACTGGCAGCGGGCAGCGGCGTCGTGGCGCCGCACTGCTACCATGCCGATATTGCGGACAATGACGTCGACTTCATCCTGCTCCTCTCCGACCTCGCGCCGGCGCGGCAGGGCGACCAGCTCGCCGGCCTCGGTCTTGCCGGGCTCGCGCCGTGCATCGACGCCGCGGCGGGGTTGCATGCGCTGTTATGGAACGACGTCCGCGCGGATGCGCTGCCATGGCTGAACCGCGACACGAGCCAAATCGTCCGCGCGCTGTTTCCCGGACTCTATGAGGGGTTTCGCGAGCGCTACGCGGGTCGGCTCGACCGCGACGCGCTCGATCTCGGCGCCGGGATCGTCGATCGTCTCGACGCCTATCTGACCCGCACGCCGGCCGCGCGCACGATCGTTCACGGCGACCTGCGCATCGACAATATCCTCTTCGCCCCCGACGGAGCGCGTTGCTGGCTGGTCGACTGGCAGACATTGGGCCGTGGCAGCGGCGCGACCGACATCGCCTATCTGGTGGGGACGAGCATCGCCGATCCCGCCGAACGCGCGGCCGCCGATCGCGCCGCCTTCGACGCCTGGATCTCTGCGCTGCGCGCGCGCGGCGTGGAACCCGACGAGGCGGAATTGTGGGACGATTACCGCGTCGGCGCGCTCAGCGGATATTTCATGGCGGTGTTCGCGTCGATGAACGTCGAACGCACCGAACGCGGCGACGAAATGTTCGCGGTGATGGCCGAGCGCCCCGCGCGGCAGGCGATTGCGCTGGGCAGCCTCGATCTCCTTTAGGTGGCGACGCGGCTGTCGGCGACTGCTTCGACGATCGCAGCGCAAAAGGCGTCGAGGTCGTCGGGGCAGCGGCTGGTGATGATCCCGCGATCGACAACCACGGCTTCGTCGAGCAGCCTTGCACCGGCATTGCCGATGTCGGTGCGGATCGATTTGTAACCGGTCATCCGACGACCTTCGGCCAGTCCGGCCTCGATCAGAAGCCATGGCGCATGGCAGATGGCGGCAATCGGCTTACCCGCCTTGGCGAACGCGCGGATGAGGTCGATCGCCGCGTCCTCTACGCGCAGCAGATCGGGATTGATCTGCCCGCCGGGGAGCACCAGCGCGTCATAATCCTCCACCTCGACGTCCTTGATCAGACAATCGACCGCGACCTTGTCGCCCCAGTCGTCGCCGTCCCAGCCACGAATATCGTCCGTCCCCAGCGAGGCGATGCTTAGGTCGGCGCCTGCCTCCTCAAGCTGCTTCAACGGCACTTCGAGTTCGGATTGTTCGAAACCATCGGTCGCCATGATCAATATCTGGCGGCCGCTGAGCGCTGCGGCGTTCGGCATGGGCTTTCTCCTTCGATGTTGTTGCCAAACCAACGCGCCGCCATCGCCCGATGTTGCAGTCGGCGCCTAGAAAGCACCACGCAAAAAGGGCGGCCCGTCGCCGGACCGCCCTCCTTTTCTCCACCCGTCGGCGGAAGAAACTTAGCGCTTCGAGAACTGGAAGCTGCGGCGGGCCTTCGCCTTGCCGTACTTCTTACGCTCGACCGCGCGGCTGTCGCGAGTCAGGAAGCCGGCCGCCTTGACCGTGCCGCGAAGCGCCGGTTCGAAGCGGGTCAGCGCCTGCGCGATGCCGTGCAGAACGGCGCCTGCCTGACCCGAGAGGCCGCCGCCCTTGACGGTCGCGACGACGTCATACTGGCCGGCGCGTTCGGTCAGACCGAAGGGCTGGTTGATGACGAGGCGCAGCGTCGGGCGCGCGAAATAGACTTCCTGGTCGCGGCCGTTGACGGTGATCTTGCCCGTGCCGGGCTTGACCCACACGCGGGCGACGGCGTCCTTGCGGCGGCCGGTCGCATAAGCGCGGCCCTGCTTGTCGACCTGCTTTTCGCGGAGCGGAGCCGTCGGAGCGGCCGGAGCGACGGTGCCTTCGACGGCGCCGGCGAGATCCTTGAGATCGGTCATGGTCTGTTCGTCAGCCATTATGCACCCACCTTGTTCTTGCGGTTCATCGACGCGACGTCGATCACTTCGGGGCTCTGCCCTTCGTGCGGATGTTCGCTGCCGGCGAAAATGCGCAGGTTGCGCATCTGCTGGCGGCCGAGCGGGCCGCGCGGGATCATGCGTTCGATCGCCTTTTCGAGCACGCGCTCGGGGAAGCGGCCTTCCAGAACCTTCTGGGCGGTGACTTCCTTGATGCCGCCGGCATAGCCGGTGTGCTTGTAATAGACCTTGTCGGACAGCTTCTTGCCGGTGAACTTCACCTTTTCGGCGTTAATGACGATGACATTGTCACCGCAATCGACGTGGGGGGTAAAGCTCGGCTTGTGCTTGCCGCGCAGGATATTGGCGATGATCGAAGCGACGCGGCCAACAACCAGGCCGTCGGCGTCGATCAGCACCCATTTCTTCTCGACCGTACCGGCGTTCGCCGACTGGGTCGTCTTGGTCAGCGCCTTCATGGCACGCTCCTTGACAGAGATGGACGGGAGTGACCGGCCGGAAGGCCCGCCAACCCGAAAACAAACCGCGCCGCCCGACCCCAGGGGGACTCAGCGGCGCTTCGACGCGGGCCAATGGCGCTAGACAGACCGAAAGTCAAGCTGAGAGCGGCTTTGCTGACGGGTATTATGATACCATCAGCTGGGATCACCCGGCTCGAGTGCCCTGATCCGCTCCTCGACCAGCTTGCGATCGGCGGCGTTTCCGGTCGTCAGGAAGCTCTGGCGGCGCTCCTCGGCGAGCAGCCCGGTCCCCAGATCGATCGTCCAGCGCGTATCGACCTTAATCGGCTGCGCCGGGCCGGCAGCGGGCGGCTCGCTCGCCGATATGGTGCGCCGACCGGCAACCGTCACGGTCATGATCGGGCCGTCGGCGCCGTTCGGGATCGCGCCGTTTGCGGGCACGACGAGGGCACGGATGTCGGCACTCGCCAGCTTGTCGCGCTCGGCTGGCGGCAAGGTGGCGATGATCTGCGCGGCCCGCTTCGCCTCGGGGCGGCCGGACGCATCCGCAAGCGCCTGCGCCCGGTCGACGACGCGGCGCCACAGTCCTTCGGGGTCGACCATATCGACCGAGCTGCCGTCGGCGAGGACGAAATAGGTCAGCGTCTCGCCAATCAGCGGGTCGATCATCAGCCGCAGCGTGCGCACGACTTCGGGATGCGCGTCCGACTCGACGCGGTCGAACCGCGCCAACAACTGATAACCGCGCCCGACGCGCCGCCACCGCAAATCATAAATGAGCGCAAAGCTGGTGAAGCCGCCGTCGCGGCTCAACCGCCGCGTTGCGACGCGGTAGGTGAGCGGACGATCGAGCGGCGGTGCGAACGCGAGTGCGGCAACCTGCTGCGTTTCCGAAGGGACCGGAGGCTCCGGCGCCTGCGCCGCAAGCAGCAACAGCGCGCCGAGGACGATCATGCCGCTGCGCGACCGAGCCGGTGGAGCGCGGCGGCAGTCGTCGCGACGAGAATGGCGCCCGTCACCTGGTGCAACACCGCAATCCACATCGATACGCCGGTCACGACCGTCAGAATGCCGAGCGTCATCTGCGCCGCGACGACCAGCAGCAGCAGACCGGCCTCGCGCCGAGACCCTTGCCGGGCGAGCGAGCGCGCCAGCAACAGCAACGCGCCCGCCGCGACCCACGACCACCAGCGATGGAGGAAATGGATGAGGAAGGGATCGTTGGTGACGGCGAGCCAGGTCCCACCCGACCAGTCGATACCTTCGGGAACAAAATGATCATTCATCAGCGGCCAGGTGCTCGCGACATAGCCCGCATTGAGCCCGGCAACCCACGCGCCGAGCAGGAGCTGGATGATCAGAATCGCAATGACTGCAATCGCCGCGCCCGTCAGGCGCGCCGGGCGCGCACCGGGATCGCGCGCCAGCAGCGCAAGGTCGCGCGCCGTCCAAACGAGCCCCGCAAGCAGGAACAACGCGGTCAGGAGGTGCGTCGCGAGCCGGAAATGGCTGACATCGGTGCGATATTCGAGTCCCGACGCGACCATCCACCAACCGATCGCGCCCTGCAGGCCGACAAGCGCGGCGAGCGCGAACAGCCGCCAGCCATAGCCGGCCGGAATCGCGCGGCGCCACGCGTACCAGGCAAGCGGCACCAGCAAAGCCATGCCGACCAGACGGCCAAGGATCCGGTGCAGCCACTCCCAGAAGAAAATCCCCTTGAAGGCCGCGAGCGACATGCCGAGGTTGATCTCCTTATATTCGGGGATCTGCTTGTATTTTTCGAACTCGGCCTGCCATCCGGCCTCGGTCAGCGGCGGCAGCACCCCCGATACGGGCTTCCATTCGGTGATCGACAGCCCCGATTCGGTCAGCCGGGTGATGCCGCCGACGGCGACAACCATGATGACGAGGATGGCGACGGCCCACAGCCAGCGCGCGAGCGCGGCGGGGCGGGGATGGAGCGGCCGGGCCGATGACGAAGCGTTCAACATCGCCCCGCCCTATCGGCGCTTGCCGGGCGATAGGCAAGAGGCGGCGGCGCCGCTCGAAATTCATGGCTCCGACAGAAAGGCGCTGATAAGTCGGCCCCCATGCTGCGCCTGTCCGCCGCCCTTCTGCTTGCCATCGCCGCCCCCGCCGCCGCGATGGCCGAGCCCTCTCCCTATCCGGCGCTCGCGGCGCTCGAGGCGCGCGTCGCGACCATCGGCTACCGCCTGACGACGGGCAATGCCCCATGGTGCGCGAGGGTCCAGCCGCAGTTCGGCTGGCTATGGGGCGATCCGCGGCTTTATTCCGACGCGCAGCGCCCGGATGCCGAGGCCGCCTATGACGCCGCGGACACCGACACGCCGTTCCTCGCCGCGGTCGCCGCGGGCTCGCCCGCTGCCGCCGCCGGGCTGCATGCGGGGAGCCTGGTGCAAGGCCTGGCCGGTTCCCTGCCGCCGCAAGGCGAGGGCAGCGACGCCTATGCCCGCATCGCCGCCCTCGAAAGGCTTTTTGCAGGCCTGCCGAGCGACCGGCCCGCCATGCTCGACACCGGCAAGGCTCCGGTACGGATCGTACCGGTGGTCGGCTGCGCGACCGATTTCCGCGTCGACGCCCGCGACCGCCCCGACGGGGCCGCCGACGGCCGGCTCGTCGTCATTTCCGCAGGGCTGGCGCAATTCGCAAAGGACGACGCCGAGCTGGCGGCCGCCGTCGCGCACGAACTCGCGCATAATATTCTTAGGCACCGCGCCCGGCTCGACGCCGCGGGGGTCGATCGCGGACTGTTGCAGCAGTTCGGCCGCAATGCGCGGCTGTTCAAGCAGACCGAGATCGAAGCCGATCGCCTCTCGCCCTGGCTGATGGCGAATGCCGGCTATGATCCGCGCGCCGCAGTCCGCTTCTGGACCGCTTTCGGCCAACGTGCCGGCCGTCCGCTGCTTCAGGCGGGAACCCACCCTCGTTGGGAGGACCGCGCCGCCTCGATCGAAAAGGAGGTTCGGGCGATCGACGCGCTGCGCGCGGCGGGGCAGCCGCTCGCGCCGCCACTCATCGGCGCACCGCCGCCCTTGGAATAAGGAGCGCCCGATCCTATCTGGACGTCTCCCACCCTATCCAAGGCCCACTCCATCAAAGGGGCACCCCATCAAAGGATCGACGCGATGACAGAGACCGCCATTTTTGCCGGAGGCTGCTTCTGGTGCACCGAAGCGGTATTCAAATCGCTGGCGGGGGTCGAAAGCGTCGAAAGCGGCTATATCGGCGGGTCGGTCGCCAATCCGACCTACAAGCAGGTGTGCAGCGGTGATACCGGCCATGCCGAGGCGATCCGCATCGGATATGATCCGGCGGCCATTTCCTATGCCGATCTGCTCGACGTGTTCTTCGCGACGCACGATCCGACGCAACTCAATCGCCAGGGCAACGACATCGGCACCCAGTATCGCAGCGCCATCTTCCCGCTCGACGAAACGCAGGCCGCCGCCGCCGAGGCCGCAATCGCGCGCGCGCAGCCCGACTGGCCCGCGCCGATCGTGACCCGCATCGAACCGGCTTCGACCTGGTATCCGGCCGAGGATTATCATCAGGATTATTGGGACGGCGAAGGCCAGCGCAACCCCTATTGCATGGCGGTAATCCCGCCGAAGCTCGCTAAGCTGCGCAAGGGCTTTTCGGAGCGGCTGCGCGAGGCCTGAAGCCGTCGGTCATCGTCCGGCCGACTGTTGCAATATGGCCGCATGGCGTCACTTTTCCTTGACTTAGCGGCGCTTTTCTCTAGCGGACGCCGCCTCGCGGGGGCAGGATCACCCCCATCCGAGGTGGGGACCGCTACAGCGTGCTGATACCATTGCTTCTGATCGGCTCGTCGATGACGGCGCCGCAGCTCGCCATGCAGGCGGCGGCGCAAACTGTCGTGGATGACAGTCCAGGCGGCATGGCGCTGGCGGTCAACCGCATGCTCGGCGGCATCGTGACCTATGCGACATGGCCGAACGAGGCGTCGGGCGCGCCGCGCACCATGTGCATCATCGGCACGCCGCGCCTGACCGAACGTCCGGCGCCCGACCTGCCCGGCCGCGGATCGGTGAGCGTCCGGCGCATCAGCGCCGCAGCGGCAATCGGCGGGGCGGGCTGTCATATGCTCTATCTCGGGCAGATGCCCGTGGCGGACCGGCAACGCCTGATCGGCTGGGTGCACGGAAAGGCGATCCTGACCGTCACTGACGATGACAACAACTGCAACCTCGGCGCGATGTTCTGCCTGAGCGCGCAGGGCCAGCGGCTCAGCTTTTCGGTCAATCTCGATTCGATCGGCCGCGGATCGGTGCGCGTCGATCCGCGCGTGCTCAAGATCGGCAGCGACGGGGGGCCGCAATGACGCCGGCTCCTGCCCCCGAACGCAGCGGCGCGCACACCACCCTGCAAAAGCTGCTGTCGCGCTTTCATTTCGGGGTGACGCTGCTTGCGGTCGCCCTATCGGGGATCACCATCCTGCTCGCCGGGATCACGACGCTGCGCGGCTATGCAGATCGGAACATGGAGCTGGCGGCGCAGGTCGCGGCCTATGGCGTCGAACCCGCGCTCGTCTTCAACGATCCCCAAGCGGCGCGCGAGGGGTTGCAACCGCTCACCCGAATTCCCGGCATCGCGCGCCTGCGCGTGCTTGACGACAAGGGACGGCTGCTCACCGAATGGGTGTCGCCGCACGGCGATGCAATGCCGATGCTGACGGGCTTTTTCTTTCCGCGGCCCTTTGCGACCACCGTCCAGCGCAACGGATCGGTCATCGGGACGATCGAGGTGTGGGGCGACAGTTCGACGCTGACCCATTATGTACGGCTCGGCCTGCTCGCCGGTCTCGCCTGTCTGCTCATTACCGCGATCGGCACGGTCATCCTCGCCCGGCGCTTCGAATATGAGCTGGTCAAGCCGCTCGGCGAGATTGCTACCGTCGCGCACGATGTCCGGCTGCACCGCCGCTTCGACAAGCGGGTGCAGGGGCTCGGCATTGCCGAGCTTGACCGGCTCGGCGGCGACATCAATGCCCTGCTCGACGAGCTGCAGGGCTGGCAGGGGCATATGGAAAGCGAAAAGGCGCTGCTCGCCCACCGCGCCTCGCACGATCCGCTCACCGCGCTGCCCAACCGCGCGGCGTTCGACGAAGCGCTGGCGGCGAGGCTGGCTGCGGGTGCCGCCCGCTTTGCGCTGCTGTTCATCGATGCCGACAATTTCAAGGCGGTGAATGACGGCTTTGGTCACGCCGCCGGCGACGCGGTGCTCGTCGCGCTGTCGCAGCGGATCAAGGCGCTGCTTCACCCGGGCGATTTCGCCGCGCGCATCGGCGGCGACGAATTCGTGATGATCGTCGATCCGGCCGGACATGACGCACAACCCGACTCGCTCGCCGAGCGCCTTCGCGCGGCCATCGCCGATCCGATCACGCTGCCCGGCGGCGACAGCTACCGCCTGTCGGTGAGCATCGGCGTTGCCGTGCATCCTGCCGACGGCACCGATCCCACCGCGATGCTGACCGCGGCCGACGCCGCCATGTATGCCGACAAGCTCGGCAAGCTTTCGAAATGACGACCCCCCGGAGACCTGCAATGACCCATGCCGCCCCCCGCCACCTTCGCACCTTGTTCGCGCTGGCCGTCGCCGCATTGCTCGCAGCGTGCCAGAGCATGCCGGCGCCAAAGGGCTTCAATGCCGCACAGATCGCGGTGCTGAAGGAAGAAGGCTTCATCCCCGCCCCCGCGGCCGCCGACGACAGCTGGCAGCTCACGATGGCCGATCGCCTGCTGTTCGCGACCAACGAAAGCGCAATCCAGCCCGAACAGACCGAACGCCTCGGCACGCTTGCCCGGCGCCTGATCGCGGTCGGCATCCCCAGCGCGCGTGTCGAAGGTCACACCGATTCAACGGGCGCTCCCGACTATAACCAGAAGCTCTCCGAAGCCCGGGCCCAGGCCGTTGCCGCGCCGCTGATCGCGGGCGGAATGCAATTCGCCCCCGGCCAGATTATCGGACGCGGCGAAACCATGCCGCTGTCTTCGAACGACACGCCCGAAGGCCGGCAGGACAATCGCCGCGTCGTCATCATCGTGACGCCCTGAAGCGCCGTCGGCCCTGCCTTTCCACACTGCCCGATCCGCGCTAGGAGCCCGGCCATGAAACCGATCCGCAAAGCCGTCTTTCCCGTCGCCGGCCTCGGCACGCGCTTCCTGCCCGCGACCAAGGCGATCCCCAAGGAAATGCTGCCTGTCGTCGACCGGCCGCTGATCCAATATGCGGTCGACGAGGCGCGCGAGGCGGGGATCGAGCAGATGATCTTCGTCACCGGCCGCGGCAAGAGCGCGATCGAGGATCATTTCGACATCGCCTTCGAACTCGAACGCACGATGTCCGAACGCGGCAAGGATTTGTCGGTCCTGGAACCCACGCGGCTCGGTCCCGGCAATTGCGCCTACGTCCGCCAGCAGGAGCCGATGGGGCTGGGCCATGCGATCTGGTGCGCGCGCGACATCGTCGGCGACGAACCCTTCGCGATCTTCCTGCCCGACGAATTCATGCACGGCAGCCCCGGCTGCATGAAGCAGATGGTCGATGCCTATCACAAGGTCGGCGGCAACCTGATCTCGGTGCTCGAAGTGCCGCACGAACAGGTGTCGAGCTATGGCGTGATCGCGCCGGGCCGCGCCGACGGCGCCCTGACCGAAGTCCGCGGCCTTGTCGAAAAGCCCGCGATCGACGATGCCCCGTCGAACCTTATCATCTCGGGCCGCTATATCCTTCAGCCCGACGTGATGCGCGTGCTCGAAAGCCAGGAAAAGGGCACAGGCGGCGAAATCCAGCTCACCGACGCCATGGCGACGATGATCGGCCGGCAGCCCTTTCACGCGGTCACCTTCGACGGCGCCCGTTACGACTGCGGATCAAAGGCCGGCTATATCCAGGCCAATCTGGCGATCGCGCTCGAACGCCCCGACATGGCCGCCGACGTGCGCGCCTTCGCGCTCGATCTGCTCAAATAGGAAGTGCAGGGCGGAAACCGGCGGGGACGCGCCCCGCCGGTCCGTCCGTCATTCGCCCTCGATATCGGGCTTGGGAAAGCGATCGGCGCCCAGCGTCTTGTAGAGCCAGCCGCCGGCAAGCCCGCCGGCGAGAGGTGCGAGCCAGAACAGCCAGAGCTGCTGAAGCGCCAGCCCGCCGACAACGAGCGCCGGGCCGGTGCTGCGCGCCGGATTGACCGAGGTGTTGGTCACCGGGATCGAGATGAGGTGGATGAGCGTGAGCGCGAGGCCGATGGCCAGCGGCGCGAAACCCGCGGGTGCGCGGCCGTCGGTCGAACCCATGATGACCCACAGGAAGCCGGCGGTCAGCACGACCTCGATAATCAGCGCCGACCAGATGTCGTAATGGCCGGGCGAGCCGTCGCCGAAACCGTTGGCAGCGAGGCCCTTGGTCGCAAGATCCAAATCGGGATTTCCGCTCGCGATATAATAGAGGAGAAAAGCGGCGACGATCGCGCCCAGCACCTGCGCGACGACATAGAGTGGAATGTCGCGCGACTGAAAGCGGCCGCCGGCCCACAGGCCGACCGTGACCGCGGGGTTGAGATGGCAGCCCGAGATATGGCCGATGGCATAGGCCATGGTGACGACCGTCAGGCCGAAGGCGAGCGCGACGCCGAGCAATCCGATGCCGACATCGGGAAAGGCCGCCGCTAGAACCGCGCTGCCGCAACCGCCGAAGACAAGCCAGAATGTGCCGATAAACTCGGCCAGACCCTTTTGCATATTGGTCATATGGACCCTCCCTCCCGCCCGGGGCCGGAAGCGCCGCGGGCGCGGGAGCAACCTATCACAGCCCATGCCCCCGGCAAGTCTTTGTAAACCATATGTCCCGCGGCGGGATTCAGGCCGCAGCGACGGTCTCGACGAACTGGCTCGCGCGCTGATGCAACGATCGTGCTGCGCGGGTCAGCCCCGACGACAATTCGCCGAGCGCAATCGCCTCCTGTCCGACCGCCGCGGCGCCGCGGCCGATCTGATGGACGCGCGTGTCGATCTCCTTCCCCGCGGCAACCGCCTGCTCGACATAGCTTGCGATCAGCAGGGTCGTCGCGCTCTGGCCGTCGACCGCCGTATCGACGGCATCCGAAAAGGCGTTGTTCGCCTCGATCGCGCGTTCGACCTCGGCAAAGCCTTCGGCAACCTGCCCGACGATTTCGCGAATATGGTCGATGAAGGGCGAAATGTCGCTTGCCGCGGCACGGGTCTGCGCCGCGAGATTCTTCACTTCCTGGGCAACGACAGCGAAGCCGCGCCCCGCCTCCCCCGCGCGCGCCGCCTCGATCCCGGCGTTGAGCGCCAGCATGTTGGTGCGGCTCGCCATGTCGATGATCAGGCGCAGCATATGCTCGATCGACTGGCTCGCCTCGCGCAGCGCGGTCGCCCGCTCGCTCGCCGACCGGACGCGCGCATGGGCGTGACGCCGCACGTCGCGCGCCCGGGTGCCGTCGGCGACGATGCGCGCCATGCTGGCGGCGAGCCCCCTCCCCCGATCCCCAAGCTCCTGAAGCCCCGCGAGCGTCTGGGCGGTTGCGCCCGCGACCGACACCGCGTCGCGCCCCGTCTCGTCGGCACGCGTCCCCAGCCCCTGCGCCACCGCCTCTGCCTCACGCGCCATCTCGGCGAGCGTCGCGGTCAGCGCGCTGATATCCTGTTCGAAGCGGCGCCCGCTTGCTTCGACCGTCGCGGCGCGCGCGCTGCGTTCCTGCGCCACCTCGATCTCGCGCAGCATGGCCAATTTCGACAGTTGCGCCGAGTCGAGCGTTTCGACGAAGCGGCCGCGATCGACAAGCACGAGTTCCTGCGCCGCCGACTGCGCGGCGATCCTCAGCAGCGCGGCGGTGCTCTCGCCGACATCGGCGATCTGGCACGGATCGATGAGCGAGGCGATCGATCCCCCGATCGACGGGTTTTGCATCAGCGAAAACCAATAGGGACAAAAGAGCAATTCGCGCACGCGCTGTTCGCGGATGATTCCGACCGGATGGCCCGCGGCGTCGACGATCGTCAGGACGCGCAACTGCGGCTGCGCCCGGAAAATGTCGATCACCGCCGACAGATGCGCATCGTGAGCGATCGCCATCGAATGTCCGGTCGCGGGGGCCAATAGCGGATCGGGGGGCGTCATCTGTCTCTCTTGACTGCAAAGCGATGCAGGGCGACCTAGGCCAAGAGGGTTAATGCGAATTTAACTATTTGTTTCAGTGATATGACAGAAGCGCCGAAAGGCTGCACTTTTGGCCGCAAGCCGCTGGCCATTGCTGCGGCAATGTGCAACGCCGGACGCCGAGGAGAAGGACGATGCGGATATGGTTCGGGGCGATGCTGGCGCTGCCCCTGCTTGCGGGCTGTGTAAGCACCGTGAAATCGGTCGTCACCGCGCCGGTGAAGGCCGCAGGACAGGTCGTCGACTGGTCGACCACCAGCCAGGACGAGGCCGACCGCAACCGCGGCCGGGCGATGCGCGAACGCGAGGAGAGGCTGGGCAAGCTTTCGCGCCAGCGCGACAAGGCGGCTGAAAAATGCGAGCGCGGCGACCACGATCAATGCCGCCGCGCCGAAGTGCTGAACCATGAAATCGAAGCGGTGATGGCCGAACCGATGTAAGCCCGGCGCGACCTGGCCGCCTCCGTGGCAACAGCGAATAATCCCTACTTCCTTGCGCGCTATCGCGCATCGGCAATGTCGCCCGATCGGTCGCCCAGCAGATAGCGCGGGCCGGCGCCGCGCTGCGCCGCCTTGTCCCGGGCGTTATAAAGCCCGCATTTCTTCAGGCTCAGGCAACCGCAACCGATGCAGCCGTCCAGCAGGTCGCGCGTCCGTTCCAGCGCCGCGATCTGTGCGTCGATCCGCGCGCGCAGGCCGGTGCTGATCCGGCGCCAGTCGGCGGCATTGGGGGTACGTTCCGAAGGGAGGCGCGCCAGTTCCGCCGCGATCTCGTCGAGGCTGAGCCCCATCTGCTGCGCGATAAGGATAAACGACAGGCGCCGCGTGTCGGCGCGCAGAAAGCGTCTTTGTCCGCCCGCCGTGCGCAGCGACGCGATCAGTCCCTTCGCTTCGTAGAAACGGATCGCCGACACCGCAACGCCGGTTCGTGCGGCAAGCTCGCCGATGGGCAGAAGGTCGGCACGGTGCACGAAAGCCCCTTCGCGAAATATGCTTGATCTAAAGCTTAGTTGAACTTTCATATCTGTCTGCGTCAACCCGAATCAGGAGTTTCAGCCCGTGACGCATCCCTTTATCGAACATGTGAATCTGACCGTCAGCGACCCCGAACGCAGCGCCGCGCTGATGGCGCGGATCTTCGGCTGGCACGAACGCTGGCGCGGGCCGGCGCGCGACGGCGGCATGTCGATCCACGTCGGATCGGATGAGGCCTATGTCGCATTCTACACCGGTCCCGACGGCCTTCATGCGAACGCGCATTTCGCGAAAGGCGAACCGCTCAACCATGTCGGCATCCAGGTCGACGATCTCGATGCGATCGAGGCGAAAGTGGTCGATGCCGGTTTGCGCCCTTTCAATCACGGCGTTTACGAACCCGGGCGCCGCTTCTATTTCTTCGACCTGGACGGCATCGAATATGAGGTGGTGAGCTACGCCGCGCGGCCCGCGCGCTAAAGCGCGCAACATCGGGGCGGCTCCGCGCGTTAGCATGACACAAGCAGAAAGGAGCCTCCCCGATGAGCAAGGACATCAAACAGCGTTTCTGGAAGGAAATGGCCGACAATCCCTATCTGATGGTCGCGCTCGACGCCGGTCACGCCCATGCGATCCCGATGACCGCGCAGCTCGACAAAGACAATGACGGCTATTTCCATTTTTTCCACGCCAAGAGTGGCCGTCTCGCCGCAGGCGGGCGCGCGATGGCGCAATATGTCGCCAAAGGCCATGACCTGTTCGCATGCGTCTCCGGCACGCTGACTCCGGTGACCGACCGTGCGACGATCGACAAATATTGGTCGAAGCCGGTCGAGGCCTGGTACGAAGGCGGCAAGGATGACCCGGACCTGCTGATGCTGCGCTTCGATCTCGACGATGCCGAAATCTGGACCGCAGAGGCCGGGATCAAGGGTCTGTTCCGCCTGATGACCGGATCGACGGTGAAGGAAGGCGAACTCGGCAGCCATGCCGAGGTGGCGCTTTAGGACGAAGAAGCCGCATCGCGCTCGCGGGCCTCGATCCCCATCTCGACCAGCGCATAGAGGACGCGGCGCGCGGCGGCGACGTCCTCGGCGCCGACCCGCGCCGCGAGCTTCGCGTCGATGGCATCGCGCGCCTGACCCTGGATCGTCGCCGCCTCGGCGCCGCGCTCGGTCAGGCGCACAGTCAGTCGGCGCCGGTCGGCGGGATCGGCCTGGCGCTCCAGATAGCCGCGCATGACGAGCGTATCGACAAGCTGCCCCGCCGCCTGCTTCGATATGCGCAGATCGCGGATCAGAGCCCCCAGCGGCACCTCCTCCGCCCCCAGCGCCAAACCGCCGATCACATAGAGCCCGTTTGCCGGGATGTCGTCAAATCCGGCGCGATCAAGCGCCCGGCGCATTGCTCCGCCATAGATGGTGCGCGCATGGCGCAGAAGGGCGGGCATAACGATCTCGCGGTGGCGGGCGGTGTCCGAATTGCTCATTCGGCGAATATTTCCCGCTTCGGCCATTTAGTCAATATAATTTACTATCATTAAAATGGACTAATTTCGCCATTGGCGAAGCTGAAGCCATCGGCGCGATCGCGCGCCAGCAAGGCGGGGCCGTCGAGGTCGACCCATCGCGCCCGCTGCGCGAGCAGATACGCCGGCGCGATCGCCAGGCTGGTCGACAGCGTGCAGCCGACCATGATGCTCAGACCCGCCGCGTCGGCGGCATCGGCCAGCTTGAGTGCCTCGGTCAGCCCGCCCGCCTTGTCGAGCTTGATGTTCACGCCGTCGTAAAAGGCCCCGATGCGCGGCACATCCGCAGCGACATGACAGCTTTCATCGGCGATGAACGGCAGCGGGGAATAGATGCCGTCGAGCAGCACGTCGGTGCCGACCGGCACCGGTTGCTCGATCATTTCGACTCCGAGGTCGGCGAGCGCCTCGACCTCAGGAAGCAGGTCGAGCGCGCCCCAGCTCTCGTTCGCATCGACGATCAGGCGGGCGCCGGGCGCCGCGCCCCGCACCGCGGCAACGCGCGCGCGATCTTCGGCGTCGCCGGCCAGCTTGATCTTGAACAGGCGATAGCCCGCCATCACCGCTTCCTCGGTTCGCGCCGCCATCGTGCCAGGGCCGCCGAGCGAAATGGTGAAGGCGGTGACGCGCGGCGCCGGCGCTTCGCAGCCGGCGAGCTGCCACAGCGGGACGGCGCGCTGGCGCGCTTCGAGATCCCATAGCGCACAGTCGATCGCGTTGCGCGCCGCACCCGCCCCCATCAATTCCTGCACCGCTGCCCGCGCGGCCGCCGCGCCCAGTCCCGCGAGATGCGGCATGACGCGCAGCAGAGCGTCGCGGCAGCCGGCCGCATCTTCGCCCTGATAGTAGATCGGCGTTCCCTCGCCGCGCCCGGCGACGCCGTCTTCCTCGACTTCGGCGACGACGACATCGACATGGTCGCTTGCACCGCGGCTGATGACGAATTCGCCCGCGACGGGCCAACGCTCGACGCGTGCGCTTTTCAGTTGGATAGCCATGCAGGAAGACTAATGTGCGACGCGATGACGGGCAAATCCCTTTCCGAACGCATCGGCGATCTGGGCCATCGGCTTTCCGTCGAGGCGCACGCCGCGTGGCTCGCCGCGCGGGACCCGCGGACGCCACTGATCGCCAGGCTGCTGGCGGTCGCCGTCGCTGCCTATGCGCTGTCGCCGATCGATCTGATACCCGATTTCGTCCCTGTACTCGGCTGGCTCGACGATCTGCTGATCGTCCCAGCGGGTCTGTGGCTGGTCCGACAGATGATCCCCGATCCGCTGTGGAGCGAATTGCATGCAGCGGCGGAGCTTGCGAGCGAGCGCCCCTCGAGCCGCGCGGGCATGGCCTTCATCCTTCTGTTGTGGGCAGGGCTGCTCTACCTCGTCTATTGGGCGGTCCGGACCTCGCCTTGGCATTGACGGGCGGGATTCGAAGTCGGGAGGCGGCCGGCATGCGCATCCTCCGCGCCCTGCGATGCTTATGCCGCCCCGTTTCTTCGCTGCCATAGCTGGAGTAGGCTGGTCGTCATGGATGCCATCATGCTTGCCCTCGTCGCGGTATTGCTAGCCAACGCCGATGGCCGAACCGGACGTTTGCTGTCGCAGGTGATGGCGGCGCGCGGGGATCGCCGCGCCGTCGTCGCGATTGCCTTTGCCGCCTTTCTGGCCAATGCGACCATCGCGGCGGTCGCGGGGACGGCAGCAAACCGGGTGATCGGTCAGGGTATCGTAGCGCTGCTGCTCGCCTTCGCGTTGCTCGGTGCGGCGGTCGCGCTCGTCTGGCGGGGGCGCCTCGGCCCGGCGGTCCAGAGTCTGGAGGAAGCTCCGTTGCCCTCGCTCGCGGCACGGCTGTTTCTGGCTCAACTCGGCGACCGCAGCCATTTCCTGATCGGCGCGCTGGCGGCGACGAGTGGCGCCGGGCTGTGGGCGGCCGCGGGGGGGCTGATCGGCTGGACGCTCTCGCTGGTCCCGTTCCTCGCTTTTGGCGCCGCGCTCGCCGATCAGGCCGCGGCACGGATCGCCCGGTTGATGAGCGCCGCGATTCTCACGCTATGGGGCCTCAACGCCGCGATGCGCGCCTTCGGTCTCTGACAGAAAATCCGATTATGGTGCCCAGTAATCGATTTTATCGATCACAGCATCGAACAGGCTTCATGGGCAGCTTTGCCGCTACGGCACTATATTGGCCGGGAAGCAGAAAAAGGAGGCTTTCCCATGTCCAACAAGAATCAGCCTGCCGTTGCGGATGCGCTGAACGCGCTGCTCGCCGACAGTTTCGCGCTCTATCTGAAAACCAAAAATTATCACTGGCACGTCAAGGGCCCCAGTTTTCGCAGCCTGCACCTTCTGTTCGACGAGCAGGCGGCCCAGATCCTCGCGACGACCGACCTGATCGCCGAGCGTGTGCGCAAGAATGGCGCAGCGACGCTCCGCTCGATCGGCGACATCAGCCGTCACCAGTCGATCAAGGACGACGACGCAGCGAGCGTCGACGCCGAAACGATGGTGCGCAACCTTGCCGCCGACAACGAGACGCTGCTCGCCCAGCTCAAGGATGCCAAGACGGCGGCCGAAGCCGATGGCGACATTGCGACGAGCGGCCTGGTCGATGGCTGGGCGGACGAAACGCAGCAGCGTATCTGGTTCCTGAAGGCCACCCTCGCCTGAGGGGCTGCGCAGACCACCGGTAACGAAAAAGGGCGGCCCTTTGCGGGGCCGCCCTTCGTTCATCCGGTGGACGCCGAATCAGTCCTGCGTCGGCTGGAGGTTCACCGCGGCGAATTTGCCGCGATCATCCACCTCGATGTCGAAAGCGACGCGGTCGCCTTCTTCGAGGCCCGCCATGCCGGCGCGCTGCACCGCGCTGATGTGGACGAAGGCATCCGCCTGTCCGTCATCGCGCGCGATGAAACCGAAACCCTTGGTCGTGTTGAAGAATTTCACCGTGCCCGACGTGCGTTCGCCGGTCAGCTGACGCCGGCCGCGCGCACCGCCCGCAGCGGGACGATCCTCGCGCGGACGCGGGGCGAAGTCCTCGACAGGCATCGGTTCGCCTTCGATCTTGAGATCGATGGCCGACACCTTGCCGTTGCGTTCGACGAGCGTGAAACCGAGCGGCTGACCCGATGCGAGGCCCTGCAGTCCCGCCTGTTCGACCGCGCTGATGTGCACGAACACGTCTTCACCGCCATCGTCGCGCGCGATGAAGCCAAAGCCCTTCGAGGGGTTGAAGAATTTCACTTGGCCCTGGCCTTCGCCGACGACCTGTGCCGGCATGCCGCCGCGGGCACCGCCGCCGCCACCGCCAAAGCCGCCGCGACCGCCGCCGGCGAAGCCGCCGCGATCGCCACCGCCGAAACCACCACCACGATCGCCGCCGGCACGATCGCCGCCACCGAAGCCGCCGCGATCACCGAAACCACCGCGGTCGCCACCGCCAAAGCCGCCGCCGCCATAAGGTGCCGGTTCGAAACTGTCGAAATTGCCGAAGTCGTCGCGCTTGCCGCGTCCGCGATGGCCACGGCGATCCTTGTTGAAACTCATTGCTTAGTAGTCGCTTTCGGTCGTCCACACCCGATTGAACCGGCTCCTTGCGCCGGACGGGGACGCAGTTCACCATGGGCACAGACTCGCCCCGTGCCGCTAACGGCGCAATATATAACCTATATGAACGGCATCTGCGAACAGAAAATTCAAAGCCGCGATCGGCGGATTTCCAAGCTTTGCCGTAGCGCTGGCGCCGAGGGGCGGTACCGCGAAAACCAGTCATTGAGCGGCGCCGCCGCTTCGCCTAAGGCAAGTCGATGACCGTATATTTCCACGAAGAAGATCTGCCGGAAGGCGCGATCGGCCCCGGCCCCGTCGCGATCGACACCGAAACCATGGGACTCAACCCGCTGCGCGACCGGCTGTGCCTCGTCCAGATCAGCGACGGCAAGGGCGACGAGCATCTGGTGCGATTCGGCCCCGGCAGCCGCTATGACGCACCGGTCCTCAAGGCGATCCTCACTGATCCTGACCGGCTGAAACTGTTCCATTTCGCCCGTTTCGATATTGCCGCGATGCAGCAGGCGCTCGGCGTTGTCACCGCCCCCGTCTATTGCACCAAGATCGCGTCGAAGCTGGTGCGCACCTACACCGACCGCCACGGGCTCAAGGAACTGGTCCGCGAACTGCTGGGACAGGATGTATCGAAGCAGCAGCAGTCGAGCGACTGGGGCGCTGCCGAACTGAGCGAGGCGCAGCGCGACTATGCCGCGAGCGATGTCCGCTTTCTGCACGCAATGAAGGAGGTGCTCGACGCCCGCCTCGCGCGCGAGGGGCGCACCGAACTCGCACAATCCTGCTTCGATTTCCTCCCGACGCGCGCCGCGCTCGACCTCGCCGGATGGCCCGAGGTCGACATCTTCGCGCATAGCTGACGGGAAGCCGCCGCGGGTGTCCGAACGCGCCGAAATCGACCGCACGATGCGCCGCCTGTGGGCGGCCAGCGGGTCGCGCCACGACCGCGTGGTGCGCATTTTGCGCTACGGCCTGCCGCTCGTTATCGGCGTCGTTGCGGCGGTGCTCGTCTTTTCGCCCTTCACCCAGCGCAGCGAGGTCAGCTTCCTGCTCGCCAAGGACAAGGTCGAGGTGGCGAAGGAGCGGATGAAGGTCGTGCGTGCCGAATATCGCGGCCAGGACACCAAAGGCCAGCCCTTTGCGCTCATCGCAGAAAGCGCGGTGCAGAAAAGCTCGACCGAACCGATCGTGCGGATGAACGGACTGTCCGGGGCAATCAAGCTGGCCGACGGCCCGGCGACGATCGCCGCCGCGAACGGACAATATGACATGGACAGCGAAAAGGTGACCGTGCCGGGACTGGTACAAGTCAAGGGCGCCGACGGCTATCGCATCGATGCGAACAATGTCGCTATCGACCTCAAGAATCGCAGCCTCGTCGGTACCGGCGGCGTCAATGGCGCGTTGAACATCGGTAATTTTTCGGCCAACGAACTGACCGCCGACCTTGACCAGCGGATCGTCCGCCTGTCGGGGAACGCCCATCTTCGGATCAACCAGGGAGCGCTCAAATGAAGGGGCTTTGGACCGTGAAGAGCCTGACGCTGGCCGGCGCCAGCTTCGTGCTGACCAGCCTCGCGATTCTGGCAAGCGGACATGGCGGCGGCGCGGCCTATGCGCAGGCGCTGGCGAATCACAACAGCAACGCCCCCGTCGATTTCGACGCGGGCAGCATCGAGGTGCAGGATCGCGCCGACCGCGTCGTACTGGCGGGCGGCGTGCGAGTAACGCAGGCGGGGTTGACCGTGGTCGCACCGCGCATGACCGTCGCCTATACCCGCGCCGGCAACACCGACGTCAACCGGCTCGACGCGACGGGCGGCGTCACCGTCACCAAGGGCAATGAAACGGCAAAGGGCAATGTCGCGATCTACGATCTCGACCGGCGGCTGATCACGATGGTCGGCAATGTCCAGTTAACGCAGGGCGCGAACCGCCTGTCGGGCGGACGACTTGTAATCGACCTCAACAGCGGACGCGCGACGGTCGACGGTCGCGGCGCTGCCCGCGGCCCCGACGGCAATCCGGTCACCGACGGTTCGGGCGGCCGCGTCAAGGGCACCTTCAGCGTACCGCAAAGAAACCAGTAACGCTGTCCGTTAAGCGTCGCGCAAGCCGCGCGCGCAAGAATGGTTTCGGGGACCAGACCCATTGCGGTGCCGGGGGGCGGCCGTGCGATCAAGGCGTGCTCCGATGCGTTATGCCCCCCTGCTTCCTGTCCGCCGCCCGATGTTCGGACGGCGCCACGCGACGCCCGAAACCGAGCCGGTCCGTCCGACCCGCGAGGAGCGAAAACTCGCGGAAGCGGTGATGCATCATGTCGGACCGACGCGACCCCGATAAACGGCCAGTTGCCACTTCAGTCCCGGCCGTTGAGGCCGCGAACCCCGATCAATCGCCCTCGGCTTCGACCTTGGGCTTGCGCACTTCGCTGACCAGCAGCTTGTCGATCTTGCGGCCGTCCATATCGACGATCTCGAACCTCCAGCCGCGATCGGTGAAGGCCTCCCCTTCCTCGGGCAGATGCTTGAGGATCGCGAGCGCGTGGCCCGCGGCGGTCGCATAGTCGCGGTCGTCGTCGAGTTCGATCCCCAGCCGCTCGGCCATCTGGTCGGCGGGCATCGACCCGGCGATCAGCAGGCTGCCATCCTCGCGTTCGACGACGAAGGGTTCGCTGCCGATATCCTGATCGGACGCGAACTCACCCGCGATCGCCGACATCAGGTCGGCGGGCGTCACCAGTCCATCGAAATGGCCATATTCGTCGTGAACGAGCAGCATCGGCACTTCGGCAAGGCGCAGCGCCGCGAGCGCGTCCATCGCATCGATCTGGTCGTGGATGACCGCGGCGCGGCGCATCAGCCGCTCGAGGTCTATCGGGTCGCCACGGAACAGCGCCGCCGCGATGTCGCGCGCTTGCACGACTCCGACGATATCGTCGACCGACCCGCGCGCGACCGGCAGACGGCTGTGCGGCGTTTCGAGCAGCTTGTCGCGCACACCCTTCGCGTCGAGCGTGATGTCGATCCAGTCGACATCCTTGCGCGGCGTCATCACTTCGCGCACCGGCCGGTCGGCAAGCCGCACGACGCCCGAGATGATCGCGCGCTCGCTCTCCTCGATCACGCCCGATTTCGACGCCTCGGCGACGATCAGGTGCAGTTCCTCGGCGGTCACCTGATCGTCCGATTCGCGCTTGAGACCGAGCAGGCGGAACACCAGACCCGAACTGTTGTTGAGCAGCCAGACCAGCGGAGCCGCAATGCGCGCAAGCCAAAACATCATCGGCGCGACGAAGATCGCAATCCGTTCGGGTGCGCGCAGCGCGAATTGTTTGGGGACAAGCTCGCCCGCGATCAGCGAGGCATAAGTCGTAAGCGCGATGACGAGGGCGAACGCAACCGTGCGCGCGGTGTCGGCATCAAGGCCGGTCCATGCCTGCAACCGTTCGGCGACGGGCTGGCCCAGGCTGGCCCCCGAATAGGCGCCCGTCAGCACGCCGATCAGCGTGATGCCAACCTGCACCGTCGACAGGAAGCGGCCGGGGTCGGAGGCAAGCTGACGCGCGATCCGCGCTCCACTGCTGCCGCGCTTCTCAGCGGCCTGCAACCGCGGGTCGCGCGCCGAAACGATCGCGAGTTCGGACATGGCGAAAACGCCGTTGAGCAGGATAAGGATCAGGATGATCGCCACATCCGCCCAGGGAAAAGGGGTCATTGGGCGGTCGTACGGCGCTGGCGCGCCCGGCCCCTGTCAGCTTCGGTCATGCCGGTCCTATAGGCCAAAGCCGCGGTGCTGCACAATGGCGACGACATCGGCACGCTCAGCCAGCGTTCAGCATGAATGACGGAACGGAAAGCGCGATCATATGTTATCCTTGTGGTCGTGGCATCGCATGGACCGGCGATGCCCAAAAAAGGGAGCCAGAAATGAACAAGAGGACGATCAAGCTAGCGGCCGTCGCCAGCCTTGGCGCGCTCACGCTGACCGGTTGCGTCACCGACCCCGAAACGGGCAAGCAGCGCATCTCCAAGGCCGCGATCGGCGGCATCGGCGGCGCGCTCGGCGGCTATCTGCTCGGCGATCTCGTCGGCGGACGCAATGACCGGACCGAAAAGATCCTTGGCGCGGGCATCGGCGCCGTCGCCGGCGCGGGCGTCGGCTATTATATGGATCAGCAGGAAAAGAAGCTGCGCGAACGCACCGCGGGCACCGGCATCGATGTCGAACGCCAGGGCGACCAGCTCGTGCTCAACATGCCCGGCGACGTGACATTCGACCTCAACAGCGCGGTCGTGAAGTCGCAGTTCCGGGGCGCGCTCGACAGCGTCGCCTCGACCCTGTCGGAATATCCGAGCACCTATATCGACGTTTACGGCCACACCGATTCGCAGGGCAGCGAAACCTATAATCAGGGGCTGTCCGAACGGCGCGCGGCGTCGGTCGCCGACTATCTGGCAGGTCGCGGCGTCAACCGCGCGCGCATGGCGACGATGGGCTATGGCGAAACGCAGCTCAAATGCGCACCCGAACGCACGCAGGCCGACTATCAGTGCAACCGCCGCGTCGAAATCCGCATTGCGCCGGTGACGCAGGCGGACGTGGCCGCCGCACGATAAAGTCCATTCCCGTGGACGATGGAAAGGGCGTCGCCGGGAGGCGGCGCCCTTTACCGTGTCAGGCGAGGCTCGAGAAGCTCGCTTTCAGCCCGTCGATGACGAACTGCGCCGCGAGCGCCGCGAGCAGCACGCCGAGCAGGCGGGTGATGACGGCCTCGCCCTTGTTGCCGATCAAGCGCATGAACGGTCCGGCGAGCAGCAGCGCGGCGAGCGTCAGCAGAAGCACGAGCAGCAGTGCGCCGAAAATCACCAGCGCGCGGTCAAGCCCGCTGTTCTGCGACACCAGCAGCATCACCGACGCAATCGATCCCGGCCCCGCGAGCATCGGCATCGCCATCGGAAACACCGATACATCTTCGACCTCGGGCGTTGCCATCAGCTTTTCGGCGCGCTGTTCGCGGCGCTCGGTACGCTTTTCGAACACCATGTCGATCGCGATGATGAACAGCATGACCCCGCCCGCGATGCGGAAACTGTCGAGATCGATGTGCAGGAAACTGAGCAGCGCCTCGCCGAACATCGCGAAGAAGATCAGGATGAAACCGGCGATCAGTGTCGCGCGGATCGCCATCGACCGGCGCTGCGCCGCGCTGGCTCCCGTCGTCAGACTGGCGTAGATGGGCGCGCAGCCGGGCGGATCGATGACCACGAAAAGCGTCACGAAGGCCGAGATGAAAAGGTCGATCATGGCTGCTTCGGAGCCGCTATGCGGTCATCGATAACGGTCGTCATGTCATGCCCGTCCCACAGCCGCACGGTGATGCTGCGCGATCCGTCGGGGCGCACGACCGAAGTCCAGTTCAGAGTCTGGTCGCGCGACATGCCGACCATCATATCATCACCCTCCGCGGCGGCGGTCACCGTGGCGCCCGGCTTGCCGGTGCAGGTCGCCTGCTTCGATTCGATGAAGTCGGGCGCTGCGCGCGGGGTCGCAAGCGCATCGCCCGAATCGAGCAGCCAGCGCATGTCGCCCTTCATCGGATCGCGCGACCACACGGTGGTGAAGAATCCCTGCGCCGCACCCTTCTGCCATGCGCCCGTCGTCACGCCGCTGTTGCCGTCACAGCTTACGAACACCTTGTGCGGTTGCCAGCGCACCGCCTCGGCCGGATCCTTTTGCGTCTTCAGCCAGTCGCGGGCGTTGACCCGTTGCGGCACGAACATCACCGCTTCGGGCGCCGCGGTTTCGCGAAAGGCCGTCCATTGCCCCTTTTCCTGCGCCAGCCGCGCGAAGGCGATTTCCGCCGCGATAAAGCCGCTCGGATTCGCCGAAAGCGGGCGCTTGCGCGCCTCCGGCCCCTGCTGCGCGCAACCGACGAGCGCCGTCAGCACAAGCCCGGCAAGGAGTAGTCGGCGCATCAGAAACCCTCCGGATCGGCGAGGCCGGCGCGGCGGTGCGCGGCGACCAGCGTGTTGCGCAGCAGGCAGGCAATCGTCATCGGGCCGACGCCGCCGGGCACCGGGGTGATTGCGCCCGCCACCGTCGCCGCGCTGGCGTAATCAACGTCACCGACGAGCCGCCCCTTGGTCGCGCCCGCTTCGGGCGGCAGGCGATTGATGCCGACGTCGATGACTGCCGCGCCGGGCTTGATCCAGTCGCCCTTGACCATTTCGGGCCGGCCGACCGCCGCCACGACGATATCGGCGCGGCGGACCAGATCGGGCAGATCGCGGGTGCGGCTGTGCGCCATGGTCACGGTGCAATTGGCGCCGAGCAGCAGCGCCGCCATCGGCTTGCCGACCAGAATCGAGCGGCCGATCACCACCGCATCCTTGCCGCCAAGATCGCCGAGCACATCCTGCAACAGCAACAGACAGCCAAAGGGTGTGCAAGGCACCATGCCTGGGATGCCGAGCGCGAGCCGTCCGGCACTGACCGGGGTCAGCCCGTCGACGTCCTTTTCGGGATCGATCGTCGCCACCGCGCGCTGCTCGTCGAGATGACCGGGCAGCGGAAGCTGGAGCAAGATGCCATCGACCGCGGGATCGGCGTTGAGCGACGCGAGCAGCGCCTCGACCTCGTCCTGGCTCGCGGTTGCGGGCAGGCGATATTCGAAACTCGCCATCCCGGCGGCGACCGTCGCCTTGCCCTTGGAGCCGACATAGACGGCGCTCGCCGGATCGTCGCCGACGAGCACGACCGCCAGCCCCGGCACGCGGCCGGTCGCGGCTTCGAACGCCGGGACGGCGCCGGCAATGCGCGCGCGCAAACCCGCCGCGAAAGCCTTTCCGTCGATGATGCGCGCCTCGGTCGCGACGGACATCAGGCCATTCCGCTCGAATAGGCGAGGCGCGCGAGATAGCCCAGCACCGGCCCCTGAATGATGATGATCAGGATCAGGACGAGCATCGGCGTCAGGTCGAGCCCGCCAAAATCGGGCATGATGCGCCGGAACGGCCGGTAGAGCGGCTCGGTGATGCGGTCGAGCATCATCCACAGCTGCGCCACGAAGTCATTGTGGGTGTTGATGACGTTGAAGGCGATCAGCCACGACATCACCGCCTGCGCGATGATGAACCACCACAGGACCGTCAGGATGATGTCGACGATCTGGATGAGCATGAGAAGCAAGGCGGGTCTCCGTAAAGGGGGGTCTTGCAGGCCCTCTTAGCGGTGAATGAGCGTGCCTGCACCCCTTGCGGTGAAAATTTCGAGCAGCATCGCGTGCGGCACCCGGCCGTCGAGGATAACCGCGGCATCGACCCCCGCATCGACCGCCGCGACGCAGGTTTCAACCTTCGGAATCATGCCGCCGGTGATCGTCCCGTCGGCCTTCAGCCCGTCGATCGCCGGACGGTCGAGATCGGTCAGCAGAGCACCCGACTTGTCGAGCACGCCGGCCACGTCGGTCAGCAGGAAAAAACGCCGCGCGCCGAGCGCGCCGGCGATCGCCCCGGCCATGGTGTCGGCGTTGATATTATAGGTCGCGCCATCGGCGCCGAGCGCGACGGGAGCAACGATCGGAATAAAATTGTCGGCCGACAACCGCTGCAGGATCGTCGGGTCGACCGCGACGGGTTCGCCCACGAAGCCGAGGTCGACGTGGCGTTCGATCCCCGAATTGGGATCGGGCTCGGTACGGTGGACCTTTTCGGCCAGCACCAGATTGGCGTCCTTGCCCGACAGACCGATCGCGCGGCCGCCAAGCCCGGCAATCCATCCGACGATTTCCTTGTTGATCTTGCCCGCCAGGACCATTTCGGCGACCTCCGCGGTCGCGGCGTCGGTGACGCGCAGCCCGCCGACGAACTGCGATTCGATGCCGAGTTGCTTGAGCATCGCGCCGATCTGCGGCCCGCCGCCATGGACGACGACAGGGTTGATCCCCACCGCCTTCAGCAGCACCACATCCTCGGCAAAATCGCGCTGCGCCTCGGGATCGCCCATCGCGTGGCCGCCATATTTGATGACGAAGGTTTCGCCCGCATAGCGCTGAAGATAGGGCAGCGCCTCGACGAGCGTTTCGGCCTTGGTCAGCAGATCGGGCATGGTCGTGGGATCGGTCATCGTCATCATTCCGCGGTCTTCGCGTCGAGGCTGCGGCCGAGCGCGACGAGGCCGGTGATCACCGCCGGAATGACGACGATCGACAGCGCGACCTTCGCCAGCATCTGTCCCGCCATCAGATTGGCGATCGGAAAAACGCCGTAAAAGGCGATGGTGACGAACAGCAGCGTGTCAACGATCTGGCTGAGCGCGCTGGCGACTGCGCCGCGGATCGCGAGCCAGGTCGACCCCGTCCCCGCGCCTTCACGGCCGCGCAGTTTGGAAAAGATGGTCACGTTCAGAAACTGCGACGTGCCATAGGCGACGATACCCGCTGCCATCAGGCGCGGCGTTTGTCCCAATATCATTTCGAACGATGCCAGCCGGGCCGGGTCCATCTCGGGCGCGGCGGGGACGAAATAGACGAGCGAGGTCAGCATGATCGACAGGATCAGCGGCACGAAACCCCACAGCACCAGCCGGTTCGCGGTCGCCTGCCCGTGCAGTTCGGACACGGTGCTCGAGAGCGCGACGAGGATCAGGAACGGGAAAATCCCGGCCTCAACCGCAAGACCGGCGCCCAGCGCGACCTGCTTGTTCCCGAGCACGCCGGCGAGCACGACCATGCCGCCATAGATGATCGTGAACAGGAAAAGCGAAGGGGTGATCGTGCGCGGCAGCGCGGTCGAGGTCGGTTCGGTCATCGGCGCCCGATAGTCGCTTTTGCGACGCGTGGAAAGATGCCGGTCAATCGGCGGGATTATACTTGGCGAGGAAGGATTCGATCGATTGCAGCAACATCAGGCGATCGGCCTCGCGCGTGAAATAATGATCGGCGAGCGGCAGCGAGACGAAGTCCACCGTCCTCCCCGCCTTGGTCATTGCCGCATACATGCGCGCTGACTGGCTGTGATCGACTGTCACATCCTTCTTGCCGTGGATCAGCAGCAGCGGCGTCTTGATCCGGTCGATGGCGTTGATCGGCGACACCGCCGCGAAGTCGGGGGTCATGCGCTTCCACTGCGTCCGGTACAGATTGGCGCGCAGCGTGCCGCCGAAATCATTGACCTCGCGCCGCAGATTGGCGACCCCGGCGATCGAGATCGCGCAGCGATACTGGTCAGGATCCTTGGCGATCCCCCACATCGCTGCATAGCCGCCATAAGAGGCGCCGACGATGCACACGCGCTTGGGGTCGGCGATCTTTTCGGTGACCGCCCAGCGCACGCCGTCGGTCACATCATCTTGCATCGCAAAGCCGAGCTGCCCCTCGCCGGCCTTTTCGAACTCGGCGCCATAGCCGGTCGAGCCGCGGAAATTGGGCTGCAATACCGCATAGCCGCGTTCGGCGAGGAACTGCGCCCAATAATCGTAGGTCAGCTCGTCCTGACCCCACGGTCCGCCGTGCGGCAGCACGATGAACGGCAGGTTGGTTGCCGCTCGGCCCCGCGGCATCGTCAGCACGCCCTCGATCGCCAGCCCGTCGCGCGCCTTGTACCGGACGAGCTTCGCGCGCGAGAGGCGCTTCGCCCCGATCTGTTCGTTCATTGCCGCAAGACGCGACAAATCGCCGGTCGTCGAATCATAATAATAGAGCAGCCCCGGATTGTCGGGGGTGCTGATCCGCACCAGCATTTTCTTCAGGTCGCGGCTATAGCTGTCGATCCGGACACGCGCCGCGCGGGCCGTCGCGTCCAGCGTATCCTGATGCGCTGCCATCGCCGGGTCGAGCCAGCGCACCGGTTTCAAGTCGTCGGCGACGTGAACGCCGAGCAGCCTCGATCCGTCGGGCGCGCGAATGGCGCCCGATATGTCGCCCGCGTCGGGCGCAACGACCGTGCGGACTTCGGCACCGGTAGCAAGATTGACCTCGGCAATCGCGGTCTTGCCATCGCCCCGGTCCTTGTACACCAACCCGTTGTCGGTGCCGTCGACGAAGAGGATCGGCACCGTCAGCCGCTCGTCATCGCGTAGCGAAGCGCGCTCGATCGACCGGAAAGCCCCTTCTCCGACGCTACGATAGAGCAGCGTGGCCCGGGTCGTATCATCGCGATAGCCGATGCCGTAGCGCACCCGGCCGAGATGGTCGGCGCCCCATTCCATAACCCCGGTGCGCGACCGCAGTTCGGTCTTCTTGCGCCCCGTCTTCACATCGATGCGGTATACGGCGGGCCAGAAATCGGCGTTGTCATATATCGAGTCCTGCCCCGCGACCAGAATTTCGCTGCTGCCGTCTTTGGGCAGCCAGACGACATCGGACGCATTCTGGCCCTTGAGATCCCATAACAGCCGCGTGATCTTGCCCGAGGTCCGGTCGATGGCGATGATGCGGGTGACGTACCAATTGTCGGCCTCCACCGGCATCAACGCCCGCAGGCCGACGAGAAGATGATCGTCGTTGACCCAGGTCAGCCAATCGATTTCGGTCTGGTCGGGAACCGCAATAATGACCGATTTGCTCTGATCGCCCAGCACGGGAAGGATGCCGATCCGCTGTTCCCCACGGACCGCGAACAGGCCCGCCATATGCGTTCCGTCAGGCGATAATTCGGTATTTTCCGCAAAGGGAAGCTGCGCAAAGGCGGCCGTGGGCAATGGCGGAGCGGGGGTCGATGCGATCGTGGCGGGCGCCTGCGCCGCCGCGGGCACGGCCGCCTGCACCAGCGCGCATATCGCCAAAACTGCATGTCCCGCAACGCTAGTCCGCATCATATTCCCCCTGTTTCAGCGCTGCCTATCAAGCCGTCACGGAGCCGCCAAGCGGGATCGCTGCCGTTATGGATGACTGCAATGCTCCGCCGCCCCCCTTGCCCGATCCGCAAAGCCCGCTAGACAGGCGCAATAAACTTGCGGGGGACGCAAAACACTTATGGGACATCTTATCGGCCTGCTCGGAATCGTTGCATTGCTTGCGATTGCCGTGCTGTTTTCATCGAACCGTCGCTGGATTCGCCTGCGCGTCGTCGTGCCGGCCTTTCTGTTGCAGGCCGGGTTCGCGCTGCTGGTGATCGGTACGCCGTGGGGCCGCGCGATCATTCAGGCGATGTCGACCGGCGTCGCCAATCTTCTGGGTTATGCCAAGGCGGGAACCGACTTCATTTTCGGCCCGCTCGCCGGACCCGAAATGGGCGGCCACAGCTTTGCGATCGCCGCGCTGCCGGTGATCATCTTCTTCGCCTCGCTTATCTCGATCCTCTATTATCTCGGCATCATGCAATTCGTGATCAAATGGGTCGGCGGGGCGATCCAGAAGATTACGGGAATCACCAAGGTCGAAAGCCTGGGCGCCGCTGCGAATATCTTCGTCGGCCAGAGCGAGAGCCCGCTCGTCATCCGTCCCTATCTCGCCGGCCTTACCCCGTCGCAGCTCTTTACGGTGATGACGGTCGGCATGGCCGGGGTCGCGGGGACCATCCTCGGCGCCTATGCCAGCATGATCGGCGAACAGCTGCTGCCCTATCTGCTCGCCGCCAGCTTCATGTCGGCGCCGGGCGGCATCCTGATGGCCAAGATCATGATGCCCGACGACCCCAAGGATTTGGGTGTCGAACCCGTCATCATGCCAGAGGCAAGCCATGACGAGGAAAAGCCGGCGAACATCATCATGGCAGCGGCGCAGGGCGCGCAAACCGGCGTCAAGCTGGCGGTCGCGGTGGGCGCGATGGTGCTGGCCTTCGTCGCGCTCGTCGCGCTCGCCAACGGGCTGCTCGCCGGGATCGGCGGCTGGTTCGGCTATCCCGATCTGTCGTTCCAGGCGGTCATCGGCGCGATCTTCCGCCCGGTGATGTGGCTGATGGGCGTGCCGTGGGACGAAAGCGCCGCGGTCGGCGGCCTGTTCGGTACCAAGGTCGTGCTCAACGAATTCGTCGCCTTCATCGACCTTGGGAAAATCCAGGGGGGGATGTCGATGGTGTCGGTTGCGATCGCCACCTTTGCGCTGTGCGGTTTCGCCAATTTCAGCTCGATCGCGATCCAGATGGCCGTGACTGGCGGTCTCGCCCCCAATCAGCGGCCGATGATCGCCCGGCTGGGGCTGAAGGCGCTGCTTGCGGGCAGCCTGTCGAACCTGATGTCGGCGGCGCTCGCCGGCCTTATGCTCAGTTTCACCGCGCCGGTCGCCACACCGCCGCCCCCGGCCGCCGCGCCGGTTGCGGCGGCGCCGCTTCCCGGTGCGCCGCCCGCTGCCACCGATACCGCTGCCCCCGCTGCGGCCAAGGCACCTTGACGCGCGGGCAGCGCCGGGCCGCGCAAGGCTCGGTCGGCACGGGATAATTTGCAAGTCCCCCTGTTGTGGCGTAGTTTCGGCCCCGGAAAAACGAATCTCCGGGTCGCGTTCGCCAAACAGGGAGGTTGTTAATGAAATCCATCCATCGCTGGTCGCTCTTCGCTGCTGCCGCCGCAGCGCTCGGCGGGGGTTTCCTTGCCGCGTCGCAGGCGCAATCGCCCGAGGACAGGATGATGCGTCCGCCCGAGGCGACCATCTATCGCGACGCCGCCTACAAGGGGCCGGCGGTGTTCATTGGCGAAGCGAAGCCCGATCTGGGCCTGTCGTGGCCGGTCAATTCGATCCGCGTGACCAGCGGTCGCTGGGAACTGTGCGAGAAGACGCGCTATCGCGGCAACTGCCGGACGGTCGAACGCGACACCCCGATATTGGGCAATATCCTGCGCGGCATCAAGATCCAGTCTATCCGCCCCGTCGGATCGGGCGGCGGCTGGAATCCCGGCCCGGTCGCCAACGATCAGGTTGCGCGCGGCAATTTCGCCGAATTCCATACCCAGCCCGCCACCGCAAATTATCGCATTCTCGCGTGCCAGAGCGGATCGGCGACTGCCGCCTGCGCGGCGCGGACTGCCGACACATGGTGCCGCTCGATCGGCTGGAACGGATCGGCCCGCGAACATATGGAGACGGTTTCGGGCCGCATATATCTGGCCGACGTGCTGTGCGTCCGTTCGGGCTATTGAGGGGAATGGAGATGATCCGAATCGCGAAGCTGGCCACCGCAGGCGCGGCCATTCTTGTCGTTGCGGGCTGTGCCTCCTACCCGCAAAACACCGGCACGCTTTACGAATGCAATCGCGGCACGCGGTTGCAGGTCGATTATGTCGCCAACGGCGCAATCGTCCGCGTCGACGGCCGCCGCAGCATGGTGCTCAAGGCCGCGCCGACCAACATGGGGCAGGCCTATGAAAACAAGAGCGGCGCGCGGCTGTACCGCAGCGGCAATGAGGTGACCTGGAACACCGCCGCGCGCACCGCGCCCGAAAGCTGCCGCCCCGTCAATCGGCCGATGTAGGCGGGGCGCCTCTCCCCCGTTACAACGTCATTTGCGCAAGCGCCGCCCGGACCTCGCGCGCGAAAAGGGCGGGCTGCTCCCACGCCGCGAAATGGCCGCCGCGGTCGACCTCGTTCCAATAGACGATATTGCGATAGCGCTTTTCGGCCCAGCGGCGCGACAGGCGCATGATCTCGTTCGGGAACAGGCTGCCGCCGGTCGGCACCTCGATCTCCCCTGCCGCGAAACTGCGGAAACTGTGCCAATAGAGCCGCGCCGACGACGCGGCGCTGGCGGTGAACCAATAGAGGCTGACGGTGTCGAGCATGGTGTCCTTCGACAGCGCGCGTTCGGGATGGCCGCCGATCGACTGGCCGCCCGGCTGATGCCCGCAATCGGTCCAGCCGTGGAATTTCTCGACGATCCAGCACATCTGCCCGACGGGTGAATCGGTAAGCGCATAGCCGATGGTCTGCGGCCGCGTTGCCTGCTGCGTCGAATAGCCACTGTCCTTTGCCTGATACCAGCCGAAACGCGCGAGATAGAGTTTTTCGGCGTCGGTCAGATCGGCCATCAGCGCCGGGTCGGGCTGGCCGACGATCATGTTGACATGGATGCCCGCGCAATGGTCGCCATGGTTCGTCCCGATGGCGCAGGTAACCGCACTGCCCCAGTCGCCGCCCTGCGCGAAATAGCGATCGTAACCGAGCGCGCGCATCAGCGCGTCCCAACCCGCAGCTATATGTTCGACGCTCCATTTCGCGGCCGCGGGCTTGCCCGAAAAGCCGTAGCCCGGCAGCGACGGGATCACGAGATGATAGTCGGCCGACAGCGGCGCGATCACGTCGAGAAATTCGAGCACCGACCCCGGCCAGCCGTGCGTCAGCACCAGCGGCCGCGCCGCCGGATTGTCCGAGCGGATATGAAGGAAATGGATGTCAAGGCCATCGACCGTGGCCAGAAAATTGGGCAGCGCGTTGAGCCGCGCCTCGACCGTGCGCCAGTCATAATCGTCGCGCCAATAGGCCGCGAGTTCCTGCGCATAGGCGAGTGGGACGCCCTGGTCCCAATCGTCGACGGTCTCCTTTTCGGGCCAGCGCGTGCGCGCCAGCCGGTCTTTCAGATCATCGATCGCTGCCTGCGGAACCTCGGCGCGGAACGCGCGGATATTTTCGACCTTCATTCGGCCTCTCCCCCACCTGACTGCTTCGGCTTTGTGTCAGGGCCGCGCCGGCGCCTTGCAACCGCGCTGCAACCCGACGCCCTTCAGGAAGCCGCGACGCACCGTGCCAGCATAGACCGCCTCTGCATAGCGCCGACGTTCGGCGTTGGCACCCGTGACCTCGCCGATCAGGCTACGAAAGGGAATGATCGACCCGGCGACGCTGCCCGCGACGCGGCCGACGGTTTCCTCGCGCTTTTTCGCTGCGCTCTTGTCGGCAGGTTCGTTGACGTCGGGGCCGAGCACGTCGTTCAGTTCGCTGACCTCGCGGATGATCGCGGAACATTTGCGCAAGCCCGCGAGTGAATAGGGATTGTCCTGGATCGCTTTCAGCTTGTCGGGCACTTCCTTGCCGTCGAAGGGCTCGGTCACGCTGTTCGCGGTCGATTTCAGCGTCGAATCCTCGGGCGCGCCTTCCTGCGCCTGCACCGCACCATTGACCGATAGCGCGGCGATTATCGCCAGCGGCAGCCATGTTCTCCGCATCATACCTGTCCTCCTGTTGTCCGCAGGCGCCCGCACCGGCGCCAGCGGGATAACGAACGAGGACCGATTCGGCTCCCGCCGGGTCAGCGCGTGGGAACGGGCGCCTCGCCGGTCCAGTCGTAGAAGCCGCGTCCGGCCTTTTTGCCGACCCAGCCCGCCTCGACATATTGGACGAGCAGCGGCGCAGGACGGAATTTGGGATCGCCGGTGCCGCTGTGCAGCACGCGGATAATTTCAAGGCAGGTATCGAGCCCGATGAAATCGGCAAGGGTGATCGGCCCCATCGGGTGATTGAGGCCGAGCCGGCATCCGGTGTCGATGTCCTGCATCGTCGCCACCCCTTCGCCGAGCGCGAACACCGCTTCGTTGATCAGCGGCATCAGCACGCGGTTGACGATGAAGCCCGGCGCGTCGTTGGCATGGACGATTTCCTTGCCGAGTCCGCGGCCGAAGGCTTCGACGCTGGCAAGCGTCGTGTCGCTGGTCGCAAGGCCGCGGATCAGTTCGATCAGGCCCATGACCGGCACCGGGTTGAAGAAATGGACGCCGATGAAGCGCGCCGGATCGGGGGCCGCCTGCGCCAGTCGGGTGATCGGAATCGAGCTGGTGTTAGAGGCGAGGATCGCGCTGTCCGAAAGATGCGCGCCGACGCTGGCGAAGATCGCGCGCTTGATCTCCTCGCGCTCGGTCGCGGCCTCGATCACCAGCGCAGCCGGGGCGAAGGCGGCGTGGTCGGCGACGGGGGTGATCCGGCCGAGCAGCGCGTCGGCATCGCCCTGCGTTATCTTGTCCTTGGCGACCAGCCGCCCGAGTGCCTTGCCGATCCCGGCCTTGCCGGCTTCGGCGCGGGCGATGTCGATGTCCGACAGCAGCACCTCGTGGCCGGCGCCTGCCGATACCTGCGCGATCCCCGCGCCCATTTGCCCTGCCCCGATAACGCCGACGATCATGATATGCCCTTTCGCTGGAAATCGCAGCCCTGCCCCTAGGGACTGGGCAAGCGTCGTCAAGGCCGAGAGTCGGGCGCGCGCGTCAGGGCGCGGCGCGCACCTCGGTCGCTTCGGCGAGGATCAGCGCGAAAGCGGGATCGACATCGTCCCACGCCGCGATCGGCGTCCAGCCTCCGGCGCGGAGGAGCAGGCTGGCGTCGCGCGGCCCATATTTATGGCTGTTCTCGCTGTGGATCGTTTCGCCCTTCGCCATCGTATAAGGACGGCCATCGACCATGAATTCGAGGTCGCACGCCGCCACCAGATGCATTTCTATACGCGCATGAACATCGTTCCAGCAGGCGCGGTGGTCGAAATTGGCAACGGGGATCGTGCCGTCCAGTTCGCGGTTGATCCGTTCGAGCAGGTTGAGGTTGAACGCCGCGGTGACACCAGCCGAATCGTCATAAGCGCGTTCGAGGGTGCCGATATCCTTGATCCGGTCGACCCCGATCAGCATCAGCGCGCCGTCGCCGAGCGCGCTGCGCCAATGGCGGAGCAGATCGACCGCGCTGCGCGCCACCATGTTGCCTATCGTCGAGCCCGGAAAGAAGCCGAGTTTGGCAAGGCCGCAAATCTCGCGCGGGAGCGCCACCGGCTGGGTGAAGTCGGCCTCGACCGGATAGACCGGAAGATCGGGAAAGCGTGCCGAGAGGGCGGCCGCGCTATCGCGCAGGAAATCGCCCGAAATATCCACCGGCACATAGGCGCCGGGGGTAATGGCATCGAGCAGCAGCGGCGTCTTCGTCGAGCTGCCCGATCCCAGTTCGACCACCGCGCGGCCCGGCCCGATCGCCGCCGCCAGTTCGCCCGCATGGCGGGTGAGCAGCGCCACCTCGCTGCGCGTCGGATAATATTCGGGCAGCCCGGTGATATCCTCGAACAACGCCGATCCGGTGGCGTCGTAGAACCAGCGCGCCGGAATCGCCTTTTGCGCCTGCGACAATCCCGCATGAACGTCGGCGCGAAAGGCGATATCGACGCCGCTGTCATCGGCATCGACCTGCCGCAATTGGCGAACAACGCCCATGATCACAAATCCTTGGCAAGGCGCAGGCCGGTGAACTGCCAGCGCTGGTGGGGGTAGAAGAAATTGCGGTAGGAGGCGCGAACATGGCGGCGCGGGGTCGCACAGCTGCCACCGCGCAGCACGAACTGGCCGCTCATGAACTTGCCGTTATACTCGCCGACCGCGCCCGGCGCGGCGCGAAAACCGGGATAGGGACGATAGGCGCTGCCGGTCCATTCCCAGACCCCGCCGAACATCCCCCCAAGCGCAGCGCCGTCCGATGCGGAGCCGTCCGCCGCCGGATGCACCGGGCCGGCGGCATCGAGCTGCTGCCCCGCGCGCGGATCATATCCCGCCGCCGCCGCTTCCCATTCAAATTCGGTCGGCAGCCGCGCGCCCGCCCAACTGGCGAAGGCGTCGGCTTCGAAAAAACTGATGTGCGTCACGGGAGCGGCGGGGTCGATCCCCTGCCATCCGGCAAGGGTGAACTGGCGATCACCCTCCCAATAAGCGGGGGCGTCGACGCCTTCGGCCTGGACCCATGTCCAGCCGTCGCTGAGCCACAGCGACGGGGTGCGATAGCCGCCGTCGGCGATGAAGTCGCGCCACTCGCCGTTCGTTACCGGTCGATTGGCGAGCGCATGCGGCGCAAGAAGCGCCGAAAAGCGGGGAAGTTCACAGTCGAACGCGAAACCCTCGCCCTCATGCCCCACGGCAACGATCCCCTCGGTACCCGCGATCCAGCGCAGCGGCGCCGCCGCGGCAGACGATGTCGAAGAATCGGCCGAAAACTGCGCAACTTCATTCGCAATTGCACTGTCGGAGGCGTCCCAAACGGCGGGCCCGAGCGGGTTCTGCGCGAACAGATGCTTGATGTCGGTGAGCAGCAATTCCTGATGCTGCTGTTCATGATGGATCCCAAGCTCGACGAGCGCGCGCGCGGCCGGCGACAGCGTCGGCAGCGCCCTCACGACCGCCGTATCGACATGCGCGCGCCAATCGCGCACCGCATCGAGCGACGGCCGCGTCAGCAGGCCGCGGCGCGGACGCGCGTGGCGCGGCCCCTCTGCCTCATAATAGCTGTTGAACAGATAGGCGAAGCGGTCATCGAACAGCGAATAGCCGGGGCAATGATCGCGCAGGACGAAGGTTTCGAAAAACCAGCTCGTATGCGCCAGATGCCATTTGGCGGGCGATGCGTCGGGCATCGACTGCACGCTGGCGTCGGCGTCGGACAGGCGCGCGACAAGGTCGAGCGAGAGCTGCCGCGTCGCAGTGAAGCGCCGGGTCAGGTCGTCCGCCGAAGGAGCGGTCGTGGGCGAAGCATCGGTTCGGCTGGCCATGGTTTGACAATCCCCCGAAGAGCGATTCGGTTTCGTCGCCTGCCCCAATATGGTTACAGGACGGAGAATTGTCTAGAACAAAAGAAGAACAATAAGGCGATCGGTCCTAGCGCGTCGCGCCGGGCTTCCACAGGATGTCACCCCCCGCCGCGGCGTTGAGGTGGCGCGTCGCGACGAAAAGATGGTCGGACAGGCGGTTGAGATAGGCAAGCGCCAGCGGGTTGAGCGGCCGCGTCGCCGCCGCGGCGACCGCCGCCCGTTCGGCGCGGCGCGCGATCGCGCGCGCGAGGTGGAGGCGTGCCGCGGCTTCGGTGCCGCCGGGCAGGATGAAGCTGGACAGCGGCGCGAGCCTGTCGTTCATCGCGTCGATCTCCGCCTCCAGCCGCGCGATCTGGCTCGCGACGATGCGCAGCGCCATTTGGTGCGGGCCGAAGCCATGCTGCGGATCGGCAGGCGTCGCGAGATCGGCGCCAAGGTCGAACAATTCGTTCTGAATGCGCGCGAACATCGCCGCTGCCTCGCCGCCCGCAGGCAGCGCCGTGACCGCGATGCCGAGGGCGCTGTTCGCCTCGTCGACATCGCCAATCGCTTCCATCAGCGCGTCGGACTTGGCGATGCGCGACCCGTCGACGAGGCCCGTCGTGCCGTCATCGCCGGTGCGCGTATAGATTTTGTTGAGCTTGACCATAAGCGAGGGGCTGCGGGCGGACGCGCCGCGATCAGCTACCCGCGGCGAGAAGGCCGATGAGCACGATCAGGATGATCGTCACCGCCTGCCACTTCACGCGCGCCATCATCATCCGGTTCTGCATGAGCTGATTTTCATGCTCATTGCCCTCCATCGCGGCGCGGTGACCCTGCGCGAAATAGAAGAGCCCGCGCGCGAGCGCGAAGAGGACGAGGCCGGCCGACGCAACGACCGCAAGGATGAGAAGCACCTGCATGTCTTCTATTTAGGGCATTTGCAGCGAATATCCAGCCGGAAGCCGCCCGGCGCGCAAATCATCGGCCAGCGCGCGCCCGTCCGCGCCCGCAGCGCGCAGCGCGGCAAGCGCCGCCGCGCCGTCGCGCTTGGCGAGCCGCTTGCCGTCGGCGCCGCAGACAAGCGCATGGTGGCGGTAGACCGGGGGCCGAAAACCGAGCAGCGCCTGGAGCAGCCGGTGGACGTCGGTCGAGGCGATCAGATCTGCGCCGCGAACCACCAACGTCACCCCCATCGCGGCGTCGTCGATCGTGCTCGCGAGATGATAGCTGGCAGGGGCATCCTTGCGCGCGAGGACGACGTCGCCATGCGCGGCGGGATCGGCGGCGCGCGGCCCCTGCCCCTCCTCCTCCCAGACGAGCGGGCCCGCAATCGCGACCGCGCTTGCCATGTCGAGCCGCCAGCAATGTGGCTCCTGCGCCAATCGCCGTTCGCGCTCGGCCGCGCCGAGGTGGCGGCAGGTACCGGGATAAAGCGGCGCGCCGTCCGCCGGTGCTCCGTGCGGCGCTGCGAGGCTGGCGGCAATATCGGCGCGGGTGCAGAAGCAGGGGTAGACGAGCCCGCGTTGGCGAAGATCGGCGAGCGCGGCGGCATAATCGCCCAGATGTTGCGACTGGCGAACCGGGGCGCCGTCGAATGTCAGGCCGAGCCATTCGAGATCGGCGAGCGCAGCGCCGACAAACACCTCGCGCGAACGGCTGCCGTCGATGTCGTCGATGCGGAGGTGGAACCCGCCGCCAGCGGCGCGCGCGGCATCATGCGCGAGGATCGCGCTGAACGCGTGGCCAAGGTGCAGTTCGCCGGTCGGGCTGGGGGCGAAGCGGGTCAGCATGGCTCAGCGACCGAATCCATATGCTGTGGGGCTCTCAATCCATCCATTCCATATATTGCGACACATCCCCCCTTGACGCCAGATTCTGATGCGTCATGTAATGATGGTGTCACGCGAGGAAGGCAGTGGCGCGCCATCCCGAGCAGCATAGGGGGCAGCGTTACCAAGCCATGTTCCATCCCGATCTTGCCCGGCATCCCGATAATTGTCCGGCTCTCGTCCTCAATGCAGATTATACGCCGCTGAGTTATTACCCGCTGAGCCTGTGGCCGTGGCAGACCGCGGTCAAGGCGGTATTCCTCGATCGCGTCACGATCGTCGAGAATTACGAGCGCGAAATCCATTCGCCGACGCGGACAATGCCGATCCCCAGCGTCATCGCGCTGCGCCAATATGTGAAGCCGTCGCAATATCCCGCCTTCACGCGCTTCAACCTGTTCCTGCGCGATCGCTTCGCCTGCCAATATTGCGGGTCAGGCAAGGACCTGACCTTCGATCATGTCGTGCCGCGGCGGCTGGGCGGACGGACGAGCTGGGAAAATGTCACCACCGCCTGCGCGCCGTGCAATCTGCGCAAGGGCGGGCGGACGCCGGCGCAGGCGCATATGCCGCTGCACCAGAAGCCGTGGCGTCCGACGAGCTGGCAGCTTCAGGACAATGGCCGCGCCTTTCCGCCGGGCTATCTGCACGAAAGCTGGATCGACTGGCTTTACTGGGATGTCGAACTGGAGGGCTGACAGGCCCGGTTCAGCCGGAGGATGCCAGGCGATTGCCAGATATTTGGTCAACAGGAGTATCGCCATGAACCGCGCCATCGCCTCGCTCGCCATCGGCATCGCCGCCCTGCCCCTTGCCGCCTGCGCAAGCTTCGCGCCCGCCGAGCAGCCCGTGTCGGTGACCGGCGCGATAACCTATCGCGAACGCATGGCACTGCCGCCGACGGCGCAGGTCGAGGTGACGCTGGCCGACGTCAGCCTGATGGATGCGCCCGCGTCGGTGATCGCACGCCAGAGCTTCACCGCCGACGGCCGGCAGGTGCCCTTCGCCTTTTCGCTGACTGTCGACCAGCGCCGTCTCGACCCGCGCCACAGCTATGCCGTGGCGGCGAGGATCACCGATGCGTCGGGCAAGCTGATGTTCATCACCGACACGCGCAACAGCGTGACCTTCGACGGTGCGCCGCGGATCGACCTGGGCACGCTGGTGATGGTGAAGACGCGCTGACCTCAGCCGTCACAGTTTAGGTCTGTGCGCACGCCCATCTCGTGCAGCATCTTTTCGACTCTCGGAAAGTCGAACTGCCATTCGTCATAGGAATCGGTCCGGCGAAGCGCGGGAGTCATGCCGACACCTTGGCAGCAGTAGCAGACCTGAATCTCGCCGAGCTGATGCCCCGATCCGTCATAATATCGAAAGAAGTGATGCGGAATAAAGCAAGCCGCATGGACCCGCTCAGCCCATTCCTTCTTTGTCAGACGGTAAAGAAATACCGATCCGTCGAGAATATCCCGCTGCGCCTTTGTCAGGCGAATGCCTTCGGGTCGCGACGTCCATTTCCCCATCTTTTCTTGATCGTCATAAGATAGATCTTCAACGAACAGGCGGACCTCGGCGGCTTGCGGCCACGGCCTGACCGGCGTGGCTCCGGCCGAAGGCCTGGAGGGCGGCGACATGATATATTCGTCGCCCGACACCTCCGATCCCATGGCCAGCGACAAAACGACGCCCACGGAAAGGAGCAGTGCTGTGCCGACGGCAATCATGGCGCTTCGTTGCTTCATATTGCCTCCCTCAGCCCAAGCCATTTCAATAGCTTTAACAGACACGTAATAAAGGCATAGCTATGCGCCGCTTGACCCGGCGCCTGTTGCGGTGCAGCAAGCTGCGTCCATGGGCCCACCAATCCAGATCTCGCAAAATCCCGACATCCGCTATCTCGGGCGAATCCTCGGCGACGTCATTCGCGCCTATGGCGGCGAGAAGCTGTTCCGGCAGACCGAATATATCCGGTCGTCGAGCGTCGACCGGCATCGCGGCATCGCGGGCGCCGAGACGATCGATCCGGGGCTGGAGGCGCTGAGCCTCGACGATACCATCGCCTTCGTGCGCGGCTTCATGCTGTTTTCGATGCTCGCCAATCTGGCCGAAGACCGGCAGGGCGTCGCCGCCGAGCCCGAGGCGACGGTGGCGGCAGCGCTTGCCCGGCTGAAACAGGACGGTATCGATGGCGATGCGGTCGCGGCGCTGCTCGGCGCCGCGCTGGTCGCGCCGGTGCTCACCGCGCACCCGACCGAGGTGCGCCGCAAGTCGATGCTCGACCACAAGAACCGCATCGCCGAGCTGATGCGGCTGCGCGATGCCGGCGTCGAGGAAACCGCCGAGGGCGATGTCGTCGAGGAAGCGATCCGCCGCCAGATCGTGCTGCTGTGGCAGACGCGGCCGCTGCGCACCGAAAAATTGTTCGTTGCCGACGAGATCGACAATGCGCTGACCTATTTGCGCGACGTGTTCGTGCCCGTGATCCCCAAGCTTTATGCGCGCTGGGAACAGGAACTTGGCGCGCGCCCGGCAAGTTTCCTGCGCGTCGGGAGCTGGATCGGCGGCGACCGCGACGGCAATCCTTTCGTCACCGCCGAGACGCTGCATATGGCAACGAGCCGCAACGCCGCCGCGGTGCTCGGCCATTATATCGACGCGGTGCATGCGCTCGGCGCCGAACTGTCGGTGTCGTCTTCGCTCGCGACAGTCTCCGAAGCGGTCGAGGCACTGGCCGCGGCGAGCGGCGATACCGCGCCGAGCCGCAGCGACGAGCCCTATCGCCGCGCACTGTCGGGCATCTATGCCAGGTTGTGCGCAACCTATGCCGGCATCGTCGGGCGCGCGCCGCCGCGGCCGTCGGCACTGGCCGGCGACGCCTATGCCGCTCCCGCCGATTTTCGCCGCGACCTCGTCACCATCGCCGCCGGCCTGTCGGCGAGCGGCGAGGGCCAGCTTGGCGGCATCGGCGCGCTCGGCCGGTTGATCCGCGCGGTCGAGGTCTTCGGTTTCCACCTTGCGACGCTCGACATGCGGCAGAACAGCGCGGTGCACGAACGCGTGCTCGCCGAGCTGCTCGCGGTCGCGGGCGTCGAAGGCGATTATCTCAGCTTGGGCGAAGAGGCGCGCGTCGAGCTGCTGCGCCGCGAACTGGCGACCAACCGCCCGCTTGCCGCGCCGTGGCACAAATGGAGCGAAGAAACCGCCGGCGAACTCGCGATCGTCCACGCCGCCGCCGCGATCCGCGCCAGGCTGGGCGTCGAGGCGATCGTCCAGTGGATCATCAGCAAGGCCGAAAGCCTGTCCGACCTGCTCGAAGTCCATGTCCTCGCCCGCGAAGCCGGATTGTGGTCGGCCGAGGCGCAGGACAATCTGATGGTCGTGCCGCTGTTCGAAACCATCGCCGACCTCGACGAGGCGCCGGGGATCATGGCCGCCTATTTCGCGCTGCCCGAGATTGCGCCGCATGTCGTCGCGCGCGGACATCAGGAAGTGATGATCGGCTATTCGGATTCGAACAAGGATGGCGGCTATCTGACCTCAACATGGGGGCTCTACCAGGCATCGGAAGCGTTGACCCCGGTGTTCGAGGCCGCCGATACCGCGATGCAGCTGTTCCACGGTCGCGGCGGTGCGGTCGGGCGCGGCGGCGGCAGCGCTTTCGCTGCGATCCGCGCGCAGCCCGCGGGGACGGTGCAGGGCCGCATCCGCATCACCGAACAGGGTGAAGTGATCGCGGCCAAATATGGCACCGCCGACAGCGCCGCGACCAATCTGGAGGCGATGGTATCGGCAAGCCTGCTCGCCAGCCTCGAGCCCGAGGCGATGAGCGCGGACGACGCCGGGCGCTTTGCGGGTGCTATGACCGCGCTGTCGAACGACGCCTTCGCCGCCTATCGCGGCCTCGTTTACGACACGCCCGCCTTCAAGGACTTCTTCCGTGCAATGACGCCGATCGCCGAGATCGCGACGCTGAAGATCGGATCGCGGCCGTCGAGCCGCACCAAATCGACCGCGATCGAGGACCTGCGCGCGATCCCCTGGGTGTTCAGCTGGGCGCAGGCGCGCACCATGCTGCCCGGCTGGTACGGCACCGGCGAGGCCTTTGCGGCGTTCGCGGACCAGGCGCTGCTCGCCGATATGGCGCAAAGCTGGCCCTTCTTCGGCGCGCTGCTCGGAAATATGGAAATGGTACTGGCAAAATCGGACATCGGCATCGCCGCGCGCTATGCCGAACTGGCCGGGGATGTGGGCGGGCATGCGGCGATTTTTTCGCGCATCCGCGACGGCTGGCACCGCGCCCACGACGGGCTTTTGACAATCACCGGCCAGTCGCGGCTGCTCGAGAATAATCCAGCGCTCGAGGCATCGATCCGCCTGCGCCTGCCCTATATCGAGCCGCTCAACCTGCTGCAGATCGAATTGATGAAGCGCCACCGCGCGGGCGAAACCGACCCCCGCATCGCCGAGGGCATCCAGTTGACCATCAACGCGATCGCAACCGCGCTGCGCAACAGCGGGTAGACCCGAACACCGTCATGGCGAGGAGCAAGGCGAAGCAATCGCTTCGCGCCTCGCCATGACGAGGGGTCAATTCTTGACGATCCGCACCTCGCCCTTGCTCGTCTCGCCCGCGGGTTCGAAGCTGATCGTGAAATCGGCGCCGTCCTTGTCGGTTCCGCGCAGCGTGTCGCCGGCGCGCTGGACCTGGATATTCTTCTTCGCAAATTCGCCGGCCATCCAGTCGGCTGCCTTGGCGGGCGCCGCCGGCGAGGTGAAGCCGAGGCGCACCCTCGCCTTGTCGGCGCCGCCCTTGTCACTCGCATTGACGTCGATGCTTGCGATCTTGCTGCCCGGATAGAGCTTCACCCCGTCGATATCGAAATCGCTATCGACGTCGATATTGGCGAAATCGGGGAGCTTGAAGCTCATCGAGCCGTGGTCGCCATCGATGCTGACCTTGCCGCCGTCCTTGCCGGCGGTGATCCGGACATTGCCGCCGTCGCCATCGGCATTCACCGTGATCTCGGCCTTATCGCTCTTGTCTTCGGCGTGGCCGCAGGCGCCGAGCAACAGCATCGGGGGAATCAGGAAGGCGAAACGCATGGACTGTCTCCTTGGTGCATTATCTGAATAATACACCTGCGCGCGCGGCGAGTCAATTTCCTGTCGGCTCGCCATAACGCGGTTACGGTTCGACAGGGATGCCCCCCTGATCAAGTCCGGGGTGGCCAACAAGAAGCGGCCTAAGCGTCGATGCTGGTCTTGAGGTCGCCATGGACGAGACCGCCGTCGACCGCGATCGTTTCGCCGACGACATAATCGCCCGCCTTCGATGCGAGAAAGATCGCTGCGCCGGCCATATCCTCGGGCACGCCGATGCGCTTGGTCGGGATGCTCTTGGCAACTGCGTCGCCATGGTCGCGCGCCGCCTTGTTCATGTCCGACTGGAAGGCGCCGGGTGCGATCGCGGTGACGATGATATTGTCCTGCACCAGCCGCGCCGCCATGCGCTTGGTCAGATAGAGGATCGCCGCCTTCGACGCATGATAGCTGTAGGTTTCCCATGGGTTGAGGCGCATGCCGTCGATCGATCCGATGTTGATGACCTTTGCCGGCTGTGCGGGCGTGCCCGCCGCCTTCAGCAGATTGTGCAACGCCTGGGTCAGGAAGAAGGGCGATTTGACGTTGATGTCCATCACCTTGTCCCAGCCGGCTTCGGGGAAATTCTCGAAGGGTTCGCCCCAGGCGGCGCCCGCATTGTTGACGAGGATGTCGAGCTTTTCCTCGCGTGCTTCGAGTTCCTTGGCGAGCGCGCGGCAGCCTTCGACGGTCGAAAGATCGACGGGAAGGCCGATGACCTTGCCCGGATAGCGCGTTTCGAAATCGGCGACGGCTTCCTCGATCTGCGCCGTTTTGCGCGCTGAGATATAGACGCGCGCGCATCCCGCGGCGAGATAGCCTTCGACGATCATCTTGCCGATGCCGCGCGAACCGCCGGTGACGAGCGCGATGCGGCCGTTGAGGCCGAACATATCATTGAGGTTCATTGTTTTTCTCCGATCACTCCCCTCCCGCAGGCGGCAGGGGGTTTGAGTCGTTTCAGTATCCGTTCATCCGGGCGACCTGGTCGATATGGTAATGCACATCGCCCATGAATTCGGCGAGCGCGCGGTCGCGTTTCATGTAGAGGCCGATGTCATATTCGTCGGTCATGCCGATGCCGCCGTGCATCTGAACGCCTTCGCGCACCGCAAGGTTGGCGGCGCGGCCGGCCTTGGCCTTGGCGACCGAGACCATCAGCTTCGCGCCTTCGCTGCCTTCGTCGAGGAGCTGCTGCGCCTTCATCACCGTGGCGCGCGCGACTTCCATCTCGCCATAGAGATGCGCGGCGCGGTGCTGGAGCGCCTGAAACTCGCCGATCAGCTTGCCGAACTGCTTGCGTTCCTTGAGGTAATTGACGGTCATGTCCATCGCGCCCTGGCCGACGCCGACCATTTCGGCGGCAGCGCCGGTGCGGGTGGCGGCCAGCAGCGCGTCGAGGATGTCGCCGCCGGCATCGACTTCGCCGATCACCGCGTCGGCATCGACCTCGACGCCGTCGAGGGTGACATGGCTTGCAAGCGAGGAGTCGACGAGGCGGCGCGGATCGGCGGTCAGCCCCCTTGCATCCTTCGCCACCGCGAACAGGGTGATACCGCCGTCGGTTTTCGCCGCGACGATGCTCATGTCGGCGACATGGCCGTGGAGGACGAAGCTTTTCTTGCCGTCCAATCGAAAGCCGTTGCCGGCGCGTGTCGCGGTGGTCGCGATGCGGTCGGGGCGGTGCTTGGCACCCTCGTCGATCGCGAGTGCGACGATCGCCTCGCCGCTGGCGATGGCGGGAAGCCAGCGGCCCGCCTGCGTTCCGCCCGCCTTCGCCAGCGCGGCGACCGCGCCGACGCTGGTCGCGAGGAAGGGCGACGGCGTCAGGTTGCGGCCGATTTCCTCGAGCACGATGCCCGCTTCCATATGCCCCATGCCGAGCCCGCCATGCGCCTCCGGCACCAGCATGCCGGGCAGGCCCATTTCGGTGAACTGCGCCCACAGGTCGCGCGAGAAGCCGGTGGCGTCGGCCTCGTCGCGCAGCTTGCGGAGGTGCGAGACGGGGGCCTGTTCGGCCACAAAGGGCGCGACGCTGTCCTTGAGCATCGCCTGATCGTCATTGTGATACAAGGGCATGGGTCAGGCTCCGGGCAAATCGAGGATACGCTTGGCGATGACGTTGAGCATCACTTCGCTCGTGCCGCCTTCGATCGAATTGGCCTTGGTGCGCAGCCACGCGCGCGGGCGGGCGCCACCCTTTGTTTCGGGGCTGTCCCATTCGAGCGCTTCGCTGCCACCGCCCGACATGACGAGTTCGTGGCGGCGCTTGTTGAGCTCGGTCCCGACATATTTCATCATGTTCGACGAGGCGGGGTGCGCGCGGCCGGTCTTCCACATGTCCATGAAGCGTTCGCCCATCGCGCGATAGGCAAAGACATCGACGTCGAACGCCGCCATTTCGGCGCGCAGGATCGGATCGTCGAGTTCGCCATGGTCGTTCTTGCCGATCGCCTTGGCAAAGGCGCCGCCGATGCTGACCATGTCGCCGCCCGCACCGCCGCCCGAAATCATCTCGCGTTCGTGGCCGAGGAGATATTTGGCGACGTCCCAGCCCCGGTTGATCTCGCCGACGAACTGCGTCTTGGGCACTTCGACATCGTCGAAGAAGGTTTCGCAGAAGGGCGAATTGCCCGAAATCAGCAGGATCGGCTTGGTCGTGACGCCCTTGCTCTCCATGTCGAAGAGCATGAAGGTGATGCCCTGATATTTGTTCGCCTTGTCGGTGCGGACGAGGCAGAAGATCCAGTCGGCCTTGTCGGCATAGCTGGTCCAGATCTTCGATCCGTTGACGACCCAGTGATCGCCCTTGTCCTCGCCGAAGGTCTGCAGGGAGACGAGGTCGCTGCCCGAGCCGGGTTCCGAATAGCCCTGGCACCAGCGGATTTCGCCGCGCGCGATCTGGTTCAGATAATGGACCTTCTGCTCTTCGGTACCGAATTTGAGCAGCGCGGGGCCGAGCATCCAGATGCCGAAGCTGTCGAGCGGCGAGCGCGCGTTGATCCGCTTCATTTCCTGTTTCAGGATCTTGGTCTGTTCGGGGGTCAGCCCGGCGCCGCCATATTCCTTCGGCCAATCGGGAACGGTGTAGCCCTTTGCGGCGCAGGCTTCGAGCCATTGTTTCTGGGCGTCATTCTTGAAAACCCATTTGCGGCCGCCCCAGCACACATCGCCTTCGTCGCGGACGGGTTCGCGCATTTCGGGGGGGCAATTGGCTTCCAGCCAGGCGCGCACTTCGGCGCGGAAAGCGTCCTGATCGCTCATCTTTCGGGCTCCTCTTCTGGCGCGCAAACTAAGGGGAGTCGCCCGGTTTACGCAAGCGTCAACTTGGCCGTGCCGCGCTGCCGTTACGGCGCCGTAGCGTCCGATTGCGGGCCGTTGACGCGCCCTCCCATGCGCCTAAGCTAAGTGGCAAAAGAAAACGGGAGAGCAGGAAATGCGATTCGCAGGCAAGGTCGCCGTCGTCACCGGCGCAGCATCGGGTATTGGCAAGGCGGCCGTTCTGAAACTCGCGGGCGAAGGCGCCCATGTTTTCGCAGCCGACATCGACGAGGCGGGCGGTCAGGCTCTTGCCGCGGCGTCGAACGGCCGGATCGAATTCATCCGGTGCGACGTCACCGTCGCGTCGGACATCGAAGCGCTGATGGACGAAGCCGCGAAGCGCGGCGGCGGCATCGACATCGTGTTCAACAATGCTGCCGCAGGCGGCGACCGCGCCCCGATCGACGAAATCACGCCCGACGGATGGGACTGGACGATGAACCTCGTCCTCAAATCGGTCGCGATGGGCATCCGCTATGCTGCGCCTCACATGAAGGGCCGCAAAGGCGCCGCGATCGTCAACACTGCGAGCGTCGCGGCGCTCGGCGCTGGCTATTCGCCGACCGCCTATGCCGTCGCCAAGGCGGGCGTGCTGCATCTGACCAAGGTCGCGGCGACCGATCTTGCCCAATATGGCATCCGCGTGAACGCGATCTGCCCCGGCTTCATCAACACCAATATCTTCACCACCTCGCTCGAGGTGCCCGACGAAAGCAAGGATGCGGCCAAGGCGGTGATCGCCGAAATGAGTGCGCATGCGCAGCCGGTCGCGCGCGGCGGACAACCCGACGACATCGCCAATGCCGTCGCCTATCTGGCGAGCGAGGAGGCGAGCTTCATGACCGGCACGCATATGCTGGTCGACGGCGGTCTGACGATCGGCCAGCGCCACGCCTGGGATCCCGAAGCGCCCGGCCTGTTCGACGCCCTGATAGCCATGGAGGATGCGGCCAAGGCCGGAGCCGCGGCGTGACCGCCGAGACCCCGGCGCAGGCGCGCCTGCCGCTCGGGCTCAAATTATTCCACGGCCTCGGCAGCGTTGCCTATGGGGTCAAGGACAACGGCTTTTCGACCTTCCTCCTGATCTTTTACAGCCAGGTGGTCGGGCTCGATGCGAGCCTAGTTTCGCTGGCGCTGATGTTCGCGCTGCTCGCCGATGCCTTCGTCGATCCGCTGATCGGCTATTTTTCGGACCGCACCTATACGCGCTGGGGCCGCCGCCATCCGTGGCTCTATCTCGCGCCGCTGCCGCTCGGGCTCGCATGGATGCTGCTGTGGTCGCCGCCCGACGACCATACGCACATCTTTGCCTATCTGGTGGTCGTCGCGGTGTTGGTGCGCACGCTGGTATCGTGCTGCGAAGTGCCGTCGCAATCGCTCGTCGCCGAACTGACAAGCGATTATGACGAGCGCACCGCGCTGGTCCGCTTCCGCTTCCTCTTCGCCTGGGGCGGCGGGCTGCTCGTCTTCTTCCTCGCCAACACCGTCTTCCTGCGGCCCGACGCGACGCACAAGTTCGGGCAGCTCAATCCTGCGGGCTACTGGCTCTACGGCCTGTGCGGGGCGATCATCATGGCGGTGACGGTTTTCATCTCGGCGCTCGGCCAGCATCGGCGCATAGCGCATCTGCCCGCGACGAAGCCCGAACCCGGAACGCCCCGGCGCGCCTTTGCCGAGATTTGGGAATCGCTGCGCCACCCGGCGGCGCTGATCCTGCTCGGCGCCTCGCTGATCGCGATTTCGAGCACGCAGATGACCTTCACCATCTCGAACTTCCTTTATCTTTATGTCTGGCGCTTTTCCGATGGCGCCTTCGCGGCGCTGCCATGGCTGCTGATGGTCAGCGTCCTGCTGTCCTTCGTGTTTGTGCAGCCACTCCACCACCGGTTCGGCAAGAAGCGCGTCGCGGTGATCTGCGGGATCATCAGCACGACGTTCTGGGTGGCGCCGTTCGGCCTGTTCCTTTCGGGCCATTGGCCGGGAACCGGCTCCGCCTTTTCGAGCAATCTGCTGATGGGCTTCATCCTCGTTTCCAACGTCAACGCGGTGATGGTGATGATCTCCGCACAGTCGATGCTCGCCGACGTCGTCGAAGCCTCGCAGGTCGAAACCGGACGCCGCACCGAAGGCGTGTTCGCCGCCGGCTGGATGTTCGTCCAGAAATGCGCCACCGCCGTAGGGATCGGCCTCACCGGCCTGCTGATCAGCCTGTCGGGCCTGCCGGCGAAAGCCGTTCCCGGCGAGGTTGCACCGCAAGTGGTCGACCGGCTGGTCGTCAGCTACAGCCTGATCGTGATCGTCGCGACAATCCTGTCGACGTGGATCTTCGCGCGCTTCCCGATCAACCGCGCCGACCACGAAGCCCGCGTCGCCGCGCTGTCCGCATCCGAAACGATCGCGCTGCAATGAGCGCCAATATTCTCCCGGGCGCGCTGCCGACGCGCATCAAGGTGGCGCATGGCGTGGGTGCCGTAACGCTCGGAATCAAGGAGTCGGGGCTCACTACCTTCTTCATGATCTATTACAACCAGGTGCTCGGTTTCGATCCGCGCGTCGTGTCGCTCGTGTTGATCGGCGCGATGCTGGTCGATGCGATCGTCGATCCGATGATCGGCCGGCTGTCGGATGCGACGCGAACCCGGCTTGGGCGGAGGCTGCCCTGGCTTTACGGCGCCGCTCTGCCGATGGCAATCGTGTGGACGCTGCTGTGGGTGTCGCCCGATATCGCAAAACATTCGACGTTGGGCCTGTTCCTCAATGTCGTGGCCGTGCGGATATTGGTGTCGGCGTGCGAAATTCCGTCGATCTCGCTCGTCGCCGAACTGACGCGCGATTATGACGAGCGCACCGCGCTGATGCGCTATCGCTTTCTGTTCGGCTGGCTCGGCGGCCTCCTTGCCGTGGCGCTTGCCTATAATGTCTTTCTGGTCTCCGACGATCCCGCGCGCAGCGGCTTGCTCGAGACATCCGGCTATACCGCCTACGGTCTGTTCGGCGCCGCCATGATCTTGCTGACGACGCTGGCGTCGGCATTCGGTCAGCAACGCCGCATCCTGTCGCTGCCGCCTCCGCCGCGCAGGCCGCACGGCCATTCGATGCTCGCTGACATCCTGCTTGCCTTTCGCAACCCGGCGTTTCTTGCGCTGGCGTCCGGCGCGCTGTTCGTCACGGGCGCCTATGCGACGACGATCGCGTCGACCAATTATATGATGCTCTATGTCTGGCAACTCAGCGATGCACAGCTGCGTTTCTATCCTGTCGGGCTCGCCGTCGCGGTCTTCGGCGCTTTCGCGGCGGTCGGCCATGCGCACCGCCGCTTTGGCAAGCGCGACAGCGCGATCGGTGCCGCGCTCGCGAGTGGCGTGATCGCTTTCCTGCCCTATGCCGCACGCAATCTGGGCTGGTGGCCCGATCTGGGCGGATGGCCTTCGGTGATGCTTTTGCTGTCGTTGCAGACCCTGTCGCTGTTCGGGTTGGTGGTGGCAACCATTTCCACCTCGTCGATGGTTGCCGAAATCGTCGAAGCGCATGAGGTCGATCATGGCACGCGGATCGAGGGCGTCTTCTTCGCCGGCTATCTGATGGTCCAGAAATTCGGGCAGGCGCTCGGCATCTTTCTCGTCGGCCAGCTTGTCGCCTTTGCAGGGTTGAGCGATCAAGTGCGGCCCGAGGACTGGCCAGCCAGCACTGCCGCGGCAATGGCGTGGACTTTCGCCGGATTGATGATTTTGATTTCGGTCATGGCGGCCATTGGCCTGCGGCGGTATCCGATCGACCGGGCCAGCCACGAGGCACGGCTCGCCGCCCTCGCCTCGACGGGCGGCGCGGCGGCCGATAGCCAGGGGCCGCGGCCGTAACGGAAGATTGCGCGGGCAGCGATGCCGGGGCAATTTTCTGCGCCGCGGGTCTTGGCAAAGGGGGGCGAATCGGTCCAAAGGCTTACGTGAACGTAAAGGGAAAGGATGCAGCGATGGATTTCGACTTCACCGACCGGCAGGTGCACTGGCGCGACCGGGTGCGCGAGTTCATCGACCGCAAGATCCGCCCCGCCGTTGCGACCTACAAACAGCAGGATGCGAGCGGCGATCGCTGGAAAGTCATCCAGGTCGTCGAGGATCTGAAGGCCGAGGCGAAGGCCGCCGGCATCTGGAACCTGTTCATGCCGCCGCGCAGCAGCGCGCACCATCATGTCGACGAGACGTTCGAATTCGAAGGTCCGGGGCTCACCAACCTCGAATATGCACTGTGCGCCGAGGAAATGGGCCGCGTCGGCTTTGCGAGCGAGGTGTTCAACTGCTCGGCGCCCGACACGGGCAATATGGAAGTCTTCCATCGCTATGGCACCCGCGCGCAGAAGGACAGATGGCTCGCCCCGCTGATGAATGGCGAGATTCGATCGGCCTTTCTGATGACCGAACCCGCGGTCGCCTCGTCCGATGCGACGAACATCGAAACGCGGATCGAACGCGACGGCGACGACTATGTCATCAACGGCGTCAAATGGTGGTCGTCGGGCGCGGGCGATCCGCGCTGCAAGGTCGCGATCGTCATGGGCAAGACCGATTTCGGCGCCAAGCGCCACGCGCAGCAGTCGATGCTGGCGGTCCCGATGGACGCGCCGGGCATCAATATCCTGCGCCACCTGCCCGTCTTCGGCTATGACGATGCACCGCACGGTCATATGGAAATCGAGCTCAAGGACGTTCGCGTCAAGGCCGAGGACGCGATGCTGCTCGGCGAAGGCCGCGGCTTCGAGATTGCGCAGGGCCGCCTCGGGCCGGGGCGTATCCACCATTGCATGCGCACGATCGGCGTCGCCGAAGAAGCGCTCGAACGGATGTGCAAGCGGCTCCAGTCGCGCGTCGCCTTCGGCAAGACCGTGGCCGAGCACAGCATCTGGGAACAGCGCATCGCCCGCGCGCGCATCGACATCGAAATGACGCGCCTCCTGTGCCTGAAGGCCGCCGACATGATGGACAAGGTCGGCAACAAGTCGGCCGCGGCCGAGATCGCGATGATCAAGGTGCAGGCGCCGAACATGGCGCTGCAGATCATCGACGATGCGATTCAGGCGCATGGCGGCGGCGGCGTCAGCGAGGATTTCGGCCTCGCCAAAATGTATGCCGGCCAGCGCACGCTGCGCATCGCCGACGGTCCCGACGAAGTCCACGCCCGCGCCATCGCGCGCATCGAGCTGGCGAAACATTCGCCCGCCGCGCAGGACGATCGTTTCTCGTCGGGCGACATCGGCGTTACGCGTTAAATCGTCCCACGTCCGTTCGTGTCGCGCGAAGTCGAGACACGAACGGCCACAACCGGTTCTCGATGTCGCTCGAACCGAACGGAGAAGATACATTGACCAAAGCCGCCGTCCTGATCGAACCCGGCAAGCCCCTCGTCATCGAGGAGGTCGTCGTCGACAAGCCCGGCCCGCACGAGGTGCGCATCCGCACCGCCGCCTGCGGGCTTTGCCATTCGGACCTTCACTTCATCGACGGCGCCTATCCGCACCCCCTGCCCGCCATCCCCGGCCATGAAGCCGCCGGGATCGTCGAGGCGGTGGGCAGCGAAGTCCGCACGGTGAAGCCGGGCGATGCGGTCGTCACCTGCCTCAGCGCCTTTTGCGGCCATTGCGAGTTCTGCGTTACCGGGCGCATGTCGCTGTGCCTTGGCGGCGAGACGCGCCGGCCGGTCGGATCGGCGCCGCGCATCACGCGCCCCGACGGATCGCCGGTCAACCAGATGCTCAACCTCAGCGCCTTTTCGGAGGTGATGCTGGTCCACGAACATGCGTGCGTCGCGATCGATCCCGAAATGCCGCTCGACCGGGCGGCGGTGATCGGCTGCGCGGTCACGACCGGCGCGGGCACCATCTTTAACGCGTGCAAGGTGACGCCGGGCGAAACGGTCGCGGTCGTCGGTTGCGGCGGCGTCGGGCTCGCGACGATCAACGCCGCCAAGATCGCCGGCGCGGGGCGCATCATCGCCGCCGACCCGGTTCCCGAAAAGCGCGAACTGGCGATGAAGCTCGGCGCAACCGATGTCGTCGACGCGCTCGCCGACGATGCCGCCAAACAGATCGTCGAAATGACCAAGGGCGGCGTCGACCATGCGGTCGAAGCGGTCGGGCGTCCTGCCTCGGCCAGCCTCGCGGTCGCCTCGCTGCGCCGCGGCGGCACCGCGACGATCCTGGGCATGATGCCGCTGTCCGAAAAGGTCGGGCTGGGCGCAATGGACCTGCTTTCGGGCAAGAAGCTGCAGGGCGCGATCATGGGCGGCAATCGCTTCCCGGTCGACATCCCGCGGCTCGTCGATTTCTACCTGCGCGGCCTGCTCGATCTCGACAGCATCGTTGCCGAGACGATCCCGCTCGACCGGGTCAACGAAGGCTTCGACAAGATGCGAAAGGGCGATGCCGCGCGGTCGGTGATCGTGTTCGGCCAATGACGGAAACAATCGACGCGCAAAAGGCCTTCAGCGGCACCGTCGCGCCGGAGGGCGCCGACGTCCTCGACGAGGCGAAGCTGACCGCCTGGATGGAAGCCAATGTCGAAGGGTTTGAAGGCCCGCTGACGCAGAGCAAATTTGCCGGCGGCCAGTCGAACCCGACCTACAAGATATCGGCGCCGTCGGGCAATTATGTGCTGCGGCGCAAACCTTTCGGCCCGCTGCTCCCGTCGGCGCACGCCGTCGACCGCGAATATAAGGTGCAGGCTGGCCTCCATAAGATGGGCTATCCGGTCGCGCGCCAATATGGGCTGTGTACCGATGACAGCGTGGTCGGCAGCTGGTTCTATGTGATGGGGATGGTCGACGGCCATACCATCTGGGACGGATCGATGCCGGGGTCGACCCCCGAAAACCGCCGCGCGACCTATTTCGCGATGATCGACGCGCTCGCGGCGCTGCACAGTGTCGATGTCGAAGCCGCCGGGCTTTCGGACTTCGGCAAGCCGGGCAATTATTTCGGGCGCCAGGTCGATCGCTGGACCAAGCAGTACCGGCTGTCCGAGACCGAGACGATGGACGAGATGGAGCGGCTGATCGCATGGCTGCCCGCGACCTTGCCCGAACAGACGCGCACCAGCGTCGTCCACGGCGATTACCGGATCGACAATATGATCTGGGCCAAGGACCGGCCCGAGGTGCTGGCGGTGCTCGACTGGGAATTGTCGACACTCGGCGATCCGCTCGCCGATTTCACCTATGTCGCAATGGCGTGGGTGACCGAAAACGGCGGCCGTTCGGGGGTGATGGACCTTGACCGCGCGGCGCTCGGCATTCCGGAGCTCGACGAGGTGGTCGATCGCTATTGCGCCGCGACCGGGCGCGACAGCGTTCCCGACATGAACTGGTATTTCGCCTATAATTTCTTCCGCCTCGCCGGCATCATGCAGGGGATCAAGAAGCGCGTCATCGACGGTACCGCATCGTCGGCCCATGCCAAGGCAATGTCCGAACGCGTCCTGCCGCTGGCGCAAAAGGCATGGCACTTCGCGCAGCAGGCCGGCGCATGAGCCTGTTCGACATGACCGGGCAGGTCGCGCTGATCACCGGATCGTCGCGCGGCATCGGCAAGGCGACCGCCGAAGCAATGGCCGAACAGGGCGCCAAGGTCGTCATCTCGAGCCGCAAGCAGGATGCCTGCGATCAGACCGCGGCGGCGATCAACGCGCGCTTTGGCGAAGGCACCGCCATTGCGGTTGCCGCGAACATCTCGTCGAAGGAGGATCTGCAGCATCTCGTCGACGCGACACGCGCCGCCTTCGGCAAGATCACCGCGCTCGTCTGCAACGCGGCATCGAACCCCTATTATGGTCCTGGCCTCGGCATCAGCGACGACCAGTTCCGCAAGATCATGGACAATAATATCCTGTCCAACCACTGGCTGATTTCGATGGTCGCACCCGAAATGCTCGAACGCGGCGAAGGATCGATCACGATCATCAGTTCGATCGGCGGGCTCAAGGGATCGCCGATCATCGGAGCCTACGGGATTTCCAAAGCGGCGGACATGCAGGTGGCGCGCAATTTCTCGGTCGAGTTCGGCCCCAAGGGCGTCCGCGTCAATTGCATCGCGCCCGGCCTGATCCGCACCGACATGGCGCGCGCGCTGTGGGAAAATGAAGAGAATCTTCGGCGTTCCACCGCGGCTTCGACGCTGAAGCGCATCGGCGAACCGCACGAGATCGCCGGCGCGGCGGTCTTTCTTGCCAGCAAGGCGGGGGCATTCACAACCGGCCAGACCATCGTCTGCGATGGCGGAGCCACGATATCGGGAGGCGCATGATGGGCGCATTGGACGGCAAGATTGCGATCATTACCGGCGCGGGCAGCGGCATCGGCCGGGCAAGCGCGCTGCGCTTCGCCGCCGAAGGTGCGAAACTCGTCATCGGCGACAAGAGCGCGGCGGTGCATGACACGGCGCAGGCAGTGAAGGACGCAGGCGGCACCGTCGTCGCGCTGGAAGTCGATGCCGGTGTCGAAGCCGATGTTGCGCGGCTGGTCGCGACCGCACAGGAAAATTACGGTGGGCTCGACATCGCCTTCGCCAACGCCGGGATCATCGGCGACATGGGCGGCATCTTCGACATCTCGCCCGAGGCCTGGGCCGAAACGCTGCGCGTCAATCTGATCGGCCCGGCGCTGATGGTGAAGCATGCGGGCAAGGCGATGGTCGATCAGGGCCGCGGCGGCGCGATCCTGCTGACCGCGAGTGTCGCGGGGATCAATTCGGGCGCCGGCCCGGCCGCCTATTCGGCGTCGAAGGCGGGGGTCATCAACCTTGCCAAGACCGCGGCGCAGCAGATGACGTCGGCCAATGTGCGCGTCAACGCGATCTGCCCCGGCCTCACCGAAACCGGGATGACCAAACCGACCTTCGACTATGCAAAGGAGAAGGGCGTCACGCACAAGATCGGCCAGCTCAACCCGCTAAAGCGCGCCGGCCAGCCCGAGGAGCTCGCCAATGTCGCGCTCTTCCTGCTCAGCGACCAGGCAAGCTACGTCAACGGACAGGCGATTGCGGTTGACGGGGGCCTCACCAGCTCGCACCCGGTGACGCGCCAGCTTCTCGGCCAGACATCGCACTAAGGACGACGCCCCATGGGTCACGGATTCGATACCGCGCGGCTAGACCGCATTCCAGCCTTTCTCGGCGCGAAATATGTCGGCGCCGGCCGCCTGCCGCATGCGGCGACGCTGGTGTCGCGGCGCGGCGAGATCGCGCATCTGTCGTGCATCGGCGAGGCGCGTCCGGGCGAGGCGCTGAAAGAGGATGCGATCTTCCGCATCGCCAGCATGACCAAGCCGATCACCAGCACCGCCTTCATGATGCTGGTCGAGGAGGGCAAGGTCGCGCTGTCCGATCCGCTGGTAAAGTTCTGCCCCGAGTTCAAGGACACCGGCGTCTTCGTTGCGGGCGGCGGCAATGTGCCCTTCCTGACCCGGCCGCCGGTGCGCCCGATCCTGATGGTCGACCTGCTGCGCCATACCGCCGGCCTCACCTACAGCTTTCAGGAGCGTACGCCGGTCGACGCCGCCTATCGCAAGACCAAGATCGACGATTTCGACGCCGATTATACGATGGACAGCTTCATCGCGGGACTCGCGAAAATCCCGCTGCAGTTCGATCCCGGCGCGCATTGGAATTATTCGATGGCGACCGACGTCCTTGGCGCGGTGATCGAGCGGATCGAGGGCAAGCCGTTCGCCGAGGTGCTGCAGGAGCGCATCTTCGGCCCCCTCGGCATGGTCGATACCGGGTTCAAGGTGCCTGCGGACAAACAGCATCGGCTGACGGACTGCTACGCTTTCGACCCGAAGGAGAAGATGAAGGGCTTCGACAGCGGCGACCGCAGCCGCTGGGCAAAGGACCGCAGCTTTCATTCGGGCGGCGGCGGGCTCGTCTCGACGCTGGCCGATTATCACCGTTTCTGTCTGATGCTGCTCGGCGGCGGCAAGCTGGACGGCACGCGAATCATCAGCCGCAAGACGCTCGCCCTGATGACCGCGAACCACCTGGTCGGCGGCGGCGACCTGACGCAGCATAGCGTCGGCATCTTTTCCGAGGACGAAAATGCCGGGGTCGGCTTCGGGCTCGGCTTCGCGGTCACGCTCGACCCGGCGGCGGCGGGCATCCCCGGCTCGGCGGGGGATTTTTATTGGGGCGGCATGTTTTCGACCGGCTTCTTCGTCGATCCGGTCGAAGAAATCTGCATGGTGTTCATGACCCAGCTCATGCCCTCGTCCACCTATCCCGTGCGGCGCGAGGTCAAGACGCTCGTCCACGCCGCGATCGACGACTGAAATGATGTATATGTTCGAATAAAAAGGGCCTGTATCCCCGCGAAGGCGGGGACCCATCTCCTGCCGGTGCCAGATCGTGCCGTCCGGTGATGGACCCCCGCCTTCGCGGGGGCACAAGGCTTTTCTGACAGGCTTTAGATTGAGAGGAGCTTTCCCATGTCCGATGAAACCCCCGTATCCGTCACGATGCAGAAGGATGGCGAGATCGCCGTCGTCATCGTCAACAACCCCCCGGTCAACGCCCTGTCGTGGCATGTCCGTCAGGGGTTGAAGGATAATTTCGAAGCCGCGCTCGCCGATGACGGCGTCAAGGCGATCGTGCTGCGCTGCGATGGCGCAACCTTCATCGCCGGCGCCGACATCAGCGAATTCGGCAAGCCGCCGCGCGGTCCCGATTTCAACGCCGTGCTCAACATGATCGAAGCCGCGACCAAGCCGGTCGTCGCTGCCATCCACGGCACGGCGCTCGGCGGCGGCCTCGAAACTGCGCTCGTCTGTCATTATCGCGTCGCGGTCCCGTCGGCGAAGCTCGGCGTGCCCGAGGTGAAGCTGGGGCTGCTGCCCGGCGCGGGCGGCACGCAGCGCCTGCCGCGCGTCGTCGGGGTCGAAGTCGCCGCGACGATGACCTCGCTCGGCGATCCCGTCCCCGCGCCACGCGCGAAGGAGATGGGCCTCGTCGATGCGCTGGCGGGTGAGGACAGCCTTGCCGCCGACGCAATCGCCTTCGCCCGCGCCAAGATCGCCGACGGCCCGCGCCCGACCCGCGAACGCGCCGTGTTCGGCGACGTCGGCGTCATCGAAAAGCTGAAGACCGCGAACGCGAAGCGCTGGCGCGGTTTCGAGGCGCCTTACGCGAACCTCGCCTGCGTCGAGGCGGCGACGCGCCTGCCCTTCGACGAAGGGCTCGCCTTCGAGCGCCAGGAATTCATGAAGCTGATGATGGGCAGCCAGTCGGCGGCGCAGCGCCACATCTTTTTCGCCGAACGCCAGGCGGCAAAGATCGACGGCCTGCCCAAGGACACGCAGCTGCGCGACATCAAGAAGGTCGGCATCATCGGCGCCGGCACGATGGGCGGCGGCATCATGATGAACTTCCTGCAAAAGGGCTTTCCCTGCACCATCGTCGAAATGCAGCAGGAAGCGCTCGACCGCGGCCTGGGCGTGGTGCGCAAGAATTATGATGCCAGCGCCGCGAAGGGCCGCTTCAAGCCCGAACAGGTCGATCAGATGATGGGGCTCATCACCCCCGCGCTCGAACTCGACGCGCTCGCCGACTGCGACCTCATCATCGAGGCGGTCTACGAGAATATGGACGTCAAGAAAGACATCTTCGGCAAGCTCGACAAGATCGCAAAGCCCGGCGCCATTCTGGCGTCGAACACCAGCTACCTCGACGTCAACGAGATTGCAGCGTCGACGAGCCGCCCCGGCGACGTGCTCGGCATGCACTTCTTCTCGCCCGCCAATGTGATGAAGCTGCTCGAAGTGGTGCGCGGCGACAAGACCGCCCCCGACGTGCTGGCGACCGCGATGGCGATCGGCAAGAAGATCGACAAGGTCGCCGTCGTCGCCGGCGTCTGCCACGGCTTCATCGGCAACCGCATGCTCGCACCGCGCCAGATCGAGGCACAGAAGCTGTTGCTCGAAGGCGCGACCCCGGCGCAGGTCGACAAGGTGCATGTCGATTTCGGCATGCCGATGGGACCGTTCCAGATGAGCGACCTTGCCGGCGTCGACATCGGCTGGCACCGCGACCCGAACCGGATCGAAAGCATCCGCGACGCGCTGTGCGCCGAAGGCCGCTGGGGCCAGAAGAAGCAGGCGGGCTTCTATGACTATGACGACAAGCGCAATCCGTCGGAAAGCCCGCGCGTTGCCGAGATCATCGAGGAGTTCCGCCAGAAGGCGGGCATTCAGAAGCGCGAGATCAGCGATCAGGAAATCGTCGAACGCACGCTCTATCCGATGGTCAACGAAGGTGCCTTGATCCTCGCCGAAGGCAAGGCACAGCGCGCGAGCGATATCGATGTGGTGTGGATCTACGGCTATGGCTGGCCGGTCTATCGCGGCGGTCCGATGTTCTGGGCGGGCCTTGAAGGCACCGACAAGATCGCCGCGGCGCTGGAAAAGCACGGCTTCACGGTGGCACCGCTGCTCGCCGAGAAGGCCGCGGCGAAGGCGGGCTTCTAAACCAGCGCGAAACGAAGAAAGGGCCGCCTGTCCCCGCTTGGGTCAGGCGGCCCTTCTTTTGTCAAAATCACGGCGACCGGCCGTAAAAACAGCGGCGATTCAGGGTTAAGATCATGGCGGCATCGGCCGTTAGAGCAGAGCATGAACGCCATGTCCTTTGCCCTCGCCCTGCTCGTCGCTGCGGGCGCACCGACGGCAGCGCAAGCTCCGCCGCCGCAGGCAAGCGCCGTGGGCGTCGCCCGCGCGCGCATAGTGGCCCCGGCCGAGGTGCGGCGGGTGAACGGCCGACTGGAAGTGCGCTCCGGCGACAGCAAAGCGCCCACGCAAGTGCATCGCACCAAAAGGCTCAATGGCGGCGAGACAGCGGATTTCTATTGAACTGGTGCCGGACCGCGGTGGGTTCGGTTATCGACCGATTGCGGACATGGTTGTTTGTCCATAATGTCGATCATCGCGCGGCCAAACTCGCGCATGGCGATGAAATCGGTTTAACCTCGAGGGACATTTATGGGCGGCTCGGCTGCATTATTCTTTTTGCCGGTCCTTATGTATGCAGTTGTGCAGACCGCCAGAGATGTGCGCTCTAAAGCCTGGCTTTTGTCAACGTGGGGCCTGCTAACTATCTTGATCGTCGCTTGGGCGACTCTCCTGTTGTTGAGCGGTCCGCAGCACTGAGCCTCCGTGTCGCAATCCATTCTTGCACGAACGTGAAACGTCCGCTCCCCTCCCCAAAGTCGTCGTTCGCCGTCGATCTGGGTCGTATGACCGGAATCGACCCCAAACGGTCACGGGCGGCGTTGCGGCTCAATCCTGCAATGTCTTGATGATCGCGGAAAAATCATGTCCGCCTTCATCGGCGGCGACGAACGCTTCATAGAGTTCGCGGGCCTTCGACCCCATCGGGACCTCAGCCTCGACGCTCGCTGCCGCTTCCATCGCGAGGCGGAGATCCTTGAGCATCAGGGCCGCGGCGAACCCGCCCTTGTAATCATTGTCGGCGGGAGTCGTCGGCCCGACGCCCGGGAGCGGCGCATAGCTGGTGAGCGACCAGCATTGCCCCGACGACACGCTGGCGATGTCGAAGAATTTCTGCGGGTCGAGCCCGAGCTTCTGCGCAAGCGCAAGCGTTTCGCACGTCGCGATCATCGAGGCGCCGAGCAGCATGTTGTTGCAGATCTTCGCGCCCTGCCCCGCACCCGCGTCGCCGGCGTGGATCACCGCCTTGCCCATTTTCGCGAGGATCGGTTCGGCGCGCGCGAAACCTTCGTCGGTGCCGCCGACCATGAAGGTAAGCGTGCCCGCATTCGCAGCGGCGATCCCGCCCGAAACCGGCGCGTCGACCGCGACGAGGCCCTTCGCCGTCGCCGCTTCGATGTTCGAGCGCGCGGTTGCGACGTCGATCGTCGAGCAATCGAGCAGCAGAGTGCCGGGCGCGGCATTGGGAAAGACCTCGGCGTCATAAACGCCCGCGACATGCTTGCCCGCAGGGAGCATGGTCACGACAGCCTCGGCGCCGGTCACCGCCTCGGCCGCCGATGCGGCGCGGGTGCAGCCCGCTTCTACCGCCCGCGTCAGCGCCTCTTCGCTGAGGTCGAAGGCGCGGACGTCGTGGCCCGCCTTCGCAAGGTTCGCGGCCATCCCGCCGCCCATGTTGCCTAGTCCGATAAAGGCGATTTTCATATTTCTCTCCACAAACCTCAATGACTTGTGTGTCCCCGCGAAGGCGGGGATCCATCATCCGGCAGTTTGAATTGCGCCGTCCGATGATGGGCCCCCGCCTTCGCGGGGGCACACAGCTTTTCACTCAAAAGATGGATTATGTTCGAGACGATCACCGCCCCTTCCACACGCCTTCGCGTTTTTCGATGAACGCGGCCATGCCTTCGACCTTGTCCTCGGTCGCGGCGAGGATCTGGAACAGGCGGCGTTCGTAGAGAAGGCCCTGGTCGAGCGTCGTTTCGAACGCCGCGTTGACCATATCCTTGTTCACCATCGCAGCCATCGGCGGCATGCCTGCAATCGTGGTCGCGGTCTTCACCGCTTCGTCGACGAGCGTTTCATGCGCAACCACGCGTGCAACAAGGCCCGAACGCTCGGCTTCGGCGGCGTCCATCATCCGGCCGGTGAGGCACATTTCCATCGCCTTCGCCTTGCCCACCGCGCGGGTCAGCCGCTGCGACCCGCCCATGCCGGGGGCGACGCCGAGCTTGATTTCGGGCTGGCCGAATTTCGCTTTTTCCGACGCGATGATGAAGTCAGCCATCATCGCCAGTTCGCAGCCACCGCCCAAGGCAAAACCGTTGACCGCGGCGATCCACGGCTTCCTGACCTTCTTCGCGAAGTCGCTCGTCCATTTCGAGAAGAAGTCCTCGAGATAGAAATCGGCGGCGGGCTTGTCGGCCATTTCCTTGATGTCGGCGCCCGCGGCGAACGCCTTGTCGCCCGATCCGGTAAGAACGGCGCAGCGCTGGCTGTCATCGGCCTCGAAAGCCGCGAATGCGGCGATAAGGTCGTTCAGCACATCGGAGTTCAGGGCATTGAGCGCCTGCGGGCGGTTGAGCGTGACGAGCGTGACGGCGCCGCGCTGTTCGACGAGGAGGGTTTCGTAAGTCATTCGGTATCTCCTTCGTCATTCCGGCGAAGGCCGGAATCTCAACGGTGAGACCCCGGCCTTCGCCGGGGTGACGGTTAGGCTAGAGGGGTCCATTTCTCATTCTCGGGCAGCGGCGCGAAGATCGCGTCGATCCAGTCGTCGGTGACTGCCTCTGGTGTCGGCGGGTCCCATTTCGGGCTGTTGTCCTTGTCGATGATCAGCGCGCGGACGCCCTCGATGAAATCGTGCATCTGCACCACCCGGCTGCCGATCGCATATTCCTGCGTCATCTGCGCGGCGAAGTCGTGCATCGCACCGCCTTCCTTGAGCTGGCGGAGCGCGACCTTGCAGGTTTGCGGCGATTTGCCGTGGAGCGTCGCCAGTTCCTTTTCGGCCCATTCTCCGCCATCGGCTTCGAGCGCGGCAAGAATCTCTTCATAGCTGTCGCTGGCGAACAGGCGGTTGATCCGGTCGATATGCTGCATGATCGCGGCGGGCGGCGCGGTGACCGACAGCTCGCCCAATATGCCGCCAATGCGGTCGGGGTGCTGCGCGATGCGCGCCTTTGCCTCGGCGAGCTTTTCGGACGGCAGATAGTGGGTCGCGAGGCCCAGCGCGAGACATTCGGCCCCGTCGAGCCGCGCGCCGGTGAGCGCGAGATACGCGCCGACGCGCCCTTCCAGCCGCGGCAGATACCAGCCGCCGCCGACGTCAGGGAACAGGCCGATCCCGGTTTCGGGCATCGCAAAGCGCGTATGTTCGGTCGCGACACGATATTTCGCCGGCTGCGAAATGCCGACCCCGCCGCCCATGGTAATGCCGTCCATGAAGGCGACGACGGGCTTCGCATAGGTGAAAAGCAGATGGTTGAGGCGATATTCGGTGTGGAAGAACTGCCGCGCCTCCATTCCGTCCTTGGCGCCGCTTTCCGCAAGCATGCGAATGTCGCCCCCGGCGCAGAAGCCGCGGCCTTCGCTATGGTCGATAATGACCGCCTCGACGGCCTCGTCATCGCGCCATCCGAGCAGCGCATCGATCATCGCCCGGCACATCGGCAGGTTGAGCGCGTGGATCGCCTTCGGACGATTGAGCGACAAGCGGCCGGCATGGCCGTCGATCGAAATCAGAACATCTTCGGTCATTGGCGCAGCAAATCCCTTCCCACGATCATCCGCATGACCTGATTGGTGCCTTCGAGGATCGAATGGACGCGCAGGTCGCGCCAGAAACGCTCGATCGGATAATCCTTCAGATAGCCGTAACCGCCGAACAATTGCAGCGCGTCGTTGACGATCTTGCTGCCGTTGTCGGTCGCAAGCCGCTTCGCCATCGCCGAGAAGCGCGACTTGTCGGGCGCGTTCGCGGTGACCTTTGCCGCCGCCATATAGAGGAGGGCACGCGCGGCTTCGAGGTCGGTTGCCATGTCGGCAAGCATGAACTGGGTGTTCTGGAAATCCGAAATCGGCTGGCCGAACTGCTGGCGGTCCTTGGTATAGGCGATCGCCTCGTCAAGGCAGCGCTGCGCCCCGCCGAGCGAGCAGGCGCCGATGTTGAGGCGGCCGCCGTCGAGCCCCGCCATCGCAAAGCGGAAGCCGTCGCCTTCCGCACCGACGCGGTTTTCGACCGGCACCTTCACATTGTCGAAGATCACCTGCGCGGTCGGCGAGGCGTTCCAGCCGAGCTTGCGTTCCTTCGCGCCGAAGCTGACACCGGGCATGTCCTTTTCGATGACGAGGCAACTGATCCCCTTCGGTCCCGGCTGGCCGGTGCGCACCATCGTCACATAAAGGTCGTTGACGCCGGCGCCCGAGATGAACTGCTTGGTGCCATTGACGACATAATGGTCGCCGTCGAGCGTCGCGGTGGTCTTGAGCGCCGCAGCGTCGGACCCCGAACCGGGTTCGGTGAGGCAGTAGCTGGCCATGCGGTCCATGGTGACGAGATCGGGAAGATATTTCGACTTCACCGCAGCGCCGCCGAAGCTGTCGATCATCCAGCTCGCCATATTGTGGATCGAGATGAAGGCGCTCGTCGCCGGGCAACCGTAGGACATCGCCTCCATGATCAATGCCGCCTCGAGCCGGCCGAGGCCGATACCGCCCGATTCCTCGCTGACATAGATCGCCGCAAAGCCGAGTTCGGCCGCCTGCTTGATCACGTCGCGCGGGAAATGCGCCTTTTCGTCCCATTCGGCCGCAAAGGGCGTGATGGCGTCGGCGGTGAACTTGCGCGCCATGTCCTGGATCGCGCGCTGGTCGTCGGTAAGCTGGAACTGGTCGGTCATATCCCTGTCTCTAAAATGGCCTCGGCCTCGATTTCGACTTTCCATTCGGGGCGGATCAGCGCCGGAATGACGAGCATCGTGGCGGCCGGGCGGATCGCGCCGAATATGGCGCCATGCGCCTGTCCGACGCGATCGGCATCGGCGGCGTCGGTGATATACATGCGGGTGCGCACGACGTCGGCGAAGCTGCCGCCCAGGGCTTCGAGCGCTTCGCCGATGATCGTCAGGCAGCGCGCGGCCTGCACTCCGGCGTCGCCGACGGTCGACGAACCGTCGGGCTCGATCGGCGCGCAGCCGGCGACGTCGATGCGATTGCCGACCCGGACCGCGCGGCTGTAACCGTACACGGGCTCAAAGGGCGACGCCGAGCCGTGATTGCGCCGCCAACCGTCAGCCACACGTAACCTGCGTGATCTTGTAGGCGTCGTCGTACATGACGTTCACCCGGTCCTGCCGATAATCCATCGTCATCGCGCTGCGCGGCGGGCCCCAGCGCAGCGTGCGCGCGCCGGTCGCTTTCAGGATGGCGCCGCCCAGCTCGGGGCTCGCGGTCTGGCCGACATAGCTTTGCGCCGCATCGGCGCTGCACGTCATCGCGGCCGGCGGCGGCGCGGCATCGGAGGGAGAACCGTCCCCGGCGCTGGCGCAGGCGGCGAGCGGCAGGACGGCGGTGAGGGTCAGAAAACGGATATCCATCATATATCTCCCTTTCTTCGCAAGTCAGGCGCAGCGGGTATAGCGCATCGCGTCGGGCGCGGCACCATCGCCATAATCGCGGCGAACGAGCGTCTTGCCGCCGTCGGCGAGGCCGAGCAGCATCAGCCGGTCCCACTGCTGCCCTTCGCCGCTGAATTTATAATCGGCGACGATGCGGTTTACATCGCGGTCGCGCACCCGCGCCAGATCGCCCGCCGATTCGAAGAAGCGCAGCGTCTTTGCGTCGATCACCAGCGCGGTCAGGTCGGTGCCGGGACGCGCGCCGCAATCCTCCGCCTTCAGCGCCCAGCGACCGCGGATGGCAACCGGAATCGCCTGCTCGCCGATACCGACCCCCGCTTCGGGTGCCTTCGGCGGGGCCACCGACGGATCGGCAACATAGGCGAGGTCGGCATCGCTGGCGCCGCCCGCGGCGGGCGCCGGTTGAGCAGGCGCGTTTTGCGAAGGCCCGGCCGGCGCATCGGCCGCCTGTTCCTCAGCGGCGGGTGCCTTGTCATCGGTGCCATCGGTGCCGTCGCTGCCGCCGCTGCACCCGGCAAGCAGCAGCAAGGGAGCGGAAAACAGCCAGCGCGTCATCATTCGATCTCCTGCACGGCGCCAGCGACCGGCCGGCGCCCCAACAGGAAATGCCCGATGACGGGGGCCGGTTTCATCGCCAGCGCGCCGTCAGCCCATGGTCGGGATGACGAAGGCGTTGCCGCCGTCAAGCGACCCATCGGGCCAGCGCGCGGTCACGGTCTTGACCTTGGTCCAGAATTTGACCCCCTCCATGCCGTGCTGGTTGGTATCGCCGAACGCCGAGCGCTTCCAGCCGCCGAAGGTGTGATAGGCGACGGGCACCGGAATCGGCACGTTGATGCCGACCATGCCGACATTGACGCGCGCGGCAAATTCGCGCGCGGCGTGGCCGTTGCGCGTGAAGATGGCGACGCCGTTGCCATACTGATGCCTCGACGGCAGTTCGAGCGCGGTTTCGAAATCGGGCGCGCGGACGATCTGCAGCACCGGGCCGAAGATTTCTTCCTTGTAGCTTTCCATCTCGGGGGTGACATGGTCGAACAGCGTCGGGCCGACGAAGAAGCCCTTTTCATGCCCCTGCAAGGTAAAGCCGCGCCCGTCGACGACCAGCTCGGCGCCTTCGTCGGCACATTTCGCGATCCAGCCTTCGACCTTTTCCTTGTGCGCCTGCGTCACCACGGGGCCGTAATGCGCGTCGGGATCGGTCGATACGCCGACGCGCAGCGCCTCGATCGCCGGGACCAGCTTGTCGCGCAGTCGCTGCGCCGTATCCTCGCCCACCGGGACGACGACGGGCAGCGCCATGCAGCGTTCGCCCGCCGAGCCGAAGGCGGCGCCGGTCAGGTCGCTGACCACCTGGTCGAGATCGGCGTCGGGCATGACGATGCCGTGATTCTTCGCGCCGCCCATCGCCTGCACCCGCTTGCCCGCGCGCACGCCGCGTTCATAGACATAATGGGCGATGTCCGACGAGCCGACGAAGCTGACCGCGGCGATGTCGGGATGATCGAGGATGGCATCGACCATTTCCTTGTCACCGTGGACGACCTGGAAAATCCCCTCGGGCATTCCGGCTTCGAGGAACAGTTCGGCCAGGCGGACGGGAACCGACGGGTCGCGTTCGCTGGGCTTCAGGATGAAGGCATTGCCGACCGCGGTGGCGACCGCGCCCATCCACAACGGAATCATCGCGGGAAAGTTGAACGGCGTGATGCCGACGCCGATGCCGAGCGGCTGGCGCATCGAATAGACGTCGATGCCGGGGCCGGCGCCCTGCGTATATTCGCCCTTCAGCACATGCGGGATGCCGCAACAGAATTCGACGACCTCCAGCCCGCGCTGGATGTCGCCCTTGGCATCGGCGATCACCTTGCCATGTTCGGCCGAGAGCATCTGAGCAAGCTCGTCCATATTGGCCTCTACCAGCCGCTTATATTCGAACATCACCCGCGCGCGGCGCTGGGGATTCACTGCGGCCCAGGCCGGCTGCGCCGCCTTGGCCGCCGCGACCGCGCGATCGAGGAGCGCCTTGTCGCCAAGCGCCACCTGCGCCTGAACGCCGCCATTGTTCGGATCGAGCACGTCGCCGAGCCGTCCCGTATTGCCGCCGGCACCGCCGACGATGTGATGATCGATCTGTCGCATGAGGGTCGAGTCTCCCGTTTCTGACGTGTCGCAGCCACAAACCAAAACCAGCGCGATTGCAAGGGATAGACTTGCAGCCATATCCTGCATATTTGCAGCATATGGATTGGGACAGCCTGCAATATTTCCAGATGGTTGCGCGTCATGGCACGCTGGCGCGAGCCGGCCAGGCGCTCCACGTCGACGCCACGACGGTCAGCCGCCGCATCAGTGCACTGGAAAGCGCCTTGCAGCAGACGCTGTTCGAACGCGCGCCGACGGGTTTCGTTCTGACCGCCGCCGGTCGGGCGCTCGTTCCGCATGCCGAAGCGATGGCGGCAGCGGCCGCGCGCATCCATTCGGCAGGCGATGGCGGCACGGCGCTTTCGGGGCAATTGCGGATCAGCGTCTCCGAAGGTTTTGGGGGCAGCTTCATCGCGCCGCGCCTCGCCGCCTTCGTCGCGGCGCACCCCGAGCTCGAGATCGACCTTGTCGCTTCGTCGGGTTTCCTCAACCCCTCGCGGCGCGAGGCCGATATGGCGGTGCTGCTCGCGCGGCCCCGCAAGGGCCCGCTGATCACGCGCAAGCTCGCGGACTACAGCCTCGGCCTCTACGCCCCCGCCGACCGCCGCGACTGGCATCGGGCGGTCGAAGCGGCGCCCCTCTCGCGTACCGGTATTCCCGTCGTCGGCTATGTCCCCGACATCCTCTATGCCCCCGAACTCGACTATCTGGGCGAGATCGAACCGGGGTTGCGCGCTGGCATCCGATCCTCTTCGATCCTCGCGCAGCGGCGGATGATCGCGGGCGGTGCCGGAGTCGGCGTCCTGCCCTGCTTCCTTGCTGCGGGTGACCCCGCGCTCGTCCGCGTCCGCCGCGACCAGACGATCGCGCGCGCCTTCTGGCTGGCGCTGCACCGCGACATCGCGCCGCAGCCGCGGATTCGCGCCTTCATCGACTGGCTCGACGCCGAAGTGCAGGCCGCACGCACGCTGTTCGTCCCCGAGCCAGGAAAATTGTCGTAATTTGTCGCAATGCAGCCTCGGGGCTTGCATGGTGCGGCGCAATAGGTTGAATAGGCGCCCTTCCCCCCGCCCTCCCCGGCGGTTTCGACACGAGACAACAGACTATGCTGCACAAGAAGCCGCTGCTCCTTGCCGGAGCGCTGTGCGCGATGACGCTTTCGCTGGGCGCCTGTTCGGGCAAGGACGACAAGGGCGGCAACCGCGCCGCGCAGGTCGGCTTTGTCGTGGTGCGCGAGGAGGCCGTGCCGATCACCACCGCGCTCGGCGGCCGCACCGTCGCCTTCGAGACGAGCGAAGTCCGGCCGCAGGTAAACGGCATTGTCCGCCAGCGCCTGTTTACCGAGGGCGGGACGGTGCGCGCCGGCCAGCCGCTGTTCCAGATCGACGCGAGCCTTTACAAGGCGGCGGTCGATCAGGCCGCGGCCAATCTGGCGAGCGCCCGCGCGAGCGCGCAGGCGGCCGAGGAAAAGGCCAAGCGCTTCGAGCCGCTCGCCAAGATGCAGGCGGTGGCCGAACAAGATTATACCGACGCGCTGGCACAGGCGCGCGTCGCGCGCGCCGCCGTCGCGCAGAGCGCCGCATCGCTCGAAACTGCGCGGATCAACCTGCGCTATTCGACGATCACCGCGCCGATCGGGGGCCATATCGGCCGCTCGCTCGTTACTCCCGGCGCGCTCGTCAGCGCCAGCCAGGCGACGCCGCTCGCGGTGATCCAGCGCACCGACCCCATGTATGTCGACATCCAGCAATCGGCCGCCGACATGACGCGCCTGCGCCAGTCGCTTGCCAGCGGCGGGGTGACCGCCGGCAGCACGAGCGTGCGGCTGAAGCTGGAGGACGGCAGCGATTACGGCCTGTCCGGCACCGTGCAGTTTTCCGAAGTGACGGTGAACGAAGCGACGGGGACGGTGACGCTGCGCGCGCGCTTCCCCAACCCCTCGGGCCTGCTGATGCCCGGCATGTTCGTGACCGCGCTGTTCGACCAGGCGGTGAACCCCGCGGCAATGCTGGTGCCGCAGGCCGCGGTGCAGCGCGATTTCGACGGATCGGCTTTCGTCTATCTGGTCGGCAACGACAATAAGGCCGAACGGCGCAAGGTCGACGCGGACCGCACGGTCGGCGCGAACTGGGTCGTCACCGGCGGGCTGAAACCGGGCGACCGGGTCATCACGCAGGGTGTCGGCAACCTGAAGCAGGGATCGGCGATCAAGCCAGTGCCCGCGACCAGTCCGCAGCGGGTGGGGGCGCCCGCGGGGAAGAGCGCCGACAAGAGCGCCGCGACGAAAGGACAATAACGCCCCATGTCGCGCATTTTCATCGATCGGCCGATCTTCGCCTGGGTGCTGGCGATCGTCGTCATGCTCGGCGGGCTCGGCGCGTTGTTTTCGCTGCCGATCGAACAATATCCCGACATCGCGCCGACGCAGGTCAATATCCGCGCCAGCTATCCCGGCGCCTCCGCCGAGACGATCGAGAACAGCGTCACGCAGGTGCTCGAGCAACAGCTCACCGGTATCGACGGCCTGCTCTATTTCAGCTCGCAGTCGAGTTCGCGCGGGCAGGCGACGATTACTGCCATCTTCGCCAAGGGCACCGATCCCGACATCGCGCAGGTGCAGGTGCAGAACAAGATCGCCTCCGCCATCTCGCGCCTGCCGCAACAGGTGCAGAGTCAGGGCGTGCGCGTCACCAAGTCCAATTCGGATTCGCTGCTGCTCGTCGGCGTCTATGACACCACCGACACGCGATCGAACCAGGATGTGTCCGACTATCTGTCGTCGAACGTGCAGGATCCGCTGTCGCGCGTCGAAGGCGTAGGCGACGTCAATGTCTATGGCTCGCCGCATGCGATGCGCATCTGGCTGAACCCGCAGCGGCTCGCCGCGGTGTCGCTGATGCCCGGCGACGTCGTCACCGCGATCACCGCGCAGAACAGCGAGGTCGCGGCGGGCGAGGTCGGCGGTACCCCGGCGCCCGAGGGACAGATGCTGAATGCGACCGTAACCGCCCAGTCGCGGTTGCAGACGCCCGAAGAGTTCGAGAATATCGTGCTCAAGACGCTGCCCGACGGGTCGACCGTAAGGATCAGAGACGTCGCGCGGGTCGAGGTCGGCGCCGAAAATTACGGCACCATCGTGCGCATCAACGGCCATCCGGGCGCGGGCATCTCGATCTCGCTGTCGCCCGGCTCCGACGCGCTGGAAACCGCCGACCGGGTCAAGACGCGCGTTGCCGAACTGGCGCAGGATTTCCCCGACGGCCTGACCTATGCCTATGCCAACGACGCCACCGCCTTCATCAAGCTGTCGGTGAGCGAAGTGCAGAAATCGCTGTTCGAGGCGATCCTGCTTGTCGTGCTGGTGATGTTCGTCTTTCTGCAAAGCTGGCGCGCGGTGCTGATCCCGGCGATCGCTGTGCCGGTCGTGCTGCTTGGCACCTTCGGCGTCTTCTATATCGCCGGTTTCACGATCAACACGCTCACCCTGTTCGGCCTGACGCTCGCGATCGGCCTGCTCGTCGACGACGCGATCGTGGTGGTCGAGAATGTCGAGCGGCTGATGGAAGAGAATCCCGGCATGTCGGCGCGCGAGGCGACGATCCAGTCGATGAAGGAATTGCAGGTCGCCTTGATCGCGATCGCGATGGTGCTGTCGGCGGTGTTTCTGCCGATGGCCTTTTTCGGCGGATCGACGGGCGTCATCTATCGTCAGTTCTCGATCACCATCGTGTCGGCGATGGCTCTGTCGGTACTCGTCGCGCTGATCCTCAGCCCGGCGCTGACCTCGACCCTGCTGAAGCCGCGCAGCCATGGCGGGGACGAGGATCGGCCGCACCGTTTCCCGCGCGTGCACGCCGCGATGATCCGCGCCCGCGACGGCTTCAACACGCGGTTCGACCGCACGGTTCGCGGCTATGTCGGCAGCGTGACCCGCGTCGTCGATCGCAAATGGCTGTTCCTTGGCATTTACGCCATCATTCTGGTGCTGCTGGTGCTGATGTTCGTGCGCCTGCCGACCGGCTTTCTTCCCAATGAGGATCAGGGCCGCGTTTCGGTGCAGTTCCGCTTGCCCGCGGGCGCGACGCAGGAACGCACGCTCGCAGTGCGCGACAGCGTCGAAAAATATCTGCTGAGCCAGGAAAAGGCCAATGTCGGCGCGCTCTTCCTCGTCGCGGGCGGCGGCGGGGGCGGTGCTACCGGCCAGAATACCGGCCAGGGCTTTTTGAATCTCGTCCACTGGGACGACCGTCCCGGCAAGGAAAACACCGCCGACGCGATCGCCGACCGGACGCGCAAGGCGCTGTCGGGCCTGCGCGACGCGCAGGTCTTCGCCCTCGTTCCCGGCGCGGTGCGGGGTCTTGGCGATTCGTCGGGCTTTACGATGGAGTTCCAGAACCGCAGCGGGATGAGCCGCGCCGAATTCATCGCGGCGCGCGACCGGCTGCTCGACATGGCCAATGCCAATCCCAAGCTCACCTCGGTTCGGCTCAGCGATCTTCCCGATGTCGCGACGTTGAAGGTCGATATCGATACGCAGCGGCTGACCGCCTATGGCCTCAGCAACGGCGATGTGAACAACACGCTGGCGACCGCCTGGGGCGGCCGCTACGTCAACGACTTCATCGACAAGGGCCGCGTCAAGCGCGTCTATGTCCAGGGCGACGCCCCCTATCGCGCGAAGCCCGACGATATCGGGCAATGGTATGTCCGATCGTCCGATGGCGAGATGTCGCCCTTCTCGGCCTTTTCGAGCATCGGCTGGTCAACCACCCCGGCAAGCACGTCGCGCTTTCAGGGCGTCCCGGCGTTCGAAATTTCGGGGCAGGCAGCCGCCGGCGTCAGTTCGGGCGAGGCGATGGATGAGATGGAGCGGATGGCGGCCGAAATTCCCGGCACCAGCGTCGCCTGGGCGGGCGCGTCCTATCAGGAACGCCTGTCATCGGGGCAGGCGCCCCTGCTCTATGGCCTGTCGCTGCTCGTCGTCTTCCTCTGCCTTGCCGCGCTTTACGAAAGCTGGTCGATCCCGCTTGCGGTGCTGCTCATCATTCCGCTCGGGCTGGTCGGCGCGGTTTTCGCGGTGACGCTGCGCGGGCTGGAAAACGACGTCTATCTGCAGATCGGGTTGCTGACGACGATGGGACTGGCGGCGAAGAATGCGATCCTGATGATCGAGTTCGCCGAACAGGAGGAACGCAAGGGTCGCCGCGTTATCGAGGCAGCGGTCGAGGCGGCGCGCATCCGTTTGCGTCCGATCCTGATGACCAGCTTTGCCTTCATCTTCGGCGTCCTGCCGCTCGCCATTGCGACCGGTGCGGGGGCCAACAGCCGCGTCGCGATCGGCACGTCGGTGATCGGCGGCATGCTGACCGCCGCGCTGCTCGCCATTTTCTTCATTCCGCTCTTCTTCGTGCTCGTCCGCCGCGGCGTGCGCGACGGGCTTGCCGCGCTGCGCCAGCGCTTCGGCAAAAAGGACGGCGACGCGGAGGTGACGGCATGAAACGCGCGCCCTTCCTGATGATCGCAGCGCCGCTGATGCTCGCGGGCTGTTCGCTTGCGCCGAAGACGGCGTTACCGCCGCCCCCGGTACCGCAAGGCTGGCCGGTCGGCGACGCCTATCTGATCCAGAGCGAGGCGGCGCTGCCGATCCTGTCCTACAAACAATTGTTTACCGACGCGCGGCTCCAGTCGCTCGTCGAACAGGCGCTCGCGAACAATCGCGACCTGCGCACCGCCTATGCCAATCTGGCGGCGGCGCGCGCGCAGGTGCGGGTCAGCCGGGCGGCGCAATTCCCGGCGATTGGCGTCAGCGCGAGCGGCGACTATGCCGACCGCGGCGGCACCGGCGGCTCCGGCGGCGCGGGCAGTAGTTTCGCGCTTCAAGGCGGGGTCACCGCCTTCGAACTCGACCTGTTCGGGCGCCTCGCCAATGCGAATGCCGCCGACCGCGACCGCGCGCTGGCGACCGAGGCCGCGTCGCGCACCGTGCGGCTGAGCCTGATCGCCGATCTCGCCAATGCCTGGGCCGCCTATGGCGCCGACCGCGACCTGCTCGCCATTGCGCAGGAAACCGCGACCAATGCGCGCGAAAATGTCCGGCTGACGAAGGCGCGGCTCGACGGCGGCGTCGCGCCGCGCACCGACCTCAGGCAAGCCGAACAGATATTGGCGACCGCCGAGGACGCGATCGCGCAGCAGCAGACTGCGATCGCGCAGGACGAAAATCTGATCCGCCTGCTCGTCGGCGGCGATGTCGATCCGGCGCTGTTCCCCGCCAGCCTGGCCGAGGTGACGCCCGCGGTTGCGGCGCCCCCGGCCGGGATGCGGTCGGAAATCCTGTTGCGGCGGCCCGACGTGATCCAGGCCGAATATCTGCTGCGCGCCGCCAATGCCGATATCGGCGTCGCGCGCGCGCGGTTGTTCCCGACGATTTCGCTGACCGGCCTGCTGGGCTTTGCCAGCGACGCGCTGTCGAGCCTGTTCGACAAGGGTTCCTTCGCCTGGTCGGCGGGCGGCGATGCCAGCGCCTCGATCTTCGATTTCGGTGGCCGCCGCGCCGGGGTGGCGGTGAGCGAGGCGCAGCGCGATGCCGCGCTTGCCAGCTATGAAGGCGCGATCCAGACCGCCTTTCGCGAAGTCGCCGACGCGCTCGCGGTGCAAGGGACGATCGCCGAGCGGGTCCGCGCCGCCGCCGCCAACACCGAAGCCGCAGCCGACACGGCGAGACTCAGCGATGCGCGCTACAAGGGCGGGGTCGACAGTTTCCTCGCCAGCCTCGACGCGCAGCGCAGCCTCTATGCCGCGCGGCGCAGCGAAATCGCGACAGGCCTGCTGCTCGTCCAGACCCGCATCGCCCTGTTCCGCGCGCTCGGCGGCGACAGCAGCGCGGGGTCCGCGGCGCCTTAGAGCGCCATCCAGAAGCGAATCCCGACTCCGCTTGACAACCCCATCCGCTCGCGCGCTAATAGAACAAATCAGGAACATTATGCGCGAGTCGTCTTCCTCTCTCGCCGCGCTGCGCCAACGCGTCGCCCGGCTCGCCGATAGCGGCGCCCCGTCCGGCGGGGGCGATGGCGGCTGGCTGGCGAGTGGCCATGCGGATTTCGATGCGGCGATCGGCGGCGGGTTGGCGATCGGCAAGACGCATGAATTTTTCGCAGCCAACGCGCTCGATGCGACGAGCGCCGCGGCCTTTGCCGCGTTGCTCGCGCTGCGTACGCCCGGCGCGGCGCCGCTGCTGTGGCTGCGCACCGCCGATGCCGCACGGCGCGCGGGGCATATCTATGCGCCTGGCATCGCCGAGCTTGGCGGCGACCCCGACCGGCTGCTGCTCGTCGAAACCGCCGACCCCAAAATGCTCCTCGCCTGCGCCAATGACGCGGTGCGGTGCGGCGGCTCGGCGGCGGTGATCGTCGAAAGCTGGGGAGCGTGGCCCGCGCTCGACCTGACCGCGGGGCGGCGGCTGGCACTCGGCGCACGCGATGCGGGGACCGTGCTCCTGATGCTGCGACTCAATACGCTTCCCGCTCCCAGCGTGGCGGAAACGCGCTGGACGGTCGCCGCCGCGCCCTCGACGGCGCTCGAGGCCGATGCGCCGGGCGCGCCGGGCTTCACCCTCGACCTGATACGCTGGCGCGGCGGCCCCGCGGGCGCCCGCTGGCAGATGGAATGGAATCGCGATGAGCAAGTCTTCCGGGGGGCGGCGCTATCTGGCGCTCTTCTTCCCGTGGCTCCCGGCCGAACGGCTGTGCCGCGCCGCGCCGCCGCCTGACGCTCCGATCGTCTTTGCCGAAAAGCAGCGCGGGGCACTCCGTCTTGCGAGCGTCGATCCGCACGCCGCGGCGCTGGGGCTCGGCCCCGGCATGCCGCTCGCCGATGCCCGCGCGCAGGTCGGCGACCTTGCCGTCGTGCCGCACGATCCCGTCGCCGATGCCGCCTGGCTCGACCGGCTCGCGCAGGGCTGCGCGCGCTACACGCCGCTCGTCGCGCTCGATGCCCCCGACGGGCTGATCCTCGACATCGCGGGCGCGGCGCATCTGTTCGGCGGCGAAGCAGAACTTGTCGCCGATGTCGAAGAGCGCATGGACCGGCTGGGGATGACGCTGCGCAGCGCGCTTGCCGGCACCGCCGATGCGGCGCGCGCGCTCGCCCGCTACCAGGCGCTCCCCGCCCCCGACGAGGCGGCGGCGGTGCGCCGCCTGCCCGTCGCGGCGCTGGGGCTGGAGGCGGAGGCGACGACCGCGCTCGTCCGCGCGGGGCTCAAGACGATCGGCGATCTTTCGGGCCGCCCGGTCGCCGCGATCGCCGCGCGCTTCGGGGCCGAGGCGGCGAACGCGCTGCGCCGGTTGCTCGGCGATGCACCGAGCCCGCTCGACCCGCGCATCCGGCCCCCGCCGATCGTCGTCGAGCGCCGTTTCGCCGAACCGCTAGGCAGCAGCGCCCATGCCGCTGCTGTGCTCGCCGAGCTTGCCGCCGAGGCCGCCGTCGCGCTCGGCGAACGCGGCAAGGGCGGGCGCCATTTTCGCGCGACCTTCTTTCGCAGCGACGGGCTGGCGCGCAGCATCGCAATCGAAACCGGCCAGCCGACGCGCGACGCCGATCTGGTCATGCGTCTGTTCGCCGAACGGATCGACAGCCTGCGCGATCCGATCGACCCCGGTTTCGGTTTCGACATGATCCGCCTCGCCGTGCCGCGGATCGAGGCGCTGGGTGCCGGTCAGCTCAGGCTCGAGGGCGGCGCGGCGAACACCGCGCCGGGCGCCGCCGCCGTCGACGAACTCGCCGACCGGCTGGCGACCCGGCTCGGGCGCGGGCGCGTCCGGCGGCTGCGCAGCGCCGATACCCATATCCCCGAACAGGCGCAGCTTGCCTTGCCCGCGGTCGAGGCGCCGCCGCCGACGCCCTGGACCGCGACCGAGCCGGGCGAACCGCCGCTGCGCCCCTTTCACCTGTTCGACCCGCCGCAGCCGATCGAAGTGATCGCTGAAGTCCCCGACGGCCCGCCGCAGCGCTTCCGCTGGCGCCGCACGCTCCATGCGGTACGCCGCTTCGAAGGCCCCGAACGCATCGCGGCCGAATGGTGGCGCCGCCGCGACAATGCCGGGCTGACGCGCGACTATTACCGCGTCGAGGATGCGCAGGGTCGCCGTTACTGGCTGTTCCGCCACGGCCTCTACGATGAAAAGCCCGACCCGCGCTGGTATATCCATGGGGTCTTTGCATGAGCGCGCCTTGTCCCGACGCCGATCCCGGTTTCGCCGAGCTGATCGCTGCGACCAACTACAGCTTCCTGCGCGGCGCCTCGCACCCCGCCGAAATGGTCGCGCGCGCGCTCGAACTCGGCATGACGGGCATCGGCATCGCCGACCGCAACAGCGTCGCGGGGGTGGTGCGGGCCTGGGCCTTCCTGAAAGAGCTGCAGATCAAGCAGCCGGAGGCGGTGGCGAGATTCCGGCTGGTCGTCGGCGCCCGGCTCGCATTCGCCGACGGCACCCCTGACATTGTCGCCTATCCGGTCAGCCGCCATGGCTGGGGCCGCCTGACGCGCCTGTTGTCGACCGGCAATCTGCGCGCGCAGAAGGGCGACTGCATCCTTCACCTCGAAGATCTGCTCGCCTATTGCGACGATCTGTTGCTGATCGCGACGGAGGGCGACGAGACCCTGCTGCGCCAGCTCAAGCACGCACGGCCCAAATCGCTCTGGCTCGCCGCGACCATGCCCCGGGGAGGTGCCGACGCGCGGCGGCTGGCGCGACTACACCGTCTGGCGGCGGCGGTGAACGTCCCGCTGCTCGCCACCTGTGATGCGCTTTACGCAACCCCCGCGCAGCGCCCGCTCCACGACATCGTCACCTGTATCCGCGAGGGCACGACACTGCACAGGGCAGGCCGGCGTCTCCACGCCAATGGCGAACGCCATCTAAAAGCGCCGGCCGAGATGCGCCGGCTGTTCGCGGCCTGTCCGGGAGCGGTCGAGCAAAGCGCGCGGCTGCTCGACCGCATCGGCTTCGCGCTCGACGAACTGCGCTATGAATATCCGCACGAGCCGGTACCGCCGGGATGGAAGCCCTTCAACTATCTGCACCATCTGGTGAAGACAGCGGCCGAAGCGCGCTATGGCACGCCCTTGTCGGCGAAAGTCCGCAAGCTGATAGGCAACGAACTACGGCTGATCCGGCGGCGGAATTACGTCTATTATTTCCTCACCGTCCACGATCTCGTCCGTTTCGCGCGCGCGCAAGAACCCCCGATCCTCTGTCAGGGGCGCGGATCGGCGGCCAATTCGATCGTCTGCTTCCTGCTCGGCGTCACCTCGGTCGATCCGATGCAGCACGACCTGCTCTTCTCGCGCTTCGTCTCGGCCGAGCGCGACGAGCCACCCGACATCGACGTCGATTTCGAACATGAGCGGCGCGAGGAAGTGATCCAATATATCTACCGCCGCTACACGCGCGACCGCGCCGCGATCGCCGCGACCGTCATCCATTATCGCCCGCGCAGCACGATCCGCGAGGTCGGCAAGGCGCTGGGCCTCAGTGAGGATGTGACCGCGCGGCTCGCCGATACGAGCTGGGGAAGCTGGGGCGACGAGGTGCCGGTCGAACGGCTGGCCGAAGCCGGGCTCGACCCCCATAATGGCGAAATCGAGCGATTGCACCGCTTCGTCGGCGAATTGCTGAAGGCGCCGCGTCACTTGTCGCAGCATGTCGGCGGCTTCGTGCTGACCCAAGGGCGGCTCGACGAACTGGTGCCGATCCACAATGCCGCAATGGAGGACCGCACCTTCATCGAATGGGACAAGGACGATATCGACGCACTCGGCCTGATGAAGGTCGATGTCCTCGCGCTCGGCATGCTGACCTGCATCCGCAAATGCTTCGACCTGATGCGGGCGCACGGGCTGGGCGACCATACGCTGGAGGTCGACATCGATTGCGGCGACGAGGCCGTCTATGAAATGCTCCAGCGCGGCGACAGCATCGGGGTCTTTCAGGTCGAGAGCCGCGCCCAGATCAACATGCTGCCGCGCCTGAAACCCAGGATATTCTATGACCTTGTCGTGCAGGTCGCGATCGTCCGGCCGGGCCCGATCGAGGGCGACATGGTGCACCCCTATCTGCGCCGGCGATGCGGCGAGGAGCCGGTTGAATTCCCCGAGCCTGCCCCGCCGCACCCGCCCGACGAACTGCACGACGTGCTCGGCAAGACTTTCGGCGTGCCGCTGTTCCAGGAACAGGCGATGAAGCTGGCGATGGTGGCCGCCGATTTCACGCCCGACGAGGCCAATGGCCTGCGCCGCGCGATGGCGACCTTTCGCAACGTCGGGACGATCGAGAATTTCCGGGACAAAATGATCGGCGGCATGGTGCGGCGCGGCTACACGCAGGATTTCGCCGAACGCTGTTTCAAGCAGATCGAGGGTTTTGGCAGCTATGGCTTCCCCGAAAGCCATGCGCAGTCCTTTGCGCGGCTTGTTTATGTCTCGTCATGGATCAAGCATTACCACCCCGCCGTCTTCACCTGCGGCTTGCTCAATTCGCAGCCGATGGGTTTTTATGCGCCGGCGCAGCTTGTCCGCGATGCGCGCGAGCATGGCGTCGAGGTGCGCGCGGTCGACGTCAATTCCAGCGATTGGGACAGCAGCCTTGAACCCCGCGCCGACGGCAGCCTCGCGCTGCGGCTCGGCTTTCGGCAGGTGGACGGGTTTCGCCAGGAGTGGGCGAAGCTGATCGCCGACGCGCGGAATGCCGCGCCCTTCGCGTCGGTCGAGGAACTCGCGCGCCGCGCGAACCTGCCTCCGCGGGCGTTGCGCCTGCTCGCCGATGCGGATGCATGCCGGTCGATGGGACTCGATCGGCGCCCCGCGCTATGGGACGCGCGGCGCGTCCGTCAGGGGGTGTTGCCGCTGTTCGGTGCGGCGGGCGCCGACGAACTGGGCACCGAAGACGATGCACGCCTGCCGCCGATCCCTCCGGTCGAACAGGTGCTGACCGATTATCAGACGACGCGCCTGTCGCTGAAGGGCCATCCGATGGCCTTTCTGCGTCCCGCCTTCGCGCGCGAAGGCGTGCTGAGCGCGGGCGAAGTTGCGGGGGCAAAGAACGGGTCGATCGTTTGCACCGCGGGGGTCGTGCTGATCCGCCAGCGGCCGGGCAAGGGCAATGCGATCTTCATCACCATTGAGGATGAGGGCGGGATCGTGAACATCCTGCTATGGGCGCGCCATTTCGAACGCTATCGCCGCGCCGTCATGGCGTCGCGGCTGATGCTGGCCGAAGGCGAGGTGCAGCGCAGCAAGGAGGGCGTCATCCACCTGATGGCGACCCGCATCGTCGATCGCACCGCGATGCTCGACGCACTGGGCAGCGATCGCGGCTTCGATCCCGACTTGTGCCGGGCCGACGAGGTCAAGCACCCGCAAATGCCGCGCGACCGCGCGCCGGGCGCGCGGCACGGCCATCCCCGCAATGTCCGCATCCTGCCCAAGTCACGCGATTTTCATTGAAGCGGGGAGGCCTCCGCCCCGTACGCAAAAAGATGCCCCGGCTGTGGGGAGCCGGGGCATCCGATCAGGCTATTAAAGGGACCAACCAAATATAGCCTGAGATGTTTGCGATGTTCCGCGCTTAGCGCAGCAGGTTCATCACACCCTGGGCGCTCTGGTTCGCCTGGGCGAGCATCGCGGTCGAAGCCTGCGACAGGATCTGCGCCGCCGCCAGCTTCGTCGATTCAGCCGAGAAGTCGGCATCTTCGATCCGCGAGCGCGATTCGTCCAGATTGGTGACACGCGACGTCAAATTATCGACAGCCGCTTCAAGACGGTTCTGCTGCGCACCGAGGTTGGCGCGTTCGCCGGCGACCGTGGTGATCGCGGTGTCGAGCGTCGCCAGTGCACCGGTCGCGCCGGAAGCCGTGGCAACCGAAAGCGCGTTGACGCCCAGCGTCGTCGCATCAAGCTTGCCGATCGTGATGTTCACGTTTTCACCGGTGTTGATGCCAGTCTGGATATCGAAGCCTGCGGTGACGCTGCCGTCGAGCAGTTTGTTGCCGTTGAACGTCGTCTGGCCGACGATGTCGCCGATCTGCGAGATAAGTGCGGTAACTTCCTTCTGCACCAGACCGCGGTCGGCATCGCTGAGAGTGCCGGTCGAAGCCTGCATCGCCAGGTCGCGCATACGAACCAGGATGTCCGAAACGCTGCCCGCAGCGCTGTCGGCGGTCTGCGCCAGCGAAATGCCGTCGTTGGCATTGCGGATCGCTTGGGTGAAGCCGCGCGAGGCAGCCTGCATGCGAGTTGCGACGGCGAGGCCGGCGGCGTCGTCCTTGGCGCTGTTGATGCGCTTGCCGCTCGACAGACGTTCCATAGCCTGCGACTGCATGCGATTGGCAACACGCGAGCTGTTCTGGGCGCGAAGCGCGCTCACATTGGTGTTGATGACAGTCATAATGTTCCTTTCCGGCCCCTTGGCCATTCCCGTGGTGTGAGGGCTCAGCGAGCGGTCACGAAAGCTGTAACGGCGGCGGCGGCGGCGGATTAAGCCGGCGCGTCAAAAAAACGCCGCGGAGCGCAGGCGGCGATAGGATCACTCTATCAAATAGCTGTTTTTCAACGAAAAGAATTTTTGGCACGAGCTTTGCATTACTCTTTGTGCGTGCGGCGAACCGCCGCGCACCAGGACGGATGAAAGCTTATGAGCACGATTGACCAGAGCCGACTGCTGCAAATGCGCAGTTCGATTCTCAATCAGAACCAGGCGCTGCAGCGCGCCGCCGGCGGCGCGGCTGCGGGCGGCGCCGCGGGTGCCGGTGCGGCACCCGATTTCGGATCGGCGATCGCCAGCGCATTGCAGCAGGTCAATACCCAGCAGGCGAAGGCAAGCGACCTCAGCGAAGCCTATGAACGCGGCGACACGCACGACATCGTCAGCGTGATGATCGAACGCCAGAAGGCCTCGCTCGGCTTCGAAACCACGTTGCAGGTCCGCAACAAGCTGCTGTCCGCCTATCGCGACATCATGAACATGCCGGTGTAATCCATGGCCGAAGCTCAACTCCTCGCCCCCGTTGCCGATACGAACCGGCTGCCCCTCCCTGCGATGGGCGGCCGCTTTGCGCCGGTCCAGCAGTTCGTCCGCCAGCCCGCCGTCCAGCGCGCGCTGCCCGCGATCGCCACGACGACCGCGATCGGCCTGACCGCGCTCGCCTATTTCATGACCCAGTCGGCGCCGCAGGCGCAGCTTTTCGCGGGGCTCGACGACAGCGACAAGGCCGCCGTCGCCGATGCGCTCCAGTCGCAGGGGATCGGCCACACCATCGATCCGACGACCGGCGCACTGACCGTCGATGCCGACAAGCTGTATCAGGCGCGCATCGCGCTCGCCGGGCAGGGATTGCCCAAGGCGCAGCCGAGCGGCGACAGCCTGATCGCCTCGCTCCCGATGGGGTCGAGCCGCGCGATCGAAGGCGAAACGCTGCGCTCGGCGCGCGAAGCCGACCTGTCGCGTACGATCGAGACGATCGACGCGGTCAAGACCGCGCGCGTCCACATCGCTGCCGCCGAACCCAGCCTGTTCGTCCGCGACGACAAGCCCGCAACCGCGTCGGTGATGCTGACGTTGCAGAACGGCCGCAACCTCAGCGACGCGCAGGTTCAGGGGATCCGTTTCCTCGTCGCCTCCTCGGTTCCCGGCATGAACGCCGACGAGGTCCAAGTGATCGACCAGCGCGGCGCGCTGCTCTCCGACGGCGCCAGCAGCGGCGACATGAAGAGCTTCCAGCTCCAGATGCAGATGGAGGATCGCTTCCGCCGCGCGCTCGAAACGCTGCTCGGTCCGATGCTCGGCTCGGGCAATTATTCGGTCGAGGTCCACGCCGACGTCGACATGTCGGAAAGCCAGGCGACGCGCGAAAGCTTCCCCGAAAACGACCGCGCGCTGCGCACCGAACAGGTGAGCCGGGTCGTCAGCGGCCAGAGCACGCCGCCCGCCGTGGGCATCCCCGGCGCGCTGTCGAACCAGCCGCCGCAGGCAACTACGGTGACGAACAATGCCCCCGCGCCGACGCCCGCCGGCGCCCCGACCACCGACACGCAGAGCAACGAAAATTCGGCCCGCGCCTATGAGGTCGGCCGCGAAATCTCGGTTACGCACCAACCGCAGGGCCGCCTGAGGCGCCTGTCGATCGCCGTCGCGCTGAACCAGGGCCAGAAGGCGCTGACCCAGGCCGACCTCGCGAAGATCGAGGGGCTGGTGAAGGGCGCGGTCGGATACGATCAGACGCGCGGCGACGTCGTCGCGATCAGCCAGCGCCCCTTTGCGAAGGTCGACGATGTCGCTCCCGCCTTCTATGACCAGCCGTGGTTCATGCCGCTCGCCAAGCAGATCGGCGCCGTGCTCGCCGCGCTGCTCGCCTTTCTGTTCATCGGCCGTCCGATGATCAAGTCGGCCAAACAGCGCGCCGCCGCGCGCGCCGAACGCGATGCCGAAATCGAACAGTCGCTGCTCACCGCCACCGAAAGCCGCGCCGCGCTCGACGCGCCGCGTGGCGACAGCGCAATCACGCTCGAGATGATCGAGGCCGCGCCAAGCTATGAAGCGCGCGCCAATCTGGTCCGCGCCTTCGTCCGCCAGGACTCGGCGCGTGCCGCGCTCGTCGTGCGCCAGCTGATGCAGGAGGGCACCCATGGCTGACGACACCGACGTCGCCGGCGAGATCGCACCCGCGGTCGGCCTGCGCCCCGCCATCGAAGGATCGGCCGCCGCCGCGATCCTGCTGATGCTGCTCGAGGAAGGCGACGCCGCCACCATCCTCAAGCATCTCGATCCCGATGAGGTGCGCCTGCTTGCCAAGGGCATGTTCGACGCCGCCAACGCCAGCGAAACCCAGATCGAACAAGCGCTCGACCAGTTCGTCGTGCGCAGCCGCGACGTCAGCGCGCTCGCCATCGGCGCCGAAACGCGTATCCGCACCGTCATCAATCAGGCGGTAGGCAATGTCCGCGCCGACAATATCCTGGCCGCCGTCGCGCCGCAGTCGAGCGCCGCGTCGCTCGAGATGCTGCGCTGGATGGATGTCGAGGCGATCAGCGCGCTGCTCGCCAGCGAACATCCGCAGGTCGGCGCGCTGATCCTGTCGGTGTTGATCCCCGACGTCGCCGCGCGCGCCATCGAAACGCTCGACGAGGTGCTGCAGGCCGATCTGGTGCTGCGCGCGGCGCAGCTCACCACCGTCCCGGCCGCCGCGATCGAGGATCTGGAATCGGTGCTCGCTTCCGCCAATGTCGGCGGCCAGCGCGTCGCCAAGCAGCCGATCGGCGGCCCGAGCGACGTCGCGAAGATCATGAAGAAAATGCCCAAGTCGCTGTCCGAACGCACGATCCGCGCGCTCAAGAAGCAGGACAAGCTGCTGGCACAGGCGATCGAGGAAGAGATGTTCATCTTCGAAAATCTGCGCGAGCTCGACAAGAAGAGCATCGGCACCGTGCTGCGCTCGGTCGATGCAGCGATCCTCGCGGTCGCGCTCAAGGGTACCGACGCCGACATGGTCGATCTGTGCCTGTCGACGATGTCGCAGCGCGCATCGGAAACGATCCGCGACGAAATGGCCGAAATGACGATGGTCAAGCGCACCGACGTCGACGAAGCGCAGAAGTCGATCATGCAGATCGTCCGCCAGATGGCAGCATCGGGCGAAATCATGCTCGCGGGCGGGGGCGACGATTATGTCTGATCTCGCGTCCGAATCGACCGTCGCCGCACTGGCGCATGCGATGGCGCGCGACGGCGGCTTTCGCCCGCTGCAGTTCGGCCAACCGCGCAGCGCTCCGCTAGCGCCGGCCCCCGAAGTGGCGGCCGAGCCAGCCGACGACCCCTTTTCGCGCGGGCTTGCCGAAGGCCAGCGCCTGGCCGAAGCCGCCTTTGCGGTCGAACGCCAGCAATTGCTCGCGATGGTCGCCGCCGCCGAAGCGCTGCAGGACGAACCCAGCGAGGAACTCGCGCAGCTGATCGCCGAAACGGTCGAGCGGCTCGTCCGCCAGATCGTCGAGGCGGCGCCGATCGAGGCCGACTGGCTGCGCGCGCAGGCCGAAACCGCCGCCGCGCTGGTCGCTGAAGCTGACAAGGCGCGCACCCTGTGGGTCAATCCCGCCGACGCAGTGCTCCTCGTCGACGCGCCGATCGCGCTGCCGATCGAAAGCGATCCGTCGATGGCGCGCGGCACCGTCCGTGTCGAAACCTCGGCCGGCTGGATCGAACATGGCCGCGCGGTCTACCTCGACGAGCTGCGTGCCGCACTCGGCGGCCAGGGCGGCGCCACATGACGCGCCGCCTCGCCATGTCCGCCCGCCAGTTGCTCGACCCCGTCGACCTCAGTGACGCATCGCCGCGCCGCATCGGCACGCTCGTCGCGCACGAAGGCATCATGCTCGAAGTATCAGGCTTTCCCCAGCCGCTCGGCAGCAATGTCCGCATCAAGTCGGCGAACAACGAATATGTGAACGGCGAGGTCGTGGGCTTTCGCGGGCACCGCAGTCTCGTGCTGCCCTTCGACACCAACATGCCTCTCGTCACCGGCGCGCCGGTCGAACCGCATGGCGCGTCGAGCATGGTGACCGTCGGCAAGGCGCTGCTCGGCCGCATCATCGACGCGCAGGGCAATCCGCTCGACGGCCGCCCGCCGGTCAAGTCGCAGTTCCAGTGGCCGCTCGCCGGCCGCAAGGTCAATCCGCTGCGCCGCGGCCGGGTGACCAAACCGCTCAACATGGGCGTGCGCGCGATCAACGGCCTGCTCACCGTCGGGGAAGGCCAGCGCGTCGCGATCATCGCGGGGTCGGGCGTCGGCAAGTCGGTACTGATGGGCCAGATGATCGCGGGCACCGAATGCGACGTGATCGTCGTCGGCCTGATCGGCGAGCGCAGCCGCGAGGTCAGCGACTTCGTTGAGACCAAGCTGCCGCCCGCCGTCCGCAAGAAATCGGTGGTGGTCGCGGTTCCCGCCGACCATCCGCCGCTGCTTCGCCTGCGCGCCGCGATGCGCGCGACCGCGATCGCCGAAGCCTTTCGTCAGGACGGCAAGAAGGTGCTGCTGCTGATCGACAGCCTGACGCGTGTCGCGCACGCGCAGCGCGAGATAGGGCTGACGCTGGGCGAACCGCCGACGATGAAGGGCTATCCGCCCTCGACCTTCGCGCTTATCCCCTCGCTCGTCGAACGCGCCGGCAACGACCGCCTCACCGGCGGGTCGATCACCGCGCTCTATACCGTACTCGCCGATGGCGGCGACATCGAGGATCCGGTCGTCGATTCGGCGCGCGCGATCGTCGACGGGCATATCATCCTCTCGCGCCAGCTTGCCGAACAGGGGGTCTATCCCGCGATCGACATCGCCCGGTCGCTGTCGCGCACCATGGCCGATTCGGTCGATGCCGATCACGCCGCCGCCGCCGCGCGCTTCCGCCAGCTCTGGTCCGCCTATGAAGAGAATCGCGACCTGATGCTGATGGGCGCTTATGTCGCCGGCACCGATCCGGTGCTCGACACCGCCATCGCGCGGCGCGCCGACCAGCTTGCATTCGTTACCCAGCCCGCCGGCACCCAGGTCGATTTCCAGACCGCACGCCAGTCACTCATCGAAGGATATTCTGCATGACCGCCCGCACCGCACGCCGCAAACGTATCATTCGCGTGCGCACCGTCGAACATCAGATGGCGGAGGCCAATCTGGCGCGCGCCAATGGCGAGCTTGCAAGCCTCGTCGAGCTGTCGCGCCGCCTCGAGGCGCTGCGCGCCGACCTCGCGGTCGCCCGCGGCGTCGTCGCGGGCCGCGCGCTCAATACGGTCGGCGAACTTGGCATGCGGCTCGACATGGCGAAGGAAAATCTTGCAACCCCGCTGGTCAACGCCAGCGCGCGCCGCGACGAAATGGGCGTGCTTGCGCAGAGCGCGCTGATGAAGGAAGAATCGGCGGTGCGCCTCTATGAACGCAGCCGCAAGTCGGCCGAAGTCGAGATGGAACGCCGCGCCGACGCTAACCGCCCGCACCGCCGCCGCACGATGAGCCTGCGCCTGGTCGAAGGCGGCCCGCAATGATGCCCGGCCTGCCCCAGAGCGCGAGCCAGCCCGGCTTCGCGGCCTTTCTGTCCAATATCGGCCAGGCGCCCGCCAGCGGCGCCGGCGAGGACGGCGGCTTCAGCCAGCTCCTCGCCGCGCTTCCCGGAGCCGCGACGATTGGCAAGACCGGCACGCCCGGCGCTGCGCCGACCGGCGATACTCAGGCGACGGCGACGGCCGCGAGCGTGATCGCGCTCGCAGGCGCCGAAGCGGCGGGCGCGGTAGCGCCGACAGCGGATGCCCTGCCGCCTACGGCCACCAACCCCGACGGCACCACCGCGGCCGGGACGCCGCACGTCGTGACACCCGATTTCGCCGCCATCGTCGGCGGCAAAAAGCCCGCTACCGAGGCCAAGACGGCACCCGCCGCCGATACCGAAGCCGCGCCCGCGATCCCGGCCGACGACACGTCGCCCAAGGCCGCGCCCAAGCGCGGTGGCCCGGAGGTCCCGCAACCCGATGCGCAGGATGCCGCGGCACATGCCGCCAGCCTGCTCGCCGCCCTGACCGGCAAGCCCGCCAAGCCAGCCGTCGATCCGGCGAAGACCGGCACCGACGACGCCGATGCCGAAGCGACCGACGCCGCGCCTACGGCCGACGCTGCCGCGACGGCGAGAACGACGCCTCCCGCCGTGACCCTGCCTCTCAATCCGGCGCCTGCCGCCGCGAATGGCGTGGTGCCCGAAGCCTCCGCGCCGGTTGCCGACAAGCCCGCGAAGGCTGCCAAGCCTGTGCTGGCCCCGGCCGCGCCGCAAGGCCGCGACGCCCCCACCGCACCCGCGGTAACGCCTGCGAAGGCCGAGAGCGCCACCGCTACGCCGGCGCCCGCCGCCGAACCCGCGGCCAAGCCGATCCGTGCCGAAGGCGGCGCTTCCATGACCGTGCTGTTCAATCAGCCCGCCACGCCCGGCGCCACAAGCAACGGCGCCCCGGCACAAGCGGCGCCGCTCGCCGAACGCACGCTCGACTTGACGAGCGATGATCGCTGGATCGCGCAGCTCGCCGCCGATATCGCCGCGACCAAATCGGACAAGGGCGACCTCAGCTTCCGCCTGATGCCGCGCCACCTCGGCCGGCTCGACGTCGCGATGAAACTCGACGGCGACAGCGTGTCGATGAAGCTCGACACCCAGCATGAAAGCACCGCCGCGATCGTCGCCGCCGCACAGCCGCGACTGGTCGAGGATCTCCGCCAGCAGGGCGTCCGCGTTGCCGGCGCCGAAGTGACCTGCACCCCCGATCAGGCCGGGCGCCCGTCGCTTGCCCAGGGTCAGGGACAGGGCCAGAACCAGGGACGCGGCGCTGCGCCCGACGCGAGCCATTTGATCGAAACCGCCAATGATCGCGCCGACGCGCGCGACGACGACAGCGCCGCGAACCGCCGCGGCCGCTTTGCCTGATATCGAAAGGAACCGACGAGATGAGCAAGGACAAGGCCCCCGAAGCAGCGCCCAAGAAGGGCGGCAAGATGAAGAAGCTGCTGGTGGTCGGCGTCGGCGGAACCGCGCTGATCGGCGCCGGCGCGGGCGCGGGCATCTATCTGGGTGGCGGCCTCGGCGAGCATAAGGCGACGCCGCAGGACAATTACCCCAAGTTGGTCGAGCGCAGCGAAAAGGAAGAAGCGGCCTCGGGCGAGGGCGGCGAAGGCGGCGGCGCGCCGCCGCTGAAGGTCGGCACCGTCTCCGTTCCCAACGATCATTACAAGGTCGATCCCCGCAAATATGAGATCACCTATTATCCGATCGAACAGCCCTTCACGACCAATCTGGCCGACGGATCGGGCTTTCTTCAGGTCGGGATCAGCCTGTCGACCTATTATGACGGCAAGCTGATCACCAACATCAAGCGGCAGGAGGTGCCGATCCGGTCGGCCGTCCTGATGACGCTTGCCGAACAGGATCCGGCGCTGCTTTCGACGTCGCAGGGCAAACAGCGGCTTCAACGCCAGTTGACCAATGCGATTAACCAAGTACTGCGCGACAAGGAGGGGTTCGGGGGCATCGACAATGTCTATTTCACAAGCTTGGTGATTCAGTGACGCTAAACGCCAAACCCGTAGCGGCCGCAGACGCCGCGGCGCGGCAGGAGGCCGACGCGCAGGCGTCGCTGCTGCTCCGCCGGTCGGAGGGCAGCTATGCCTTTCCGCTGCTCGACGCCGTGAGCAACCAGTTCGCGCGCAGCCTGCGCGATCTGGTGCGCGCTCTCGGCGCGCCGCTCGTGCAGATCGAGCGCGCGCCCGCCGAAGCGATGCGCTTTGCCGACTGGTGCGCCGTCGTCGAACCGGCGATTTTCTGGCGCTATCACGCGCCGCCGCTCAAGGGGCCGGTGCTGATCACCGGCGGCCGCGCGCTTGTCCTCCAGCTCGTCGACATCTTTTACGGCGGCAAGGGTCAGCCCGCGGGCGAGCGCGAGGATCTGACCGACGCCGAAGAACGCTTTGCCGCGCGCCTCGGCCGCGACATGGGGTTGCAGCTCGCCGCCGCGTGGCGCGACAAGCACCCGATCGATCCCGAACTCGATTTCGTCACCACCGAAAGCGCCAAGCTCGCCGCGGTGCGCGCCGACGACGAACTGCTCGTCCAGCGCTTCACGCTGCGCGGCGCGCCTTTCGATGGCAAGACCGTAATGTGCGCTTATCCGCAGGCGGCGCTGCGCGGAATCGCGGGGGCCGAACCGGTGCCCGAAATGCGCGACCTGCCGCAGACCGATCCCGTCTGGTCGAACGCGCTCAACAAGGCACTCAAGGACGTCCGCCTGCCCGTGCGTTCGGTCCTCGCGCGTCCCGAGATCAGCCTTGTCAAACTTCTGTCGCTCGAAGTCGGCGACATCATCCCCATCACCATGCCGCGCCAGGTGCCGGTGACCGTCGCCGGACGCAAATTCGCGCTCGGCAGCATCGGCGAAGCCAATGGCAACGCCGCCATCATGATCGATCAAATCGAAAAAGGACCGGACAATGACTGACCTCAGCGACGCGCCCGCAGCGCCGCAGCGCGACCGCCGCGAAGGCAAGACGATTGCCGCCGCCCCCAATTTCGACCTGCTCGCCGGCGTTTCGCTGCGTGTCTCGGTCGAGGTCGGATCGACTTCGATGACGCTCGCCGAGCTGCTCACGATGACCGAAGGCAGCGTGATCGAACTCGACCGCGCGGCGACCGACCTGCTGGACATCTATGCCAATGGCACGCTGATCGCGAAGGGCGAGATCGTCAGCGTCGAGGGCCGCTACGGTATCCAGGTCGCCGAAGTCGTCGCGCCCGACCGCGGCATCGCCGGCTTCGACCGGAGGGCCTGATGCTCGAATATATCCTGCGCCTGCTGATCCTGCTGCCGATCGTCGGCGGCATGGCCTGGGGCAGCCTGTGGCTGTGGAAGCGCGTCCAGATGGGCGTGCCGCTGGGCGGCGGCGCGAAACAGGATCGGCCGGTCGACCTTGTCGGCGTGCTCCCCCTCGGTCCGGGGTCGAAGCTCGCGGTGGTCGAATTTGCCGGGCAACAGATTTTGATCGCGGTATCGCGCAACGGCATCACGCGCCTTGCCGACAACAGCCAGGGCGATTTTCATGTCGACTGACGCCGCCCCGGCGCGCAGCCGCTGGCTGCGCCGCGCGGCGGTTGCCGGCGGCATCGCGCTGTTCGTCGCCGCGGCGCCCGCGGCGCATGCGCAGGCGGCGGACGGACTGACCCGCGCGGTCGGCGAAATCGGCGGCGACGGCCGCCCATTGAGCCTGTCGCTGCAGATCCTCCTGCTGATGAGCCTGCTGACGGTGCTGCCGTCGCTGCTCCTGATGATGACCAGCTTCACCCGCATCATCATCGTGCTGTCGATCCTGCGCCACGCACTCGGCCTGCAACAGACGCCGCCCAACCAGGTACTCGTCGGGCTCAGCCTCTTCCTGTCGCTATTCGTGATGCAGCCGGTGCTCAGCGAGGTGAACCGCGTCGCGATCACCCCTTATGGTCAGGAACAGATCGACATCGGCGAGGCGGTCGTCCGGTCGGGCGACGCGCTCCACGGCTTCATGATGAAGCAGACGCGCAAGACCGACCTGATGATGTTCGCCAAGATCGCCAAGGCGCCCGAATATGCGAGCCCGAAGGACGTCCCCTTTTCGATCCTGCTGCCCGCCTTCGTCACCAGCGAACTCAAGACCGCCTTCCAGATCGGCTTCCTGATCTTTCTGCCCTTTCTCGTCATCGACCTGATCGTCGCCTCGGCGCTCATGTCGCTCGGCATGATGATGCTGTCGCCGACGGTCATATCGATGCCGTTCAAGCTGCTGCTCTTCGTCCTCGTCGACGGCTGGGCGCTGACGATGGGGTCGCTCGCCTCATCGTTCGGGACATAGGGCGATGGAGGCCGATTATTTCATCGGTGTCGCACAGCAGGCGCTTTGGATTCTCGCGCTCGCCTCGGCGCCCATCCTGATTCCGGTGCTCGTCATCGGCGTGCTGCTTGGCATGGTCCAGGCGGCGACCTCGATCAACGAACAGACGCTCAGCTTCGTACCAAAGCTCATCATCACCGCCATCTGTCTGGCGATCTTCGGCAGCAGTATCCTGGTCCTGCTTACCGATTTCACCCGCGACCTGTTCGCCCAGATACCCAATCTGGTCCGATAGGGCCGCGATGAACCCGGCCGATATCCCGAATATCGAGGCGATGCTCCAGCTCTGGATGCTGGGGATGATCCGCCCCGGCGCCGCCTTTTTGGCCGCGCCGGTGTTCGGGGCGACCAACGTGCCGGTGCAGCTGCGCCTCGTTATCGCGCTCGCGGTCGGCGTTCCCGCGGTCGCGGCGTCGGGGCTCCATCTGCCGCCCGAAGGGCTCGTGTCCTTCACCGGCCTGCTTCTCGTCGCGGGCGAGGTCGTGATCGGCCTCGCGATCGGCTTCGTGCTCCAAATGGGTCTCGCCGCGGCACTGCTCGCGGGCGAGGCGATCAGCAACGCGATGGGCCTCGGCTTTGCGGCGATGGTCGATCCGATGAGCGGACAGATGAGCTCGGCGGTCGGCCAGTTCCTCTCGATGCTGGCCACCGCGCTGTTTTTGGCGGCGAACGGCCATCTGCTGCTCATCGAGATCATCGTGCAGAGCTATAATGCGCTGCCGCCGGGCAACGCCTTTCCCTCCTATGGCGCGATCGAAGGCATCTTGCGCTTCGGCAGCCTGATGTTCGCGGCGGGGCTGACCATCGCCCTGCCTGTCGGCTTCGTGCTGATCATGGTCCAGATGGTGATGGGCGTCATCGGGCGCTCGGCTCCGGCGATGAACCTGTTCGCCGTCGGCCTGCCGGCGACGCTGCTTGCCGGGGTCATCCTGCTCGGCATCGCGACCCCCGCAATGGCCGAGGCGATCGCCCGCTTCCTCTCCGACGCGCTCGACATGGCGCGCCTGCTCGCGGGGGGCTGACGATGGCCGAACAGTCGGACAAGGACCAGAAAACCGAACAGCCAACCCCGAAAAAGCGCGCCGATGCCGCACGCGAGGGCGATGTGCTGATGTCGCGCGAACTTGCGACCGCGCTGATGATGCTCGCGGGTGCCGGCTGGCTTTTTGCTGCGGGCGGCTGGCTCGTTCAGTCAGCGGGCGACCTCATGAAACGCGGCCTGACGCTCAACGCCGACGATGTCGCGCATTTTGCGCCGGGCGAAGCAGTGATGCGCAACGGGGTCGAGATTCTGCTGCCGCTCGGCAGCCTGTTCGCGCTCGCCTTCGTCGCCGCGATCGCCGCGCCCGCGATGCTCGGTTCGCTCGGCTGGCGCGGCAAGGCGCTCAATTTCAAGGGTAACCGCATCAATCCGCTGAACGGCCTCAAGCGCATCTTCGGGCCGCAGGGGTTGATCGAACTGGTCAAGTCGATCGCCAAGGTTCTGCTGCTGGGAACGATCGGCTATTGGCTGATCGCGGTCAATCTGCCCGCGATCATGACCATGGCGTCGACCGACCTCAATGCGGCGATCGGGCTCGCAGGCAGCGCCATCGGCCATTCGATGCTCGCTATGGCGGGCGGGCTGGTGGTGATCGCGCTGATCGACGTTCCCGCCCAATGGTATCAGCGCAACCGGCGGCTGATGATGACCAAGCAGGAAGTCAAAGAGGAGATGCGCCAGTCGGACGGCGCTCCCGAGCTCAAGCAGGCGCAGCGCCAGCGGGCGCATGAAATATTGAGCGGGTCGGCACGCAAGGCGGTGACCGACGCGACGGTCGTGCTCACCAACCCGACGCATTTCTCGGTCGCGCTGCGCTATCGCCCGGGCGTCGATGCGGCGCCGGTCGTCGTCGCCCGCGGGCGGGGCGATGTCGCGCTGGCAATCCGCGAGCTTGCCCGCGGCGCCGACATCCCGATCCTGGAATATCCGCAACTCGCCCGCGCCATCTATTTCACCGTGCGCGCCGGGCGGACGATCCCCGAAGAATTGTTCATCGCGGTCGCCACGATCCTGGCCTTCGTGTTCCAGCTCGAACGCGCGGTTGCCGAAGGACGCAGCCAGCCCGATGTCGAGATTCCGGTATCGCACCAATTCGATCCCGACGGGCGCCGGCAGGGCTGATTTCGCGCTTAATGTCGCGCGCGTGCGGCCGTTAAGAAGAGCGAAGGATATTTGCCATGGCTCTCACTTCCATTGCCAGTTCGCTCGGCGCCGGGTCGGGGATCGACATTCCCAAGCTTGTCGATGATCTTGCGGCTGCCTCGCGCGAGCCCAAGGTTACGCGGCTCTCGACGCTGGCGCAGCAGAATCAGGCGCGGATCAGCGCCGTATCGCAGGCGCGATCGAACCTTGAAGGCTTTGCCGATTCGCTGGCGCAGATGGTGTCCGACGGCACCTTGCGCAGTACGCCGACGGTTTCGGACGAAAGCGTGATTTCGGCAACGACGCGCGCCGGTATCAACGCCGACAGCTTCTCGGCGACGGTGGTCGTCGACCAGCTTGCCCGGGCGCAGACCGCCTATTCGGCGGTGGTCGCCGACAAGACGGCGGCGATCGGGACCGGCACGATGACGCTCAGCGTCGGCGGCACCGACCATGTGATTACAATCGACGGCACGAACAACAGCCTCGAAGGGCTGGCAAAAGCGATCAACGCCAGCGGCAGCGGCGTATCGGCCTCGATCGTGTCCGACACTGGCGGCAGCCGGATCGTGCTCAAGGGCGCGACGGGAGCGGCGAACAGCTTCACGCTGACTGCCGACGCGGGCGCCGATCCGGCGCTCGCGGCGTTCGGCTATGGTGCGGGCGGCGGCATGACGCTGGGCCAATCGGCGACCGATGCCCAATTCACGATCGACGGCGTGGCCTATAGCCGCAGTTCCAATATCGTCGACGACGTGATTCCCGGCATGTCGCTCACGCTTAAAAAGGCATCGCCAGGCCAGGAGGTGGATGTAGGGGCAAGTCGCCCGCTCGATATGATCCGGCAGACGGTGAAGGATTTTGTCGACGTCTACAACCAGCTCAAGAAGAGCATCACCGATGCCGCCGCGATGTCGGGTGACACGCGCGGCCTGCGCGAGCTCGAGGGCCAGCTGCGCGGCATGATGTCGCAAACACTGACCAGCAGCGGCACCTATACGACGCTCGCCGACATCGGCATCTACACGAACAAGGACGGCCTGCTTGCCGTCGATCAAACCCGGCTGGAAACCGCCCTGACGACCGACGCCGGCGCGGTCGAAGCATTGTTCAATCCGCCGCGCGATGGCGCGCATACCGACGTCAGCGATCCGGGCATCGCCGGTGTGCTTGACGCTCTGCGCGACAAGGCCGTGGGGACAGGCGGTGTGATCGATCGCGTCACCAGGACGCTCGATGCCAAGAGCAAGGATCTTGCCGACGAGCTCGACAAGGTCAACGAGCGCGAAGACGCCTATCGCGCGCGGCTGGAGAAAAAATACAGCACGCTCGACGCAAAGCTGGCAGCCTTCAAGGCGACCCAGGCCTATCTGGAACAGCAGATCCAGATGTGGAACAACCAGAACAGCAATAACTAAGGGTTTTCGCCGTGCCTGCCACCGCCTCGATCGTCCGCGCCACCGGCACCTACCGCCGGCTGCAGCAGGAAAGCCGTGCCGAGGGCGCCGACCCGGTCGAGCTCGTCGCCATGCTCTATGACGAGCTCGAAACGGCCGTTGGCGTGCTCGGATCGATGGCGCGGCAGGGACAGCGCGTCTCCGCCACCGACCCCGCGCACCGCGCGCGCGCGATCCTGATCGGACTCGACGCCAATCTCGATCATAGCGCGGGCGGCGATGTCGCCGCGGCGCTGTCGCGCGTCTATCGCAGTATGCGCCGCAAGCTCGATGAGGCGATCGCCGCCAATCGCGAAGACGGTTTTGCCGAGGTACTCGACGGCATCCGTACGATTGCCGAGGCTTGGCGCCAGCTTCGCTGACGCGCCCGCGTCGTCTCTTCATTATCGATCGGTAAAAAAGGGTTCGGCACCGGCCGCGGCCCGCGCCGTCGCTATAAGTGGGGACAAGCGACGACTGGGGTGGGGTGCGACCGGTGCCGAATTCAGCGGCGCCGAAACTGGTGGGGTAGTTTTCAGGCGGCCTGCTGCTGAACTCCATATTTGCGCATCTTTTCGATCAGCGTCGTGCGCTTGAGCGACAGGAGGCGGGCAGCCTCCGAAATGATGCCGTCGGCAAGGTCGAGCGCGACGTGAATCTGTTCCAGTTCGATCGTCTCGATCTCGCGCTTGAGGTCGATCGGCTGACCCGGCGCGGGCTTTTTCGCCTGCGCGCCGGCGGCCGCCGGGATGTCCAGCCCGCCGGCTGGTACCGCGACCGTACCCGTGGGGAGGATCGGCCGCGGTGCCAGCGCTGCGGTGGGGTTCAAAAGCATCGCGACATCGTCGCAGCCGAGCGTTTCTCCGCCGAACAGGACGCTGGCACGCTCGACGAAGTTACGCAGTTCGCGGACATTGCCCGGCCAGCGATGCTGCATCAGCATCGCGATCGCAGCGTCATCATAGCGGCACTTGGCGTCGGCCGGCATCTTGCGCTGGAAATGGCGGATCAGCGCGGGAATATCCTCGACGCGGCTTGCGAGACTCGGCACCTGCAGGACGACGACGCCCAGGCGGAAGAAAAGATCTTCGCGGAATTTGCCCTCGGCGATCGCCGCGCCCAGATCCTGGTGCGTGGCCGAAATGACGCGGACATCGACCGGGCGGACCTCGCTGCTGCCGACGCGAACGATGGTGCGTTCCTCGAGCACGCGGAGCAGCTTGACCTGCATGTCGAAGCGCATGTCGCCGATTTCGTCGAGGAAGAGCGTACCGCCGCTGGCGACTTCGAAATGACCGATACGGCGCGCCGTGGCGCCAGTGAACGAGCCCTTTTCGTGACCGAAAAGTTCGGATTCGATGAGTTCGCTGGGGATAGCACCGCAGTTGATTGCGGCGAAGGCCTTGCCAGCGCGGACGCCTTCGTCGTGGATGGCGCGGGCAACCAGTTCCTTGCCCGATCCCGATGGACCGCACAGCATGACCGAGGCGTTCGATCGCGCCACCCGGCGGATCATCTCGCGCAGCTGGCTGACCGCCGGGCTGTTGCCGATGATCAGCGCTTCGAGCGCTGCGTTATTGCCCTTGTTCTGCCCCACCTCAGTCATTTTCGTCTCCATGGCGCCCCCCATGGCGCCTTTCCGATGAGCCGAGAGATTGAGGAAAATGGTAAACGAAAGATTATCCAGACTATTACAACCCATTGAAAATAAAGCGTTATTGCCAATATGGTAGCAATGGTGGCGCAATTGCGCTGTTAAGGATTTATCTTACTGCCAATCTGGCACTAATATTTGGCCGCGCTGCCCCAGCCGAGCGTGATCGAAATGCGCCGGTTGCGCGGGTCGAAGCGATTCGACGGGACATAGGGTTCGCGATCGGCGACCCCTTCAATGCGCGAGAAGCGGTTTGAATCGATCCCGCGGAACTGGAGATAGTTGCGCACCACCTCCGCCCGGTCGACCGACAGCCGCCAGTTGTTGGTGCCCGCGCCTGCCGACCAGGGTGCCGCATCAGTGTGACCGCGGATCATCAGCTGGTTCGGCACGCCCCCGATCGCCTCGGCCACTTCCTGGAACAGCCGCACGCCTTCAGGGGTGAGCTGGCTCGTTCCCATCGTGAACATCGAGAAGTCGGCATCGTCGACGACGTCGATGCGCATGCCGTCGATGGTCTGGGTAAAGCGCAGGTTGCGCGCGAGGCGGCGCAGATCACCCTTGCGCTGGACGCGCTCGGCGAGCGATTTCGCGACCTGCTGGAACTTCTTGGTTTCCTGTTCGCGGCCCGAAGCCTCTTTGGGTCCGCCGACAACGTCGCGCGGGATCGTGATCGACCGCGTTCCCGTCTGCCCGGCGCGATGCGGATAATTGTCGGCCGAAACGATCGAATCGCCGCCGAACATGCCGTTGGACCCGGCGCTTTCCTGCTTGGTCTGGACGATCGTCGGCGCGAAATAGTCGGCAAGCGCCTTGCGCTGCTTTTCGGTGGTGGCGCCGAGCAGCCACATGAGCAGGAAGAAGGCCATCATCGCGGTCACGAAGTCGGCATAGGCGACCTTCCACGCACCGCCATGGTGGCCGCCATGGCCCCCCTCGATCACCTTTTTGACGATGATCGGCCGCGGCGGCGTGTTGGGACGCGCGGCCATCAGCGGCCCCGCATTCCGTCAAAGACCTCGGCGAAGCTCGGCTGGTTCGAATGTTCGACACCCGAACGCGCTGCTTCGATGACGAGCGGCTGCGGGTGGCCGTGGAGCGATGCGATGATGAGCTGCTTCACCGTGTGATAGATGGCGCCGTCGCTTTCGATCACGCTTTTCGCGCGCGTCGCGAACGGGCCGACGAGCCCGTAGGCGAGCAACACGCCGAGGAAGGTGCCGACGAGCGCCGAACCGATCATTCCGCCCAGAATTTCCGGCGGCTTGTCGATCGAGCCCATCGTCTTCACCACGCCAAGCACCGCCGCGACGATGCCGAGCGCGGGGAGCGCGTCGGCGAGATTCTGCAAGCCGTCGGCCGGCTTCATCGCGTGGTGGTGGTGGTTCTTCACCGCATTGTCCATCACGTCCTCGACCGCGTGCGGATCGAGCGTTCCCGACGACACGACGACCAGGCGCAACGTATCGCAGATCAGGTGGACGAGCGTGCTGTCCTTGAGCAGCCTGGGATATTGCTGGAAGATGGGGGAGCTTTTGGGGTCTTCGATATGCGGTTCGACCGCGACCGGGCCTTCGGTGCGCATCATCTTCATCAGCGAGGACACGAGCAGGATGACGTCGAGATAATCCTGCTTCTTGTACTGCGGCCCCTTGAACACCTTGCCGAGCCCGCCGGCGAGCGCCTTCAGGTCGGCGCCCGAATTGCCGATGATCAGCGATCCGACTGCGGCGCCGCCGATGATGAGCATTTCGTGCGGCAGCGCGTGCATGACGGGACCAAGATTGCCGCCCGTCAGCGCAAAACCCCCGAACACCAGCAGGATCAGTACGACGATGCCGATTACGGGAAACATGCGCGCTCAACTCCATCCGGACCCGCCCGGGGTCCGCCTAAACAGGGACGTCTCTTATGCTTAACGGCAGCGGCGCCGGAAACTTGAGGCCGCTCAGCTCAAAAGATCGAACAAACTCTGCCGGTTGATCTTGGCAAAGGCCGCCTGCGCGGCGCCGAGCGTCAAATCGGCAGCGTTGAGCTGCGCGATCGCAACCGAAAGATCGGTATCCTCGACCGACGAGCGTTCATCGGCCAGCGTCACGCCGCGCGCCGCAAGACTGTCGCCGATCCGCTCGAGGCGGCCGGCGCCGAGGCCTATGGCCGCGTTCTGGTCTGCGGTGTGGTTGATTGCGGTGTCGAGAGCGGTCATCGCCCCACCCATCGCCGTCTTGTCGCCTGCCGCCACCGCGGCCGCGGCATCGCGGACGAAAGTCGACAGGCTCGTCCCGCTGACGGCCAGGGCATCGGCCGCAGATGGCACCGGGACGAATACCGTGTCCGAATCGAACCGCATTGCGCGCGCATTGCCGGTTGCGAAAAGCGGTTCGCCGTTCGCATCGCGCGTCGCGGCCAGCCCGTCGATCTGGTCGGCAATCGCGCTCAATTCCGCGGCGATCGTCGCGCGATCCGCCGGACTCGCGGTGCCGCTCGCCGCATTGAGCGTGAGTTCCCGAGCGCGGGTGAGCAGATCGCTCGTCGATTGCAGAACACCGTCGGCCTGCGCAGCGAGCGCCTTGCCGGTGTTGATGTTGGTCGCCCAGGTGTCCATCGCCGCCTGGGTCTTGCCGATCGTCGCGATCCGTTTCGACGCCACGACATCGTCGGACATGCGCTGGAGCCGCTTGCCGGTCGAAACCTGGATCTGCAGCTTTTCGATCTGTTCGGCGAGCTTTGACTGGCGCGCGATCTCGCGCGTCATGCGGTTGCCGGTGGCGTTAATCATCGTTCTGCCCCTTGTGGCTCATGGCCCCAAATCCTTCGCCTACACCGCGTTCAGCAGCGCCTGCATCGTGTCGCGCGCGACCTGGATCGTGCGCGCCGCCGCCGAATAGGCTTGCTGGAAACGCAGCAGATCGGCCGCCTCGCGGTCGAGATCGATTTCGCTGACCGCGCTGCGTGCCGCCGAGGCGGCGTCGCGGCGGGTCGTCGCAGCGGCGTCCTGCGCGCGCGCCGATGCGGTCGCCTGCGCCTGCGTCGCCATATGCGCCGCCCAGGCGCTTTCGGGATCGTTCGACCCGCGCATCCCGCCGATCGCAAGCATATTGCCGTTGCTGCTCGTCGCATCGGCCGCCGCGACCTGTGCGGTCGTCAACGGCGCCGCGGCCAGTGTCGCAGCGCTGCCGACGCCAGCGAACAGCGGCTGGCCCGGATTGCCATTGGCATCGACGCCCGCCTGGTGCGCGGCATTGACCTGGTTCGCGAACTGCGCCGACATGGTGTCGAGCCCTGCGCGCTGGTCAGCGACATGGTTCGCCGCCTCAGCCAGTCCGGCGAGCGAGCCCGTCGCGGTCGTGAACGGCGATCCGCCGATACTGTAGGACAGCCGGCCGTCGGCCGCAGCGCTGACCGAAATCGGCGTCACGACGCCGCCGCCGACCAGCGTATCGCCGGTCGCCGTTGCGGTCAGCGTCACCGCGCCATGGCTGTCGAAACTCGCGGTGACGCCGGCCTGCGTCGAAAGCTCGTCGAGCAACCGGTCGCGCTCGTCGAGCAGCGATGCCTCGTTGGTCGATCCCGGGCGCGCCTTGCGCAGCCCGATGTTGATCTGTTCGAGGGCGTTCAAATTGGTGTTGAAGCTATCGACTTCGCCCGCCGCGGCGCTCGAAATCCCGTCGGCCATGCTCGAAAGCTGGCCCGCCGCGGTGCGGAAGCCCGACGCGACATCGTCGACCGATTGCAGAAACTGCGCCCGCAGCGTCGGGTTCGACGGATCGGCGGTGAGCAGATCGGCAGTGTTGAACAGCTTGCCCAGCCCGGTCGCGATCCCGTTCGAATCGTCGCTCATTGCGGCCTCGACCTTGTTCATCCAGTCGAGTTTGGTCGCCGAGCGCTCGGCGTCGCCCGACGAAATGCGCGAATCCTGAATGAGCCACTGGTCGACCGAGCGCGTCACGCCCTGGATCGCCACGCCGCCCGGCTTGATCGAACTGCGATAGAGCGGCATGTTGCTCGCCGCCTGATTCTCGACCAGTTCAAGTGTACGCCGCGCATAGCCGGGCGTCTGCGCGTTGGCGATATTGTCGCCGATCGTCGACAGCGCGCGCGAATAGGCGCGCAGGCCGCTGGCGCCGATATTGAGAAGGTCGCTCACTGCGCGCCTCCGACCCGGGCGCGGAACTGCGCCTCGACCATGTCGGCGATGCCGAACTGGCGCATTGAGGCAATGCTGTCCGCGGTCTTGGCGTCGGCCATTTCGCGGAAATTGTCAGTCGCACTCGATCCGAAGATGTCGTCGCCCAGCTTGGCCTGCCGCATCGACGAGAGGAGTTGACGCAGGATGACTGCCTCGAAGGATTCGGCCGCCTTGCGCAGTCCGCCGTCGCCGCTGCCGGGGGCGGCGCTGGCGGCGGGGGCGCCGATCGAAGAAAGAGGTGTCGTCATATGATCACCAGTTCCGCAGTGAGCGCGCCGGCCTGGCTCAGCGCCTCGAGGATGGCGACAAGGTCGCCGGGAGGAACGCCCATGCGATTGATCGCATCGACGAGCTCGGAAAGCGATGCGGTGGGCTTCACCATCATCACCGGACGATATTCCTGGTCGACGCCGATCTCGCTCGACTGTTCGACCGTCGTTTCCCCGCGGCTGAACGGTGCAGGCTGCACCACCGTGGGCGATTCCTTGACCGAGACGGAGAGCTTGCCCTGCGTCACCGCCGCGGTGCCGACCCGAACCGCACCGTTGATAACGACCGTTCCGGTGCGCGCATTAACAATGACTCTGGCGGGCGGTTCGGCGCGGATAACCTCGAGATTCTCGATTCGGGACATCAGGCGCATGCGATCGTCGCCGCTGCCGCCGGCGCGAATCGAGATGCTCGCACCATCGAGCATCGTCGCCGCACCCGGCCCGACCGCACGGTTGATCGCATCGGTTACGCGCTGCGCGTTGGTCGCATCGAACTGGTGGAGGTTGAAGGTCAGCTGGTCGCCATAGGCAAATCCCGTATCGACCGCGCGCTCGACTGTCGCGCCGCCGGCGATCCGTCCGCTCGACGGCACATTGACCGTCAGCTTGGAACCGTCGGCGGCGTCGACCCCCAGACCGCCGATGACGAGGTTGCCCTGCGCCATCGCGTAAATCTGTCCGTCCGCGCCATAGAGCGGCGCAAGCACCAGCGTGCCGCCGCGCAGGCTCTTGGCCTTGCCGATCGCCGACACGGTGATGTCGAGCCGTTGACCAGGCTTGGAAAAGGGCGGAAGTTCGGCGGTGACCATCACCGCAGCCGCATTTTTGAGCGCCGGGTTAACCCCTGCAGGAAGCGTCATGCCAAAGCGCGACATTGCGCCCTTCATCCCTAGCGTCGAATAATCGAGGCTGTCGTCGCCCGTTCCGGCGAGGCCCACGACGATGCCATAGCCGGTAAGCTGGTTGGCGCGCAGGCCCTGGAACTGGCCCATGTCCTTGATCCGCTCGGCCGACGCCGGCGCCGCGAAGGCGAAGCCCGCGATCAGCAGGAGGAAGAGGGCGAGAAGGGTGGGACGCTTGGTCACGGCACTATCCTTTAAAAAGGCGTTCAGAAGGGGCTGATGATCGAGAAGAAACGCTGCAGCCAGCCCTGCTTGCTGGCGCGGGCGATCTCGCCCTTGCCGACGTAGCGGATCGTCGCGTTGGCGACGCGGGTCGACAGGACGCGGTTGTCGGGGCCGATGTCGATCGGCCGCACGAGGCCAGAGATCTGGACGCGCTCGTCGCCGCGATTGAGCGTCAGCAGCTTTTCGCCGCGCACCAGCATCATCCCGTTGGGATAGACTTCGGCGACGGTGACGCTGATCTCGCCCGACAGCGCGTTCGACTGGGCGGCATCGCCCTTGCCCTTGAACTGCTGGTCGCCGCTCGCGCCGATGTCGCTGGGCGAAAAGAGCGACAGGGGACCGGTCGATGGCGGGGTCAGGCCGATGCTGCCGCCGCGCTGCGTCGTCGCGCTGTTGCTCTTGGTCGCCGCGGTGCGTTCGACGAGCTGGATCGTGACGATGTCGCCGACCCGGCCGGCGCGGCCACCCGAGGTGAGCGGCGTATAGCCCCCTTGGAAGATTGCACCGTTGGGCGTCGGCGGCGGCGCGGGATCGACGGGCATCGCGACGGCAAAGGCGTCGGGTGCAAGCTTGTCCTTCGCCTGCGCAGCGCCCGGTGCCAGCGTGCCGAAGGGCAGCAGCAGCGCCGATGCGAGGAGCAGGGCCTTAGAGCGTTTGCGTGGCATTTTTCATCATCTCGTCGGTGGCCTGGATCATCTTCGAATTGACTTCGTAGGCGCGCTGCGTCTCGATCATGTCGACCAGTTCCTCGACGACATTGACGTTCGATCCTTCGAGCATGCCCGACCGCAGGATGCCGCGGCCCTCCTCGCCTGCAGCGCCGACCTGCGGTGCGCCCGAAGCGGCGGTTTCGACGAGCATATTGTCGCCGATCGCCTGCAGGCCCGACGGATTGACGAAGCGCGCGATTTCGATGCGGCCGAGCTCGGTTGCCTCGGCCTGGCCGGGAACGGTCGCCGAGACGGTGCCGTCGGCTCCGACCGACACGCCGGTCGCGCCTTCAGGAACCTGGATGTTGGGCTGCAGCGGCTTGCCGTCGGGCGTGACGATCGTGCCATCGGCCGACATGGTGAAATTGCCGGCGCGGGTATAGCCGGTGCGGCCGTCGGGCAGCAGCACCTGAAAGAAGCCGGCGCCTTCGATCGCCATGTCGAGCCCGTTGCCCGTGGCGTTGAGCGAACCCTGCGTATCGATGCGCGCGGTGCCACCCAGTTCGACGCCGGTGCCGAGGTTGAGGCCGGTCGCGTAGCGGTTTTCCGACGACGACGGCGCACCCGGCTGGGTCATCATCTGATAGCCCAGCGTTTCGAAATTGGCGCGGTCGCGCTTGAAGCCCGTGGTGTTCACGTTGGCGAGGTTGTTCGCGATCACCTGCATCCGGAAGCCCTGGGCATCCAGACCGGTCCGCGCGACGTGCAAGGCACCGAAGCTCATTGTCTATTCTCCTTAACGGGGGAGCTGCATCAGGTTCGCGGTCGCGCTGTCCATGTCGCGCGCGTCGCTGATGAGCTTGAGTTGCGAATCCCAGCTGCGGCTCGCCTCGATCATCTCGACGAGAGCGCTGGTGGCGGCGACGTTCGATCCCTCGAGCGACCGCGTGACGACGCGCGCTTCGGGATCGTCGGGCAGGATGCCGCCGCCCTTGACGCGGAAAAGATTGTCGAGCCCCTTGACGATGTCCGATCCCGCGGGGGTCGTCAGACGCAGTCGGTCGACTTCCTGCGGGTTCTGCGGATCGCCGCCCGTGGGCACGACCCAGATGCGCCCTTCGCTGTCGATGCTGACCTTGTCGGCGGGCGGAATGGTCACCGGGCCCTGCGCCCCCTGGACGGGGTGGCCGTCGCCGGTGGTGAGCAGCCCGCTCGCCGAAACCTGCAGATCGCCGCGGCGCGTATAGGCTTCTTCGCCATTTTCGGCCTGCACGACGAGAAGCGCGTCGCCGGTCACCGCGACGTCGAGGTCGCGGCCGGTGGCGAATACCGCACCGGCGCGCATGTCGGCGCCGATCACTTCCTCCGACGACATGGCACGGGCATTGACGCCGCTGCCCTGAAGCCAGAGCGACTGCGCCTCCGCCATGTCGCCGCGAAAGCCGGGCGTCTGAGCATTGGCAAGATTGTTGGCGATCGCCGTCTGCCGGGCCTGGCTGCCCCGCATCGCGGTGAGGCTGGTGTAGATGAGACGGTCCATCTTCTGGCTCCCGGCAGACGGCTAATCGGAAATTACGAACGCATGTTGATCAGGGTCTGCGTCAGCGTCGACGCGCCCTCGATCGCTTTCGCGTTCGCCTGGAAGTTGCGCTGGGCGGCGATCAGCAGCACCAGCTCTTCGGTGATGTCGACGTTCGAGCGTTCGAGCGCGCCCGAGCGGATCGTACCCATCGGGCCGTTGGTCGCGGCGTCGATCGTCGGCTGGCCGCTTTCGCCCGTCGACTGGTAATGCGCGTCGCCGACGGGGCGCAGCCCTTCCATCGAGGGGAAGCTCGCCATCGCGACCTTGCCGAGCACCTGGCCCTCGCCATTGGCGAAGGTCGCGGTCACAAGGCCGTCGAGGCCGACCGACACATTGACCAGCGCCGAGGTCGGATCCGACGGCGCGCCCGCGGGGAGCACGAAGTCGGTCATGCCGGCAAGCGTGCGGTCGGTGACATTGCCCGACGCATCTACCGGGAGCAGCTGCAGCTTCTGGCCGGTGGTGTCCACGATATGGCCGTCATCAGTCGGGGTGAAGGCGCCGTTGCGGGTGTAGGTCACCTGCTCGCGCGGCGGCTCGCCCTTGACGACGAACATGCCTTCGCCCGCGATCGCGAGATCGAGCGTCTTTTCGCTCGCCTCGAGCGTACCCTGCGTGAACTGCTGGATGATGCCGTTCAGGCGCTGGCCCTGACCTGCGACCATGCGCGTCGACTGGGTCGGCGACGAGGCGAACAGATCGCCGAACTGGGCGCGGCTGCGCTTGAAGCCCGTCGAGCTGGCGTTGGCGATATTGTTCGAGATGACCGACATGTCGGTCTGGGCACCCTTGAGGCCCGAAAGCGAAGTATAGAATGACATGGACTTATCCTTCCTGCGTGGTCGATTGAGTGGCTGCGGCGGCCGCCGCGGCGGCGTCCTGAGCGGTCTTGATGTCCTGAAGCAGCGCGGTCTGCGCCGTGAGCTGGTCCGAGATCGTCTTCAGCGTCGTGTTGGTTTCGGTGACGCCGGCCAGGCTCGAGAATTGCGCCATCTGCGCAACCATCTGCTGGTTGTCGACGGGGTTGAACGGGTCCTGCTGCGACAGCTGAGCGGTCATCAGCCGCAGGAAATCCTGCTGGCCGAGCTGGGTGCCGCTGTTCTTCGGCACCACCGTGATATTGCTTCCGTTAACGGCAGAGGTGGTCGTCATGGCTTATTGTCCCAACCGCAGCGTTTCGTTGATCAGGCCCTTTGCGGTTTCGAGGACCTGGACGTTGTTCTGATACTGGCGAGCCGTCTCGACCATCTCGACCAGTTCGGCGGCGCTATCGACCGCGGCCTCCCAGACGTTGCCGTCCTTGTCGGCGAGCGGGTTCGACGGGTCGTGCCGTTTCGACGGGGCCATTTTGCTGACCGTCACCTGGTCGACCGCGACGGTCGCGCGCCCCGCGCCGTCCATGACGGTGCGGAACACGGGCTTCAGCGAACGGAAGGCTTCCTTTTCGCTGCCCGCGACCGTGCCGGCGTTGGCCAGGTTCGATGCCGTTGTGTTGAGGCGGACTAGCTGCGCCGACATGGCGCGGCCGCTGATGTCGAAGATCGAGAGCGCGCTCATCGTCATTCGCCCTTCAGCGCGCGCGTCAACGTGCCGATCCGGCCCTGCAGAAAGGACAGGCTCGAGCGGTAGGCGAGCGCGTTTTCGGCAAAGGCGGTCTGTTCAGTCGCCATTTCGACGGTGTTTCCGTCGAGCGAGGCCTGCACCGGCACGCGGTAGGCGATGGCGCCTTCGATCGCGCCGTCGGTCGATGCGCCCTGCTGGGCCAGATCGAGCGCCTTGGTAAAATCAAGGTCGCGCGCCTTGTAATTGGGGGTCGCGGCGTTGGCGATGTTCGACGCGAGCATCATCATGCGCTGGCTGCGCAGCTGGAGCGCTGTCGCATGCAGGCCAAAGAGCTTCTCGGATGCCATCATCACTTTCCTTCGCAAGCCACCTTTCGGTAGCGGGCCTTCGCTTGCCGCCATCAAGTGGCGGGCTTCGATCCGTCGCCCCGCCTCGCTGCCGGCGGTCCGGCGCAGGGGCGCGATGAATCACCAAGGCATGATGCAATCGCCGTGCCAAATTGCATTATCGCTTGTTTTTCAGTGCTCTGGGGCAACGTGGCGGCGGGAGCAGGCCAGGCCCGCCAGGCGCTCGTCAAAAGATTGACGGCAATGGGTGCGCAGGCCGCAAATTCGGCGGTTGCCCGCGATTGGCACGCATCCTGCACCGTGACCGGCGACAAAGGACCAGCAAAGGAGATTGGGTCATGTATCGCAGGACGATCGCTGCCCTCGCCGCCGGCATCGCGATGGCGCCCGCCGCAACCGCGCAGCAGGCGACCGAGGATTGGCAGACCATCGACACGCTGACCGCGATGGTCGCAAATGCGATGGGGCGTACCGCGACACCGATCGACCGGCGCATCAAGCTGGCGCGCTGCCCCGAACAGGCATCGATCACCGCGATCGACAGCCAGACGCTCGCTGTGCGCTGCGAATCGCTTGGCTGGCGCTTGCGGGTGCCGATGGCGGCGCAGGCGGGCGCGGCGACCTCCGCCGTCTTCGCCCGCTCCGCCCCGGCCGCCGCGCCGGTCATCCGCCGCGGCGACAATGTCCGCGTCTCGATCGACACCGACAGCTTTTCGGTAAGCTACAACGCCATCGCGACCGAAGACGGCCGCGTCGGCGAAACGATTGCCCTGCGCGGCAATGACGCGAAAAACATGATCAGCGCCACCGTCACCGGTCCGGGCCGCGCGAGCCTTCAGGACTGATTTTCAATCAGTTAAGCCCCACTGGCCCGGTGGTTGTCGATTTTTCGACGCCGCCGGGCCTCTTTTTTTAATTTTTTGGCAACCCGCCCCTTAAAGCGCCGCCCCACCCGCCGTTAAAGGCTCTGAAGCAGTGCCGTCGATTTTCCGACGGTGCATGATGGAGGCTAAGATGGCAGGTGACGACAAACTCGTCCTGCAGGTCGGCGGTGTCACGCGAGCGACACCCGTGCGCAGGACGGCAAGCGGTTCCATCGCTTCGGCGAATCCGCGCACGACGGCCCAGCCCGCTCCGACGGCGGTGCCCGTCGCGCGGCTGATCAGCCTTGCCAACGAAATGGCCGCGCAGGAGCCGCCGGTGGACTATGCCCGTATCGCATCGCTGCGCGCCGCCATTGCGAGCGGCGAATATAGCGTCGATCCCGTCGCGATCGCCAAGTCGATGGCGCTTTTCCACAGCACGGGCGGCAATTCGTGATGATCGAACAGATGCACGAAGTTCAGGCCAAGCTCGATTTGCTCGTCGGCGCGCTCGACGGGCATGATGCCGGGGCGATCGTGTCGGCGACCGAGGATCTGGCGACGGCGGTCATCCTGTTTCGCGGCGCCGGCGTTCCGGCGGGCAGCGAAATGCAGGCACGGGCGCTGATCGGCAAGACGCTGGGCCAGCTCGAAGCGGCCGCGATCCGTATCAATGTCCTGAAGAACTGGACGCGTCAGAGGATTGACATGAACCATGCAATCCGCGGCACGCAACCCAGAGGCCCCGCTTTAACCTATTGATAAGCAAGATTTTCGGGGGCTTTCCCGGAAATGGCACGATGATTGCTTCTCTCCTGCTGAAACAGCGGAACAGAGGCAATGAACGCAATCAACAACCCCCAGGCAGCGAACCGGATCGCCGCACCCGTCATGGATGCGGTGCAGACGGCGTCGGCGCGCACGGGGGTCGATTTCGACTATCTGGTCGATGTCGCCCGCGTCGAAAGCCGCTTCAATCCCGGCGCCAAGGCCGCAACCTCGTCGGCGCGCGGCCTCTATCAGTTCACCAATCAGACCTGGCTCGCAACGCTCGAACGCCACGGCGCCAATCACGGGCTCGCCTGGGCGGCCGACGCGATCCGCCGCGATGGCGCGGGCCGCCTGTCGGTCAGCGATCCGGCGCTGCGCAACCAGATCATGGCGCTGCGCGACGATCCCTTTGCCGCATCGAACATGGCGGCGGCGCTGACCGCCGATAATCGCGAGTTCCTCGAAAGCCGGATGGGCCGCACCGCCGAACCGGTCGATCTCTACCTCGCGCATTTCCTTGGCAGCGCGGGGGCCGCGCGCTTTCTGACCGCGCTCGACGCGAACCCCGACCAGCCGGGCGCCACGCTGTTGCCCGAAGCCGCTGCGGCAAACCGTCCGATCTTTTATGCGCCCGACGGCAGCATGCGCAGCGTCGGCGAGATCCGCCATCTGTTCCGCGCCAAGCTCGACGCCGGCGGCGGGGCACCGCTGCCCGCCGCGGCAGCGCCCGTTTCGACATGGCGCAGCGCCGCAACCAGTTTTTCGGGCGAAGCCGCCGGACGGCCGCCGCTACCGATGATGGATATTCAACCCATGCCCAGGAAATTGTCGATGGACTTTGCCGCCAGTGCCTATCAGCGGCTCGCTTCGCTGTCGGGAGACACCGCATGACCGGGCTCGACGTCCGCAATGCGGCGCGCTTCGCGACTGCCGCGGCACTGCCCGCGGCGATGCTGATTCTCGTCGCGTTGATGGTGATCCCGGTCACGCCGATCATCCTCGACATCAGCTTCATCGGCAATATCATGATCAGCCTCGCGATCCTGATGGTCGCGCTGTCTGCGTCGAAGCCGCTCGATTTTTCCGCCTTTCCGACCGTCTTGCTGCTCGCGACGCTGTTCCGTCTCGCCCTCAACGTCGCCTCGACGCGCGTCGTGCTGGTCCACGGCCACGAAGGCACGTCAGCGGCGGGCCATGTGATCGAAGCGTTCGGCCAGGTGCTGATCGGCGGCGACTATGTCGTCGGCCTGTTCGTCTTCGGCGTGCTGATGATCATCAACCTTGTCGTCATCACCAAGGGCGCAGGGCGCGTGTCCGAAGTGTCGGCGCGCTTCACCCTCGACGCCCTGCCTGGCAAGCAGATGGCGATCGACGCCGATCTCAACGCCGGCCTGCTGACCCCCGACGAAGCCAAGGCGCGGCGTCAGGAAGTCGCTACCGAGGCCGATTTCTACGGCTCGATGGACGGTGCGTCGAAATTCGTGAAGGGCGACGCGGTCGCCGGCCTGCTCATCCTGTTCGTCAATATCGTCGGCGGCCTGATCCTGGGCATGTTCAGCCACGGCCTGTCCTTCTCGCAGGCGGGCAGCACCTATGTCACGCTGGCGATCGGCGACGCGCTCGTCGCCCAGATTCCGGCGTTGCTGCTCTCGATCGCGGCCGCCGCCATCGTCACGCGCGTGTCGTCGCCCCACAACCTGTCGGGCCAGATCGGCAGCCAGTTCGCTTCCCCCCATGTATGGATGGCGGTCGGCGGTATCCTGTTCATCCTCGGCCTTGTCCCCGCAATGCCGCAGATGCTGATCCTGCCTGCTGCGGCGCTGGCCTTCACCATCGGCTGGCAACTCCGGCGCGCAGCGGCCGAAGTCGCTGCCCAGTCCGAACCCGCGGCCCCGGCGCCCGACCCTCATCATATCGAGTGGGCGGATGTCAGCGACATCGGCCCGTGCCAGCTCGAAATCGGCTATGCACTCGTCAGCTTGGTCGACGAACGCAAGGGCGCGCCGCTGATGACGCGGATCACCGGTATCCGGCGCCAGTTGTCGAAGGAACTCGGCTTCGTCGTGCCGCCGGTTAAGGTCGCCGACGACCTGTCGCTGCCCGGCAACGTCTATCGCATCTCGATCGCCGGGGTGATCGTCGGCGAGGACGAGGTCTTCCCGAACGAAATGCTCGCGCTCGATTCGGGCGAACTGGTGACCAAGGTGACGGGCCGCCCCTGCAAGGATCCGACCTTCGGCCTCGACGCGCTGTGGATTCCCAAAAGCGCGCAGAATGACGCGATCGCGGCGGGCTATACCGTCGTCGATCCCGCCACGGTCGTCGCGACGCACCTCAACAACAGCATCATCGCTTCGGCCGCCGAACTGTTCGGCATCGACGATGCCCAGTCGCTGATCGACAATCTCAAGACCCATTATCCGCAGCTTGCGGCGAACCTCAGCCCCCAGGGCTATGCGCTGCCGCGCGTCGCCGCGCTGTGCAAGGCGCTGCTCATCGAGCGCGTGCCGCTGCGCGACTTCCGCAAGATTGCGGAGGCTATGGTCGCGCTCGTCGGCCAGCAGCTCGGCGATGGCGACCTGATCGAAGCGGTGCGCCAGCGCATCGGCGCGCTGATCGTCCAGACGATCGTGCCGAGCCGCATGCCGCTGCCTGTCGTGACCTTCACCCCCGATATCGAAGTGCTGCTCAATCAGGCGGTGCGCGCAAATCCGGGCGCCGAATGGCCGTTCGAACATGGCATGGCGATGAAGATCGTCGAACAGATCGGCCAGGCGGTCGAGCCGCTGCTGCTCCAGACGCGTAGCTTCGCGCTCGTCGCCTCCCCCATCTGTCGCCCGGCGCTGTCGCGGCTGGTGCGCGCGACATTCCCCGATGTTGCGGTGATCTCCTACCTCGAAATCCCGGCGACCAAGGCAACCGAAATCGTCGCGACGATCGGTGCCGATCAACCGCGGCTGACCAGCGGCGAAGAAGCCTATCAGAAGGACGAGCCCCATGAAAATTGAGCCCGCCGAGCAATTTGCGGGAAAGACCGCGCACGCCCTGCGGCCGCAAGGCTATGGCGAGAATGTCGAGGCGCTGATCGCCGAACATGCGCCGCTCGTGCGCAAGATCGCCTGGCAGGTTCATTCGCGCGTGTCGCGGACGAGCGATCTTGAGGATCTGATCCAAGTCGGGCTGATCGCGCTGATCGAAGCGAGCCGTACCTATGAAGAGCGCGGCTTCGCCTTCACCACCTATGCATCCACGCGGATTCGCGGCGCAATGATCGACCAGCAGCGGCGCGAGGCCGATGTCGGGCGCGCCGCGATGGCGGCCGCCAAGCGGCTCGCGGCGACGCGCGCCGCGCTCGAACAACAGCTGATGCGGGCGCCGGGCGCCGCCGAAATGGCCAAAGCGATGGGGATGGGTGCCGAGGAATATTTCGAGTTCGAACGCAGCGCGACGCACGGCCGCTCGACCTCGCTCGACGAAATGATGAACGAAGGCGATTTCCTGTTCGCCGACGACCGGCTCGGCGCCGGCGAGCTGCTCGAACAGGAAGGAATGCTCGACGCGCTGCGCGCCTGCATCGGGCGCCTGTCGGACCGCGAACAGATGGTCCTGCAGCTCTATTTCTTCGAAGAGCTCAATCTGCAGGAAATCGGGCTGACGCTCGACGTCAGCGCGGCGCGGGTCTGCCAGATCAAGCGCGACGCGATGGCCAGGATCGACCGCATGATGCGCGAAATGACCGAATGACGCGAACGGCCGGATGCGGCGGCGACCAGCAGAAGCCGCATCCGGCCGCGCCGGTCAACCTGCGCGATTGCTCCGCAACGCCAGGCCGACTTTCTCGAAATAGCTGGCCATCCGCTCGGTCCCCGCATCGGTCAGGCGGACGATGGTCCGGCGGCGGTCGCGTTCGTCGATCGACCGTTTGACGAGCCCCATCGCCTCGAGCGAGGCGATCATCCGCAGCCCCGACGACAACGGCACGCCGGCCCCCGTCGCGAGGTCACTCGCGCTCAGGATACGGCCATTGGCATTGGCCAGCATCAGGTCGAGCATCATGTCCCACGTCGGGCCCGACATCTGCGCGCTGCCGAAATGATGGCGCCGCATACGGCGGGCCTGGATACTGAACGACAATTGGTCGACCAGCCGCGGCGCCGCCACGTCGCTGCGCGGTTCGAGCTCGACGCGGACCGGCGCCGCCGACTCGTCGCCGCCGCGCGCGGCGAGCAGCTCGTGAATTTCGTCGATACGCGATTTCAGATCGGCAATTTCTTGGTTGGAAAATTGCTGCATGTGATGGGACCCCTGGTGCGCCTTCAGGCGCTACACTCCGACACCACCCCTCCGCCTGGTCGAACCCGATGCGTACAGAATGACGAACAAGATCGGGTAAGAGATATACATTGAAAGCAGCGCGTAGGGACGCGCCAATATCTCCGAAAACATCAGCTTCTGGACATGGCCGAAAATGGCGATCAACTGCCATCCCGTGATCCAATAGGGCCAGAAACGCTGCGTTTTCAATGCGATGAACCAAAAGCTCGCGAGCGCGACCAGGTCTATCGCAAAGATATTATATTCAATATGCGACCAATCCGGATTGGGTGCGAGGAGGGTGGTGCACACCGACGCGAGCAGGGCCGTATAGGCGGCCCAGCGCTCGAGGGGACCGCCGCGCCACATCGCGACGGCCACCGTGGTCAGCAGAACCGCATAATAGCCCGCTACGGTCCACATGTGGTTCGTCCACCCCCGCTCTTGAACTTACGACGCTTTGGCGAGCGGCAGATGCGCCACCGCGGGATCGCCGTGATCGTTGCTGCCATCCTCGACCAGCGTTGCCGCCGGCGGCTTGACGCCTGCACCGAACATGCGCGTGCCGAGACCGACCTGCTTTTGCGTGACGCTGAGCGCGAGATGCGCGTCGGTCAGCAGCTGACGGACTTCGCCGGCCGCGGCAAGCGCCTGCGCAACCTTGGCCATCGCTTCCTGGCCGACGATCGCCGACATATTGGTATCGCGCCGTGCGGTGGGCAGCGTCGCGGCGAGACGCGCGATGCTGATCATCGTATCGTCGATCGCATCTTCGGCCTGATGGAGGTCCGAGGCGATCTTCTTGGCGGCAGACATGCGTTCATTCAGCATAATCCTGGTCCTTGTATACGAATGCCGACGGAATCCCCCCCGCAGCATTCAGGTCAACACACGACCAAGACCGACAAGGATCGAATAGAGGGCGGAAAAAGCCAAAATGGTCGCAAATGCGATCAGGATTGGCCAGATAATCCTTTCCATCAACCCGTGCCGGTTGGCCGGCTGGGACGCGGTAGGAAATGGCGAACCGATATCGAAAAGCCGCCGGATCGAACTGCGCCCCACACCGGCTTCATCGGCGGGCGCCTCGTCGCCTAGGCTGATCAATTGATATCTCAATGGCTGATAGGGAGTAACTTGGTCGAATACACCGTTACGTGCCAAAATCGTCGCAGCCTCTATCCTGTTGGATGCATTGAGTTTTTTCAAAGCGCGCCGCACACGCTCATCAACCGTGTGCGGGGATACATCCATAATGCGAGCAATCTCTTTGGAATTTTTGTGCTCAAAAACCAGCCGCAGCGTTTCGATTTGCGCGGCCGAAAGGAGACTGATGTAATTGTCTGGGTCACCCTGCACACAAAAGGGCATAGAGGATCATGATTCGAAATCAAGTTACGAGGGGCGCGATAGGCGTATCATCCTGCGTCACCGGCACGCCCGAGGCGCGAATTTCCGGGATTCCGCGACGGCGCCTCATCCCGCCAGAGCGGAAGCTCTCGCTATTTCCAAATGCCGCGCATTCGGCTAGGCGAACGGCGTGACCGACTGTGCATCCTGCGTCGTGCGAAACCGCGCGATCTGTGCGAGCCTCAATCCCGAGGAGCTGTTGCTGCTCGGCAAGATGGGGCGCAAGCAGCGCGTCAAGGCGGGCCAGACGCTGCTCTGGGAAGGCGACGACGCACCGGTGGTCGCCAATGTCCTCGAAGGCGTACTTAAACTGGTCGTCGCGACCGCCGACGGGCGCGAGCAGATCGTCGGCATCGTTTTTCCGTCGGATTTCATCGGCCGCCCGTTCGGCAAGGAAAGCCCGTACAGCGTCACCGCGATGACCGATGCCGAAGTCTGCATTTTCAACCGCAACGCCTTCGACGAATTTGCAGGCAACCATCCCGACCTGCAACAGAAGCTCTTGCGCCGCACGCTCGACGAACTCGACCGGGCGCGGCACTGGATGATGCTGCTCGGTCGCAAATCGGCGTCGGAAAAGGTCGCCTCCTTCCTCCTCGAAATGTCCGAACGGCTTTCGGGGCAGGGATGCCAGGTCGGCGGCACGCGTAACGGTTTCGAGTTACCCTTCGGACGCCAGCAAATCGCCGACATATTGGGGCTGACGATCGAAACGACGAGCCGTCAGCTCACCCGGATGCGCTCCGACGGTCTTCTGGACCTCCCCTCGCGCCGCGAGATCGTGATTACCGATCGCGACGCGATGGAAGCGATGGCGGGATAGCCGGCGGCGTCGGCGACACACCCCCACCACCCGGCGGGGACATGTCGCCGATCAGCGCCGCGCGCCGCTTCAGAAGCGGAACGCCACCCCCGCGCTGATCACCCACGGGTCGAGCTTGTGCTTGGTTTGCAGCACTTCGGTCGTACCCGCATACCAGGTCGCGGTCGGACGCAGGAAATAGCGCTTCGCATCGAACGAGACCGCCAGCCCCTTGTCATTCACGGGAATATCGATCCCGGCCTGCACCGCGGCGCCGAACTTGTCGTTGATCTTCTGCCGCGTCGCGCCCAGTCCGCGCGTCGTCACGCCCGGCTTTTCGTCGATGAAGAAGAAATAGCTCGGGCCGGCGCCGACATAGGGCTGAATCCCGCCGTCGCGGCCGAAATGATATTTCAGCGTCAGCGTCGCCGGGATGATCTTGACGTCGGACACCAGCTCGGCACCCGCCAGCGCCCCGGCGCCATCGACGTCGTGCTGGGTCACGCCGGCAATGGTTTCGAGCGAGACATTGTCGGTGACGAAATATTCGACCGCGATCGTCGGCGTGACATTGTCGTTCGCCTTGCTCTGCGTCCCGGCGGGCAGGCTGAGGCCGTCATATTTAACGTCGGTGATCTTGCCGTCGGGCGCGACGAGGGTCGCGAGCAGCTTCACCTGAACGTCCCCGGCCTTGGCCTGGGCCTGGCCCGGAACCACCATCGCGGCGGCCAGAGCGGCGAGGGAGAGATAATGCGTCTTCATGTCGTGACTCCTTGCGTTGACGAGCGCCTCCCTGCGCTTGCCCGCCGCACCGCGCATTGATGGAACGCAAAAAATTGCTTGATCCTGGTCAATGTTTTGGCCACCGTCCCCGTCCATGAGCGGTTCCCAGCCGTGCGGTCGAAGGGACCGCGCCAAGCAGGGACAAGCATTATGGACGGTGTGGTATTGAAAGCGGGCGGCTGGCTGGGCCTCGCCCTTCTCGCGCTCGTGATGGCGGCGCTCGCGGTCGATGCGCCCTTTGCGGTGCATATGGGGATCGTCGCGGTCGCCTGCCTCGCCGTCCTGTGGGCCACCGTCTCGCGCGCCGATTTCGACGGCATCGCGCGCGGCATATTGAAAATGCCCGCGGACGAAGGCGTCTATGACGACGACCCGATCCGCTGGGGGGTGATCGCGACGATCTTCTGGGGCGCCGCGGGTCTTATCGCGGGCCTTTATATCGCGCTCCAGCTTGCCTATCCCGCGCTTAACCTGGGGTTTGAATATACGACCTTCGGACGGCTGCGCCCGCTGCACACCTCGGGCGTGGTTTTTGCTTTCGGCGGCAATGCGCTGATCGCGACCAGCTTCTATGTCGTCCAGCGCACCTGCCGCGCGCGGCTCGCCTTTCCGGGCGCCGCCCGCTTCGTCTTCTGGGGCTATCAGCTTTTTCTGGTGCTCGCAGCCACCGGCTATCTGATGGGCGTCACCGAAGCGCGCGAATATGCCGAACCCGAATGGTATGTCGATCTGTGGCTGACCATCGTATGGGTCGTCTATTTTGTCGTGTTCGTCGGCACGATCGTCAAACGCCGCGAGCCGCATATCTATGTCGCCAACTGGTTTTACCTCAGCTTCATCATCACCATCGCGATGCTCCACATCGTCAACAATCTGTCGGTGCCGGCAACGATCTTCGGGTCAAAAAGCTATTCGGCTTTCGCGGGGGTGCAGGATGCGCTGACGCAATGGTGGTACGGGCACAATGCGGTCGCCTTCTTCCTGACCGTACCCTTCCTTGCGATGATGTATTATTTCGTCCCCAAGCAGGCCGAACGGCCGATCTACAGCTATCGCCTGTCGATCATCCACTTCTGGTCGCTGATCTTCCTCTATATCTGGGCGGGTCCGCACCATCTGCACTATACCGCGCTGCCCGATTGGGCGCAGACGCTGGGCATGGTCTTTTCGGTTGTGCTGTGGATGCCGAGTTGGGGCGGCATGATCAACGGGCTGATGACGCTGAACGGCGCATGGGACAAGATCCGCACCGATCCGATCATCCGCATGATGGTGATCGCCCTCGCCTTCTATGGCATGGCGACCTTCGAGGGGCCGATGCTCTCGATCAAGGCGGTCAACTCGCTCAGCCATTATACAGAATGGACGATCGCGCACGTCCATGCCGGCGCGCTGGGCTGGAACGGCATGATCACCTTTGCCGCAGTCTATTATCTGGTGCCGCGCCTGTGGGGACGGCCGCGCCTCTATTCGCTGCGCATGGTCAACTGGCACTTCTGGCTCGCGACACTGGGGATCGTCTTCTACGCCGCCTCGATGTGGGTCGCCGGGATCATGCAGGGTCTGATGTGGCGCGAATATGGCGCCGACGGCTACCTCGTCTACAGCTTTGCCGAAACCGTCGCGGCGATGCACCCGATGTATCTGATCCGCGCTGCCGGCGGGGCGATGTATCTCGCCGGCTTTGTCCTGCTGATCGTCAACGTCTGGGCGACGATTGCTGGCAAGGTCCGCGAAGAGAAGCCGATGACCGAGACCCCCTATAACGCCGCCGCGGACCGCCCGCTGGCGCCCGTTCCCGCCGAATAAGGAGCCTCCAGGCCATGGCCACCCAATCCACCGAAAAGCGCTTCAGCCACAAGAAGCTCGAACGCAATATCACCCTGCTTGGCTTTTTTTCGCTCGTCGCCGTGGCGATCGGCGGCATCGTCGAGATCGCGCCGCTGTTCTGGATCGACAATACCGTCGAAAAGGTCGACGGCATGCGGCCCTATACTCCGCTCGAACTCGCCGGCCGCAACATCTATATCCGCGAGGGCTGCTACCTTTGTCACAGCCAGATGATCCGACCCTTCCGCGACGAGGTCGAACGCTATGGCCACTACAGCCTGGCGGCGGAAAGCATGTACGACCATCCCTTCCAATGGGGGTCGAAACGCACCGGCCCCGACCTGGCGCGCGTCGGCGGCCGCTATTCGGACGAATGGCATCGCGCGCACTTGATCGATCCGCGCAGCGTCGTGCCCGAATCGATCATGCCGCCCTATGCCTTCCTTGCCGAAAACGACCTTCGGACCGACGATCTGCGCAACGACCTGACCGCGCTCTATCGCGTCGGCGTTCCCTATACCAAGGAGGATATCGCCAAGGCCAACGAGGATTTGAAGGCACAGGTCGATCCCGCGTCGGCCGCCGATCTCCAGAAACGCTATCCCAAGGCACAGGTCCGCGATTTCGACGGCGATCCCGCGCGTCTTACCGAAATGGACGCGCTGATCGCCTACCTCCAGATGCTCGGAACGCTCGTCGACGTCGACAAGGCGGCGCCGCAGGAACAGGCGCACGCCGCCGACATCGCGCAGGAGAAAGCGCGATGACCTATGACGAGATACGGCATTTCGCCGATAGCTGGGGCTTGATCGTCATGGTGGCGATGTTCCTCCTCTTCATCGCCTGGCCGTTCCGCAAGGGAGCCGCCCGCCACCATGACGAAGCAGCGAACATGATCTTCAAGGAAGACGACAATGGCCGAAGATAAGCGCATCGACGAAGTGACGGGCACAGCCACCTCCGGTCACGAATGGGATGGCATCGAGGAACTCGATACGCCGATGCCGCGGTGGTGGCTGTGGTCACTCTTTGCGACGATCATCTGGGGGATCGTCTATGTGATCCTCTATCCCGCCTGGCCGATGATCCGCAGCGCGACCGAGGGCACACTCGGCTGGAGCAGCCGCGGCCAGCTCGAAAAGGAACTCGCCGCCGAAACCCGGCGGCGCGCTCCGATCGTCGACGCAATCGCCGCGACGCCGATCGCCGAACTGCCCGCCAGACCCGACCTGATGCAGGCGGCCACCCAGGGTGGCGGCGCGGCATTTCGCGTCCATTGCGTCCAATGTCATGGTGCCGGCGGCGCCGGGGTCAAAAACCTCTATCCCAGCCTGACCGACGATGATTGGCTGTGGGGCGGCGACCTTGCCGCTATCCATTATACGATCACCAACGGCATCCGGAATCCCGACGTCGCAGCGACGCGGACCAGTCAGATGCCCGCCTTCGGCCGCGACGGCATCCTCGACGCCCGACAGATTGCCGATGTCGTCAGCCATGTCCGCGTGATCAGCCGCCAGGAAAAACCCAGCGCCTCGTCGGCGCGCGGCGCCGCGCTCTTCTCGGCCAATTGCGCGGTCTGTCACGGCGTGGGGGGCGAAGGCGGCCGCAGCGTCGGCGCCCCCAGGCTGACCGACGCCATCTGGCTCTATGGCGGCGATCGCGCCAGCCTGACCGCGACGATCAACCATCCGCGCAACGGCGTGATGCCGCACTGGGGCGAACGGCTCGATCCGGTGACGATCAAGATGCTGGCCGCCTATGTCTATTCGCTGGGCGGCGGCGAAAAGGCGCCCGCCCCCGCAGCGGTCGCCGCAGCCGCCCCGAAAGGACAGGGAGCCGATGGCCAGCCCTGACGATCCGACCGGCGGCACGGCATCGCTCTACGCGGCGCGCAAGGGCGTCTATCCCAAGCGGGTGGACGGCCCTTTTCGCCGCCTGAAATGGGCGATCATGGCGGTGACGCTGGCGATCTATTACGCGACGCCATGGATTCGCTGGGACCGTGGCCCCTATGCGCCCGATCAGGCGGTGCTGGTCGACCTCGCGCACCGGCGCTTCTACATGTTCCAGATCGAAATCTGGCCGCACGAATTCTATTATGTCGCCGGCCTGCTGATCATGGCGGGCATCGGCCTGTTTCTGGTGACGAGCGCGGTCGGCCGCGCCTGGTGCGGCTATGCCTGTCCGCAGACAGTGTGGACCGACCTGTTCCAGCATGTCGACCGGCTGGTCGATGGCGACCGCAACGCGCAGATCCGCCTCGCGCAGGGGCCGTGGACGGCCGAAAAGATCGCCAGGCGCGCGCTCAAATATGCGATCTACCTGACCGTCGCCTTCTGGACCGGCGGCGCGTGGATCATGTATTTCGCCGATGCGCCGACGCTGACGCACGATTTCTGGACCGGCCAGGCGGCGCCCGTCGCCTATGGCACCGTCGCGGTGCTGACCGCGACAACCTTCGTCCTCGGCGGCTTCATGCGCGAACAGGTGTGCATCTACATGTGCCCCTGGCCGCGCATCCAGACCGCGATGATGGACGAAAAGTCGCTGCTCGTGACCTACAAGGACTGGCGCGGCGAACCGCGCGGCAGCACCAAGAAGGCGATGGCGCACCCCGGCGCCTTCGGCGACTGCATCGATTGCAACCAATGCGTCGCGGTCTGCCCCACCGGCATCGACATTCGCGAAGGGCCGCAGATCGGCTGCATCACCTGTGCGCTGTGCATCGACGCCTGCGACGGGGTGATGGCGCAGGTCGGCCGTCCGCGCGGCCTGATCGACTATTGCACGCTGGAGGATGCCGCCGCGGAAAAGGCCGGGGGCACCGCGCGGCCGGTGCGCAAGACGCTGTTCCGTCCGCGCACGATCATCTATTTTTCGATCTGGTGCGCGATCGGCGCCGCGATGCTGTTCACGCTGGGCCAGCGCACGCGGCTCGACCTGGCCGTCCAGCACGAGCGCAGTCCGCTCTACGTCCAGCTTTCGGACGGGTATATCCGCAACAATTACACGCTCAAGCTGCGCAATATGGAAACGCGCCCGCGCGGCGTCGAGGTGACGGTCAGCGGGCTCAAGGACGCGGCGCTGTGGACCGAGGAGGGCTCGCGCGACAAGGCGGCGCAGCGGATCACGCTGACGCTCGCACCCGACAGCGTCACCCGCGTCAAGCTGTTCGTCGCCGCCCCCGCCGCGGGCGCGGCGCGACAGGATTTCACCATCGCGACGCGCGGCCTCGACGGCGATCCGCGCGGCGACAGCGAGACCATCCAGTTCGACCGGCCGCCGGCCGACAATCAGGAGCCCGGACAATGAGCAAGGCGCGCCGCTTCACCGGTTGGCACATGACGACGATCCTCGTCGCCTTCTTTGCGGTCGTCATCACCGTGAACATCGTCATGGCGCGCTTTGCCCTCTCGACTTTCGGCGGCACGGTGGTCGAAAACAGCTATATCGCGAGCCAGCACTACAACGAATGGCTCGCCCGCGCCGCCGCGCAGGACCGGCTGGGCTGGGACAAGAGCGCCACGCTCGATGCCGACCGCCACATCGAACTCGCCGTCCGCAGTCAGGGCAAGCCGCTCGGCGGGCTGGCGACGACCGCGACGCTCAGCCACCCGCTCGGCCAGTTGCCGGCGCGCGCGGTGCATTTCGCGCCGGCAGCGGACGGCCGCCTGATCTCGCGCGAAACGGTGCCGGCAGGCCGCTGGCGGCTCGACCTTTCGGTCCGGCACGGCGCCGACGAGGCCCGCTACCAGATCGATCTGCAATGAGCGTTGCCACCGCCTCGCCACTGGTCGAGCGCGACTTCGCGGTTCCCGATATCCGCTGCGCGGGCTGCATCTCGAAGCTTGAACAAGGGCTGGTCCGCGACCGGCGCATCGCTTCGGCGCGCGTCAACTTCACCGAAAAGCGCGTCCATATCGCCTGCACCCCCGACGCCGAGACGCCCGATCTGGTCGGCGCCTTCGCGCTGCTGGGGTTCGAGGCGCATCCGATCGGCGACGCCCCCGGCGAAGGCGATCCCGAAGCGGCGAGCAGCCGCGAATTGCTGCGTGCGGTGGCCGTCGCGGGCTTCGCGATGATGAACGTCATGCTGCTGTCGGTATCGGTCTGGTCGGGCGCCGAGGGCGCGACACGCGACCTGTTCCACTGGCTGTCGGCGGCGATCGCGCTGCCGACCGTCGCCTATTCGGGGCGCCCCTTCTTCCGCTCGGCATGGCGCGCGCTGCGCCACGGCGGGACCAATATGGACGTGCCGATCAGCATCGGCGTCGTCATCACCAGCGCGCTCAGCGTCTACGAAACCGCGACGCACGGCCAGCACGCCTATTTCGACGGCGTCGTCATGCTCCTCTTCTTCCTGCTCTGCGGACGTTGGCTCGACAGCGTGATGCGCGACCGCGCCCGCGGCGGCGTTACCGCCCTGCTCCGCAACATGGGCACCGGCGCGACGGTGCTGCGCGGTGAAGACAGCGGCCATTGGGTCGATGCGACCGCGCTTCAGCCGGGCATGGTGATGCTGGTCGCCGCCGGCGAACGGCTCGCCGCCGACGGGGTGATCGTCGCGGGGTCGACCCAGATCGACCTGTCGCTGCTCACCGGCGAAAGCGCGCCGCAGGCGGTGCATGTCGACGACCATGTCCACGCGGGCACGCTCAATCTCGGCGCGCCGATCCGCGTCCGGATCACCGCCGCGGGCGCCGACACCGCCATCGCGGATATCGCACGACTGATGGGCGAGGCGGCGCAGGGCAAGTCGCGCTATGTCCGCATCGCCGATCGCGCCGCACGCTTCTATGCGCCCGCGGTCCACACGCTCGCGCTGCTCGCATTCACGGGCTGGATGATCGCGGGCGCAGGCTGGCATCATAGCCTCCTGATCGCGGTCGCGGTGCTCATCATCACCTGCCCCTGCGCACTCGGCCTTGCGGTTCCGGCGGCGCAGATCGTCGCAGCGGGGGCGCTGATGCGGGTCGGTGTGCTGATCAAGGACGGCTCGGCGCTCGAACGCATGGCCGAGGTCGACCGGGCGCTGATCGACAAGACGGGGACGCTGACGCTCGGCCGGCCGGTCGCCACCGATCTCGACGCCGTCGATCCCGCCCATCGCCCGCTGCTCCTCGCGTTGGCGCAGGCCAGTCGCCACCCGCTCAGCGAAGCGCTGACGCGCGGTCTGTCGGCGCTCGGCGTGGTACCCGAAGCGGTCCAGACTATACGCGAAACGCCGGGTTTCGGGATCGAGGCGGACTGGCATGGTCACAAGGTCACGCTCGGGCGCCCGCAAAGCCCCGCGGCGGGCACCGCGCTGGCCACCGAACTCGCCATCGACGGCGATCCGCTCGCGACGATCCGCTTCGCCGACCAGCTTCGCCCCGACGCACGCGCCGCAATCGACGCGCTGGCGGCCGAGGGAATCGACGCGACGATCCTGTCGGGCGATCGGGCCGAGGCGGTGGCACCCGTCGCCCGCGAACTCGGCATCACCGCCCAGACCGGCATGACGCCGCAGGACAAGCTCGCCGCGATCGCCCGTCATGCGGGCGCCGGACACCGGGTGCTTATGATCGGCGACGGCCTCAACGACGGCCCGGCGCTGGCCGCCGGCTATGCCTCTATGGCGCCGGGATCGGCAAGCGACGCGGGCAAGAATGCCGCCGACTGCATCTTCCTCGGCGACCGGCTGATGCCGGTGGTGCAGACGGTGCGCATGGCGCGCCGGACGCAGCGGATCGTGAAGCAGAATTTCGCGCTCGCCATCGGCTATAATATCATCGCGGTGCCGCTCGCCATCTTCGGCCACGTAACCCCGTTGATCGCGGCCATCGCGATGTCGGGTTCGTCGCTGATCGTGGTGGGCAACGCGCTGCGCCTGAAGGCGGCGATCCGGTGAACGGCCTGCTTTTCCTGATCCCGATCGCGCTCGGGCTGGGACTGCTCGGTCTTGCGGCCTTCTTCTGGTCGCTGCGCCACGGCCAGTTCGACGATCTCGACGGCGCCGCATTGCGCATCTTCGTCGAGGATGGAGAGGATGCCGTGCCATGATCCTGCGCCCGCTCGCCTCGCTCGCCGCCGCCACCGGACTCGCCTTCGCGCCGCTTGCCAGCGATGCGCAGATCTTGCTGCTTCCCGCATGCGGCGGCGGGACGCATCTGCTCGTCATTCCCGGCGCCCCGGACAAGCCCGGCGACCACCCCTGTTCGAAGCCCTGCCATGCCGTGACCGAGCGGCGCAGCAAGCCGACCGACGACAAAAAGGGTTGTTGCTGACATGGCCGCCGCCGCTTTGACCTTGGTCAATGCGGCAAAGACCGCCCGCCCGTAGGACCATGGCCATGTGGACCTATTATCCTGAGCTGCTCGCAAAGCCCGTGCCGCGCTACACCAGCTATCCCACCGCGGTGGAATTCGGCGACGCGGTGGGCGAAGCCGATTATGCGCGGGCGCTTGATGCGATCGAGCCGGCCACGCCGCTTTCGCTCTATGCCCATATCCCCTTTTGCGAACAGATTTGCTGGTATTGCGGCTGCAATACCGGGGCCGCGGGCCGCAAGCAGCGGCTCGCCGACTATCTCGTCGCGCTACGCGCCGAAATCGCGATGGTGGCGAAACGGATCGGCGGCCGCGCGCGCGTCCAGCATATCGCTTTTGGCGGCGGCAGCCCCAATGCGGTCGCGCCCGTTGAATTCGTCCGCATCCTCGACCGCCTGCTGACCGTCTTCGACGTCAGCCGGCCCGAAATATCGATCGAGATCGATCCGCGCGGCTTCACGACCGAATGGGCGCTTGTCTTCGCCGCGTCGAACGTCACGCGCGTCAGCCTGGGCGTTCAGACCTTTGCCCCGCACATCCAGCAGGCGATCGGCCGCGTCCAGCCGCTCCGCGATATCGAGGCGACGGTCGCGGCGCTGCGCCTGCGCGGGATCGACGCGATCAATTTCGATCTGATGTACGGGCTGCCGGGGCAGAGCATCGCCGATCTCGACGCGACGCTCGACGAAACGATCCGCCTCGCTCCCAGCCGGATCGCGCTGTTCGGCTATGCCCATCTGCCCGCGATGTTGCCGCGGCAACGACGCATCGACGCGACCGACCTGCCCGACGACCGGTTGCGCTTCGAACAGGCGGCGCACGGTTTCGAACGGCTGACCGCGGCGGGCTACATTCCCGTCGGCTTCGATCATTTCGTGCTGCCGGGCGATCCGCTTGCCGCGGCGGCCAAGGCGGGGCGCGTCAACCGCAATTTCCAGGGCTTCACCGAAGACGACGCCCCCGTCCTCCTCGGCTTCGGGGCGAGCGCGATCAGCCGTTTTCGAGGGTTGATCGTCCAGAATGAAAAGCGCGCCGGCCCCTATCGCGACCTGATCGGCGAAGGGCGGCTTGCCGCCGTGCGCGGCGTCGCGGTAGCCGATGAAGACCGCCTGCGCGGCGCGATCATCAAGGCGATCCTGTGTCAGGGGCGCGCCGCGCTGCCCGCGGCATGGGCCGATGCCGCGCGCCCGGCGCTCGCGGACGTCGCGCAGCGCGGACTGATCCGCTGGGATGGCGACGAACTGGTGCTGGAAGAGGGATCGCAGCCTTATGCCCGCACCATTGCGGCGCGCTTCGACCGCTTCCGCGGCACCATCGCCCCTGCCGATACCGCCGCCATCGCGCGCTGATCGCGCGCCGCGCTTCGCCGGAACAAGAAAGGCCAGCTCTCGGGGCGCGAGAGCTGGCCAGCAGCAGGTTGTTCGGGGCTTCGGGTGCCGGGGTCAGCCCTTGCAAGCCTGCTTGTTCTTGTTGCCGGGAAGGCTGCAATTATAGGTCACGGTCTTGCCGTTCGCTTGCTTCGCCTTGACCATATGGCCGGTGGGGCGGGCTGCGGCGACGCGCTGCGGTGCGGCCTTCGGCTTGGCGGCAGCCTGCTTGAAAGGCTTCGCGGCGGGCTTGACCGCGGCCGTCGCGGGCTTCGCCGTCGTGGTTGCTGCAAAACTCGGGGCGGCGATCATCATCGTCGCGGCCAGGCCGACGCCGATCAGGGAACCAAAACGTGCCATCTCTATTACTCCGGATGTTCCTCTCGCACGGCCCTGGTCAACGCGACGGGGTCGGCGGGGAAGCAGGACGTCCAGGGCGGGGTCTGGGTGGACAGGGAATGATCCCGCCTTGGACAAACCCCTGTTAGACCGGCGAGGCCGACGGGGTGATGGCCGCGACATGACAATATGGTAATTTGCGCGCCAGCATCCGGACGGCCGGTCGGGTGCATATCGGGACCATGCTCGATGGGAGAATCCCCGTGACTGCGCACGCCGACACGGCACCGATCGCAGAACCCGCCGCGCCGGCCGCGCGCCGCCGCAGCATCCCGCGCGGCGTCCGGCTGGCGCTCGCCGGCCTGCTGCTTGCGCTGCTCGCGCTCGGCGATTTCTATGTCTGGGCGGGCTATTATCACGGACCGCTCTATCGCGATCTGGCATCGGCTGCGGCCGGGCCGGATCGGCCCGCGATCGTGATGTTGTCGGGCGATATGGGGAACAAGATCGGCATGACCCCGCCGGTGTCGCGGCGGATCAATCGCCGCGGCTATGCGGTGGTGACGGTCAATTCGCTCGCCTATTTCTCGCCGCGCCGCACGCCGCAGGAAGCGGCGACGCTGATCGAGAATGCGATGGCGCGGGCGATGCGGCTCGGCCGCACGCGCCGCGTTGTCCTGATCGGACAATCCTTCGGTGCCGACATGTTGCACGCCGGCCTCGCTGCGATGCCCGCGGCCGACCGGACACCGATCGGCGCCGTCATCCTGATCGTTCCCGGTCATGACATCATCTTCCGCGCCTCGCCGATCGAACTCGCCGGTCTCGAAATCCCCGACCAGCTCGCCTTGCCGACCGCATCGCAGCTCGACTGGGTGCCGCTCACCTGCATCTGGGGCACCAAGGAAAGTGACAGCCTGTGCCCCGAACTGACCTTGCCCGGCGTACGCAAGATCGCCTTGCCAGGCGGCCACAAGCTGCAATCCGCCGACGCGGCGCTCGAAGCCGCAATCTATCCTGCCATTGCGCACGCGACCGACCGGATGCGCGCACCGTCCCCCCGGAGGAACTGATATGAAGGCTCTGGCGATCGCCCTGCTGCTCGGCGCCGCGACCGGCATTCCTGCCGCGCAGCCCGCGGCCAGCCCCCTCGGCGTCTGGCAAAATCCCAAAGGCACCATTTTGGTGCGCACGCGCAATTGCGGTGCAATGCTGTGCGGCAATATTGTCTGGGCGAGCCCCACCGCGCTCTCCGACGCGCGCGACGCCGGTGTCACCGCATTGATCGGCACCGAATTGCTCAGCGACTATCGCGCGACGGGTGCGGGGCGCTGGACCGGGCAGGTCTATGTGCCCGACCAGGGTCGTCGCTTTTATTCGACGATCGAGGTAAGGACCCCGAACAGCTTGCGAATTTCGGGTTGCATCCTGGGCGGGCTGATCTGCAAGCATCAGGAGTGGACGCGTCGATGACGGTTTTCGGGGGCGTACAATCCTGGACCTCGCGGCATCGCCGGACGCTGTCGATCGCAGCGGCGCTGATCGTCGCGGCGCTCGGTTTCACCGCGCTCTATCATTTGCTGCATTCGGTGCGCCCGCACGCGATTCGAGAGGCCTTTCGCGCGGTGTCCAACGCGCAGATCGGATTCGCGCTGCTGCTGACCGCGACCAGCTATCTGCTTCTCACCTTTTACGATACCGGCGCATTGCGCGTCATCGGCCGCAAATTGCCCTGGCGCACGGCCGCCCTCGCCTCCTTCACAAGCTACACGCTCAGTCACAATCTGGGCCTGGCCCTCCTGACCGGCGGCTCGGCGCGCTACCGCGTCTACCGCGCCGCGGGTCTCAGCGGCGGAGAGGTCGGGAGCGTGATCGCGCTTGCCAGCCTGAGCTTCTGGAACGGCGTCGTTCTGCTCGCGGGTCTGGCGGCCATGGCGAGTACCCAGTTGCTGCCGATTTTCGACATCGGCCTGTCGCTGCACTGGCTGCATCTCGGCGGGATGGTCGTCGCGACCCTGTGCCTCATCCCGCTGCTGCTCCGCCATTTCGGGCTGACCGCGCTCGACATCGGCGGATGGCGCACCCCGATCCCGGACCTGAAGACAAGTGCGTCGATGACGCTCGTCGCCGCGCTCGATCTGGCTGCGGCCAGCGCGGCGCTGTTCGTGCTGCTGCCAGCGCCCGACCCCGCCGCCTACCCCGCCTTTTTCCTTGGCTATGCCTTCGCGATCATCGCGGCGCTGATCAGCCATGTGCCCGGCGGGCTCGGCGTGTTCGAGGCGGTAGTGATCGCGATGGTCCCTGGCGACAAGGCGCAGCTCCTTGCCGCGCTGCTCGCCTATCGCGTCATTTATTATCTGCTGCCGCTGCTGGTCGCAGCGCTGCTGCTTGCCTGGCACGAAAGCAAGGCGTGGCACGCCCCGGCGCGCCAGTTCGCCGCGGCGGGCGAATCGCTGCTCCGCGAACTGGCACCCCCGCTGTTCGCCGCACTCGTCTTCGCCGGTGGCCTGATCCTGCTCCTGTCGGGGTCGACCCCCGCCGAAGCGGGGCGGATGCACGATTTGCGGCATATCCTGCCGCTGCCCTTCGTCGAAGCATCGCATATCGCAGCCAGCCTGTCGGGCACGCTGCTGCTCTTTCTCGCGCCCGGTCTTCTGCGCCGCCTCAACGGGGCCTTCGTCGCGACGCGCGCGCTGCTGCTCGCCGCGGCGATCTTTTCGCTGACCAAGGGGTTCGATTATGAGGAGGCAGCGATCCTCCTTGCCATCTGCGCCGCGCTGCAATGGAGCCGCCCCGCCTTTTACCGCAAGACTTCGCTGATCGACGCACCGCTGTCGACCGGCTGGATCGTGGCGGCGCTGATCGCGATCCTGGGGTCGGCCTTCGTCGGTTTCTTTGCTTACAAGCATGTCGATTATACCAGCAGCCTGTGGTGGCAATTCAGCTTGCGCGGCGACGCGCCGCGCTTTCTGCGCGCGAGTTTCGGGATCGCAGTCCTGATCACCGGCCTCGCGCTGTGGCGGCTATTCGCGCCGTCGGCCCGCACGGTGCGCGATACGCCGGTGGGGTTCGATGCGCTCCAAACGGCGCTGGCGCTCAGCGACAGCACCGATGCCTTTCTGGCCTATACCGGCGACAAGCGCTTCCTGCTCGCCGATGAGGGCGACGCCTTCCTGATGTACCGGGTGCAGGGCGGCAACTGGATCGTGATGGGCGATCCGGTGGGCAAAGAGGATCGCTGGGCCGATCTCTTGTGGAAGCTGCGCGAGATGGCCGACGCAGCGCAGGGACGCATCCTGCTCTATCAGATCAGCGCGGCGTGTCTGCCCCAGGCAATCGACCTAGGGCTGTCGATCGTCAAATATGGCGAAGAAGCACGCGTCGAGCTTGCCCGCTTCACCCTTGCCGGACCGCAGGCAAAGACGCTGCGACACGCCGAGCGCCGCGCAGTGCAGGAGGGCGCCGAATTCGCCGTAATCGCCGCCGCCGAGGTTCCAGCGCATCTTGCCGAACTCAAGGCCGTGTCGGACGATTGGCTGCACGCGAAAAAGCAGCGCGAAAAGGCGTTCAGCCTCGGCAGCTTCGATCCCGCCTATATAGCGCGCTTTCCCTGCGCGGTGGTACGGATAGACGGGCGGATCGTCGCTTTCGCCAATATATTGGCGACCCCCAATGGCGCCGAAATGTCGGTCGACCTGATGCGCCATGTGAACGACGTCCCCTATGGCGTTATGGATTTCCTGTTCATTCGCCTGATGCAGCATGCGCAGCAAGCGGGCTATCGCTGGTTCACGCTCGGCATCGCGCCCTTGTCGGGCATCGAGGGACGCAAGCTTGCGCCCGCATGGGCGAAGGGGGCCGCCTTCGTCTTTCGCCATGGCGAGATGCTCTATGGTTTTGAAGGCTTGCGCAGCTACAAGGCAAAATTCGCGACCGATTGGCAGCCGCGTTACATCGCAGGACCCCGCGGCATGGCCTTTGCGCAGGCGATGGCGGCGGTGCACCAGATCGTCTCGCGCGCGCCGGTCCGCAAGGATACCCGCGCGCCCATTGCAGCGACGGCTTGATCGGGGGCAAGATTACCGCAGTTTCATCTACTCGCCATCGGGCGGTGGGACGCGGCCTGCTACGCCGGTCCAATGGACCCGCCGCGCATCCGATCCATGCCGCCGACGGCCTTGTTGATCCTGCTGCTGGCGGGGATCGTTTTCCTGTCAGCGCGGCTCTATGCCTCGCCGCATTCGCGTGGCGGGGGACAGGTGGGGGGATTGACCTTCGAAGCGGAGCCTGTCCGGCGCCACCAGCCGATCGCGCTCGTCGTCACCAGCGTCGAGGACGGCGGGCCGGCCGCGAAAGCCGACATCGCGGCCGGCGACCGGATCGACCGGATCGATGGCCGCCCCATCGCGTCGGCGGCCGATGCCGCCGCACGGCTACGCCGCGACGCGCGCAAGGGGGTGACGCTGCGAATTCGCCGTGGCATCCGGACAAGCTATAAGCATCTTCCCGCGACGCGCGGGCCACAGCCGGGGACAGTGCATGTCGCAGAAAATATTGCTCGTCGAAGATGACCGGACGACCGCCGAATTCATCAGCAAGAGCCTGACCGGCGAAGGCTTCGTTGTCGATCATGCCGCCGACGGCCGCGACGGCCTGTTTCATGCAACCGATGGCAGTTACGACGCGATCATCCTCGACCGCATGCTGCCCAGCATGGACGGCATGGCCCTGCTCGCGGCGATGCGCGCCGCGCAGATCGCGACGCCGGTTATCATCCTGTCGTCGCTAGGCGCGGTCGATGCGCGGGTCGAAGGGCTGACGTCGGGCGCCAATGATTATCTGGTCAAGCCTTTTGCCTTCTCCGAATTGCTGGCCCGGCTCAAGCTGCTCCTCGCCAAGCCCGGCAACGGCCCCCAGGTCGAAACGGCACTGTACTGCGAGGATCTGGAAATGAACCTGCTCAACCGCCGCGTGACGCGCGCTGGCAAGCGGATCGAACTGCAGCCGCGCGAGTTTCGCCTGCTCGAATATCTGCTCCGCCACAAGGAGCAGGTGGTGACGCGCACGATGATGCTGGAGGGGGTCTGGGAATATCATTTCGACCCCGGCACCAATGTCGTCGATGTTCATGTCAGCCGGCTGCGCCGCAAGATCGACGACGGGTTCGCAACGCCGCTGGTCCATACGATCCGCGGCGCGGGCTATATGCTCGGTGACGCGAGCTGACGGCCTGATGCGCGCAGGCTTCTTTCAATCGACGATCGTCCGCCTGACGCTGGCGCTGGTGATCGCGCAGGTCGCGGCGCTGGCGCTCGGTCTGACGATCATCCACCGCTTCACCCAGGCGACGATCATCGACGACGCGCGCATCGCCGCCGAAGTCGCGCGCGACGATTTTGCCGAGACCCAGCGCCAGCAAGGGCCCGAAGCGCTGGTTCAGGCGATCCGCGACCGGCTGACCCGGCGCGACGACCGCAACTTCGTCGTACTGTTGAAGGCGCCCGACGGCACACGCGTCGTCGGCAATCTCAGCCAATGGCCGGCGACAGTGTCCGACCATGAAGCGTGGCGCGAAATCCGCCTGTTCCGGCAGGATGCGGCCGAGGCCGAACCGATCGGGTTGATTACCACGCCGCTTCCCGGCGGCTATGCCCTGCTGACGGGCGAAGTGCTCGAGGCGCAGGTTCAGCTCGCGCGCGCCAGTCAGGCCGCCTTTCTGTTCGCCCTCGCGGTCGGCATCACGATCGCCGGAATCGTCGCCGCGTTCGTCGCCTGGCTGCTCGGGCGGCGCATCGACGTCTTTTCGCGCGCCGCCTCCGCAATTGTCAGCGGCCGGCTCGACGCGCGGGTGGAGCGCGACCGGACCGGTGACGCCTTCGACCGGCTCGGCGTATCGATCAACGCGATGCTCGACCGGATCGAAACGCTGGTCGGCGAGCTGCGGATGCTCACCGATTCGATGGCGCACGATCTGCGTTCGCCGGTCGCGCGGATGAAGGCGAAGCTGGAACAGGCGCTGGGCCGCGCGCGCGACCCCGAAACGACGGCCGCGCTCGCCGGTGCGATCGACGAGGCCGACAGCCTGCATCGCCTGCTCGACACCGCGCTGGAGATCAGCCGCGCAGAGGCCGGGATCGGCCGCGACCAGTTCACGCGCTTCGCACTCGCGCCGCTGCTCGAAGACATGGCCGAAGTCTATGGCCCGCTCGCCGAGGACGAGGGTTTTGCGATCGCGGTGACGGCACCCGTCGATCTCGACGTGGTCGCGCACCGTGAAATGCTGGTCCGCGCGCTGTCGAACCTGATCGACAATGCCCTGAAATATGCGGCCGGCGGCACCCAGATCCGGCTGACCGCAGTCCGGGAAGCTGGCGATGCAATCGACCTCGCGGTAATCGACGACGGTCCCGGCATCCCCTCCGACCGCATCGCCGAGGCGGCGCGACGCTTCGTCCGGCTCGACCCCGCACGCGGCGGATCGGGTGCCGGGCTGGGATTGTCGCTGGTCGAAACGATCGCGCATATGCACGGCGGCCGAATGACGATTGCCCCGGCCGAGCCCCACGGTACCGTCGTCACGCTTCGTCTGCCGGTCATCGCGCCGGCCGCCTGATCGCCGCCGCCCCGAAGACTTCGAATTGACGCCGGAGCCGAGGCCGAGGCAGCCCTGCTCGGCGGCGGCGGGCACCTCTGGCACCATAGCGGCGGGGCTCGGCAACAAGGCGATCGCGCGGCAGCTCGACGTCAGTCCGAGCACCGTCGAGGTGCACCGCGCCAATGTCATGCGCCAGTCGGGCGCGGCGAGCGTCGCCGAGCTGCTACGGCTGCGCTTTTCGGTCTAATTCGCGCGGGGGCCGGATCGCCAATCCCGTCCATTTCGGAGCTTGAAGTCCGCCCGCCTCCGGACAGCGCGACAGATTGGCCCCTATAAGAGATTCGAACGGTCCGTCGCCCTTGTGTTGGTCCCCAAGGGCGATCCGTTCGACCGCGCGTGCCATCCCCACCTGGCCGCGCATCCCAGCCGGGCCGGCGGAGGATATTCCACTTCCGTCGGCTCGGCCCCTTCGCCGGACCTCCACAGACAGATGGGCTAGCCCGTGACGAGCGCGCGCTGTTCCGGGCGGCCCATCGACAGCAGGATCGGGTCCGCCGCCTGACGCGACATGAAGTCGGCCTTGCCTGCGATCCCCTGCCATTCGATGCCGATCAATGCCTGCGCGATCGCGCCGCCCAGCGTATCGCCGGGGCCGGGCAGGATAATCACGTCGGGCGCATATTCCTTGACCGCAACCTGCACCGACAGCGCAAAATCATAGGGCGCAAGGATCTGATGCCCGAAGGTATAGTCCCACATGCCCCAGGGATTGCTGGAAAAGCGCCGCCAGATATGACCACGGCCGTCGACCATCGGCAGGTCGGGCATGCCGAACAGTGCCGGGGGCAATTCGACCTTCGCCTTGTCCGAGCTGCCGACCATCAGCGGCGTATGAAAGGGGCCATGTCCTGCCAGCCGCAGCGGATCGCGGCCCGGCGTCGGCGGCGCCTCGGCAAGCAAGGCGGCCAGCCCCTCTTCATTGCCCGCCAAGACAAGCATGCCGGCAAGGTCGATCGAAAGCGCGAGCGCATGACCCGGGCGCGCGGCGATGTCGGCGACGAGCGCCAGCAGGCTGGCGCGCAGCCCCGGCACCGGGCGCCAGTCTTCATCGACGATCTGCACCAATATCTGTCCGCCCGGCCCGTGCGTCTGGCTGTTGAGACCCATGGCGTTGGCGATGCGAAAACCGTCCTCGACCGACACCGCGCCGCCAAGCGCGAGCGCGCTGTACCAGCCCATCGAATTGCCCGCGACCGCGACAATGTCGTATCGGTCGCGGTCGATGCTGAGCCAGTCGAGCAGGGTCGCGGTGTAGATCAGCGGGGCCGCGACATCGCCGCGCATGTGCGTCGCGACGCTGAAGCGATCGGCGCCGTCGAGTTCGCTGACCGTCGGCTGGCCACGCTCGCGGCGCTGGGCGTCGAAACCAGCGATGATATCGCCGAAGCGCGCGCCGTGCAGCCGTGCGATGCTGCCAAGCTCGCCCTTGCCATAGGTGCCGCGGCCGGGGGCGACGACAAGCGCAGTCTTCTTCGCCGCCGTCATGCCAGCAGCTCCTTCGCGGCGGCGTAAATCGAATCGCGGCTCGGCAGCGTCACCGTTGCCGCCTTGCCCAGTGGGATGAAGCTGTCCTCGGCGGCAATGCGCGCCAGCTTCTTCTCCGGCGTGCGCTCGGTTAACAGCGCCATCAGCGCCTCGCTTTGCGAACCGGTGATGCGGCATTCGTCGACGATCAGGACGCGTTTCGCCTCGCCGACCGCGGCAACGAGCTTGTCGGCATCGACCGGACCGAGCCAGCGCAGGTCGATCACGCGCGCCTTGACGCCGTCGGCGGCGAGCAGCTTTTCGGCCTGCCGCGAGAGATAAGTGCCATTGCCATAGGTCACGATCGCCAGATCGGTCCCATCGCCATGCACGCCGACGTCGCCCAGCCGGATCGGCGTCCCTTCGCCGGGCGCTTCATAGGCGCTCGTCCACAGGCCATCGCCCTCTTCGTGCAGGTCGCGCGTCATATAGAGCGCGATCGGTTCGACGAAGACGACGACGCGCTGCTCCTCGCGCGCCAGCCGCACGCATTCGCGCAGCATCTGCACGGCGTCGCGCCCGTTCGACGGCACCGCCAGGATTACGCCGGGAATGTCGCGGAACACCGCCAGGCTGTTGTCGTTGTGGAAGTGGCCGCCGAACCCCTTCTGATAGCCGAGCCCGGCGATCCGGATCACCATCGGGTTGGTATACTGGCCGTTCGAAAAGAAGCTCAGGGTCGCCGCCTCGCCGCGGATCTGATCCTCGGCATTGTGGACATAGGCGAGGAACTGGATTTCGGGCATCGGCACGAAGCCGTTGTGCGCCATGCCGATCGCGAGGCCGAGGATCGCCTGTTCGTCGAGCAGCGTGTTGATCACGCGCGCCGAACCGAAGCGCTGATGCAGCTTGGCGGTTACATTGTAGACGCCGCCCTTCGGCCCGACATCCTCGCCCGCGACGACGATCTCGGGATAAGCGAGCATCAGATCGGCGAGCGCCCAGGAGAGCAGCCGCGCCATATGCATCGGCTTGTCCATCTGGTTCGCGTCGCCGGCGAACAGCGCCGCGCGCTCGTCGGTCGAGGGGCGATTGGCCGGCGGGCGGTCGATCTTCGGCGGAACCAGGCTCTCCATTACTGCCGCCGCGGTGGTCAGCTTGGGGCGGCGGATCGCGGCTTCGGCCTGCCGCGCCAGCGTTGCGCCGATCTCTTCATAGGCATCGGCGACTTCGGCGGCGGACATCCATCCCTGTTCGACCATCAGCGCCGCCCCCGCGAGCAGGGGATCGCGCGCCTCGTCGGCTTCGATCAGCGCCTTGGGCAGATAGGCACCCTGCACGTCCGACCCGGCATGTCCGTAGAGCCGCACCGTTCCCATATGGAGAAACACCGGCTTGCGCGTGCGGCGCGCGAAGTCGGCGGCCTGTTTTGCGCCCGCGTAGGCCGCGACAAGGTCGGTGCCGTCGCACTGGATATAATGAAGCCCCGCGCGGTGGCGGAACTGCGCCTCGATCCACCCCGTCGGGGTGCGTGTCGAGATGCCGATGCCATTGTCTTCGCACAGGAAGATAAGTGGCAAAGGCGTGCCCTGAAAGGCCGACCAGCCCGCGGTATTGAACGCGCCCTGCGCGGTCGAATGATTGGCCGACGCATCGCCGAAACTCGCCAGCACCACCGCGTCTTCGGGCAGCGGGAGGCCGCACATGCCCAGTCGCCGCGCGATACCGATCGAAAAGGCGGCGCCCACTGCCTTGGGCAGGTGCGACGCGATCGTCGATGTCTGCGGCGGAATCGCGAGCGGCTTCGACCCGATGACCTTGTGCCGCCCGCCCGAAATCGGGTCCTCGGCCGAAGCGGCGAAGCTCAGCAGCATGTCCCAGTCGGGGGTCTGTCCGGGGAGCTGGCGCGCGCGGTGGAGCTGAAAGGCGTTCGAGCGATAGTGGAGGAACGCCATGTCGGTGACGCGCAGCGCCGCCGCGACCGCGGCATTGCCCTCGTGCCCCGACGATCCGATGGTATAAAAGCCCTCGCCGCGTGCCTGCAGCGTCCGCGACAGCCGGTCCATCTGGCGACTGGTGAGCTGCGACAGGAAAATATCGCTGGCATCCGACCGCGTCAGCCCGGCATGCGCGGGATCGGGCGCATCGGCGCGGCGAGCGAGCGTTCCGCTCGCCAGCGCGCCGAGAAATTTTTCATGTACCGCCTGTGCCGCGTCCACGCTGTCCTCCTGCCGGTGTTCCGGTTGCCCGTGCAACCATTTGCCGCCGCCTCGCGCAGCTAGAACGCGGGCTGCGGGCGCGCAAGCATCCTCTTGCGTCGGTGTTGCGCCTCGCGCTACCACCGCAGCGCGATGGTGCAGCGGGGCGAGGCCACAATTTCAATATGATGTCGATCTGGATCGCCCAGGCGTCGGCCGCCGCCGCCGCACCCGATCAGGGCTGGCTGCTCGATCCTGAACTCGTCGATCCGGCTTATGGTCAGACGGTTGCCCGCGGCGATATCCAGACGGCCTTTCCCGCGCCGCCGCCGCCGCCCGAGGTTCCCGACTGGCTGAAATCGCTGTTCGAAGCGATCGGCCGCTTCTTCGAATGGAGCGCGCCGGCGCTGAAGCCGATGCTGTGGGGCGGCGCAATCTTGCTCGTCCTGCTTATCCTCTATTTCACGGTCCCCGCCTTTGCGCGCTGGGTCAACGCGTTACCCTTCCTGCGCAAGACCGGAGCGGGCGCCGAGGCGGAGGAGGCGGGCGCGGTCGAAGCGGGTGCGGCGCGCGCGCTGCTGGCCGAAGCCGACGCGCTCGCCGCCGAGGGGCGCTTTGCCGAGGCGGTTCATCTGCTGCTCTATCGCAGCGTCGAGGATATCAGCGCGCGGCGGCCGGGGCTGGTGCGGCCGGCGATGACGTCGCGCGAGCTGGCGGAGGCGCAGGATTTGCCGGGGGTCGCTCGCAAGGCTTTCAGCCGCATCGCGCGCTCGGTCGAAATCAGCCTGTTCGGCGGCCGCTCGATCGACGCGGCGGCGTGGGACGCGTGCCGCGGCGCCTATTCGGAGCTGACGGTACCGAAGAATTGGGCGCGGGCATGACGGGGCGAAGCGATCACGACAATCCCTTCGACCCGCGACTGATTGCGGCGGTGGTCGCCGTGGGTGTCGTCGCCTTCATCGCGCTGTGGGCGCTGGTTGCGCTTGGCCCGCAGCTGTCGAGCGGCAATGACGGCGGCGGTCACGCGCTGTCGAAGGCGGCGCCGGGCTTTGCTGGCATCGTCGACCTCGCCGAACGCGCCCGCGCCGATGTCGAGCTGCGCCGCAGCGTCGAGACGGCAACCTATGAGGACGACAAGCCGTTGCTCGTCCTGACCCCCGCAGCCAACACAAATGCCGAAGATGTAGCTGATTTGCTGGCAAGACAGGGCAATGGTCCGGTTCTGCTCGTCCTGCCCAAGTGGCGGACGATGCCCGGCACCGGCGAGGGCCATAAACCCGGCTGGGTCGGCTTCGGCGTGCCGCTGCCCGCGCCCAGCCGCCTGTTGCCGCAAAACTATTTCGGGACGGTCGAGATCGCGATGCCGCAGGCGAAGGCGCAGAGCGTCACCGCCGATGTGGCGCGGCGTCGCTTTGCCGTGCCGCTGCCGGCCGGTGCCCAGACGGTCAGCGGCGCCGGTCTCGAGACGCTGATCCCCGGCGCGAACGGCGGCGCGGTGCTGGCGCGGACGACCAACCGCGAATTCTATGTTCTCGCCGAGCCCGACCTCCTCAACAATCTAGCCTTTGCGTCGCGCGACAAGGCGCATGCCGCGGCCATGCTGATCGACGCGGTCGGCGAGGATGCGGAAGCGGCAGGGCTCGCCTTCGACCTGACGCTCAACGGCTTCGGCGGCGGTCGGTCGCTGCTGCGCTTCGCCTTCGTGCCGCCCTTCATCGGGATCGCGTTGTGCCTGATCGCCGCCGGCCTGCTCGCGCTGTGGCAGGCGTGGGCGCGCTTCGGCCCCGCGCTGCGTCCGGCGCGCGCGATTCCGATTTCCAAACAGGCGCTGATCGCCAACAGCGCCGATCTGATCCGGCAGGCGCGCCGCGAACTCGATGGTGCCGATGCCTATGTGCGCAGCCAGCGCGGCGCGATCGCACGCCGGTTGCACGCCCCCGGCGGTCTGAGCGCCGAGGAAACCGACGCGTGGATCGATCGCCATCTGAAGGCGGATAGCGCCTCTTTCGCCACTCTCGCGCGCCGTCTCCCGCTGGCGCGCAACACCCATGAATTTCTGGCAGACGCGCAGGCGCTGCACGACATCAGGAAGGAATTATTGCGTGACGGCTGACACTATCGAGGGCGTCCAGGCGCTCGGCGCCGCGATCGAGGGCGAAGTCGCCAAGGTCGTGTTCGGGCAGCAGGATCTGACCCGCATGGTCACGATCGCGTTGCTTGCTGGTGGCCATGTTCTGCTCGAAGGCCCGCCCGGAACCGCCAAGACGCTGCTCGCGCAGGCTTTCGCCCGCGCCGTCGGGCTCGATTTCGGGCGCATCCAGTTCACCCCCGACCTGATGCCCGGCGACATATTGGGATCGAACCTGTTCAACTTCCAGACGTCGAGCTTCACCCTGACCAAGGGTCCGATCTTCACCGAGTTGCTGCTTGCCGACGAGATCAACCGCACCCCGCCCAAGACGCAGGCGGCGCTGCTCGAGGCGATGCAGGAACGGCGCGTGACGATCAACGGCGAGCCGCACCCGATGAGCCCGCGCTTCACCGTACTGGCGACGCAAAATCCGATCGAGCAGCAGGGCGTCTATCCGCTGCCCGAGGCGCAGCTCGACCGCTTCCTGTTCAAGCTGGTCGTCGATTATCCCGACGCCGACGAGGAGCGGCGCATCGTGGCCGAACATGGCGGGCGCTTCAAAAGCCCCGTGGTCTCCGATTTCGGCGTTGGGCAGGTTGCCGACGCCGCGACGATCGGTACCGCGATCGACACGATCGCGACCGTCCGCCTGGCCGACGAGATCGTCGACTATATCGTCCGGCTGGTGCGCGCGACCCGCGAAAGCGCCGACCTCGAATGCGGCGCGAGTCCGCGCGCGGCGAGCCTGCTTGCCCGCGCCGCCTGCGCAGCCGCCGCGCTCGACGGCCGCGACTATGTGATCCCCGACGACGTGCAGCGGCTCGCCGGCGGCGTATTGCGCCACCGCGTGATCCTGTCGGCCGCGGCGGAGATCGAGGGGCGCGGCGTCGAACAGGTCGTCGCTGCGCTGCTCGACCGGGTGGACGTGCCGCGGTGATCTACCCGACGCGGCGCGCGATCTATCTGCTGCTGCTCGGCGCCCCCGTGGCGCTGGCGCTCGGCCTGCTGCGCCCGGACCTTTGGCTCTTCGCGCTCGGCTGGATCGCGCTCGTCGCCCTGGGGCTGCTCCTCGATACGCTGACCGGCGCGGCGCCGCGCAGGCTCGCGCTCGACGCCCGGTTCCCGCTGCAGATCGGGGTCGGCGAGCCGTTCGAAATGATGCTTGCGGCGCGCGCGCCAGCCCTTCCGCGCCGCGCCGAGTTCGCGCTGTCGCTCGACGACCGACTGGCACCCGGTGGCCGCATCGCGGCGGCTTTCGAAACGGTGGGCGAAGGCGAAGATGCCGCGCTCGCCCATCGGCTAGCGCTCACCGCCTCGCGACGCGGACAGGCGGCGGTCGATGCGCTTTGGGTGCGCTGGGCAGGACCGTTCGGCCTGGTCTGGAAACAGCGTCGCTTCGCGATCGACCGCGCGATCAGCGTCGTGCCCAACATGCGCCTGGTTACTGACGAAGGCCGCCGCCTGTTCCAGCGCAACAGCTGGTTCGGGCTCCGCCAGCAGAAGCTGCGCGGCGAAGGCCATGAATATGAGGCGCTGGCCGAATATCAGCCGGGCATGGATCGGCGCGCGATCGACTGGAATGCATCGGCGCGGCACGTCAAGCTGCTTGCCAAGGAATATCGGGTCGAGCGCGACAACCGCGTCGTGCTGGCGATCGACGCCGGTCGCACGATGGCCGAGCCCGTCGGCGCGATGCCGCGCGTCGATCGCGCGGTATCCGCGGCGCTGCTGCTGGCCTATGCAGGGCTGAAGCTCGGCGACCGGATCAGCCTCTTTTCCTTTGCCGCCAAGCCGATCGGCATGACCCCCGCCTATGTGCACACGCAGGATTTTCCGGCGCTGCAACGCGCGGCGAGCCGCATCGATTATGCGCCGGTCGAGAGCAATTTCACCCTCGCGCTGTCGACTCTCGGCGCCGAACTCAACCGCCGGTCGCTGATTATCCTGTTCACTGAATTCACCGATGCGACGAGCGCCGACCTGATGATCCGTGCGGCGGGCCGGCTGGTCAAGAAGCACCGACTGCTGTTCGTCGTCATCAAGGACGAGGAATTGGAGGACGAGGAACGCCGCCGTCCCGAAAGCGGATCGGACGTCACGCGCGCCAATGTCGCCGCGGCGATGCTGCGCGATCGTCAGCTGGTTATCGCGCGGCTCCAGCGGCTGGGCGCCGACGTCATCGAAGTCCCCGCCGATGCGATGGGCGCACATGTCGTCGAAGCCTATCTGGGCATCAAGCGGCAGGGGAGCCTGTGATGGAAACCGCGCGCGCGAGCGACGCCCCCGGCTTCTCGACCAGTCGTTTTCGCGCTGAGCGCGAGGCCGACTGGATCGCCTTCGACACGCTGCTCGGCCGTCTCGAGACGCGCGGCGCCAAGGCGCTGTCGAGCGACGAACTGCTGCAGCTCCCGATCCTCTATCGCGCGACGCTGTCGTCGTTATCGATCGCGCGCGCGACGATGCTCGACAAGGCCCTGCTCGACCACCTCGAAGGGTTGGCGATGCGCGGCTATTTCCTGATTTACGGCGTCCGCGAAACGCGGCTCAGCCGCCTGCGCCGCTTCTTCCTTTACGACTGGCCGGCGGCGGTCCGCGCGGTGTGGAAGGAAACGTTGATCATCGCGCTGATCATCACGCTCGGGGCGCTGACAAGCTGGTCGCTCGTCGCGCATAATCCCGAATGGTATTATAATTTCGTCCCCGACGAGATGGCCGGCGGGCGCGACCCGCGCGCGACAGTGGAGTTTCTGCGCTCGACGCTGGGTCACGGCAAGGCGGGGGGCGAGGATGAGGGCGCGCTGCACGTCTTTGCGACCTTCCTGTTTACCCACAACAGCCGCGTTTCGATCATGTCCTTTGCGCTCGGCTTTGCCTTCGGTGTGCCGACGATGATGCTGGAATTTTATCAGGGGATCGGGCTGGGCGCTATGCTCGCGGTTTTTTCCGCCAAGGGGCTGGGCGTCGATTTCGGCGGCTGGCTGTTCATCCACGGCACGACCGAATTGTTCGCCGCAGCCCTGTCCGGAGCGGCGGGGCTGCGGATCGGCAGCGCGGTCGTCTTTCCCGGCGCCCGCTCGCGCCTCCAGGCCGCCGCCGAGGCAGGCCGCACCGCGGGCAAGGTGATGGTCGGCGTCATCCTGATGCTGCTCGCCGCCGGCCTGCTCGAAGGGTTCGGGCGCCAGCTCATCACCGATACCGTGATGCGCTATGCGATCGGATCGCTGATGCTTGCCTTCTGGCTCGCCTATTTCTACATCCCGCGCCGCGAGAATGTCGCTTGAGCGCGGCGGGTAATCTGCGGATGCGCGCGGCGCAGGAAAAGAAGCTGCGCGAATTCGTGACGCCCGAAGGAGTCGATCTGCAATTGCGCATCGCAAGCGCGGCGCTCCGGCTCGGCGCGCTGCTGATCGACCTGATCCTTATCGTCCTGACGCTCATTTTGTTCACTCTGCTGATCCTCTGGGCCGGGCTGGCGTCCAATTCGTCGATCGCAGTGACGGTCTGGCTGCTCGGCGCCTTTGTTCTGCGGACCTTCTGGTTCATCGGCTTCGAACTTGGCACGCGTGCGGCGACGCCCGGCAAGCGGCTGATGGGCATTCGCGTCGTTGCGCGCGACGGCGGCCGGCTCACCGCCGATGCAGTGGTCGCGCGCAACCTGATCCGCGAGCTTGAGCTCTTCCTCCCCCTCACCATGATGGGCGTCGGCGCGGCCGAGGATATGGTATCGGGCTGGACCGCGCTCGCTGGGGTCGCCTGGTCGCTGACGCTCAGCCTGTTCCTGCTTTTCAACCGCGACCGGATGCGGATGGGCGACCTGATCGCCGGAACCTGGGTCGTGATGGCGAAGCGCGCGAAGCTTGACCGCGACATCACCGCCGATGGCGGCGGGGTCGACGCGATCCGCTTTACCGACGCCGAACTCGCCGTCTATGGCATCTATGAATTGCAGGAACTGGAGCGCGTGCTGCGCGGCGCCGATCCGCGCGCGATGCGCGATGTCGCCGACACGATCCGCGGCAAAATCGGCCGCCCCGTCGCCGAAGAGGATGACGTGTTCCTGACGAGCTATTATCGGCAGCTCAAGGCCCGGCTCGAACGCGGCTTGCTATTCGGGAAACGCCGAGAGGATAAATATGCCAGCGAATGATGCCCTGTCCGTTGCCGAAGCGTTGCACCGCCGCCGTTCGGTGCGCGCCTTTTCGGACCGCCCGATCGACCGGGCGGTACTGGCACGGATTTTTGCCGACGCGCAGCGCGCACCATCGGGCGGCAATCTGCAGCCGTGGCAGGTGACGGTCGTTACCGGTGAGCGCTGGGAGCGCGTGAAGGCGGCGGTGGCGGCGCGGATCGCGATGGGGCGCGACGGCCAGCAACCCGAATATGACATCTACCCGCGCGGACTGACCGACCCGTGGGAAAGCCGGCGCTTCGGCGTCGGCGAGGCACTCTACGCCTCGCTCGGCATCCCGCGCGAGGACAAACCGGGCCGGCTCGCTCGGTTCATGGAGAATTACCGGGGTTTCGGCGCACCGGTGATGCTTTTCCTTCATTGTTCACGCATCATGGGACCGCCGCAATGGGCCGACATGGGCATGTGGCTCCAGTCGGTGATGCTGTTGCTCGTCGAACATGGCCTTGCAAGCTGTCCGCAGGAATGCTGGGCGATGTACGGCGCGACGATCCGGCACGAACTGGAACTGGGCGACGACCAGATCTTGTTCACCGGGCTGGCGATCGGTCATGCCGATGCGGCGGCACCGGTGAATCAATGGCCGGTTCCGCGCGCCGAACTGGATGAGGTGATCGATTGGCAGGGGTTTTGAGGATGGTTTTGCGCGGCAAGACGGCGGAACTGACGGCTGTGACGGCGACGGGGCTGCTGCTCGCCGGCTGCGCCGCGATTCCGAAAGCGGCGGCACCACCGCCCGCCCCCGCGCCGCAACCGCCCGCCGCAACACCGCCGCCGCCGGCCCCCGCGCCGACGCAAGGGTGGGACGACCGCGCGCTCGATCGCGGCGCTTGGCGCTATGATGCCGGCAGCCGCAGCGCGATCTTCGCACCGACCGCCGGCGCGGCGCCGCTGTTGACCATGGCGTGCAGCGGCGGCGCTATCCGGCTGACCGCCGCGCTCGACGGCACCGTCGCACTGCGCACCAGCGCGGCCACCGACCAGGTGCGCTTCGACGGCGGTACGGCGATCGTACCGAGCCGCGATATCCGGCTCGACCGCATCGCCTTCAGTCGCGGCCGCTTTGCGCTCGAAGCCGCGAACGGCCGGGCGCTGACGCTGCCCGTCCAGTCCGAAATCGGCCGCGTGATCGAGGATTGCCGTTAGGCAGCCGCGCTAGGCGCCGAGCCGCACCGTTCCGCCGCGGATCCAGCCCCAGCGGCACGGTCCCTGATATTCGCGCGCGCTGCTGATCGAACGGCCGACGCCGCACATATCCTCGTCGGTGCCGGGGGCCGCGAAGACGATGCCGAACCAAGCGTCGTCATCGGTTGCCTCGCACACCGACACCTTCATCGCGCCGGGCAGCCTGGCCTTCACGGCGCGCGTTTCGCCCGGCGCCCAATAGACGTCGGTGCCGCCGTCCTTGACGCGGCTGATGCTGGAGCAGGCGGGAAGCGTCGGGCCTTCGGTGCCGGTCATGACCGCGCGCGTCGCGAGCGGCGGGCCGGCGACCGCAGGGGCATTGTCAGCGGGCGGTGCGGGCTGCGAGCAGCCGGCGAGCGGCAGCGCGGCAAGCGCGAGGGCGGCAAGGATCGAACGGAGGTTCAGAGGGCTTTTCATCCTTCGAAACTAGCCGCCGCCGCCGCCGTGCGCAACGCCCGTCGGCAGCGTGCCGAGCGGCGCATTTTTGCTTGGGTTTTGCGGCCGCCGACCCTATATAATCGGCATGACAGACACCCCCGCGAGCGGCGCGAGCGAAAGCGCCCCCAAGCAGCCCAATCAGAACAGCTACGGCGCCGATTCGATCAAGGTGCTGAAAGGCCTCGACGCGGTGCGCAAGCGGCCTGGCATGTATATCGGCGACACCGACGACGGGTCGGGTCTGCATCACATGGTGTTCGAAGTCAGCGACAATGCGATCGACGAGGCACTCGCCGGCCACTGCGATCTGGTACTCATCACGCTCAACAGCGACGGATCGGTCAGCGTCGAGGACAATGGACGCGGCATCCCGACCGGCATCCATGCCGAGGAAGGCATTTCGGCGGCCGAGGTCATCATGACCCAGCTTCACGCGGGCGGTAAGTTCGAGAACACGAGCGACGACAATGCCTATAAGGTGTCGGGCGGTCTGCACGGCGTCGGCGTATCGGTCGTCAATGCGCTCAGCGAATGGCTCGAACTGACGATCTGGCGCGATGGCGAGGAGCATTGGATGCGCTTCGAGCATGGCGATTCGGTTGCGCCGCTCAAGGTCAACGGGCCGGCGCCTGCGGGCAAGAAGGGCACCCGTGTCACCTTCATGGCATCGACAGATACCTTCAAGAATGTCACCGAGTTCGATTTCGAAAAGCTGGAACATCGCTATCGCGAGCTCGCCTTTCTCAATTCCGGCGTAAGGATCAAGCTGGTCGATGCCCGCCATGCCGAACATGTCGTCCACGACCTGTTCTACGAGGGCGGGATTGCGGCCTTCGTCAAATATCTCGACCGCAACAAGAATCCGCTGCTGCCCGATCCGATCGCGATCAGCAGCGAGCGCGACGGCATCGGCATCGACGTCGCGCTCGAGTGGAACGACAGCTATTATGAAAATGTCCTCTGCTTCACGAACAATATCCCGCAGCGCGACGGCGGCACCCACCTCGCCGCTTTCCGCGCGGCGCTGACGCGCACGCTCAACGGTTATGGCGAAAAATCGGGCCTGCTGAAGAAGGAAAAGGTCAGCCTGACCGGCGAGGATATGCGCGAAGGCTTGACCGCGATCGTCTCGGTCAAGCTGCCCGATCCGAAATTTTCCTCGCAGACCAAGGACAAGCTTGTCTCGTCGGAAGTGCGCCAGCCGCTCGAAAGCCTGATGGCCGACCGGATGACCGAATGGCTCGAGGAAAATCCCGCCTACGCCAAAGCGGTGATCCAGAAGGTGATCGACGCCGCCGCGGCGCGCGAGGCCGCGAAGAAGGCGCGCGAATTGACCCGGCGCAAGGGCGCGATGGATATCGCGAGCCTGCCCGGCAAGCTTGCCGACTGTCAGGAACGCGACCCCAGCAAGTGCGAACTCTTCCTCGTCGAAGGGGATTCGGCAGGCGGCAGCGCCAAGCAGGGCCGCGACCGGCATGTGCAGGCCATTCTGCCGCTGAAGGGCAAGATCTTGAACGTCGAGCGGGCGCGCTTCGACCGCATCATTTCGTCGAAGGAAGTCGGCACGCTGATTCAGGCGCTCGGCACCGGGATCCGCGACGAATTCAACATCGAAAAGCTGCGCTATCACAAGATCGTGATCATGACCGACGCCGACGTCGACGGCGCGCATATCCGCACGCTGCTGCTCACCTTCTTCTACCGCCAGATGCCCGAGATCATCGAGAACGGCCATCTCTACATCGCCCAGCCGCCGCTCTACAAAGTCGCAAAGGGGCGCAGCGAGGTGTATCTGAAGGATGACACCGCGCTTGAAAATTACCTCGTCGATGCCGGGATCGACGCGCTGATGCTCGAGACGTCTGGCGGCGCACGGTCGGGTAACGATCTGCGCGGCCTGATCGAGCATGGCCGACGGCTCCGCGCGCTGATGCGTTACGTCCCCCGCACGCTCGATCATGGGCTGGTCGAGGCACTGGCGCTGGTCGGCGCCCTCGATCCCGCGCTCGATACGGCAGGACGCCACAGCGCTGCGGCAACTGCCGCGAGCTGGCTCAATGCCGCCGAGCGCGCGCTGACCGGCGGCGCCGAAGCGGTGTGGACCGTCGAGGCGGTCGAAGGGGGCGGCTATACGCTCGAACGCCGCTGGCGCGGGGTGAGCGATCATCACGCGATCGACGCCGGTTTCCTCGCGAGCCAGGAGGCGCGCCGCCTTCACAAACTCGCCGCCGAACAGGCCGAAACCTATGGTGGCCCCGGACGGCTGGTGAAAGCCAGCGCCGCTGCGGTCGTCGAGTCCGACAGCGATGCCGAGGGCGAGGATGGCGAGGCACCGACCGCCGCGAGCGCCGCCAAGGCCGCGCCGGTGACGCGCCCGTCCGAATTGCTCGATGCCATCTTCACGCACAGCCGCCGCGGCCTGTCGATCAGCCGGTACAAGGGACTGGGCGAGATGAATGCCGAGCAATTGTGGGAAACCACACTCGATCCCGCCAACCGCTCGCTGCTGCGCGTCGAGGCCGAACAGGCCGATGTCGCGCATGAAATCTTCGAGCGGCTGATGGGCGACGAGGTCGAGCCGCGGCGCGATTTCATCCAGACCAACGCGCTGTCGGTTGCTAATCTGGACGTCTGAGGCACCAAACCACTAGGCGCAGAATCAAACCGGCACGGCGCGGGCAGCTTGCAAGCCGCCCGCGCCGCTGCTTTGAGCGCTCCACCTGAAACGGGGGAGGCTGCGCATGCGGCGCGTGATGGCGATGAGTTTGGCGTTGATGCTGGCGATGCCGGCGGTGGCGCAGGATCAGTTCGGCGGCGGCGAAACCGAAATCGGCAACGGCACGGCAAGCTATTACGGCCGCGAACTAGCGGGCAATCGCACCGCGAGCGGCGAGCGCTTCGACCCCGATCAGATGACCGCAGCGCACCCCACGCTCGCCTTCGGCAGCAAGGTCCGCGTTACCAACCTGTCCAACGGCCAGAGCGTGATCGTCCGCGTCAACGACCGCGGCCCCTTCGGTGGCCGCCGCGTCATCGATATTTCGCAGGCCGCGGCAAAGGAAATCGGCATGCACCGCAGCGGCACCGCCAAGGTCAGCCTGACGCTCGTCGCCGACCAGGATTAATCGAACACCGACCAACCCGCCGCATAGGCGAAATGTTCGAGCGCGAGCGCGCCGACGAGCGATGTTCCGGCTTCGTTGAGGCCCGGCGACCAGACCGCGATCGATCCCTGCCCCGGTGCGATGCACAGGATGCCCCCGCCCACCCCGCTCTTGCCGGGCAGGCCAACGCGAAAGGCGAATTCGCCCGAATTGTCATAATGGCCGCACAGCATCATGATCGCGTTGATGCGCCGCGCGCGGTGCGGGTCGAGAAGCTGTTCGCCGGTGCGCGGGTCGCGGCCCTCGAAGGCCAGGAACAGGCCGGCCTGCGCCAGCTGGCGGCAGCTCATCGACAGCGCGCATTGGCGGAAATAGACCGACAGCACCGTCTCCACCGGATGGCGCAGCGTCCCGAAGGCGTCCATGAAATAGGAAAGGCTGCGGTTGCGCGCGCCCGTGTCATTTTCCGATCCCGCAACGCCGGTGTCGATCACCACACTTGCGTCGCCCGCTCTGGCCCGCATGAAGGCGACGATCTCATCGACCGCCTCGTCGGCCGAGCGACCGTCGATCAGCCGGTCGGTGGTCGCGATCGCCCCGGCGTTGATGAAGGGATTGCGCGGCACTCCCTGCTCGCTTTCGAGCTGGACGATCGAGTTGAAGGCACTGCCCGACGGCTCGCGGCCGACGCTGTCCCATAGCGAGCTGCCGACCCGGCGCAGCGCAAGGGCGAGCGTGAACACCTTCGACACCGACTGGATCGAAAAAGCCTCGTCGGCGTCGCCCGCGGTGTGGACCGTTCCGTCAGGGAGCGCGAGGGCAAAGCCGAAGCGGTCGGGATCGGCCCCGGCGAGGGCGGGGATATAGTCGGCGACCTTGCCCTGGCCGCGGTGCGGCAGCGCAGTCTGATAGGCTTCGGCGACGCAGCGGGCGAGATCGGGCATGCCATTTTCCTAGCGACTTCAGACGGAATTGCACTTAGTTTCGTTTTTTGATAAATATTCGCCATTCTGGAAATAATGAGTCACAAGGAGAGAGACATGACCGAAGCGCACCGCCCCAAGGGGCTATCGAGCGCGATCAGCTATCGCGACAGCAAGGCGGCGTTCCGCTGGCTGGAAGAGGCATTCGGGTTCGAACCGCTGTTCGTGCTGCTCGATGCCGACGGCAAACTCGCGCACAGCGAAATGGGCTATGGCGCCTCGATGGTGATGATCGGCAATGAATGGTCGGACGATCACAAGAGCCCGCAGTCGATCGGCGGCAAGAACACCCAGAGCGTCCATGTCCAGCTCGCCCCCGGCGAGGATATCGACGCACATTGCGCAGCCGCGCGCGCGGCGGGCGCCGCGATCATCGCCGAGCCCGAGACGCAATTTTATGGCGACCGCACCTATCGCGCCAAGGATCCCGAGGGACATATCTGGACCTTCGGCGTCACGGTCGCGGCCAAGACCGCCGCCGAATGGGACGCCGAGGGCGGCTTCACCACCCAGACGCGGCTCGACGATTGAGCGCGGCCGCGGTCGATGCCGTGTTTGCGGCGCTCGCCGACCCGCGGCGGCGGCGCGCGGTCGAACTGCTCGGTCGGCGCCCCTATAGCGCCGGCGAGCTGGCCGACACGCTGGGCCTCGCGCCGCCCGCGATGAGCCGGCACCTCAAGGCGCTGAAGGATGGCGGGCTGGTCGAGGATCATTATCTGCCCTTCGACGCCCGCGTCCGCATCTATCGCCTGAAGGACGGCGCGACCGACGCGCTCAAGGGCTGGCTCGCCGAAACCGAAAGCCTGTGGAGCGAGCAGCTCGCCGCCTTCAAGGCGCATGTCGAGCGCGGCGCGCCATGAGCCGCTCGCCATGAGCGGTGCGGCGGTGATCGTCGCCCTGCGCGTCGCGGCCACCCCGGCGCGCGCCTTCGAGGTGTTCACCCGCGACATCGGCAGCTGGTGGCAAAGCCATCCGCTGTTCGAGCTGGCGCGCGGAGACGACGGCGTGCCGCGCTTCGACCCCGCGGGGCCCGGCGGGCGGCTGGTGACGCGCTTCGCCGACGGCCGCGAATGGGAGATCGGCCGCATCCGTGCGTGGGAGCCGGGCAAGCGGCTTGCCTTCGGCTGGCGCGTTCCCGGCTTTGCCGCCGACCAGACCACCGAAGTCGAGGTGCGCTTCGACGCCGTCGGCCCCGAAACGCGCGTCACCGTCGAGCATCGCGGCTGGGACCATATCCCGCAAAGCCATGCCGCGCGCCACGGATTCGACCTGATGCCGTTCCAGCGCCGCCTCGGCGAACATTGGAGCGCGTTACTAGCTGCGATGGGCCGCAATTTGTAAGGCGGGCCGCAGGCTCCTGCGGGTTTAGGCCCTAGTCGCGCTCGCCGAACAGGGCGGTGCCGACGCGGACGTGGGTCGCGCCGAGCATGACCGCTTTTTCATAATCGCCGCTCATTCCCATCGAGCGTAGCGGCAGGCCGTGGCGCTCGGCCAGTTCGTCGAGCAGCGCGAAATAGGGCGCCGGGTCCACATCGGCGGGCGGGATCGCCATCAGGCCGTCGATCGCCAGCCCCGCCGCCTTTGCCTCGGCGAGCAGCGCTGCGAGATCGGCGACGGCGCAGCCGCCCTTCTGGTCCTCGTCGCCGATATTGACCTGAACGAAAAGCTGCGGCCGCTTGCCGAGCTTGTCGCACGCCTTGGCGAGCGCCTGGACGAGCGAACTGCGATCGACCGAGTGAATGGCGTCGAACAGCGCGACCGCCTCTTCGGCCTTGTTCGACTGGAGCTGACCGATCAGGTGCAGCGTCAGATCGGGAGTTTCCCCGCGCAGCGCGGGCCATTTGGCCGCCGCCTCCTGCACGCGATTCTCGCCGAAATGGCGCTGGCCGGCGGCGATCAGCGGGCGGATCGCATCGGCATCATGCGTTTTCGTCACCGCGATCAGGCAGACGTCGCCCGCCTTGCGCCCGGCGCGGCGCGCCGCCTCTGCAATGTTCGTCCCTACCTCGGCCAGCCGGCTTGCCGCATTGCTCATATCGTCATCCTCGAAGGGCGCGTTGCGTGCGCCCGCGACGCGCCTATAGGAAGGGCGATGGTCCGACGCCACCCCCTGCCCGCATGCTGGCTGATGAGCGACGCACGCAGCGCGGCCGGGACGGTGGCGCTCGCCGCGCTGTTGCCGCCGGGAAGCGGCATCGTCCTGCGGCACGACGCGCTGCCGCAAGGCGCGCGCTGGCGCCTCGCGCGCCGCCTCGCGCGTATCGCAAAAGCGCGCGGGCTGACGCTGCTGATCGCGGGATTGCCCGCCGAGGCGCGGCGCTTGGGGGCCGATGGCGTCCATCTGCGGCAGCATGCCGCGCGCCGGGCGGCGCAGGCGCGCGCGAACGGCCTGATCGTCACCATGCCGGTCCATGACCATCGCGAGGCGCACCGCGCCCGGCGGGCGGGCGCCGACGCCGCACTCGTCTCGCCGCTTCACCCGACGCGGTCGCACATCGATGCCGCGCCGCTAAGCCGCGAGGCGTGGCTGCGGCTCGCACGCGCGGCCGGCGGCCAAGCGATCGCGCTGGGCGGGATGACCCCGGCGCGCGCCCGCGCGCTGATCCGCGCCAGCGCCGCAAGCGGCGTCCGGCCCGGCTGGGCCGCCATCGACGCATGGGAGAAAAAGGCAGCGACGCGCAAAGCGCGGCGCGGTCGGGCGCGTTAGTAGCCGACGCTGGGGGCATGATCGTCTATGGGCGGCCTGGCCCGACGATCGGTACAGCTCTTAGAAGCGGAAGGCGGTTCCGACATAGACCGCCTGACTGTCGCGGCGCGCGTCGGTCAGCGGCTGGAAGCGGTCGTCGGCCTTGTAACGGACGCCCGCGGTCACATCGAGGTTCTTGGTCAGGCGATAGCTGCTGACGACATCGACGGTCTGCTCTTCGCCCGGCGCGGTGATGCGGTCGGTTGCGCCGGCCGGATCGGTCGGACGGCTGACCATCTTGGTCGCGAAGCGCGATTTCTTGTTGTCGGCCTGTTCGGGCGCGCGCGCGACCGGCAGGTTGCGCAGGTCAGTGCCGCTGGGCAGCGCCGGGGTCACGAATTTTTCGAACCCGACCGACGCGCCCAGATTATAGGTCACAGGGGCGATCGAGATCGGCGATTTGGTGCGGCCGGCGGCAAGCGCGGCTGTGCGTGCGCTCGACGAATCGTCGCGGGCGCGAATCACGACGGTGATCGCGCGATTCTTATGTCCGTCATCGGGCAACGCGGGCGTGAAGCTGAAGCCGCGGCGCGCCTCTTCCGAGATTTTGATATAGCGGGCGATCAGGCGCGGGTCGCCCGACGCCGGGGTGAATTGGCCAAGCACCGAATTCGAAAGCTGGGTGTCGCGAATCCGGTCGGCGCGTGTCATCGACGCGAGCGCAGGCGGAAGCGCAACGGTAACCGCTGCTACCGCGAACAGGCCTGCTTTCCAAAAATGTCGCGAATTCCGCGCCATTGCTCTGCGACTCCAACCCCAATCGAATCCTGAGATAGGACGACGGGGGCGACAATTCCAGTGATTCCCGACCGATTGATCGCGCGTCGCCGGCTTTTCGCCGAACATGTTGCGCGAACAGCACAGTGGCGGGCAGAGATGAGCCGGGGATGAACGGTCGAAACACCGGAAATGGCGCGCTTGCCGGACGGCGGCAAGGGCGATAGAGACGCTTGCAAATTTCCGCATGCGCGCCCGCCATTTGCTGCCCGCGCGCCCAGAATAAGGTGTTACGGCATGTCCAAGCTTACCCTTCTTGCCTCGCTCGGTCGTCGTCCGGCCGCGCTCGCCCTGATCGGGGTCGCGGCGCTCGGCCTGTCGGCCTGCGGCGGGAAGGACCGGCCGCGCGCCGACCTGGCGGCGAGCCAGGTGACGACGATCGGCGTCAATTCCTATCTGTGGCGCGCGTCGCTCGACGCCCTGTCGTTCATGCCGCTGCTGCAGGCCGACAGCTCGGGCGGGGTCATCATCACCGACTGGTATGCCAACCCCGGCAATCCGAACGAGCGCATGAAGGTGACCGTGTCGATCCTCGACCGCGACCTGCGCGCCGATGCGCTGCGCGTCGCCGCGCTGCGTCAGGTCGCCCAGAACGGCACCTGGGTCGACGCGCCGGTTCAGGCTGCGACGGTGCAGAAGCTGGAAGAAATCATCCTCACCCGCGCTCGCGACCTGCGCCGCAGCGCGATCGAGGGCTGAGTTTCGGATTTCGGTGTTTCCCCGCGAAGGCGGGGATCCATCTCCGGTTGTTCCGGATTTGAACGGCAGGTGATGGGCCCCCGCCTCCAGCCTTTGGCTGAAGTTTATCCTGAGCGCCCGTCCTGCGGGCAGTCGAAGGGTGGGGGCACGCTATTTTGATCGATGGTATTTTGACAAACGGGGTAGCCGAACAAATGACCCGCGAAACGCGCTTTGGCGCCCTCGCCGCCGACGCCCGCTGGCAGGCGGCATGGGACGCCGCGAACAGCTTTGCGACGACCGACAGTTCGAATAAGCCAAAGGCCTATATCCTCGAGATGTTCCCCTATCCCTCGGGGCGCATCCACATGGGGCATGTCCGCAACTATGCGATGGGCGACGTGCTGGCGCGCTTCAAGCGGATGACCGGGCATGACGTGCTGCATCCGATGGGCTGGGACGCCTTTGGCATGCCGGCCGAAAATGCCGCGATGGAAAAGGGCGTCCACCCCGGCGGCTGGACGCGCGACAATATCATCGCGATGCGCGCGCAATTGAAGCGCCTCGGCCTTGCGATCGACTGGAGCCGCGAACTCGCGACATGCGAGCCCGATTATTACGGGCAGGAACAGGCGCTGTTCCTCGACCTGTTCGCGCACGGGCTGGTCACGCGTAAGGAAAGCTACGTCAACTGGGACCCCGTCGACATGACCGTGCTCGCCAACGAGCAGGTCATCGACGGGCGCGGCTGGCGTTCGGGCGCGCTGGTCGAAAAGAAGAAATTGTCGCAGTGGTTCCTGAAGATCACCGACTTCGCAGACGAACTGCTCGATGGCCTCAAGGGCCTCGACCATTGGCCCGACAAGGTGCGGCTGATGCAGGAAAACTGGATCGGCAAGTCGCAGGGCCTGGAATTCAGCTTCAAGCTCGCGGGCGGCGCGCCAGGCTTCGACGTCTTCACGACGCGGCCCGACACGCTGTACGGGGCCAGCTTTGCAGCGATTTCGCCCGACCATCCGCTGGCCGAGTCGCTGGCCAAGGATGCGCCGCGCCTTGCCGCGTTCATCGAGGAGTGTCGCCGTCAGGGGACGTCGGCCGAACAGCTCGAAACCGCGGAGAAGATGGGCTTCGACACCGGCCTGTCGGTGCAACATCCGCTCGACCCCGACTGGCATCTGCCGATCTGGGTCGTGAATTATGTGCTGATGGATTACGGTACCGGCGCGATCTTCGGTTGTCCCGCGCACGATCAGCGCGACCTCGACTTCGCGCGCAAATATGATCTGCCCGTACACCGCGTGATTGCGGACGGCGACGAAACCGGCCAGACCTTCCGCGGCGACGAAGCCTATACCGGCCCCGGCCGCCTCGTGAACAGCCACTTCCTCGACGGGATGAGCATCGACGAAGCGAAGGCCGCGATCATCGCGCGCGCCGAGCATGAAGGCTGGGGCAAGGGCACTACCGTCTGGCGCCTGCGCGACTGGGGCGTCTCGCGCCAGCGTTACTGGGGGACGCCGATCCCCTTCATCCATTGCCCGGCCTGTGGCCTCGTGCCGGTGCCGAAGGACCAATTGCCCGTCGTACTGCCCGACGATGCCGATTTCTCGGTCCCCGGCAATCCGCTCGACCGCCATCCGACGTGGAAGCATGTCGCCTGCCCGACATGCGGCGGCGAAGCGGTGCGCGAGACCGATACGCTCGATACCTTCGTCGATTCGTCGTGGTATTTCCTGCGCTTCGCCTCGGCACCGGCCGACCGGCCGTTCGATCCCGATGTCATCCGTCGCTGGCTGCCCGTCGACCAATATATCGGCGGCATCGAGCATGCGATCCTTCACCTGCTCTACGCGCGCTTCTGGACGCGCGCGCTCAACAAGCTGGGGATGATCGACATCAAGGAGCCCTTCGCCAGCCTGTTCACGCAGGGGATGGTGACGCACGAAACCTACAGCCGTGCGCAGGGCGAGGGCCTCCCTCCCCTCTTCTTCACCCCCGACGAAGTGATGCGCACCGCCGACGGCGCCACGCTCGAGGCCGATGGCGCACCGGTCGAGGTCGGCCGGGTCATCAAGATGTCGAAGTCGAAGAAGAATGTCGTCGATCCCGACGCCATCCTCGACCAATATGGCGCCGACGCCGCGCGCTGGTTCATGCTCTCCGACAGCCCGCCCGAGCGCGATCTGCCGTGGAGCGAGGCGGGGATCGAGGGTGCGTGGCGTTTCGTCCAGCGCTTGTGGCGCCTGTTCGGCGACACCGACAATGTCGGCGACGGCGGCGAAGACAAGGTGCTGGCGCGCAAGCTGCACCAGGCAATCGCCGGCGTTGCCGTCGACATCGAATCGCTCGGCTTCAACAAGGCGGTGGCCAAGATCCACGCGCTCGCCAACGATATCGAAAAGGCGAAGCCCTCGGCGACCCGCGCCGAAGCGTGCCGGACGCTGATCCTGCTCGTCGCGCCGATGATGCCGCATCTGGCCGAAGAGGCCTGGGCGGCGCTGCCCGCGGCGCAGCGGACGACCCCGATGATCGCCGACGCCGCCTGGCCCGCCGCCGACCCGGCGCTTCTCGTCGATGATGAGGTGACGATCGCGATCCAGATCGCCGGCAAGCTGCGCGACACGATGACCGCCGCGAAGGGCGCCGACAAGGCCGCGCTCGAAACCGCGGCGCTCGCCCGCCCGCGCATCGCCGAGCTGCTCGGCGGCGCCGCACCCAAAAAGGTGATTGTCGTTCCCGACCGTCTGGTGAATATCGTTCCCTGACATGAAACGCCTGCTCACCTCTTCGCTCGTCGCCGCTTCGCTGCTTCTTGGCGGCTGCGGGCTCCGGCCGCTCTATGCGAACGGCAGCAAGGGCGCGGTGGCGCAGGTGCTGGCCGACGTCGATGTCGCGCCGATCGAGGGGCATAATGGCTGGCTCGTCCGCAACGCGCTGCGCGACCGGTTGCAGGCGACGCAAGGCGGACATGGTGCGGGCCAGCGGCTGCGGCTCGACGTGCGGCTCGAGGATTCGATCACCGGCCTCGGCGTCCGCTCCGACGATGCCGTGACGCGCGAGCGGCGGACGCTGCGCGCCCGCTATCAGCTCGTCGATGCGGCAAGCGGCGAAGTGCTACTCGACGCGACCGCGGCGCAGGACGGCGGGATCGACGTCGTCGGCAGCGAATATTCGACGATCGCCGCCGAATCGACGACGCTCGAACGGCTCGCATCGGGAATCGCCGACCAGATCGTCGCGCGGCTTGCGGTCTTCGCCGATCGTGGCGGCGGCCAGCCGGCGCCGTCCGCCCCGGCGCCCTGACCGGCATGAAGTCGGTCAAGCCCGGCGAACTCGAACGCCTCAGCCGCCTCGATCCCGCGGTCCGCTTCATCCTGCTGACCGGCCCCGACGACGCGACAATGGAAAGCGTCGCCGCGCATCTTATCGCGCTGGCCGGCAAGGAGGCCGAGCGGGTCGATCTGACATCGGGCCAGATGGCACAGGACGGCGCGCTGCTTGCCGCCGAAGCGGCGTCGATGTCGCTCTTTTCGCCCGCGCGCGTGATCCGGCTCGAGATTTCGGGCGGCGGCGACGATTGCCTCGCCGCCGTCGAGGCGCTGCTCGGCGCGGACAGCGTGCTCAACCCAGTGATCGCGACCGGCGCCTCGGTCACCGCGCGATCGAAACTCGTCAAGCTTGTCGAGGGCGCTGATAATGCCGTCGCCGCCATCTGTTATCAGCCCGACCGCCGTGCGCTCGTAGGCATCGCGATGGAAGCCGCGACGGCGCAAGGATTGCGGGTTGCCAATGCCGAGGCGCAATTGCTCGTCGATCTCGTCTCGGGCGATCAGGCGCTGATGCGTCGCGAGATTGAGAAGATCGCACTCTACCTCGACGCCGGTCCCGACCGGCAGCGGCAGGTCACGCCCGCCGACATCGCCGCGCTGGGCGCCGCGACGCACGAAGAGGATGTCAGCGCGTGCATCAACGTCGCGCTCGGCGGCAAGCTGCGCGACCTGCCCGACATGCTCGCGCAAGCGGCGGCGGTCGGCGTCGCCGAGATCCGCATCATCCGCGCGCTGGCGATCCGCGCGATGCAGCTCGCCAAGCTGCGCGCCGAGGTCGATGCGGGCGCGCACCCGGCGACGGTGGTCGCGGCGAAAAGCAGCGGCGTATTCTGGAAAGAGCGCGATGCGGTGACGGCGCAGCTCCACATCTGGGATTCGGTACGCGTCGCGCGGCTGATGACGCGGCTGCTGGAATGCGAGCGTGCGCTAAAAGCATCGGGCACCGCGGGCGCGGTGCTGTTCCGCAAGCTGATGACCGACATCGCGCATCAGGCCGCGCGCGCGCGCTGACGCCGGACCGTCAGGCTGCCGCGGTCGCCTCCTTCGCCTCGCGGCGCGCCTTCGGGTCGTCGGGCGGAACGAAGGTCCACACCGTATCGCCGGCCTCCACCGTCGGGCGGTGGCGCGTCGAAAAGATCGCGAGGTCGCCCGACGCCTTGACCACCATCAGGCTGTCGCCCCCCGACGCCTTCATCCGCGCGACAAAGTCGGCGTAAGGGAATTTTTCGGTGATTCGCGTGCGGCCGAAGGTCCATCCTGCGTGCAGGCGGTCGAGCTGCGTGTCGATTGTGGTGCCGCCGATGGTGAACACGCGACCGAGCCGCTGGCTCGCGCCGGTCGCCTCGCCCGCCACGCGGCTGACGCGGTCGTGGCCGATCTCGGGCGCCAGCTCGCCGCACACCAGCGCGTTATAGCTGTCATTGTCGGTCGCAGCGATGAGCTGCTGATACTGGCCCATGTCGATCGCGTCCTCGTGCACCTCGTCCAATATGTCGCCGTGATAGACGCGAATGTCGGCGCGCCGCGCGCGGCGTAGCGCGAACTTGCTGGCGTCGGCGATCATCGCGCCGCGATCCTGTTCCTTGACGAACTGCGCGAAGGCAATCGTCCAGCTGTTCGCCCCGACGAGCAGAACGCCGTCACCCTTGCCCTGATCGAGGCCAAGCCAGCGCGCGAAGGTTCCAGCGGTAAAGCCATGCGCAAAGATCGTCGCGATGACGACGCCGAAGCCCAAGGGTACCAGCGCCTCCGCCCCCGGCACGCCATAGTCGGTGAGGCGCAGCGCGAAGAGGCCCGTCACCGCGACCGCGACGATCCCGCGCGGCGCGATCCAGGCGACGAACAGCCGCTCCTTCAGCGGGATACGCGTGAACAGCAGCGCCGTCATGATCGTCAGCGGGCGCACGACGAAAAGCAGCAGAAGGAGGAAGATCAGGAATCGGAACTGGAAATTCTTGACCACGTCCCAGTTGAGCGTCGCCGACAGGATTATGAAGACGCCCGACACCAGAACGACGGTCAGATCCTCCTTGAAGCGCTGCAGCGAGCGGGTCGAATAGGTTTCGCGGTTCGCCATCACGACGCCCATGACGGTGACGGTGATCAGACCAGTTTCGTGCATGATGAGGTCCGAAAGCACGAAGACCGCGATCACCGTCGTCAGCAGCACCGGCGCCTTCAGATATTCGGGCACCCAGCCGCGCGGAAAGGCCCAGGTCAGCAGAAAACCGGCCGCACCACCGATCAGGATCGCGAGCACGCTCGCCGCGACGACGTCGGTGACGATGCTCACGCTATTCGCATCTGCACCGCCGTGGGTGATGTAGCTGTAGATGCCGACCGCGAGCAGCGCGCCGATCGGATCGTTCACAATACCTTCCCACTTGAGCATATTCTTGACGCGCGGCGCGATGTTGAGCGAGCGGAGCATCGGCGCGATCACCGTCGGCCCCGTCACCACCATTACCCCGCCGAACAGCGCCGCGAGCTCGAACGGCAGGCCCGCGCCATAATAGGCCGCCGCGGTGCCGAGCGCCCAGCCGACGGGCACCCCGATGAAGACGAGCATGAAGACCGCGGTTCCCGCCTGGCGCAGTTCGCGGAACTTGAGGCTCAGGCCGCCTTCGAACAGGATCACCGCGACGGCGAGCTTGATCATCGGTTCGCGCAGGGCGCCGAAATCGCGCACCGGATCGATCAGCCCGAGCACCGGCCCCGCCAATATGCCGGCGACGAGCATCAACGCGATCGCGGGTTTGTTGGTCCGCCACGCCACCCATTGGGCGCCGATGCCGATCACGCCGATCAGCGCGATTTTTACGAGCAGGGAGTCGATTGCGAACATGCCCCCAGCCTATGCAGGGTCGGCGCAAAGGTTCCACAAAAAAGAGCCGCCCGCCTGCCTTTCGGCAAACGGGCGGTCCCTTATTCGGCCGGACAAGCCGGCCGCATGTTACGCGATCAGAACTTGCCGCGCAGCGTCACGCCATAGGTGCGCGGTTCGGCAAGGAACTGCGAGAAGATCTGGCGCCCACCCGGATACTGGGGATCCGAGAATGCGCTGCTCACGCCGCCTTCCTGGAAGGGTGAGTTGAAGGCAACCTGCGCATATTGCTTGTTGAACAGGTTCTGCGCCCAGAATTCGATGCCCCACTTTTCGTCAGGGCCGCGAACGCCGACGCGGGCATTGAAGATCGCATACCCGTCCTGTTCCTTTTGCGGTAAGAGGTCCGAACCCGTGTTGTAATCGCTAGTCATGCGACCATCGATATAGACGAGGCCGGTCAGACCGCTGCTGCCGATTTCGGGCGTCCAGGTCACGCTGCCGGTCGCGACCAGTTCGGGCGCATTCGACAGATTGTTTCCGGGGAGCTGGCGCAGTGCCTGATCGAGCGGAGCGCCCGAAGCATTGCCGACAAGGTTATTGCGATATTTTGTCCGCGCATACGTCAGACCGGCAGTCATACGGAAGTCGCGAGCAGGAACCAGTGAAGCTTCGAGTTCGAAACCCTGCGTACGAACGCCCCAGCCCACATTGTCGGCTGCACACGCACCGGTTGTAGCGGCCGCAGCATTATAGTTCGGCGAACCGGTGAACTTGCTCTGATCGCGATCGGCTCCGTTGAGATCAGCCGAACAGCCGTTGACGTTCTGCACGAGGAACACGCTGCCGTTAAACGTGTTGAGCTGGAAGCTGCTGAAATCCGAACGGAAGAAGGTCAGACCTGCGCTGAACGGCCCGGTCGAATATTTGGCGCCTAGTTCGTAGCTGTCGACCGTTTCCGGGTCGAACTGCAGATTGCCCACGAGCGACTGCGCCCCGCCCGCCTGGGCAAAGGACCAGGTCGGAACGCCGCCAACGATCTGGATCGGATTTTTCAGCGCCGATCGGTCGAGATTGAAGCCGCCGGCTTTGTAACCGCGGGCATAGCTGGCGTAGACCAACAGATCGTCGACCGGCTTGTACGAAAGGATCGCGGTGCCGGTCCACTTGTCTTCGCTGCGCTGATCGTTGATCGAAACACCGTTCAATTCGGCAGTCGAGTTGCCTTGACAGGCAAGCCCGATCAGCCCCGCAGAAACCGGCTGCAACGCAGCGACACCAAGAAAACCGCCGACCAGATTCTGGACGTTGACGCACGCCTGATTGTCGTTGGTAAACGTCGCCGCGAACTTCTTCTTATCGTGGGTATAACGCACGCCCAGCGTCAGATCGAGCTTGTCGGTGATGTGGAAGATATTGTGGGTGAAAAGCGCCCAGTTGGTATCATCCTGGCGGTAGCGATCATTGATGCTGCCCTTGTCGCTGATGCCATCAAGTTGATCGAGTGCCGCATAAATCGCCGGCGAAGCCGCGCCGAAAGCGGCCGGTCGGGCAGCGACACAGCCGGCTGACGTCGGCGAATAGAGACCCGCAAGCGCCCCGCCCGAGATAAGGCGGCACGCGGCGAAGCGGCCATATTGTGTGCCGAAGCGCAGATTGTCGCGAACAGTCAGCTTTTCATTGGCATAGAAACCACCGACGAGCCAGTCGAGTTTGCCATCGAATGCTTCACCCTGCAGACGCACTTCCTGGGTGAACGTGTGGAACTGGCGATAGGCATCGTCGCTCGGCGCGCGATAGAGAATGTCGACAGCGCCATAGTCGAGGTCACCCGCCTGGCCCGAGCGATATTCGCGATAGCCGGTGATCGAAGTCAGCGTAGCGCCACCGAGATCCCAGTCGACCTGGCCCGAGAAGCCATAATCCTTGGTCTTGCCAGCGAAGCTGCGGCCCGCGCTGACCGACAGATCGCGGCTGTAACCTTGGCTGAAGGCGCCGAGCGGCTGACCAAGGTCGCGCAGAACGTTAATAATATTATTGCCATCGGGCTGCGGCACGTTTGGCGGCGTTCCTGTCGCTCCGGTCGACAGCGGCGTCGACGGATTGTTGAGATTGCCGATGTACGGGTTAACGCTGTTGTCGACATAGATCGCGCCGCAGCATTTTTCGTTGCGATAGGTGTAGTCGGCGATCAACCGGATCGACAGCGCGTCGGTCGGTTCGAACAAAAGCTGGCCGCGCAGGAAATAGCGGTCGCGGTTGTTGACGTCGGTATTGTTCGTCGTGTCGCGCAAAAAGCCGTCGCGCTTCACCCAGACGCCGTCGAGGCGCGCCGCGACCTTGTCGGTGATCGGGCCGGTAACGCTGCCGCTCAGGCGCCAATAGTCATAGTTGCCATAGGTTATTTCGCCGCTGGCGCCGAAGTTGAAGTCGGGCTTTTTCGAATAGATGCTGATCAGGCCCGCCGACGAGTTGCGTCCGCCGAGCGTGCCCTGGGGGCCGCGCTGGACTTCGACGCGGTCAATCTCACCCAGTTCGTTGAGGCCGATGCCCGAACGCGAGCGATAGACGCCGTCGATGAAGACCGGAACCGAACTTTCGAGACCCGGGTTGTCGCCGACGGTGCCGATGCCGCGGATACGCGCCGAACCATTGGCTTCCGAGCCCGTCGACGAGACGAGCAGCGACGGCGCGACCTGGTTGAGCTGGCGAATGTCGTTGGCGCCGCTGTTCTGCAGCGTTTCGGCGCTGACCGCCGAAATGGCGACCGGCACGTCCGACAGCAGCTGCGAACGGCCCTGCGCGGTCACGACGATCGCATTGGCGGTGTCTTCGGCGTTATCGGTGGTGGCATCCTGCGCAAAGGCGGGCGCCGAGACGGCCGCGACGGCAATCGACACGCCGAGCGCGGTCGTGCGAAGCAGACGGGCATTCAGTAGGGAAGATGATGTCACTTTGGGCACTCCTCTCAGATAATTTCTTTTTTCGTTGCCCTTATGTCATACCGCAAATGGCGGCCCATTCCAGCGAGACCCCTGCTTTTTCGACGTTTTTGGACAGGTGATGCTTTTTGGCCACAGCCCGGTCAAGGCGCTATACGGCTCCGCAGGCCGCTATCGCGTCGCCGCCCTTTTGCTTGCCGTAGCGTCATCGCGGGTTGCCGCGGTCGAGGGAAAGGCAAGCAACCGCCCCTGCGCATTTAGCGCCGCATGATAGGAACCGGCAAAATTGGCAGCGATCGCCGGGTCGAATACGTCGAGGCCGCCGGTCAGACTGCCAAAAGCAGGCAGGATCAAGCGCTTGGCGTCATGCGCAAAGCAGGGGCGCGACACCGGGCGGCCGCGAAGCTGCAGCCGCAGCTTGGGGTGAAAATGTCCCGATATCTCGGGCCACGCCTCTTTCGGGCAGCATTGGTGGCGCAGCATGATGCCGTCGACGCACAGCGCGTCGGCGATCTTCCCGCCCCACGCCCCGGCGGTCAGCCCGTCGTGATTGCCGGCGACCCAGACAAGTTCGGTCATCGCCCCCAGCGCGCGCAGCCGGTCGGCCGTCGCCGGCGCGATGCGCTCGTCCGCGGTCCGATCATGAAAACTGTCGCCCAGACACCAGACGGCGCGCGCGCCCGTCCGCCGCGCAAGATCGGTCAGCCGGTCGAGCGTATCCTGACTGTCGTAGGGCGGCAGCGGCTGGCCGCGCGCGGCGTACCAGCTCGCCTTTTCGAGATGCAGGTCGGCGACGATCAGCGCCCCGTGCCGGGGCCAGAACAGCGCCCGTTCGGCATGCAGGTGAAAGGTCTGGCCGGCAAAGTCGAAGGCGGGCGCGGGCGGCATCGCGCCGCTATGGCGCGCTACCGCGCCGCGGGCAAGCGCCACGAACCGATCGCTTTGCTAGCTCCCGCTCCTCGCATTGTTGAGCGCGAAACGCTGGCCGGTCTCGCGGTTCGCACCGCTCGGCAAATCGAAGACGACGCGGCGGTTGGGGAAATCGATCTCGATCCGGTCAAACAGTGACATGCTGTCCATCCCCAGCAGCAAGGCCGGCCGATCATCGAGACCCAGCGCGCGAAAGGCTTGGCTGTCAGCGAAGCTAACGGGCAAGTCGTTGAGGTCCAGACCCTTGACCGTAATCCGCTTGATCGCCGTCCGCGTCGCAGAAACCGCCTCGCCGGTCACGGCGCTCAGCATAGTCTCGACAAAGGGCACGCGGTTGGCGCGCTTCGCCGCAACCAGTCGCTGCAACGCCAGATTTCCGACGCTCGTCTGCGCGCCCGTATCGACGATGAGGTCGATGCGCTTTCCATCGAGCCGGGCGTCGGACAGGATAAGGCGGCCCGCGGCATTGCGCGCGGTGACGACGATGGCGTCGTCGTCGCGGATAATCGGTGTAGCACGCTTTCGCGTTGCCAGTATCTCCATGTGCTGCTTGCGAAAGTCGATCAGCACGCGCCGGTCTTCGAGCATATCGACGCCGATCAGGCCTGCGGCCCCGATATGGCGGCCGTAGAAGGCGGGCGCAACCAAGCCGGTCATCTCAAGGTCGGTCATCTGCAGGGCGGCGACCCGAAAGCTGGGGACGGTCGCAGAGCCGCCGATGGTCGCCAGCCGGAGCTGTTCGCCCGGCGCCAGCTTCAGCCGATCCGCCAGTTCGCGCGCGATTACCGTCCGCTCAGCTCCGGTATCGACGAGGAAGGAGAATGGGCCTTGCCCACCAATCATGACATCGACCGCCATGCGCCGCGTCGCATCGAGATCGAAGGGTTGAATGAAGGGAATGAGCGCGCCGGTTGCGGGATCGACAACCATATCGGGAGTTGGCTCCGCGGCGGCCGGGGGAGCAGCAGGTGCTGCGGGCGCTGCCGGCGCGCCGGCAGGCTGGGCCGATCCGATCAACAGCGGTGCGGCGAGCAACAACGCCATCAGCGCGGGGCGATGCACATTATGCTTCATGGCGGCATCCTCTCTTTATTGTTATACGCTTATAATACGCCCCTTCGCGATTTTCAGCAATCGTGCGACCAACCCCGTCATTCGCTCCCCATCGCGGTTGCCGCGAGTGTATCGGCGAGCTCGCCAAGCAGCGCGTCGTCGAGGTCCGAGGCCGCGACATTTTCGCGCCCGATCAGCACCAGCACCGGGATCGCGAGCGGGCTGATGCGATCGAGCCTTTGATGCACCATCGTCCCCGCCGCGCGGTCGAGCAGGTCGCCGAGCCGCGCGACGTCGGTGAGCCGCTCGCGCGCGTCGGCCCAGGCGGCTTCGATCAGCAGATGATCGGGTTCATATTTGCGCAGGACGTCGAAGATGAGGTCGGTCGAAAAGGTCACCTGCTTGCCCGTCTTGCGCTTGCCCGGATGCTGGCGTTCGATCAGCCCGCCGATCACCGCAACCTCGCGGAAGGCGCGCTTCAGGAGGTGCGAATTTTCGACCCATTCGACGAACTCGCCTTCCAATATGGTCGCGTCGAACAGCGCCTCGGGATGCGCGACCGGTTTCAGCGACCAGAGCGCGAGCGCATAGTCGGAGGCGACGAAGCCGAGCGGCTGGAGCCCCGCGCGCTCCATCCGTTTCGACAGCAGCATGCCGAGCGACTGGTGCGCGTTCCACCCCTCGAACGGATAGCAGACAAGATAATGCGCGCCCTCGTGCGGGAAGGTTTCGACGAGCAGCTCGCCGGGGCGCGGCAGCACCGAGCGCAGCGCCTGCATCTCGAGCCAGAAGCGCACATCCTCTGGAAATCGCCGCCAGCTCGCCGGATCGGCCAGGAAAGCGCGCACCCGGTCGGCAAGGCGCGTCGACAGCGCCATCCGCGCCCCGACATAGGAGGGAATACGCGCCGGACGCGTCGTTGCGCGCACGATGAGGTCAGTGTCGCGGATCGTCTCGACCTCGAGGCTGAGGCCGGCGAAGGCGAAGGTGTCGCCCGCGGTCAGCGTGCTCGCGAAATATTCCTCGACGCTGCCGAGGCGCCGTCCGTTCTTGAAGCGCACGTCGAGTGTGGGGGCGTCGACGATGATCCCGGCGTTTAGCCGGTGCTGCGCCGCGAGCCGGGGGTGCGCGATGCGCCAGCCGCCCTGCCCGTCGGGCGCCAGGCGGCGGAAGCGATCATAGCTTTTGAGCGCATAGCCGCCGTCGCGCACAAAACCGAGCAGGCGCGCAAAGAGCGCGGCGTTGATCCAGCGATACGGCTGCGCACCGCGGATTTCGGCGAACAGATCCTCCTCGCGGAAGGGTGCGGCGCACGCGAGGGCCATGACATGCTGCGCCAGCACGTCGAGCGCGCCGGGGCGGAAGCGATCGGCATCGCGCTCGCCCGCCTCCACCGCGTCGAGTGCGGCGCGCGCCTCAAGATATTCGAAGCGATTGCCCGGCACGATCAGCGCCCGGCTCGGTTCGTCGAGCCGGTGGTTGGCGCGGCCGATGCGCTGGAGCAGCCGCGACGAACCCTTGGGCGCCCCCATCTGGATCACGCAGTCGACATCGCCCCAGTCGAGCCCGAGATCGAGGCTGGAGGTCGCGACGAGCGCCCGCAATCTCCCCTCGGCCATGGCATTTTCCGCGCGCTGGCGCGCCTCGCGGTCGAGGCTGCCGTGATGGATCGCGATCGGCAGCGACAGGTCGTTGACCTTCCACAATTCCTGGAAAATCAGCTCGGCCAGCCCGCGGGTGTTGCAGAAGATGATCGTCGTGCGGTTCTTCGCGATTTCGCCCATCACCTGATGCACCGCATAGCGTCCCGAATGCCCCGCCCACGGCACCGCCCCTTCAGGCAGCAGGATCGAAATGTCGGGATCGGCGCCGCGCTCGCCCTCGACCAGCGTCACGCGCGCCGGATTGCCCTCGGGCGCGAGCCAGGCGCGATAGGCGTCCGCATCAGCAATCGTCGCCGACAGGCCGACGCGCCGCAGCCCCGGCGCGACGCGTTCGAGGCGCGCGAGCGCGAGGCTGAGCAGATCGCCGCGCTTGCCGGTCGCGAAGGCGTGGATTTCATCGATGGCCACCGTCTTCAGATCGGCGAACATCGCGAAGCTGTCGGGGTAGGAGAGCAGCAGCGACAGCGATTCGGGGGTGGTCAGCAGGATATTGGGCGGCCGACTGCGCTGGCGCGCCTTTTTGTCCGAACTGGTATCGCCGCTCCGGCTCTCAACGCTGATGTCGAGATCCATGTCGGCGATCGGACCGAGCAGGTTGCGCTCGACATCGGCGGCCAGCGCCTTGAGCGGCGAGACATAGAGGGTGTGCAACCGGTCGGACGGGTTGGCCGCAAGGTCGATCAGACTGGGGAGAAAGCCGGCCAATGTCTTGCCGGCGCCGGTCGCCGCCACGAGGAGCGCGCTTTCGCCGCGCTGCGCCGCCGTGAGCATGTCGGCCTGGTGCCGCCGCAGCCGCCACCCGCGGTGCGCGAACCAGCCGGCGAAGGGAGCGGGAAGCGACATGCGCAAGATGTGGCGCCGACGCCGCGCCGCGGCAACCCCTTCGCGCCCGCCCATGGGGCGGGGCGGGCGTGAACCCGCCCCGCGTGCGTCTGGCTTAGAGGCCGTCGAGCCCCTTGCTGACGAGGATATTTACGGCCACGCGGCGATTCTGCGCCTTGCCTTCGACCGTGTCGTTGCTCGCTGCCGGATCGGCTTCCGCCATTCCGGTCGGCGTGAGCATGCGATAGGGCTTCCAGCCGCACGCCTGCTGCAGATAATTCACCACGCGCCCGGCGCGCTTTTCGCTGAGCTGCTGATTGAGTTCCTCGCTGCCGGTCGAATCGGTGTAGCCGACGACGAGCAGCAGGGCATTGTCCATGCTTTCCGCCTGCTGCGCGACCGCGCAGAGATCGGATTTCGCCTGCGGCGACAGGACCGACTGGCCGGTGTCGAAATTCACCGTCGTCGTGGCTTTCACATTATACTGGTCAATGTCGCCCATCCGGCCGCGCAGCGCTTCGGTGGCCGCGGTCTGTTCGGCGAACCGCTGATCGGTCCCGTTGCGGATCATCGAGGCGGTGCGCAGATCCTTACTCTTGAGATCGATCTGGCTGGCGACCAGCCCGCCTTCCCACTGGCGCGTCTCGACCGACACGGGAAGGCCGTTGAGCAGCGCTTCGGCACCGAGCTTGTCGCGGTTCAGGCCCAGGAAGCCGCCGCTCGACTTGATCGTCGTGGCGTCGGCGATGGTGATCACGGTGTTGCTGCCGTCGGCGGTCGTCACCTGCATCCGGTCGCCGCTGCGCGCCGAGATGATGCCTTCGACCTTCGGGCCTTCGGCCATCTGCGCCATATCTGGCGGCGCGGCGCCGGTTACGAGCAAAGACCCGTCGCTTTCGGGTGCATCCTGCGCCTGCACCGCCACTGCGGTGCTGACCGAGCCGGCAAGCATCGCCAGCAACAACAATCGCTTCGATTTCATGGAAACTGCACGCATTACGCTACTCCTTCATTCCGAGCCGCCCCCGCGAGTTCCCGCCGTCCTTTTCTGCACCTGAAATCGTCCGGCAAGGCCGTTGAGCGATCGTGCCGTCCATATGAGCAGATTGTGCGGCGAACCGTTGGTGAGGGCGCACTTTCGCGCAATTCGGGCAGTCAGCGGCCTGCGGTCAGCGCAAACCATATCGCCACCCCGACGATCGCGAGCGCGAGGATACGGCGGACGGTGCGGGTGCGCGCCGGGTCTGAAATCCAGCCGCCGACCCGGCTCCCTGCCACGACGATCGTCAGATGCACCGTAGTCGCGATCGCGATGCTGACGAGCGCGAGCGCGAAAGCGACGCCGAAGCCCGGCACCTGCCCGCCATTGAAGCGCGGGATGACGACGACGTAAAAGAGCATCGCCTTCGGATTGAGCAGATTGACCACCAGCCCCGACAGGAAATGGTGCCGCGACCGGCCCGGCGCGGCGATCAACGCCGGGGAGTTTTCGCCCGCGTCCCGCCAACTTTCCCAGGCAAGCCAGAGGAGGAAGGCAGCGCCGCCCCAGCGCAAGACCTGCCATAGCAGCGGACTGGCCGACACGATGAAGGCGATACCGAGCGCGGCGGCGAACGCATTGACGAACAGGCCGATCGCCACCCCGGCGGTCGCGGCCAGCCCCGCGCGGCGCCCCTCGCCCATCGCCAGCGCGGCGAGCCACGCCATGTTCGGGCCCGGCGTCAGTTCGATCAGCAGCACCGCCAGGCCAAAGCCGATCCAGTCGGCGTCGGTCACGGCAGGCGTTTCGTCGGATAGGGCGTGCCGTCCTTGTGGAAATAGCCGTCGGGCGTGAACAGCATGTCGATATCCGAATAGCCGCCGCCGGTATCGTGCAGCTTGCCGCCGCCCAAGGCGACGAAGACGCAGTCGGCGTCCGTTTCATTGACCAGATGATGGCCGTTGGTGCTGCCCTTCGGCCATACCGCAATGTCGCCCGCGCGCATCGGCCAGCGCCCCGCGTCCTCGACGAGCGTGGCTTCGCCCGAAATCATCACGAGCATCTCGTCCTCGCCGTCGTGCCAGTGGCGCTGCGACGACCAGGCGCCGGGTTTCAGCACGACATGGCTCGCGGCGAAATCGGCAAGGCCGGTGGCGGGCGCGAGGCGGCGGTACCAGCGCCCCTGTACCGGCGCGTCATAGGGGGCGGGATAGCCGGTGACGTTGGTCTGGGGGATGGTGTCGAGATCGAGCTTGGGCATGGCGGTCCTCCGATCTCCCTTTTGCCTTTCGCATCGAGCGAAGTCGAGATGCCCCTCGGCGCAGCGCACGGACGAATGGTGTCTCGACTTCGCTCGACACGAACGGATAAAGGATGCTCATGACCATGACCATCGACCCCGTCGACCTTGCCCGGGCGCTGATCGCCGCGCCGAGCGTCACGCCCGCGACCGGCGCCGTCTTCGACTTGCTGGAGGCGGCGCTCGCCCCGCTCGGGTTCACGGTCGAGCGCTTCATCGATGGGATCGAACCCGACGGGCCGGTCGAAAATCTGCTCGCGGTACGAGCGGGCAGCGGCCCGGTGCATTTCGGCTTTGCCGGGCATCTTGACGTCGTACCCCCGGGCGTCGGCTGGACCGGCGATGCTTTCGCGCCCGAAATTCGCGGCGATCTGCTCTACGGCCGCGGCGCGGTCGACATGAAGGGTTCGATCGCCGCCTTCGTCGCCGCGGCGGCGGCAACCCCCGCCGAGGCGGGAACGATCAGCCTGATCATCACCGGCGACGAGGAAGGCCCGGCGATCTTCGGCACCCGCGCGCTGATGGAGCATATGGATGCGCGCGGGGTGAAGCCCGACATGATCATCGTCGGCGAACCGACATCGGTGAACCGGCTCGGCGACATGGTGAAGATCGGTCGGCGCGGATCGGTCAATATCTGGATCGACGTGCCGGGAACGCAGGGCCATGTCGCCTATCCGCACCTGGCCGACAATCCGATCCCCAAGCTGGTGCGCATCCTGGCGGCGATCGACACGGTGACGCTCGACGAGGGGACCGCCTGGTTCCAGCCGTCGAACATCGAGTTCACCGACCTTGAGGTCGGCAATGGCGCGACCAACGTGATTCCGGCATCGGCGCGCGCGCGGCTGTCGATCCGCTTCAACGACCAGCAGAAGGGCGCCGATCTGGTCGCGATGGTCGAGCGCATCGCGCAGGACGTCGAGCCCGCGGCCAAGGTGATCGGCAAGATTTCGGGCGAGGCCTTTCTGACCCCGCCGGGCGCGCTGTCGTCGCTCGTCGCGGACGCGATCCGGGCCGAGACGGGCATCGAAGCCGACATGTCGACGACCGGCGGCACCTCTGACGCGCGCTTCCTCCATGCGCTGTGCCCGGTGGTCGAATTCGGGCTGACCAATGCGACGATGCACAAGCTCGACGAGGCGGTCGCGGTCGAAGACCTGCACACGCTGACGGCCATCTATCGCGGAATATTGGACCGTGCCCTTCGCTGACGCCTAATCCTCGCGGCTGCGCCGCAGGATGACATAGACCGCGCCCGCGCCGCCATGGCTGATGTGCGCCGGGCGCAGCGCGACGATGCGGTCGGCATGGGGCGACACCGCCAGCCAGTCGGCGAGCGAAGCGCGGATTGCGCCGCGCGGACGCGGTTCGTGCGGCTGCGGCAAGCGGTCGGCGCCCGGCCGCAGGCGCCCCGCGACGACGAGCAGCACGCGCGCGCCGCGCAGCAGCGCCCGCCCGATCGCATCGTCGAGCAGCGCCTGCGCCGAGGCAAGGCTGTGGCCGTGGAGATCGATGCTGAGGTCGGGGCGGACGTGCCCCTTGCGCAGCCGCCGGTCCCAATGGCTGTCGAGCGTTGCCTGCCCATGGATACGGCGCGGCGGGGGGAGCGCGGCGGGCCGGGCCCGCGCCGCGGCGGCAACGGCGATGCCGCGCGGCTCCGGCTTGGGTGGCCGCACCGTCGGCGGCGCCGCCGGTTCGAGCGGCGACGGTGCGCGATGGAGCGGCTTCACCGTGGCCGCGACCCGTTTCCACAGCGCATTTTCTTCGGGAGCGAGGCGGCGCGCCATCGCCAGTCAGCGCGCGGCGGCTGTGAGCCGCGCGACCGCGGCGCGCGGCAGCAGGATCAGCGCCGAACCGCGCGCCGCCATGCCACCCGCAATCGCACGTGCCTTTTCCCCGGCGCCCCAGAAGCTGTCGAACCGGTTCGCGCCCTTGATTGCGCCGCCGGTGTCCTGCGCCACCCACAGCCCATTGGGTTCGGCGCGGTCGAGCGAGAGGAAGACCGGGGCGCCGAGCGGCACATATTTGGGATCGGCGGCGACGCTCGCGCGGCCCGTGACCGGCACGCCGAGCGCGCCCAGCGGCCCGGGTCCGGTGAGTTCGCGGAAGAAGACCCAGCTCGGATTTTCATTCATCACTGCGGCGCCGCGAACTGGATCGGCGCGCAGATAATCGAGGATGCCCTGCATCGAGGCCTGCCCCGGCTGGAGCGCGCCGCGGTCGAGCAGCAGCTTGCCGATGCCGACATAATCGCGGCCGTTCTGGCTGTCGTAACCGATCCGCATGACGTCGCCGTCAGGCAAACGCAGCCGCCCCGACCCCTGCACCTGCAGGAAAAAGAATTCGGCCGCATCGGCCGCCCAGGCGATTTCGAGGCCGCGCCCGGCGAGCGCGCCGCGTTCGATCGCGAGACGATCATAATAGGGGATGAAATTGCTGCCATCGACGCGGCCGCGGATCTTCCTGCCCTGCAAATCCTTCGAAAACAGACCAAGGTCTACATCGACCAGATCGGCAGGGCGCCGGTAGATCGGCACGTCATAGCCCGGCCGCCGCGTCCGCGAGGCGGCGATTTCGGGTTCGTAATAGCCGGTGACGAAGGCGGTGCCTGCACCGATCTGCACCGTACCGAAATAGCGGCTGAAGAAATTGCCGGCATCGCGGTCGGCCCAGCCGCTCGCGGCGCTGCAGGCCTCGGCCCATTCGCCGGGCTGCGTCAGCCCGCTTGCATCGGTTCGGCGCTGCACCGAAGGGCAGCTCAGCCGGAAGGCGATCAGCGCGGCGGTCGCCTGTTCGGGAGCAACGCCCAGCGCATTATATTCGGGACCGGCAACGACGCCGCTTTCGACCGCGCTGGTCGCGGTCGCAGGAACCGGCGGCGCGGCAAGCGGCGGATTGGGGGTTGCAGGAATCGGCTTCGCGGCGGCACCCGGCGGCACCGAGGGGCGCGGCTGATAAGGGCGCGGGGCGGCGGTCGTGGGGGCCGGAGTCGGTGTCGGGTTAGTCGCAGGGGCGGGGCGCGGTCCGGCGGCCGCCGGGATCACCGAGGCACAGCCCGACAGCAGCGGAACGGTCAAGAGAAGCGCGAGGCCGACGCAGCGAAGGCGCGGCCTGCGATCCGGCACGGCGTCCCCCCGGAACGTCATGCTGCCGCTCAGGCGACGTCGGCTTCGTCGAGCAGCCAGTTGGGATCGCTGCTGCCGACCTTGCGGCGGAAGGTCCACAGATCGTCGGTCTGCACCCCGTCGGTCATCGATCCGGCGATCAGCTTGCCGTCGGCATCGCGCGTCACCGCGCTGATATCCGCCTGGTAGCGCACGGTGATGCGCGCTTCATTGCGGCCGAGTTCCACTGCGGTGATCTTGGCCGAATCGATCCCGATCAGACGGTTTTCCAGCTTTTCGCCGCGCGCTTCGCGATCCTCGATCGCCGCGATGAAACCTTCGTAGCTGTCGTCGTCGCACAGGTCGCGCAGCGTGTCGCGGTCGCCTTTCCAGAAGGCCTCGAGGATCATGCGATAGGCCGCCTGCGCGCCGTCCATGAAGCGGCCGGCATCGAAGTGGCGGTCGCTCGCCAGCAACTGGCGCAGACCGGCTTCGGCAGAGGGTTCATAGACCAGTCCGCTGTTCACCGGTGCCTGATCACGCGACGAGCCCGCGGCGTCGGCTTCGTCGAGCCGCACCGGCGCCGGCGCGGCGCGGTCGTCGCGGCGCGGCATCACGGGTTCCTGCTCATGCCCCGTCCGCTTGCCGAGCACCGAATAGAGCCGCATGCCGAGGAAGGCGGCAATCATGGCGAGCAGGATGATCGAGAAAGCGGTCACAAGCAAATCCGATACGGACAAAGGGTAAAGACGTCGCCTTTACATAGGCGATGCCGGCACATGTTTCAAATCTCCATGACCGCACCATCGCGGCGGGTCAACGATTCGTCCCTTCGCCGGGCGCCCGGCCGCGGCTCTTGCAGCCATTGTGCTGGCGCGCCGCCGCTGCTAAGCGCCGCCGCAACCATTTGACGCGGGCCTTGCACGGCCTGCGGACGGTGACCCACAGTTCATCCATCGTTTCAACGAAAGCGCATCTGACATGGCCGACGAGACCAGCATCGACATCAATCCCGCACCGCAGGCGAATGGCGAAGACACCAGCCCCGCGATCGGCCTGATTTCGCAATATGTGAAGGATCTGTCGTTCGAAAACCCCAATGCTCCGGCGGTTTTCCAGTGGCAGTCGGCGCCGCAGATGGACGTCCAGTTCAACATCGCCGCCGACGGCGTCGGTGACAATCTGTTCGAAGTGACGCTGAAGATCGACGTCACCGCCAAGCATGACGAAGGCACGGCCTTTGTCATCGAGCTCAAATATGCGGGCCTGTTCGGCGTGCGCAACGTCCCCGACGATCAGCTTCAGCCCTTCTTCCTCGCCGAAGCGCCGCGCATCCTGTTCCCCTTCGCACGCCGCGTCGTTGCCGACGTCGTGCGCGATGGCGGTTTCCAGCCGCTGCTGCTCGACCCGATCGATTTCCACGGCCTGTTCATGCAGCAGGTGCAGGCGCAGGCCGAACAGGCGGGCGACGCCGCGCCGGTCGGCCAGGCCTGATCCCGACAGCGGCGGCCGGCTGATCCGATGAGCAGCCTGGTCAAGAGCGTCGGGACGATCGGCGGGCTGACGCTGCTCAGCCGGATCTTCGGCTTCGCGCGCGACATGCTGCTTGCGCGCGTGCTCGGAGCCGGGCTGGCGGCCGACGCCTTTCAGCTCGCCTTCACCCTGCCCAACACCTTTCGGCGGCTGTTTGCCGAGGGCGCTTTCTCGGTCGCCTTCGTGCCGATGTACAGTCGCGCGCTGCACAGCAGCGAAGGCGACGGCGAAGCGGCGGCGGCGCGCTTCGCCGACGATGTGCTGTCGGTCTTTCTGTGGACGCTGCTCGTCTTTTCGGGCGTCATGATGGCCGTAATGCCGGGAATCGTGTGGATTCTCGCGCGTGATTTTGGCAGCGTTCCCGGCAAGTTCGAGCTGGCGGTCTTCCTCAGCCGCGTCACCTTTCCCTATCTGGCGCTGATCAGCCTCGTCGCGATGCTGTCGGGCCTGCTGAACGCGCGGTCGCGCTTTGCGCCCGGCGCCTTTGCGCCCGTGATCCTCAACATCGTGCTGATCGGCGGGATCATCACCGGCTGGTGGCTGCGCGGCGACAGTCACGACGACCGGATCGTCGCGATCGCGCTCGCGGCAGCGGTCAGCCTCGCGGGGGTTGCCCAGCTTGCCTATCTGTGGTGGGCGGTGCGACGCGCCGGGCTGCGCCTGCATCTGCGGCTGCCGCGGCTGACGCCCGAGGTCCGGCGGCTGGGCATGCTGATCCTTCCCGCGACGTTCGGCGCGGGCATCTACCAGATCAGCCAGTTCGTCGACACCTTCTTCGCCACCTCGCTGCCGCAGGGGTCGCTAACCTTGCTCAAGCTCGCTGACCGGCTCAACCAGTTGCCTCTCGGCATTGTCGGCATTGCGCTCGGCACAGCGATCCTGCCGATGCTGTCGCGCCATATTCACAGCGGCGACGCCGCCGAGGCGCAGCGGTTGCAGAGCAATGCCTTTGAAATGGCGACGCTGCTCACCCTGCCCGCCGCCGCGGCGCTTGCCATTTGCGCGCCCGCCTTCGTCACCGCCTTTTTCGTCGGCGGCAAATTCACCGCGGCCGACGGCGCAATCATGGCCCATATCGTCGTGGCACTGGTCGCGGGGCTGCCGGCCTATGTGATCGTCAAGATATTGAACCCCGGCTTCTTCGCGCGCGAAGACACACGGACGCCGGTGTGGACCGCGCTCGCCGCGCTCACCCTCAATATTGCGATCAACCTCTATGTCGTGGAACGCTATGGCATCGTCGGACTCGCCGGGGCGACCGCAGCGTCGGCAAGCTTCAACTGCCTGCTGCTCTATGCCGTGCTCCACCGCCGCGGCTGGTTCCATTTTACCGCCCGGCTGGCAAGCCGGATCGCACGGCAGATCGTCGCGGTCGCGGCAATGTCGGCGCTGCTCGTCTGGCTGATGCCCGTCATCGCCCCCTATTATGGCGGCAATGTCGCCGAACGGGTCGGCGCGCTCGCCGCGCTCGTGCTGGCGGGCGGCGCGACCTTTTTCGCCATGGGTTTCCTTGTCGGTGCGCTTGACAAGGATCTGGTCGCCATGCTGACGCGGCGCCGCGGCAAGCCCGCGCCAACACAGGAGTAAGACATGCGGATCGTTTCGGGCATCCAGCCCACCGGAAATTTGCACCTAGGCAATTATCTGGGCGCGATCCGCAACTGGGTGCGGATGCAGGATCAGGTGGCGAGCGAAGGCGGCGACTGCCTGTTCTTTCTGGCCGACCTGCACGCAATCTCGATGCCGCACGTCCCGGCCGATCTGACCGCAAACACCCGCGCGATGACTGCGGCGCTCGTCGCCTGCGGCATCGACCCCGACCGTTCGACCCTGTTCAACCAGGCGCGCGTCCCCGCGCATGCCGAGCTGCAATGGCTGCTCAACGGCACCGCGCGGATCGGCTGGCTGAACCGGATGACGCAGTTCAAGGACAAGTCGGGCAAGAATCGCGAGGGCGCCTCGGCGGCGCTCTACACCTATCCGGTGCTGCAGGCGGCCGACGTGCTGCTCTATCAGGCGACGCACGTTCCCGTCGGCGAGGACCAGAAGCAGCATCTGGAGCTGGCGCGCGACATCGCGCAGAAGTTCAACAATGACTATGCGAGCGCGGAAGACCCGGTCTTCACCCTGCCCGAACCGATCATCCCGCCCGACGCGGCACGGATCATGAGCCTGCGCGACGGGTCGGCCAAGATGTCCAAATCCGATCCGTCGGACATGAGCCGCATCAACCTGACCGACGATGCTGACACGATGATGCAGAAGGTGAAGAAGGCGAAGACCGATCCCGAACCGCTGCCGTCCGAGGCCGCAGGGCTGGAAGGGCGGCCCGAGGCGCGCAATCTGGTGGGGATTTACGCCACGCTTGCCGACTCGAGCACCGACGCGGTGCTGCAACAGTTCGGCGGGCAGGGCTTCGGCGCGTTCAAGCCCGCGCTCGGCGAGCTGCTGGTCGAGCGGCTGGCGCCGATCAACGCGCGCTTCGTCGCGCTCAAGGACGACCAGACGGCGCTCGACGCGATCCTCGACAAGGGCGCCGACAAGGCACGCGCGCTTGCAAAGCCGACGCTCGACACCACATATAAGGTCTTGGGGCTTTGCCGCTAAGTCATTGTCTGTGTGGAACGGAGCTGCGACGAAGCGGGTTAAACCAAGGTTCAGCCGCGCCGGCGTAGTCATGCTATAAACGGTGTGTGCTGTGCGCGCACCGAATCACGGAGCATGATGATGAGCAAGACAATCTTTCGGCGTCTGGGACTCGCCGCCATGACGGGCGCGGCGCTGGTGATGGCCGGCTGTGCCGCCACGCCCTTCCGCGCCGATGTCGCGCGCTTCCAGACCCAGCTTCCTGCACCGCAGGGGCAGAGCTTCGCGATCGAGGCGAATGACCCGGCGCTGCAGGGCGGGATCGAGTTCAATCAATATGCGACGCTCGTCGCGGGTGAACTGACGCGCTATGGCTATCGTCCCGCCGCCCCCGGCGAAAAGGCCGACATGGTCGTGCGCATGGATTATGGCATCGACAAGGGGCGCGAACGCGTCGTCTCCTCGCCCGGCTTCGGCAATCCCTGGTACGGCGGCTATTACGGCCGCGGCTTCTATTCGCCGCCCGTGATAGTGCGCGGCCCCCGCGGGCGCCGCTATATCTACGGCTGGCGCGACCCCTTCATGTGGGGCGGCTTCGGCCCGAGCTGGGGCTATAATGACGTCGAAAGCTTCACCGTCTACACCAGCGACCTCAATCTGCAGATCAGCCGCGCCGCCGACGGCTATCGACTGTTCGAAGGCCATGCACAGGCGCAGTCACGCGATAATGACCTGACGCAGATCGTTCCCAATCTTGTCGAGGCGATGTTCACCAACTTCCCCGGCAATTCGGGCGAACGGGTGCGCATCACCGTGGCGCCGCCCGAAAAGAAGTAACCGCCAAAGGTGGTTTTGTAAAAGCCCGCCTTCAGGCCGAAGGCGGGCTTTTTCGTGCGCGACCTATCGATCAGGCCCCGCCGCTGCGATCGCGGCGAGCGCGCTTTCGAGGCGGGCGTCGCCATCGCCTTCGACCCAGGCCCAGGGCAGGCGGCGGCGGTCGAGTTCAGCGATCGCGACATCCATGAACTGCCGCCGTGCAAGGTCGCTTCCGAACAGCCGTGTGCCGTCCTCGCGCCACGGCAGGTCGAGCGCGGGGACGAGGTAGAAGTCGGCGACATCACTCCAGGCGTCGATTTCGGGCAGGCGCCGGCCGAGCAGCATGATCGCCCACGCCTGCGTCATCAGCGGATCGGTGTCCGAGATCACCCACGCCGGGACTTGCGCGAGGGCAAGCTTCGTCGCGGCGACATGGCCGTGAAAGATGGCGAGCAGGTCGCCGGCATCGAGATCGGTGCCGTTCGCCTCGCAATAGGTGCGACCATATTCGGGGATGACCACGCCGCCCAGACGCGCGGCAAGACGCGGCGCCAGCTTCGACTTGCCGGTCGATTCGGCGCCGTGGAGGCCGATATGGCGCGTCATGCAGGCATCGCTGCGGGCGCTGCGGCGGCGCGGCGCCACTGGATCAGCCCGTCGATCGACAGTCCCAGCAGGACGACATAGACCGCGCTGGTCGCATAAAGGCCGCGCCAAGCGAACAGCGGCACCGCGATCAGATCGACGAGAATCCACAGCCACCAGCTTTCGACCCGGCGCCGCGCGAGCAGCCATTGCGCCGCGATGCTGAGCATCGCGATGCCGCCGTCGATCCACGGCGCCGCGGCGTCGGTGTAGCGGTGCATCGCCGAGCTCCACGCGACCCATGCTACCCCAACAGCGGCGCCCCATCGCCAGCGATCGCGGCCGGGCATCCATCCGACGGGCACGCCGCTGTCGTCGCGCGCGCGAACCCAGCTGAGCCAGCCGTAAAGATTGAGGACGAAGAAAAATCCCTGGAGCAGCATGTCGCTGTACAGCTTCGCTTCGTAGAAGACGAAGGCATAGAGGGTGACGGCAGCGAGCGCGAAAGGATAGTTCCACACCTTGCGCATCGCGACCAGCGCGACGTTGATCAGGACGAGCGCGGCGGCCAGCCACTCGAGCTGGCTCACTGCGCCGTCTCCGCGCCGCCGGCTATCCGCGGGCGGGTCCACAACCCGTCGCGGGCAATGCGCCGCAGCGGCGGGCGGCGCAGCACCGACCAGCCGGCGCGCGCCACCCAGCCGAATTTCGCGGCGGGCGTCGTCGCGGTGCGATGGTCCCACGCATGATCGCCGCGGCGCCGCACCGCCCGCGCGATGTCGCCATAGATGCCCGCGGCCGCAAGCACCGCCCAGCGGCTGCGCGGCGGCAGCTTGCGCGCCCCCCAGCGCGCCGACGCTTCATATTCTCCGGCCATTTCCGCGAGCCATTTCGCCATCACGGCAAGACGCGGACGAAAGGCGGGATGCATATGCTGACCCGGCGGAATGTCCAGCTCGACCAGCCAGTCGACCGGCAGATAGCAGCGGTCGGCCGCCGCATCTTCGGCAATGTCGCGCGCAATATTGGCGAGCTGGAATGCTATGCCGAGGTCGGACGCACGGTCGAGCGTCGTTTCGTCCGTCGGATCGACCCCCATGACGAGCGCCATCGCGATGCCGACCGCGCCCGCGACATGATAGCAATAGCGCAACAGATCGGCCTCGCTGCGCGGGCGCCAGTCGGCGGCGTCGAGTTCGAAGCCCGCGACGATGTCGTCGATCACCGCGCGCGGGATCGCGACCTCGGTCAGCAACAGGCCAAGCGCGTCGAAGGCGGGGTCACCTGTGGGGTCGCCGGCAAAGGCGCGATCGGTCAGGTCGCGGATGCGCGCGACCGCCGCCACCGGGTCGTGCCCCGCGCGCATGGTGCCGCCATGATCCTGCCCGTCGGTCAGATCGTCGGCGGCGCGGCACCAGGCATAGAGCAGCAGCACCCGTTCGCGTGTCCGCCGGTCGAACAGCCGGCTGGCGAGCGCAAAGCTTTTCGACCCGCGCGCGATGCTGTCGTGCGCAAAGCGGTGCAGGGCCGCCGCATCATAGCCCCCGGCCGCGGTCATTACAGATCGTCGGCCTTCATCGCGAAGATCGGCTCGTGCGGCTGGTAAGCGGCCATCTTGTCGAGCAGTTCGCCGATTCCCGCATCGACAATCATGATCCCGGCGTGCGCGGGCCGGATGAAGCCGACGTCGATCATCCGGCGATTGAAGGCGATCAGATCGTTATAGAAACCCGCCGCGTTGAGCAGCCCGACCGGCTTGGCATGATAGCCGAGTTGCGCCCAGCTGATCGCTTCCCACAATTCGTCCATCGTCCCGACGCCGCCGGGGATGGTCAGAAAGCCGTCCGACAGGTCGGTGAACATCTTCTTGCGTTCGTGCATACCCGAAACGACGTGCAGTTTGGTGCAGCCGCGATGCGCGACCTCGGTCCCGACGAGCGCATCCGGGATCACCCCGATCACCTCGCCGCCCGCTTCGAGGGCGCTGTCGGCGACCGCACCCATCAGCCCGAGCCGGCCCCCGCCATAGACGACCCCGATTCCGCGGCTCGCCAGCGTCCGGCCGACGTGGCGCGCGGTTTCCATATAGATCGGGTCTTCGGGGGTTGCGGACCCACAATAGACGGCAATGCGTTTCATCATTCTTCCAACATCAATTGGGCGGTCGCCTTCGCGCTGCCGACGACACCTGGAATACCGGCGCCCGGATGCGTCCCGGCGCCGACGAAGTAAAGGTTCGAAATCATATCGTCGCGATTATGGGCGCGAAACCACGCGCTCTGCCATAGCACGGGTTCGAGGCTGAAGGCGCTGCCAAGATGCGCCGACAGATCGCGGCCGAAATCGGCGGGCGTATAGTGAAAGCGCGTGACAAGATTGGCGCGGAGTCCGGGCGCGACGCGGCGCTCGACCTCTTCGAGGATCGCGTCGGCAAAACGCGCGCCGAAATCGCCGTCCCAGTCGGCCTTCGCCTTGCCGAGATGCGCGACCGGGGCGAGTGCGTAGAAGGTCGAATGGCCGGGCGGCGCCATGCCGGGATCGGTGATGCTGGGATGATGGAGGTAGAGCGAGAAATCGTCGGGCACCCTCCCGCCATAGATGTCGTCGAGCAGCCCCTTGTAGCGCGGGCCGAAGAGGATGCTGTGGTGCGCGACGTCCGGATAGTCGCCCTTCGCGCCGAAATGGATGACGAAGAGCGATGGCGACCAGCGCTTGCGCGCCAGGCTTTTGGCGACCTTTGCCCCGCGCGAATGGTCGAGAAGATCTCTATAGCTGTGCATCAGGTCGCCGTTGCACGCGACCATATCGGCCGCACCCTGCCAGCCGCCGACGGTCACCACCCCGGTCGCGCGATCGCCCTGCGTCTCGATCCGCGCCACTGGATCGTCCAGCCGCAGCACCCCGCCCAGCCGCTCGAACAATCGCACCATCGCCGCGACCAGCGCGTTGGTGCCGGCGCGCGCGAACCACACGCCGCCGTCCTTTTCGATGGTGTGGATCAGCGCATAGATGCTGCTGGTCGTCATCGGATTACCGCCGACAAGCAGCGTGTGGAACGACAGCGCCTGCCGCAGCCGTTCGTCCTTCACATAAGAGGATACGATCGAATAGACGCTGCGCCATGCCTGATATTTCGCAAGCGCAGGCGCCGCGCGAAGCATCGCGGCGAAATCGAGGAAGGCGACCGAGCCGAGCTTCACATAGCCTTCTTCATAAACCCCGCGCGAATAATCGAGAAAACGCTCGTACCCCGCGACATCGGCGGGATCGAGCTTCGCGATTTCGGCGCGCAGCGCCGCCTCGTCGTTCGAATAGTCGAAGTTGGTGCCGTCGGGCCAGTTCAGCCGATAAAAGGGGGTGACGGGCACAAGATCGACGTCGGCCGCCATGTCCTGACCACTGAGCGCCCACAGTTCATTGAGGCAGGGCGGGTCGGTGATGACGGTCGGCCCCGCGTCGAACGTGAACCCTTCGCGCTTCCAATGATAGGCGCGCCCGCCGGGCTTGTCGCGCGCTTCGACGACCGTGGTCGCGATGCCCGCCGACTGGAGCCGGATCGCGAGCGCAAGCCCGCCGAACCCCGCACCGATAACGATGGCCCTTCGCGTCATAGCCAGTCGAAACTCCCGATCGCCCTGATCGCCCGCCCGATAGGCACCGGCGGGCGGCCCGACAAGAGACGCAGCCGGTCGGCACCGCTCGACGCGCCGGCGTAGAAGCGCGCGATGAGTGCCGGCGACAGGCGATAGAAGCGCTGGAAGATGCGATAGCGCTCGGCCGGTTCCGCCGCGCGGAACAGCATCGCGCCGAGCATGCGGTAAAAGCGCTGACGCCGCCACGCGGTCGCCGCATCGGCGCGCAGCCGCGCGCCCAGATCGGCGCGATCGACGAGCGCGGGAAGCGCCGCCGCGGCGCGCACCGCGTCGGGCAGCGAATAGCCGGTCGTGGCGTGAAAGCGACCCGCGCGCACGCCAGTACGCGCCACGGCGTCGTCCCGCGGCCAGATCGCGTCGAAATCGCCCGCCATGACGACGGGCAGCCATCCGGTTTCCTCGCGCGCGACTGCACTGACCGTCCACCCGCGCGCCGCCGCATAATCGGCGATCCGCGCGCGAACCGCGCCGACGTCAAGGTCGGCATCGTCGCCATAATAGGTGTCCTCGACGAAGACGGTCTCGGCATCGAAAGGCAGACAGTAGACAAAGCGATAACCGCCAATCTGATCGACCGTCGCATCCATCACCACGGGCTGAGTGAGGCCGTGTCCACCCGCCACGCGCAGAGCCTGCCCGACGAATTTCTGCCAGCCGCAATCGACCCCCGTGAGGTCGCCGATCCCGCGCGCGTCGATGACGTGGCGCGCGGCGAGCCGGTCGCCGCCCTCCAGCAGCACCGATTGCGGCGCGAGCCGCGTCGCCGCCTTAGCGATCAGCCGTTCGGGCGGCAGCAGCGCGGCGACCGCCTCCGCCAGCGTTTCGCTGTCGATGCTGTTGTAGGGCATGGCAATCGCCCGGCGATAGGCGGGAAAGGCAATGTCATAGCCGCTCCAGCGATGCGCGATCAGCGGCTCGATCAGCCAGCGGTCGCGCGCCGCGACGTCGCCGTCGAAAAAGGACCACAGATGATTGCCGCCGACCGGCCCCGGCTCGATTAGCCGCACGTCGAGATCGGGGCGCCGCCGCGCCAGCGCGAGCGTTGCCAACCCGCCGGCGAGCCCGCCGCCGACGATGGCAATGTCGCAAGAGTCGGAATCGGCGCGGTTCATCCAGCAGCCCTAGCGAGGCTGGCGGCGAGCGGCTATCGCTTTCGCATGGCAGCGCTAGTTCCCGTCATCCGCTCCGCGACCCCTGACGATGCCAGGGCCATCGCCGCAATCTATGCGCACCACGTCGCGCACGGAACCGCCAGCTACGACACCGAACCGCGCAGCACGCTCGCCACCGCGGCGTTGATTTCGGAGCATCGCGCAAAGGGCTGGCCCTTTCTGGTCGCCGAGGCGGCCGACGGCGGGCCCCTGGGCTATGCCTATGCCAGCCAGTTCCGCCCGCGCGCCGCCTATGCCTGGGCGTGCGAGGACAGCATTTATGTGGCCCCGGCGCAGCAGGGACGCGGGGTCGGCCGAGCCTTGCTCGCCGCGCTGCTCGACGCCGCCGAAGTATCTGGCTTCCGCACGATGGTCGCGGTGATCGGCGGCGCCGAGCCTGCCTCGATCGCGCTCCACGCGGCGGCGGGTTTTGTCCATGCGGGGCGCCTCGCCGGCATGGGCTGGAAGCATGGGCGCTGGCTCGACACCGTCTATATGCAGCGCCCGCTCGGCGACGGCACCGCGAGCGCGCCCGCATGAGCGCCGCGCTCGCTATCGCGCTCTCGGCGCTTGCGATGACCTTGATCGTCGGCGGACGCTATCTGCTGAGCAGCGGAGGATTTGCACTCGCAACGCGGCTCAAGCATCCCGGTCTCTATCGCGGGCTCGAGACGCAGATGCGGCGAGAAATCGGCTGGAGCCTTGCCAGCGCAGCGATTTACGGCATTCCGGCGGGCATCGTCGCCTGGGGATGGCAGGCGCGAGGCTGGACGCGCATCTACACCGACGTCCACGCCTTTCCCCTCTGGTATCTGCCGGTCAGCCTCTTCGTCTATCTGCTGCTTCACGACACATGGTTCTATTGGACGCATCGCTGGATGCACCAGCCGCGACTGTTCCGCATCGCGCATGCCGTGCATCACCAGAGCCGGCCGCCGACCGCATGGGCGGCGATGAGCTTTCACCCGTGGGAAGCTATCACCGGCGCGATCGTCATTCCGGCGCTGGTCTTTGTCGTTCCTGCCCATGTCGCGGTGCTGGGTCTCGTGCTCGCGATCATGACGCTGATGGGGGTCGGCAATCATATGGGGTGGGAGATGTTCCCGCGCGCACTCGTTCATGGACCAGCAGGGCGCTGGCTGATAACCGCGACGCACCATGAGCAGCATCACGCTGCCTATCGGGGGAATTATGGTCTTTACTTCCGCTTCTGGGATAAGGCATGCGGCACCGATATCGGGCTGGGCAGCTTTGGCGGCGCTCGTGCCGCTGCCGGTCGCGGCGACCGCGCCGCCTCACGCTCCGATGACCGGCCCGACGGTTGAAGTCAGCATCACCGGCCTGCGCAACGTCAAGGGACAGATTCTTGTCTGCCTGACCGCCAACCCAAAGGCCTTTCCCGACTGCAGCAAGGACAAGGCGTCGGTGCAGATGGCGGTAAAGGCGGCCGACGCCGGCGATTTCAAAATTCGCGGGGTCGCCGCCGGAACCTATGCCATCGCGGTGGTCCATGACGAGAATGGCAACAACAAGATGGACATGGCGCTGTTCCTGCCAAAAGAAGGCTTCGGCTTTTCGCGCGACCCGGCGATCCGCATGGGGCCACCGAAGTTCAAATCGGCGAGCTTTGCCGTCACCGGCGACATGCGCCAGTCGATCAAGATGAAATATATGCTGTGACGATTGTGGGCGACGCGGCCGCCCGCTAAAGCAGCGCGCGTGACCGGCCTCCCCACCCGCATCGCTTCGATCGCCGACCGCTGGCCCAAAGGGCTCGCGCTGTTGCTCGGTCTGATTTCCGCAACCGGTTTTGCGCCGCTGAATCTCTGGCCGCTGACGCTGCTTGCGCTCGCGGGATGGATGCTGCTCGTCGCGCGGAGTCCGCGGGGCGCGCGTGCCTTCGGGATCGGCTGGGGCTTCGGGGTCGGCCATTTCGCGCTAGGGCTCAACTGGATTGCGACCGCCTTCACCTATCAGGCGGCGATGCCCGCATGGCTGGGGTGGATCGCGGTGGCACTGCTGTCGCTGTATCTTGCGATTTACCCAGCGCTGGCGGCTTGGGGGGCGTGGACCATCCAATGGTTCGCCGCCCCCGCCAAGCCTGCCCTGAGCGCCGGCAAGGCAGCCGAAGGGGCGGGGACGACGCTCTCCTTCATCTTCGCCTTCGCGGGGCTGTGGACGCTGGCCGAGTGGCTGCGGAGCTGGGTTTTCACAGGCTTTGCGTGGAATCCGCTGAGCGTCATCCTGGTGCCAGTTATCCCGCTTCTGTCGCCGGTGCGGTTTATCGGAACTTATGGCGTGTCGGCCATCGTCATTTTGCTGGCCGGCTTTCTATTACTCCAAGCAGTTCAGTGGTTGCCGCGCTGGTGGCGAGCCCTGATGCCGTCCTTTCGCGACGGCACCTTCCCGTCGGTCATATTGGGCGGGGCAATTTTCGCCCTGTTTGCGCTCACGATACCGTTAACGCACATGGCGCAGCTAGACGACTTGGGAAGAGCGCCAGCCAAAGCGGGGCAAGCAATTCCCATCACCGTCGTCCAGCCCAATGTCGGACAGCAGGACAAGTGGGAAGGCGACAAGGCCGACGCCAATTTCGCCAAGCTCGCGCGGCTGACGACGCCCCGGTCGGACGCGCCGCGGCTGATCCTTTGGCCCGAAGCGGCGATCCCCGACTATCTCGAGACCGGTTATCCCGCGGTCTATTACGACCGCTCGCCCGCCGAGGCGCGTGGGCGGCTGACCGCGCTGATGAACCCCGGCGACTTGATGCTGCTCGGCGCGCTCAAGCTGGAGTTCGACCGCACGGGGCAGGCCGTGGGCGCGCGCAACGCGGTGATGACGGTCCATGCCGATGGGACGCTCGGCCCGCGGTATGACAAGGCGCATCTGGTGCCCTATGGCGAATATCTGCCGATGCGGCCGCTGCTTTCGGCGATCGGCCTGTCGCGCCTCGCCCCTGGCGATCTCGATTTCTGGCCCGGTCCCGGACCTCACACGCTCGACCTGGGCGCCTTCGGCAAGGCGGGGCTGCAAATCTGTTACGAAATCATCTTCTCGGGCGAGGTCGTCGACCGCGCCCACCGCCCCGATTACATCTTCAATCCGTCGAACGATGCCTGGTTCGGTGCCTGGGGTCCGCCGCAGCATCTGGCGCAGGCGCGGCTGCGCGCGATCGAGGAAGGGCTGCCGGTGATCCGCGCAACGCCGACGGGGATCAGCGCGGTGATCGACGCCGACGGCCGGATCGTCGAAGCGCTGCCGATGCACGCCGCCGGCCGCATCGATGCCTTCATTCCAAAGGCGCAAGCGCCAACCCTGTTCGCGCGTTATGGCAACATGCTGCCCGTCGGCTTTGCCCTGCTGCTGCTCGCACTCGCCATTGCCTTTCGGCGGCGCGGGCGCTAACAGCGGGGCGACATAAAGTTTCCTTTATATTCGATTCCAAAAGGCTCCCCATGCGCAACAGCTTCCTCTTCACCTCCGAAAGCGTGTCCGAAGGACATCCCGACAAGGTGGCCGATCAGATCAGCGATTCGATCGTCGACCTGTTCCTGGCGAAGGACCCCGAAGCGCGTGTTGCGTGCGAAACGCTGACGACGACGCAGCTCGTCGTGCTGGCGGGTGAAATCCGCTGCAAGGGCGTGTTCGAAGATGGTGAGTGGGCACCGGGCGCGCTCGACGAGATTGAAGCCACCGTCCGCAACACGGTCAAGGACATCGGCTACGAACAGGCCGGCTTCCACTGGAACCAGTTCCGCTTCGAGAATAATCTGCACGGCCAGTCGGCGCATATCGCGCAGGGCGTTGACGAAAGCGCCGACAAGGATGAAGGTGCGGGCGACCAGGGGATCATGTTCGGCTATGCGTCCGACGAAACCCCCGACCTGATGCCCGCGACGCTCGACTATGCACACAAGATTCTCGAACGCATGGCGGCCGACCGCAAGGCGGGCATCGCCCCCTTCCTCGAACCCGATGCGAAGAGCCAGGTCACGCTGCGCTATGCCAACGAACGCCCGGTCGAGGCGACCGCGATCGTCGTTTCGACGCAGCATGCGCCGGGCTATTTCTTCCACGGCGGCGAAGGCGACGAGGCGAAATATCAGGAACTGCGCAAATATGTGCTCGGCGTGATCGCCGACGTGCTGCCGGCCGAATTGCTGACCGCGAACACCGTCTATCACATCAACCCGACGGGACGTTTCGAGATTGGCGGGCCAGACGGCGACGCCGGCCTGACCGGCCGCAAGATCATCGTCGACACCTATGGCGGCGCAAGCCCGCACGGTGGCGGCGCGTTCAGCGGCAAGGACCCGACCAAAGTCGACCGCTCGGCGGCCTATGTCACGCGCTACCTCGCCAAGAATATCGTCGCCGCGGGCCTTGCCCGCCGCTGCACGATCCAGCTTAGCTACGCGATCGGCGTCGCCGAGCCACTGTCGGTCTATGTCGATCTGCACGGCACGGCGGCGGAAGGCGTGACCGAGGCGGCGCTCGAGCAGCTGCTGCCGCAGCTCGTCCGCCTGACGCCGAAGGGCATCCGCACCCACCTCGGCCTCAACAAGCCGATCTATCGCCAGACCGCCGCCTATGGCCATTTCGGTCGCCAGGCGTCGGGCGATGCCTTCCCGTGGGAACGCACCGACCTCACCGACAAGCTGAAAGCTGCGTTCGCTGGCTGATGCCGCCGCGGCGCTTGCCGCCTCGGCCCGAGGCGGCTAACGCGCGCGGCATGACGGCTTATAAATCCGGCGATCCGACAACGCTCAACCGCCTTTACGGGCGCGCGAAGGGCAAAGCCCTGCGCGCGGGGCAACAGGATCTGATCGACACGCTGCTGCCGCAGATCGCGGTTCCGGCCGAAGGGCCGGTCACCGCGTCATTGCTGTTCGGCGACGCCGAAGGAGCCGGGCGTCCGCTGCACTTCGAGATCGGTTTCGGCGGCGGCGAACATATGGCGGGGCGCGCCGACATGTTGCCTGACCACGGCTTCATCGGCGCCGAGCCCTTCCTCAACGGCGTCGCGCAGGCGCTGGTGCATGTGTCGGGCGACCATGGCCGGAGCCTGCCGCTCGCCAATGTCCGTATCCACCATGGCGACGCGCTCGAGGTGCTGCGCCGCATCCCCGACGGGGCGCTGAGCTTCGCCTATTTGCTCCACCCCGACCCGTGGCCCAAGGCGCGCCATGCCAAACGGCGGATGATGAACGACGGCCCGCTCGACCTGATCGCCGCCAAGCTGAAACCCGGCGGCGAATTTCGCTTCGGCACCGACCATCCGGTCTACCTTGCCCACGCGCTGATGGTGATGCGGCGCCACCGCCACCAGTTCGAATGGCTGGCGCAAAGCGCACAGGATTTTCTGGTGCGCCCCGGCGGCTGGCCCGAAACCCGCTACGAAGCCAAGGCGCGCGCGCAGGGGCACGAGGTCTGGTATTTTCGCTATCGGCGCATCTAGATCGTCCGGTCGATTGCCCGCGGCCCTTACATCAACGCGCGATATAGTCCGAAGCAGCTCGTCGCGGTCAGGACGATGCCGACGAGTACGAGCATCAGCTTGGGGGCGATGCGCTTGGCCATGAAGGCGCCGATCGGGGCGGCGCAGACGCCGCCGATCAGCAGCCCGAGCGTCGCGCCTGCGACATCGTCGAGGCCGAGGTGCCAGATGAAGGTTGCCGACACCGCGAGCGTCAGGAAAAATTCGACGCTGTTGACCGTGCCGATCACCTTGCGCGGTTCGGCGCCCTGGACGAGCAGGTTGGAGGTCACGACAGGCCCCCAGCCGCCCCCGCCCGCCGCATCGAGGAAGCCGCCGACGAGGCCGAGCGGCGCAATCACCGTCGGCTTGCGAATTTTCGGCGGATAGAGCAGCCCGCGGATCAGCAGCCACACGCCGACGGCGACGAGATAGGCGAGGACGATCGGCTTGACGATCGCACCGTCGATCGAGGTCAGCAGATAGGCGCCGGACACCCCGCCGATCAGGCCCGGGATGAGCAGGCGGAAGAAGAGGCCCCATTCGATATTGCGGTGGAACAGATGGCTGATCCCCGACACTGCGGTCGTGAATACCTCGACGACATGGATGCGCGCCGATGCAGTGGCAGGCGGCACGCCCATCACGGCGACGAGCAAGGTATTGCAGATCACCCCGAACGCCATGCCGAGCGCGCCGTCGACGAGCTGCGCGGCGAAGCCGATCAGGATGAAGGGCAACAGCGCCGCGAAATCGAAGGTCGACAGATCGAGCATGATTCTTCCCAACTTTTTTAGTTGAGAACTAGCTGCCGCGATTTGCACGGCTTGACCAGCATAAATTTTCTGCGCGCAGCGAAGGATATTATTTGTGCGTCCAGCGGCCGATCAGGCGCCTATCTGGTCGGGCAGATATTCGCGGACATAGTCGATGAAGGCGCGCAGCTTGGGCATCACTTGCTTGCGGCTGGGGTAATAGAGGAACAGCCCGCTGGTCGCGTCGGCATAGTCGGTGAGCACCAGTTCGAGCTCGCCCGTTTCGACCATCTTCTTCGCCATCGGCTCGGCCATCATCCCGATCGCGACGCCGGTACGCATCGCGACCAGCGCGGCGATCCAGTCGTTGACGATCACCGGCCCGGTCACCCCGACCTCGAATTCGCGGTTCCCCTGCGCAAAGGTCCACGGCATCAGCGCCCCCGTCGCCAAGCGGAAGCGGATGCAGCGATGATCTTTCAGATCTTCGGGCCTTTCGGGACGCCCGAAGCGGTCGAGATAGGCAGGCGAAGCGGCCGCGACGAAGCGAAACGGGCCGGTGAGGCGAATAGCGATCACATCGGCATCGAGCGATTCACCCATCCGGACGCCGGCGTCGAAGCCCCCGGCGCTCAGGTCGGCGAGCGCGTCGTCGGCATAGATTTCCAGCTCGATCTCGGGATAGGCGTCGACGAAACCCGCGATGATCGGCTCGAACATCGGCTGCACCGCGCCGCGCATCAGGTTGATGCGCAGCCGCCCCGCCGGACGGTTGCCCAGGTTGCGCGCCGCTTCATAGGCGTCGGCCAGCCCGGCAAAGGCAGGCGCGGCGCGTTCGAGGAACATTTCGCCCGCCTGCGTCAGCCCGACGCTACGCGTCGTCCGCATGAACAAAGGCGCGCCGACGCGCGCTTCCAGCGTCTTGATCGTCTGGCTGATCGCCGAGGGAGATACGCCCAGATCAGCTGCCGCGGCGGAAAAGCTCCGCCTTTCCGCGACACGCAGGAAAGCTTCGATCCCGTCGAGCGCCCCATGGGGGATTGTTAAATCCTGCTTCAAGGCACTTGCAGATTATAGAGGATTATCTAAGTGCGCAAGCGCGCCTAAAAAGGTTGCACAACGAAACGAAAGGAAACCTCTCCCATGACCAATCAGCTCTCCTCTTTTCGCCGCTTTCCCACCGCTTTCGCGATCGTCGCCGGTTCGGCGCTCGCCTTCGGCGGCCTGATCGCTTCGACGTCGCCGGCCTATGCGCAGGGCAGCGCCGATTATCGCTGCACCGGCCTTGCCGACCAGGCGAACACCGCCGCCGACAGCGCCCAGGGTGGCAAGCAGGCCAGCGCGAAGCGCTTCGTCGCCACCGGCAAGAAGCTGTGCGAAGCGGGCAACGAACGCGCCGCCGCCAAGCAGTTCCGCGCCGCGCTCAAGGTTGCTGGCGTCGATGAAGCGACCGACAGCCAGGTTGCATCGCGCTGATCGAATAAGCCACGACACCATCTCCGGTCCGTCCTCTCTCCCTCTCCCCGGACGGACGCACAACTGGGGCGGCACCGAAACGGGCCGCCCCATTTTGTTTCAGCGATCGGCAAGCCCGATCCGGTCGCGCAGATACCATAAGGGCAGATGCGGCCGCGCAAGCGCCTTGTTGATCGCATAGGGCCACCAGCCGGGACCGAGCGGGACGTAGAGGCGCGTGCCGACCCCGCGCGTCCGCGCGGCGACGAGGGTGCGGCGCCCGGGCAGCCCGCGCAATTGTTCAAGCTCGCACGGGGTTCCCGCCGCAAGCAACCGGTCGAGCGCGGCAGCAGCCAGCGCAGGCTTGTGCGTCGCCACCGCTACGGGTGCCGCGCGCCCGGCGAGAGCGTCGATCAGCGTCCGATAGGCGGCATCGCCATCCGCCGCATCGCAAAGCGGATCGGCCCATTCGCCCTTCACCACCCGGATACGCGCCGATGTCCCGGACAGGCGCGCGGCATCTGCAGCGCTGCGCCGCCAGCGCGCGGGCAAGGCGATGCCGCTGTCCGGAAAGTCGGGCAGCAGGGCGGCAAGCGCATCCAATGTCGCGTCGGCATCGGCGGGGGCATGGGCATCAAGCAGCACCGGCAGCCCCGCGGCCGCGCCCACCTCGGCAATCCGGCGCAGCCGCTGCGGACAAAAGCCCAGCGGCGGCGCCTTGACCGACAAATAGCTTCCCGGCGGCAGCGGAGTGGCGGCGATCCGGCCGTAAGCAGCCACGATGGCGTCGGCGTCATCGGCATCGCCCTGAAAATAGCCGATCGTCACCGCGATACCGCCGCGCGACAGCCGCCGGGCGACCCGTGAGCCCGCCGCGGCGTCGGGAACCGGAAGCCAGCTGCCCGCCTGCTGCGGCAGTGCATAGCGCCGCGCGCGCAGCCAGCGCCAGAGCGGCCTATCCTTCATGTGCTGCGCCGGACCAGGCGTTGCCACACCCAATGGGCGCCGTCGGCGGCGAGCGCCAGCGCCCCCGACACGCTTGCCGGATAGGTGCGCACGCGCACGCACGCGCGCTGTTCCTGCGTCCAGAAGCGGGTGATCCAGCCCTCGGCCTCGCCGAGCAGTTCGTAGCTGCGCAGGCCCTCGCCCGCCGCCCAGCGCAGCGTGTGGAGCATCAGCAGCGTCCCCGGCGAGCATTTGCCGAAGCGGTCGTCGTGGCCAATCTTGAACAGCCAGTATCGATCGTCGCTGACCAGCGCCAATTGCATCGCCACCGCTTCGCCGCCGATCCGCATGAAGGACAGCCGGAACCGGCCCTCGGCGGCGGCATCGCGAAAAAAGCGGCGGAAGAAGGTCTCGCGGCGGCGGTCGACCGCGATCGCGCTTCCCGCCTCCAGCTTCCAGCTCTTCGCCTCGACCCCGATCGCTTCGTCGAACAGCGCGTCGAAATCCTGCAGGCCCGGCGCCAGCGTCTCGAACGTGACCGGCCCCAGCGCCTCGGCGCGCCGGGCCGCGCGCCGGAAATCGGACCGGCGGCCCGAATTGAAGTGGCTTTCGGGATCGCGCCAGCTTTCGTCGAGCACGATCAGCGGGCAGGGCATCGCCGGGCGCACCGACAGCAGGCCGCGCCCGTGCATCGCGCGGCGCAGCGCCGGCAGCAGCGGCGAGTCGGCGGAAATCCGGTCGAAGGAGAGCGGCTGGTGCAACCGCGCGAGCGCGCCCGCGATCGGGGCGGCATCATCGGGCCGCGCCGCAAGCAGATCGCCCGGCTCGAACAGTTGGCGCGATCCCGCGATGCGCCAGCGGCCGATCGCGCCCGCGTCGCGGCACAGCGGCAGGAGCGCCGAAATCGTGCGGCCGGCGCGCAGTCCGAGCAGCTTGCGGCGCTGCCCTTCGATCAACGGGGTCAGCGCGGCGGCGAAGGCGTGACTCTGGGTTGGCCAGCGGCCATGGGGTTCGAGCGCGCGCCATTCTTCGGCCAGCCAGGCGCTGCCGTCCCAGCGCGCAAGATCGATCGCGCGCGCCGAATGCGGCGGCGCCATTTGCGCGTGTCGGTCGGCGCGCTTGAAGAGATGCGCATGCAGCAAATTCTGCCCCTCTCGCCTGCGCGAATAGCGCGGAAAGGCTAATAAATGTCTGCGCGGCGCGGATCATCGCTTGACGCCGCGCGGGGCTTGCGGGAGGCAGGCGCGATCGATGCGACGGGAGGCGGCGATGACGGGCGACAAGACATCGGTGTTCGCGGACGACTGGTCGGGCGAGATGGGGCAGCGCTGGTTGCGCAATGTCGACCATTTCGAAGCGATGCTGGAACCGATCGGCACCGCGCTGCTCGATCGCGCAGCGATCGCGGCGGGCGAGCGCATCGTCGATCTGGGGTGCGGGGGCGGCGCGACGAGCCGCGCGATCGCGGCGCGCGTCGGACCGCGGGGAGCAGTGCTCGGGCTCGACATCTCGCCCGACCTGATCGTCGCGGCGCGCGCGCGGGCCGGCGCCGATTTTCCCGCGCTGCGCTTTTTCTGCGGCGATGCGGCGAGCGCGGTGCTGCCGGCAGCACCTTATGACCGGCTCGTCTCGCGTTTCGGCAGCATGTTTTTCACCGATCCCGTCGCCGCCTTTCGCCACTTGCGGACGCAGCTCGTGCCCGGCGCGCGCTTCGACCTCGCGGTCTGGGGACCGCCACGCGACAATGTCTGGATGATGGCGGTGATGGGGGTGATCCGCGCGCACGTCGACGTACCGCCCGCGACGCCGCGCGCTCCGGGGCCCTTCGCCTTCGAGGATATCGACTATCTGCGCGGCCTGCTCGCCGATGCCGGCTTTGCCCAGGTCGACATCGACGACTGGCGCGGCGATCAGGCGATCGGCGGGCCGGGGCGCACCCCTGCGGAGGCCGCCGACTTTGCGCTCGGATCGATGTCCGCTGCGCGCGTGCTGAGCGAGGCGGGCGCCGATGTGATGGCAGCGGCGCGCGCCGATCTGGAGCGCGTCTATGGCGAGCATCATGATCCCGAAGCGGGGGTTCGCCTCGGCGCGCGCGCCTGGCTGGTGACCGCCGCCTGAGCCTTAGCGCCGCGCGATCAGCGCCAGCCCGTCGGCGAGTGCGGCGCGCGATATTTCGCCGCTGTGACGGCGGACAATCCGGCCCTTGGCATCGACGAACAGGGTCGTCGGCAGCACTAGCCCGCCCGCGGCATCGCCCGTCCGCCCGCTATGGTCGAGATAGACGTGCGTGCCCGTCACCTTGCGCTCGGCCAGATAGGCGGCGACGGTCGCGCTGTCCTGCCCCTGATTGACCAGCAGGATGGGCACGCGCGATGTCGCCGCAACCTCGGCGAGCATCGGCAGTTCGCGCTGGCACGGCGGGCACCATGTCGCCCACAGGTTGATGACCATCGGCTTCCCGCGCAGCGTATCGAGCGCGATCGCGCCCCCCTCCATGTCGGTGAGCATCAGCCCCCGCGCGAGCGGGCGCGGCGCGGGTTCGAGCGCCGGCGCCGCGACCGCATGAACCGCCGCCAGCCCGGCGAGCACGCCAAGCAACAGCGCTGTCGAGCGCGAGCGGCGGAGCCAGACGGCCACCGCCATCCCCGCCGCAGCGATCCCGGCCCAGGGCAGGAAACCACCCTGCCAGACCGCAAGGATCGACCAGGGTTCGGGTGCATAGGCATCGGCGTGGCGCACCACATAGGCGGCGCGCGCCACGAGCAGCCCCACGATGACGGCGATCCAGCTCGCTGTCGCCGCGCGCATATCGCCGCGCGCCGCGATCAGGCTGCCGCCCGCCAGAAACAGCCAGACCAGCGCGACCGCGAGCAGGCGGTCGGCGGCAAGCGCGAGCGGCCCGAGCGAAATCGTCATCGGCGTGGCCGCCGGGCTGCGCGATATGGTCGCGGCGATTTGGTCACATCCAAGTCAATTTCCTTTTGGCTCCCGAAGCGCCCCCTCCGCGCAATCTGATCGGCGAAACGGCGGCGAAAGAAAAGGGACGGCCGCCGGACAGTCGTTCGTTACATGTCGCCCCCGGGCCAATCGCCGATGCGGAGCGTAGCGACCGTGCCGCCCGACGGTGCGCGATCGAGCGCTACATCGCCCCCATAGTCGCGCGCCACATCGCGCGCGATGGCAAGGCCAAGGCCCGATCCGGCGCCGGGGCCAGCGCCGCGCGCGCCGATGCCGAACATAGCATCGCGCTGATCGGGCGGAACGCCCGGCCCGTCGTCGGTAATGGCAATGCGGCGCGCGGCGCCGGCGAAACGATAGTCGATCGTGATGCCCGATCGCGCCCATTTTCCGGCATTGTCGAGCAGGTTCGACAATATCTCGCTCAGATCCTCGGCATCCATGGGAAGCGAAGGGGCAGCGGGATCGAGCGCCGCGGCGGTCGCCGCGAAGCGCTTGCCCGGATGGCAGCGTTCCATCGCGGCGATCAGCGGCGGCAGGATCGCGGCGAGCCGCACGCCGCCGACCACCCCCGCATGCGACCCGCCCGACCGGACGCGCGACAGATGATAGTCGATCTGGCGCTGCATTGTCTCGCTTTCGGACAGGAAGACGTCGGCCGCAGCGCTTTCGGTGCCGCGCTGTTGAAGCCGTTCGGCCTCGTCGGTGACGACGGCGAGCGGGGTGCGCAGCGAGTGCGCCAGCGCGCCCGCGGCGACACGCCCGCGTTCCACGATCTCGGCGTTGCGCGCCAGATAGCTGTTCAACGGATCGACGAGCTGGCGGATTTCGTCGGGAAACAACCCCTCGATGTGATCGGCCTGCCCGCGGCGCAGCGCCGCGATCCGCGCGGCCAGCCGGTTGAACGGCCGGAAGCCGAGCGTGATGATCGCAAGGCCGCTTGCCAGAAGCGCGAGCGCGAGCAGGCTGAGCCACAGACTGAGCTCGCGGGTGAAGCTCGCGATTACGGCGCGCAGCAGGCGCTCGTCGGTGGCGATGACGAAACGCAGCGGGGCGCCGCCCGGCACGGCGCGCTCGAAGCCATAGGTGATCGTGGGCCCCGTTGGGCCGTTTTCGACGCGGTGCAGGATGTCCGGGCTGTGCGCGACATCCTCGTCGAGCGCGCCGCGCGTCATAGAGGGCGACTTCAGCGAGCGATAGCCGGGGCGCCCGATCTGCCAGTAAAATCCGGACAGCGGCACCGCATAGCGCGGATCGGACAGCGGCCGCGACAGGCGGGGGTTGCCCGCCGCATCGAGCACGGTCAGCTCGGCGAGCTCGCGGACATGAACCTCCAGCTCTTCATGATATTGCTGTTCGACATGGCTGCTGAACAGCCGCACCGACGAAAACCACAACGCGCCGATGCCCAGCGCCACCCAGATCAGGATGGCGGCCAGAAAGCGCGCGCGCAGGCTGGAAAAGAGTCGGGTCACAATTCGAGCCGATATCCCAGGCCGCGCACGGTGCGAATAGCGTCGCGTCCGATCTTGCGGCGCAGCCGGCTGATATGCGCCTCCACCGCGTTGCGGTCGCGCTCGGCTTCGAGTGCGTAAAGCTGATCGAGGATGTCGGCTTGCGACAAGATATGTTCGGGACGCCGCATGAAGAGGTGCAGCAGCGCGAACTCCTTGCGACTGAGCGTCAGCGCTTCGCCGTGCAGCGTCGCGGTGGACGCGACGGGGTCGAGCGAAAGCGGGCCGACCGTCAGCGCGTTGCTGCCGCGCCCGCGTCCACGCCGCCACAGCGCATGCAGCCGCGCCAGCAGCTCTTCGAACCGCACCGGCTTGACGATGAAATCATCGGCGCCGCTGTTCAGCCCCTCGACCTTTTCACGCCAGTTGCCCCGCGCGGTCAGGATCAGGATCGGCACCGTCCGCGCGGCGCCGCGCCAGTAGCGCAGCACATCGATCCCGTCGCCGTCGGGCAGTCCCAGATCGAGGATCACCGCGCCCAGCATGTCGATGTCGGGCCAGTCGCGGGCGTCGCCCGCCGACGCGGCGCTGTCGACGGCAATCCCCGCCGCCACCAGCCGCTCGGTCAGGCGGCGGCGCAGTTCGGGATCGTCTTCGACCAGCAATACGCGCATCGGCATCTTGTCCTTGTAGGGATGATCTCATCGTCTTCATCCCGGTGTGATGGTCCTAGCGCAATTGCCTGACGCGACACTGACAAAATGTCAGGCTGGCGTCAGACTCGCTTGGCAGAGGGCAGCCATGGACAGGAAAGCCCTTATCGCCGCATCGACCGCGCTCGCCCTTGCGGCGGGTGCCGCAACCCTCTGGTGGTCGAAGGAGGCGCCCCCGCCTGCGCCCGACGGCGGCGAAACGGCCATCGCGCCGGGCAAGCTGACCGCCCGACAGATCGAGAAGCTCGGCATCGCGACCGCAGTCGCGGCGGCCGCCAGCAGTGCCGAGCTTGGCGCGGTCCCTGCGACCGTATCGCTGCCCCCCGATGCGCGGGTCGCGGTGACCGCGCCATTCGACGGGATCGCAGTACGGCTGTTTGTTGTCGAGGGCGAGGCGGTAACGGCCGGTCAGCCGCTCGCCAGCATCCGCGCCGCCGAGCCTGTCCAATATGGCGCGGCGCTGGCGCGCGCGCAGGCGCAGCTGGAAGTTGCGCGCGCCGCCGCGGGCCGCACCGGCCAGCTCGCCAAAGAAGGCATTGTCGCGGGCGCCCGCGCCGACGAGGCGCGCGCCGCGCTGCGCGAGGCTGAGGTCAATGTCGCCGAAAACCGCCGCATTCTCGCGCAGGCCAATGCCGACGGCAGCGGTATGATGACGCTGCGCGCGCCGATCGGCGGCCGGATCGCAGCCGTCAATGTGCAGGCGGGCGGTCCGGTGGGTGGCCTCAGCGCGCCGTTCATCGTCGAAAACACGGCGCGGCTGATGCTCGATCTGCAAATCCCCGAACGGCTCGCGGGCGCCGTTCATCCGGGCACCCCCGTCGAAGTCCGAATGCCCGGCACCGCGCCCGCCACGGGCCGCGTCATCGCGGTCGGCGGCTCGATCGACCCTACGACGCGCGCGCTGACGGCAAAGGCGCGCCTCGACGCCGCGCCCGCACTGGTGAGCGGCAAGTCGGTCGTCGCGATCCTCGGCGGCGTTCAGCCCGTCGCCGGTGCGAGCATCCCTTCCGCCGCGCTGACACGGGTCGGCGACAGGGATGCGGTTTTCGTGAAGGGGGCGGACGGATTCGCGCTGCGCCCCGTCACCGTCGCCAGCCGCGTCGGCGCCAGCGTGACGATAACCGCCGGACTGAAGCCCGGCGAACGCGTCGCAACCTCGGCAATCGCCGAACTCAAGGCCGTGCTGGGCGGCGAATAGGATGCTCGGCAAACTCGTCGAAAAGGCGCTCGCGCTGCGCCTTGCCGTCATCGGTGCCGCGCTGCTGCTGGGCGGCATCGGGGCCTGGTCCTTCGCCAATCTGCCGATCGATGCCTTTCCGGACATCAGCTCGACGCAGGTCAAGATCATCCTGAAGGCGCCGGGAATGACCCCCGAGGAGGTCGAGAGCCGCGTCATCACGCCGATCGAGATGGAGATGCTGGGCATCCCCGATCAGGCGAACCTGCGCTCGGTAGCCAAATATGCGATCGCCGACATCACGATCGATTTCAAGGACGGCACCGACATCTATTGGGCGCGCAGCCAGGTCGCCGAGCGGCTGTCGAATGTCGCGGGCGACCTGCCGGCGACGGTCGAGGGCGGGATGGCGCCGATCTCTACCCCGCTGTCCGACATGTATATGTTCACGCTCGAAGGGCCACAGGATCTGACCGAAAAGCGGCGGGTACTCGACTGGATCATCCGCCCGGCGCTGCGCACCGTTCCCGGCGTTGCCGATGTCAACGCGCTCGGCGGCTTCGCCGAAACCTTCGAGGTGCGCCCGGACAATGGCGCGCTGGCGGCGGCGGGGCTGAGCGTCGAAGATCTGCGGGCGACGATCGAGGCGAGCAATCGCAACGACGGAGCCGGTCGGCTCAAGATCGGCGACGAAGCGCTGATCGTGCGCTCGGTCGGCGCTATCCGCACGCTCGACGATCTCGCCTCGGTCGTGGTGCGCTCGCGGGATGGCGGTATCGTGCGCGTCGGCGACGTCGCGGCGGTGCGCGCCGGGCATCTGACGCGCTATGGCGCCGTCACGAAGGACGGCAAGGGCGAGGCGGTCGAGGGGCTGGTCATCGCGCTGCGCGGCGCCGACGCGTCGAAGGTCGTCGACGGGGTCAAGGCGCGGCTCGCGGAAATCCAGCCCAGCCTGCCGCGCGGGATGCGCGTCGACGTCTTCTACGACCGGTCCGACCTCATCGAACGCGCGGTCGGGACGGTCGAGAAGGCGCTGATCGAAGCGACGATCCTCGTCGTCATCCTGCTACTCCTGTTTCTGGGCGATGTCCGCGCGTCGGTCATCGTCGCACTCGCTCTGCCGATGGCGGCGCTGCTGACCTTCATCTTCATGCGGGCGATCGGACTCACCGCCAATCTGATGAGCCTCGGCGGGCTTGCCATCGCGGTCGGCATATTGGTCGACGGCGCCGTTGTCGTCGTCGAAAATGTCGTCGAGCGCCTGTCCGATCCCAGGCATCGCCGGATGGGCAAGTTGCATGCTGTGTTCGTCGCCGCGTCCGAAGTCGCGATGCCGGTCGCCTCGGGGCTCCTCATCATCGCGCTCGTGTTCCTGCCGCTGCTCACGCTCGAGGGGCTGGAGGGCAAGCTGTTCGCGCCCGTCGCGCTGACCATCGTGCTCGCGCTGCTTTCGGCGCTGGTCCTGTCGCTGACGCTGGTGCCGGTGCTCGCCTATTTCATCCTGAAGCAGCAGGACGGCCACCGCGAACCGCGCCTGATGCGTTTGCTGGCGCCGCGTCACGCGCGGGCGCTCGAATGGGCCTTTGCCCACCGCCGGACCGTCGCCGGGATTTCCGCGATCGGCCTGCTGCTCGCCGGGGTCGCTTATACGGTGACGGGCAAAACCTTTCTGCCGACGATGGACGAGGGGTCGACGATCGTTCAGCTCACCAAGCTGCCAAGCATCAATATCGAGCATAGCGCCGCGGGCGACATGAAGGTGCAGCGCGCAATCCTCGAACAGGTGCCCGAAGTTACCAGCGTGATCGCGCGCGTCGGCAGCGACGAGCTCGGCCTCGACCCGATGAGCCCCAATGAAACCGACAGCTTTCTTAAGCTGAAGCCGCGGTCCGAATGGCGCGTTGCCGACAAGGATTGGCTCAACGACCGGATTCGGGCCGTGCTCGCCGATTTTCCGGGGATCGATCCCAGCTTCACCCAGCCGATCGAGATGCGCGTTTCCGAAATGCTCACCGGTGCGCGCGGCGATCTGGCGATCAAATTGTTCGGCCCTGACCTCAAGGAACTGGCGCGGCTCGCGGGCGCGATCCAGGGCCGGCTCGAAACGATCCGCGGGACGAGCGAGGCGATGACGGTCGCCAACGACAGCGTCGATTATCTGCAGATCGACATCGATCGTATGGCCGCAGGGCGGGCGGGAATGCCCGTCGACATGCTGCAGGACATGATGCGCGCCGATGTCGAGGGCGTCCGCGCCGGCACGATCGCCGAAGGCGCGCGCCGGATTCCCGTGGTTATTCGCGGCGAAGGCGGCGACGGCATGGACGCGCAAAGCTACACCGACCGTCTCTATCGCACCCCCGCCGGGACTCTTCTTCGCACCAGCGATGTCGCGGCGATCGCACAGGTCGCGGGGCCGGTGAAGCTCGAACATGAAAATGGATCTCGCTTCGCGCTCGTGCAGGCCTTCGTCAGCGGCCGCGACCTTGTCGGCTACGTCGAGGAGGCTAAGGCGGATATCGGCAAGCATGTGAAACTGCCGCCCGGCTATCGTATCGTCTGGGGCGGCCAGTTCGAGAATCAGCAGCGGGCGGCCGCACGCCTGATGATCGTGCTGCCGATCGCGGTGCTGATGATCTTCATCGTTCTTTATCTGACGCTGCGCTCGCTGCGCGCGGCGGCGCTGATCCTCGTCAACATACCCTTTGCGGCGGTGGGCGGGATGATCGCGCTCGCACTATCGGGCGAATATCTGTCGGTTCCCGCCTCGGTCGGCTTCATCGCGCTGCTCGGCATCGCGGTGCTCAACGGGCTCGTCATGGTCAGCTATTTCCGTCAGCTGCGCGAACGCGGCGTCCCGCTGCACCAGGCGGTGCGCGAGGGCGCCGCGCGGCGCCTGCGCCCGGTGCTGATGACCGCGAGCATCGCCGCCTTCGGCCTCGTCCCGCTGCTCTTCGCGTCCGGTCCGGGGTCGGAAATCCAGCGCCCACTTGCCATCGTCGTCATCGGCGGACTGGTGACGGCGACGCTGCTCACACTCATCCTGCTGCCCATCCTGTACGAGCGCTTCGGCGAAAGCGCTGCCGAGCGCGGCGCGGGCGATCAGGATCATCCTGCCGGAGCCCCTGCATGACCCGCCGTCTGTTCCTTGCCGCCAGTCTGGCCCTGACGTCGCCTGCCGCCGCCGAGCCGGGACTGTTGCCCGAAGCCGTGGTGCGCGAGGCGCTCGACGCCCACCCCTCGGTCATCGCGGCGAGAGCCCGTGTCGATGTCGCGGCGGCAGAGAAGCGCGCGCTCGAAGCCGGACCCTATGAGTTCAGCGTCACCGGCAGCTATGTCAGCCGCAGCATCGACCGCGAGGGTCGCTTCAACGAATATGACGCGATCCTCGCGCGTCCGGTTCGTCTGCCGGGCAAGGCGCGGCTCGACCGGAAGGCCGGCGCGCTGGGCGTCGAGGCCGCCACCAATCATTTCGAAGATGCTCGGCATCAGGCCGCGTTGTTGCTCAACGCGCTGTGGTGGGACTGGGTCGGTGCCAACGCCGAGGCCGTCGTCGATGCGCAGGGCGTCGAAAATTATGCAACGCTGGTCCGGATCGTGCGCCGACGGGTCGATCTGCGCGACGCCCCGCAGCTTGAGGCCGATCAGGCCGAAGCCGCGCTGGCGGAGGCGCGCCTGCTCGCGGCCCAATCGGCGGGGCGCGCCGATCTGGCACGGGCCCGGCTTGCCGCACAATTTCCGGGTATCGCCCTGCCCGCCGAGGCACCGACGCTCGCCACGCCGACCTTCGATTCAGCCGGGGCGTCGCAGATGCGCGATCAGGTCATCGAACGCAGCCACGAAATCGCTGCCGCCGATGCCGAGGCGCGGCGCTTTGGTGCAATCGCCGAACGCGGGCGGCAGGACCGGATTCCCGATCCCACCGTCGGCCTCCGGCTGTTCAGCGAACGCAGCGGCGCCGAACGGGGCGCGGGTCTGACCGTAACGATCCCGATCGGCGGCAATCACCGCGGCGCCATGGCGGCGCGCGCGGCGTCCGAGGCGCAGGCCGCGGCGGCGCAGCTCAGCGCTGTCCGCTTCGATGTGCAGGAAATGGCCGACGGCGACCTCGCGCGCGCTGCCGCGGCTTATTCGGCGTGGCAGCGCGCCGATCAGGCGCGCGCGGCGCAGATGGCGGCGCTCGCCAAGCTTCGCCGCGGGCAGGATCTGGATGCGATCGATCTCGCCGACGTCCTGCTCGGAGAGCGCCAGACGCACGCGTCGTTCCGGGCCGAAACGATCGCCCGCACCGAAGCGCTGCGCGACATCACCCGGCTGCGCATCGACAGCCATAATCTGTGGATCAGCGAATAGGCCGCGCCGTTCAATTCGCCGGCTTCGTCACGTCGATCTTTTCGACCCATTCGGGATAGAAACTCGGTTCGCGCGCCGACCAGCCGGGCGCGGTGGCGGCGGCTTCGCTGATCGACTGGAGCAACAGCTTGCGCTTGTCTGGGTGCAGGTGCGGCAGCGATGCCGCGGCGCAGAAGGCGCCGGGCAGCCATGGGCGCGCGTGCGCGCCGAGCAGGCGTTCATAGAGAAAGCGATAGGCGGCGAAGGTGGGCAGGCGATCCTGCCCCAGATCGAAGGCCGATACCGCGACGAGCGGCGCCATGAAGGCTTCGAGCGCGTCGAGTCCGCTGTCCTCCGGAATATGGGTGCGAATGTCGCATAGCCGCTGATAGACGCGGGCTTGAACGCGGATTGCGGCTTCTTCGACCATGTCGCGCGACCAGCGTTCGATTGCATCGTCACGCTCGAGCCCGATATCGAGCGAGCGGCGAATATAGCGCTGCGTCCCTGCAGCGAAGCCCGCAAATTCCTTGATTTCGGCGAGGGACAAATCGCCGGATGCCGGTCCCGAACGCGTCGCCATGGTCATGCTCCCGCTTGCGCACCCCGGGGAGCCGTCCCCCCGGAGGCTTGCATCGAACAGTCTGCCACTGAAATGGTTAGTGGCCGGTTAACCATGACGTCGGCGCGCGTTCAGCTTCGCTTGTGGGGCGTTGCGCCGCGCCGCGACCGGGCCTAATCAGCGTGTCATCAGACCATAAGACACGCAGGGACAACAATGTCGCACGCACCGCAGCCGGTCATTTCCGCCACCGGGCTCTTCACCCCCGCCGAACGCATCACCAACGAAGAACTTGTCGCCAGTTTTAACCGGTATGTTGCGCTGCACAATAGGGAAAATGCCGCGGCGATCGCAGCGGGCGAGATCGACGAACTCGCTGAATCGAGCGTCGATTTCATCGAAAAGGCGAGCGGCATCGGATCGCGCTACGTCGTCGACAAGGCGGGCATCCTGGACCCCGAGCATATGGCACCGCGGCTTGCCGAGCGGACCAATGACGAGCTGTCGATCCTCGCCGAGATCGGCGTGGCGGCCGCAAAGGACGCGCTGGCGCGCGCCGGTCGCGATGCCGCCGACGTCGATGCGGTGCTGTGTGCGGCGTCGAACATGCAGCGCGCCTATCCCGCAATGGCGATCGAGATTCAGCAGGCTTTGGGCATCGACGGCTTTGCTTTCGACATGAATGTCGCCTGCTCCTCGGCGACCTTTGGCATCCAGACCGCGGCCGACTATATTCGTGCGGGGCATGCAAGGAGCGTGCTGGTCGTGAACCCTGAAATCTGTTCGGGGCACCTCAATTGGCGCGACCGCGACAGCCATTTCATCTTCGGCGACGTCGCCACCGCGATTCTCGTCGAGGACAAGGCCATCGCGCCGGCGGGGCATTGGGACATATTGGGTACGCGGCTGAAGACCGTTTTCTCCAACAATATCCGCAACAATTTCGGCTTTCTGAACCGCGCCCACGGCGCCATCGACCAGTCGGGACCGAAGACCGACAAACTGTTCGTCCAGGAAGGCCGCAAGGTGTTCAAGGAAGTCGTGCCGATGGTCGCCGTCATGATTGTCGAGGAAATGGAGAAACTCGGCCTGCAAGGCGCCGACATGCGCCGCCTGTGGCTGCATCAGGCGAACACCAACATGAACCGCCTGATCGCGCACAAGGTGCTGGGGCATGAGGCAAGCGCCGACGAAAGCCCGACGGTGCTCGACACCTACGGCAATACCTCAAGCGCCGGGTCGATCATCGCCTATCACCTGAACCACGAAGATATGCAGGCGGGCGATACCGGGCTGATCTGTTCGTTCGGCGCCGGCTATTCGGCGGGTACGGTGTTCGTTCGCAAGACGTGACCGCCAGAATCGTCGCTTATGGCACGAAAGTCGTGAACAGATAGATTGCGAACAGCATCAGGTGGATCGTGCCCTGCAGCACGGTCGTTCGCCCGTTCGCCAGCGTCTGTGACGCGACGATCAGCGACAGGAACAACAGCACCGTCGATTTGGCATCGAGGCCCAGGCTGATCGGCATGTCGGTGGCGATCGACAGGATCGCGACCGCCGGGATGGTCAGCCCGATCGTCGCCAGCGCCGATCCGAGCGCGAGGTTGAGGCTGGTTTGCAGCCGATCGGCCTTTGCCGCGCGTACTGCTGCCAGTCCTTCGGGGGCGAGGATCAGCGCCGCGATCAGGACGCCGAGCACTGCCGGCGGCGCGCCCGCTTCGGCAAGCAGCGCGCCGATCACCGGAGACAGCGCTTTCGCCAGCAGCACGACCCCGAACAGGCACGCGACGAGCAAGGCGAGCGACAGCCACATCCGCTGCGCCGATGGCGGGGCGGCGTGGGCGTCGGGTTCGTCCTGCGCTTCGCCATCGGGCAGGAAATAATGGCGGTGGCGCACGGTCTGGACGAGCGCGAAGGTTGCATAGAGGATCAGCGACACCACCGCGACGAAGCCGAGCTGCGTCGCCGAATAGCGCGGCCCCGGCGCGCTCGAGGTGAAATTGGGGAGCACCAGCGTCACCACCGTCAACACGGTGAGCGTCGCCAGCGCAGCGCCCATTCCGGTGCGCTGGAACCGTTGTTCATGATGGCGGATCGCGCCGCTGAGCAGACAAAGCCCCATCAGCAGGTTGATGATCACCATTACCGCCGCGAACACCGTGTCGCGCGCTAGCGTCGCCGCCTTTTCGGGCTCGGCCTGCATCAGTGTCAGGATCAGCCCTACCTCGATCACCGTCACCGCCAGCGCGAGGATCAGCGTCCCGAAGGGTTCGCCGACGCGGTGCGCGACGACTTCGGCATGATGGACCGCGGCGATCACCGACCCGGCGAGGATCACCCCGACCAAAAAGGGATTGAGCGGTATCGCCAAGCTGGCGATCGCGGTACCGAAACCGAGGATCGGAAGCAGGTCGTTGATACGGTCGGCGAGGCGGAGCTTGGCTGTCATCGGCTTTCTATTGCAGCCGCTTGGCCTCAGCGCCAGTCCTTCAGGACATCAATGCGCGCGCACCGGCAGCCCTGCGGCGGCGAGCCGCGCATGCGCCTCGGCGATCGTCGCTTCGCCGAAATGGAAGATGCTGGCCGCGAGCACCGCGCTCGCGCCGCCTTCGATCACGCCGGCGACCAGATGGTCGAGATTGCCGACACCGCCCGATGCGATCACCGGTACCGACACCGCATCGGCAATCGCGCGGGTGAGCGCGAGGTCATAGCCGTCCTTGGTCCCGTCGCGGTCCATGCTGGTGACGAGCAATTCGCCCGCGCCCAGTTCGGCAAGGCGCACCGCATGGGCAAGTGCATCGATCCCCGTCGGGGTGCGTCCGCCATGGGTGAAGATTTCCCACCGCCCGTCTGCGACGCGGCGCGCGTCGATGCTGCCGACCGCGCACTGGCTGCCGAAACGGTCGGCGATGTCGGCGACAAGTTCGGGGCGCGCCACCGCGGCGCTGTTCACCGCGACCTTGTCGGCGCCCGCGAGGAGCAGCGCGCGCGCATCGTCGGCGCTGCGCACGCCGCCGCCGACGGTGAGCGGCATGAAGCAGACTTCGGCGGTGCGTGCGACCATGTCGAGCAGCGTGCCGCGCCCTTGATGGCTCGCGGAAATGTCGAGGAAGCAAAGCTCGTCGGCGCCCGCCGCGTCATAGGCGCGCGCGGCTTCGACCGGATCGCCGGCGTCGCGCAGGTCGACGAAATTGACGCCCTTCACGACGCGCCCATCAGCGACGTCGAGGCACGGGATCACGCGGACGCGGACGGTCATGCCCGCCCCGCCGCGATCGCTTCGGCGAGGTCGAGGCGGCCGTCATAGAGCGCGCGGCCGGTAATCACGCCTTCGATCCCGTCGGCGACGCGCGGGCGCAGCGCATGGATGTCGCCAATATCCGCAACGCCGCCGCTCGCGATCACCGGGATGGCGACCGCGCGCGCCAGCGCCACGGTCGCGGCGACGTTGCAGCCCTTGAGCAGCCCGTCGCGCCCGACGTCGGTGAACAGCAGCGCAGCAACGCCGGCATCTTCGAAGCGCCGCGCCAGATCCTCGACGCGCACGTCGGAGACGTCGGCCCAGCCTTCGGTCGCGACCATGCCATCGCGCGCATCGACGCCGACGATGATCCGGCCCGGAAGATCGCGCGCGGCCGATTTGACGAAATCGGGGTCTTTGAGCGCCGCGGTGCCAATGATGACGCGCTCTACCCCGAGCGCGAGCCAGCGATCGACGCCCGCGCGATCGCGGATACCGCCGCCGACCTGCACCCTGCCCGGAAAGGCCGCGACGATGCTTTCGACCGCCGCGCCGTTGACGCTTTCACCGGCGAAGGCGCCGTCGAGATCGACGACGTGCAAATGGCTGGCGCCCGCGTCCGCGAACAGCCGCGCCTGCGCCGCCGGATCGTCGCCATAGACGGTTGCGCGCGCCATATCGCCTTCGGCGAGCCGCACCACCTGCCCGCCCTTGAGGTCGATCGCGGGGAAGATGATCAGGGGCGCCATGCGAGGAATCTTTCGAGGGTCGCGAGGCCATAGGCCTGGCTCTTTTCGGGGTGAAACTGCACGCCGACGATATTATCCTTCGCCACCGCGGCGGTGAAAGGGCCGCCGTGACTGCTCGTCGCCGCGACATGCGCCGCGTCGGCGAAATGATAGCCGTGCAGATAATAGGCCTCGCCCGCAGCCAGCACCGGATGCGCGAAACTTGGCACGACATCGTTCCAGCCCATGTGCGGGATGCGCAGTCCCGGCGCCGGCGTGAAGGCGCGCACCGTTCCGCCGATCCAGCCGAGCCCTTCGTGCCGCCCATGCTCCTCACCCGCGTCGGCGAGCAATTGCATCCCGACGCAGATGCCGAGGAAGGGCGCGCCCTCGCCGCGAACGCGCTGCTCCAGCGCCTCGATCAGCCCGGGAATTGCCGCCAATCCGTTCATGCACGCGGCAAAGGCCCCCACACCCGGCAGCACGATGCGGTCGGCTTGTCCCACGACATCGGGATCGGCGGTGACGACAACATCGTCCGCGCCCGCCGCGACGAGCGCATTATGCACCGAGCGAAGATTGCCCGCGCCATAGTCGATCAGGGCAATGGCGCTCATGGACGGCCCCTAAAGGACACCCTTGGTCGACGGAATCGCGTCGCCCTTGCGCGGATCGATCTCCACGGCTGCACGCAGCGCGCGGGCCAGCGCCTTGTACATGCTCTCCGCGATATGGTGGTTGTTCTCGCCATAAAGCGTTTCGATGTGGAGCGTGATCCCGGCGGTCTGGGCAAAGCTGTGAAACCAGTGCGGAAACAGCTCGGTATCCATCTCGCCGAGCCGCGGCTGCGAGAAGGCCGATTTCCAAACGCAGTGCGGGCGCCCCGAAATATCGAGGATGCAGCGAGTCAGCGTTTCATCCATCGGCGCATGGGCTTCGCCGTAGCGGGCGATACCGCGCTTGTCGCCGAGCGCCTTCGCCACGGCCTCGCCGAGCGCGAGCGCCGAGTCCTCGACCGTATGATGCTGGTCGATGTGCAGATCGCCCTTCACGGTCATCGAAATGTCGATCAGCGAATGGCGCGACAATTGTTCGACCATATGGTCGAGGAAACCGATTCCGGTGGACACAGAATAGTCGCCGGTGCCGTCGAGGTTGACGGCGATCGCGATATCCGTTTCCTTGGTCGTGCGCTGGACGGTGGCGGTTCGCATGGCATGCCCCTTAGAGCCTAATTTTCGCGTTGCAAGGCGACTCTGCCCCACAGACCCCCCTTGACCCGCGCCCGTCGTCCGTTCATCCCCCACCGCCATGAGTGATGACGTTCGCGACAGCCTGATTCCCTATGACGAAATCGTGCAGGACGCGCTGCGCGCCGTGGTCGGCCGCGTGCTCTCGCAAGTCGAGGGATCGGACCATCTGCCCGGCGAGCATCATTTCTACATCACCTTCAAGACGCAGGCGCCGGGTGTATCGATTCCCGCGCATCTGGTTGCCAAATTCCCCGACGAAATGACGATCGTCCTCCAGAACCGCTTCTGGGACCTGAAGGTCGAAGAGGATCTTTTCAGCGTCGGCCTGTCGTTCAACCAGACGCCCTCGACGCTGGTGATCCCCTATGCCGCGATCACCGCCTTCGTCGATCCGTCGGTCGATTTCGGCCTGCAGTTCCAGGTCAGCGAAGACGAGCTGGAGCAGCCCGAGCCGCATGACGAAGCCGATAATGACCGCCCCGATGTTGCGGTCGAGGACGGATCGAATGTCGTGACGGTGGATTTCGGCAAGAAACGATAGGATGGCGGGCCCCAACTGGCCCCCCAGCCGCTTCTGGCAATATTGGGCACTCGCAGGGATGCTGGTGTTGACCGCCGCCTTCTGGTGGGGTGTCGAGGGCTATGCCCGGTTCGAAAGCGGCGTCGGCGATGCGATCGCCGACGGGCTGCTGCGCTTCAGCCTGCTAATCCTGACCCCGGCGCTGCTGATCGTCTGGGCAGCCGCAGCCTGGTTCCGGCGACGGATCGGCGAAGGCGGCTATTGGCAGTTTCTGGGCATGGTCGCGCTGATCTGGGCCGGCGCGGTGGCGGTGACGAGGATATTGATCGGATGAGCGGCACGCGGATCGAGAGCGACAGCATCGGCGAGATCGCGGTCCCGGCGAACGCCTATTGGGGCGCGCAGACGCAGCGTTCGATCGAGAATTTCCCTTTCGGCGCGCGCGAGCGGATGCCGATCGAGATCGTTCATGCGCTCGCGCTGGTCAAGCAGGCGGCGGCGCGGGTGAACCGTCGGCACGGCCTGTCCGCCGAAAAGGCCGACGCGATCGAAGCGGCGGCGCGCGAGGTCGCCGACGGGAAGCATGACGACCAGTTCCCGCTCGTCATCTGGCAGACCGGCAGCGGCACCCAGTCGAACATGAATGTCAACGAGGTGATCGCCGGGCGCGCCAATGAGATGCTATCGGGCCAGCGCGGCGGCAAGTCGCCCGTGCACCCCAATGACGACGTCAACCGCAGCCAATCGTCGAACGACAGCTTCCCGACCGCGATGCATGTCGCCGCGACACTGGCGATGACGCACCGGCTGATGCCCGCGCTCGACCGTTTGATGGACGCGCTGCTCGCGAAGGCGAAGGCGTGGGACGATATCGTCAAGATCGGCCGCACCCATTTGCAGGACGCCACCCCGCTGACGCTGGGCCAGGAGTTTTCGGGCTATTATGCGCAGCTCCGCCTGTGCCGCACGCGCACCGAACCGATGGTCGACCATGCCATCACCCGGCTTGCGCAGGGCGGGACCGCGGTCGGCACCGGGCTCAATGCCCCGGCGGGTTTTGCCGAGGATATCGCGGCCGAACTGGCGGCGATCACCGGGCTTGGCTTCAAGAGCGCACCCAACAAGTTCGAGGCGCTGGCGAGCCACGACGTGCTGGTTGATCTGTCGGGCCGGCTCAACACGCTCGCAGTCGCGCTGACCAAGATCGCCAACGACATACGCCTGCTGGGATCGGGGCCGCGCGCCGGCCTGGGCGAGATCGACCTGCCAGCGAACGAACCCGGCAGCTCGATCATGCCGGGCAAGGTCAATCCGACCCAGTGCGAAATGCTGACGATGGTGGCGGCGCAGGTGATCGGCAATCATCAGGCGGTAACCGTCGGCGGGATGCAGGGGCATCTTGAACTAAACGTGTTCAAGCCGCTGATCGGCGCCAATGTGATGCGCTCGATCGATCTGCTCGCGACGGGGATGGAAGGCTTTGCGGTGCGCTGCGTCGAGGGAATCGAGCCCAATCGCGCGCGCATTGCCGAACTGGTCGACCGATCGCTGATGCTGGTGACGGCGCTGGCGCCCGAAATCGGCTATGACAAGGCCGCGAAGATCGCCAAACATGCGCATGAGACGGGATCGACCTTGCGCGCGGCGGCGCTCGACCTCGGCTATGTCGACGCTGCGACCTTCGACCGCGTCGTCAACCCGCGGCACATGCTCGGCCCGGAACCCGAATCGCCTGCCGGGGATTGATAGGGGGAGGAAGGATATGAAGATGATGGGACGGATCATCGGCGGCGTGATCGGAAGCGCGATCGGCCGCAGGAAAGGCAATCATACGATGGCGGGCGCCGTGATCGGCGCCGGGACGCTGTTCGTCGCGCGGCGGATGTTCCCGCAGCGCTACGCGGCGCTCGCCGCGACCGCTGCGGCGGCCTATCTCACCAAGAAATGGGCCGACCGCGCCGAAGCGCGGCATGCCGCCGAGGCCGCGCATCGCGCCGACAGCGCGCTCGCGCAGGAGGGCGTCGTCGATCCCTATGCGGGGATCGTCCACACCGACGGCCAGGATCTGGGCGACGCCCTGCCGCCCGCGATTCCGGTGGACGAAAAGGCACCGCGCCCCGCCACCCACTGAGCAGCGTGCACCGAGCGGCGAGCGCTATCCGCCCGCCTGCCACTCCTTCACCGCCTCGATCGGTGAGACCAGCATGAGTATGTTGAGCGTCAGATTGTCGCGGATCGCCCACAGGGTGAAGAGTTCGAAGGCGAGCGCGAGCGTGACGGTCGTCCACCAGCGCATCCGGCTGGCCGCCAGAAATCCCAAGATCATGAAACCGGCGTCGCTGACCGAATTGAGTACCGAATCGCCCGCATAGCCATAGGCCATGGTGACCTCGCGGTAGCGGTCGATGATAACCGGCGAATTTTCCAATATCTCCCATGCGCCTTCGATCCCGATCGCTACGGCGAGCGCGGCCCACAGCGGCGCGCGCGGCATCAGCCAGCGCGACAGGCCGTAAAAGATGAAGCCGTGGATGATATGGCTGAAGCTGTACCAGTCCGAAATCTGCTGGCTGTTCTGGTTTGATTGGACGGTGCCGTGCCAAAGGCTGATCGTGCCGCAGGGGCAGATCGGCGGGCGCCCCATCGCGATCAGGATCGCGGCCAGCAGGCCGAGCAGCCCCGCCGCGACCAGCCAACCCGTGCGCGACATTCCCCGCATCCCTGTATTCCTTCCCGCTTGACCGCCGCCCTCGCTCGGGCAATTAGCGCCCATGGCTGAAAGCGTCCACCTCAACCGCCGCGGCGTCCTGTTCGTCCTCTCCTCGCCCTCGGGTGCAGGCAAGACCACCATCTCCAAAAAGATGCTCGCGGGCGACCACGACATTGCGCTGTCAATCTCCGCCACCACGCGGCCGATGCGTCCCGGCGAGCAGGATGGGGTCGATTATCATTTCGTCGACGTCGACACGTTCAAGCAGATGGCCGCTGATGGCGAATTTCTCGAATGGGCGCATGTCTTCGGCCATCGCTACGGTACCCCTCGCGACCGCGTCGAGGAACTGCTCGCAGCCGGCAAGGACGTGCTGTTCGATATCGACTGGCAGGGCGCGCAGCAGCTCTATCAGGAAGCGGGCCCCGATGTGGTGCGGGTGTTCATCCTGCCGCCGACGATGGAGGAGCTCGAACGCCGGCTGCGCGCGCGCAACACCGACAGCGACGAAGTGATCGCGGCGCGGATGGCACGCGCGGCGAACGAGATCAGTCACTGGGACGGCTATGACTATGTGCTGATCAATGACGATATCGAAGGCTGCTTCGAGGAAGTGAAGGCGATCCTGCGCGCCGAGCGGCTGAAGCGCCGCCGCCAGATCGGCCTGATCGGGTTCGCCCGCGATCTGATCCGCTCGGTGCCCGAGGCGGACCCGACACTTTAGAGCGCCGTCATTGCCACCCCGGCGAAAGCCGGGAGATTACCACGTCGCCGTTGGTTCCTCGCAATGACGAAAGCTCAACCCGGCCGCGCCAGCTTCGCTTCCAGTTCCCTTACCATTTCGGCGCGCAGCGGCTTGGCGGCGCCGTCGGTGCGGCACACCACGACCGTATCACAGGTCGCGATGCAGCGACCGTTCTGGAACATCGCCTGTACGATCGTCCAGCTCGACGTGCCGAGGCGGCCGATGCCGGTCGCAATTTCGACCGGGTCGGGAAAATTTCCCTCACCCAGATAGTTGATCTCGACCGCGGCGACCATCGTGCGCTCGTTCGCCGGGCGCTCCTCCCAAGGACGGATTTCGCGGTTCAGTAGCACGCGGCCGCTTTCAAACAGTGCCGCGAAGGCCACATTGTTGAGGTGACCGTTGATGTCCATGTCCTGGAACCGCGTCTGCAGATCGAGGTGGACAGGGTAGCTGGCGGCATCGAGCCGCCAGCTTTCCGGTTTCGGCATATCAGCGCGGACCCATGCGGATGCCGCCGTCGAGGCGCACGTCCTCGCCGTTGAAATAGCCGTTTTCGATCATGGTCAGCGCGAGACCCGCATATTCGGCCGGGTTGCCGAGGCGCTTCGGATTGAGGACCGAGGCCGCGAGCGCATCGCGGACATTCTGCGGCGCGGCGCCGAGCAGCGGGGTGTCGAAGATGCCCGGCAGGATCGTGTTGACGCGGATGCTTTCCGCCGCAAGGTCGCGCGCGATCGGCAGGGTCATGCCGACGACGCCGCCCTTCGATGCCGAATAGGCTGCCTGACCGATCTGGCCGTCCTCGGCCGCGACGCTCGCGGTGTTGACGATCGCGCCGCGTTCGCCATCTTCCATCGGGTCGAGCGTCATCATGCCCGCCGCCGACTTGGCGATGCAGCGGAAGGTGCCGACTAGGTTGATCTGGATGATCCAGTTGAAGGCATCGAGCGGGAAATGCTTGATGCTGCCGTCTTCTTTCGACCGGCTGGCGGTCTTGATCGCATTGCCGGTGCCGGCGCAGTTCACAAGGATACGCTCCTGACCGATCGCGGCGCGCGCCTTTTCGAAGGCGGCGTCGACCGACGCATCGTCGGTGACATTGCATTCGCAGAAAACGCCGCCGAGTTCGGCAGCAAGCGCCTCGCCCTTTTCGGCCTGCAAATCGAAGATCGCGACCTTGACGCCCTTCGCGGCAAGTGCGCGCGCGGTGGCGGCACCAAGGCCCGAAGCGCCGCCGGTGACGACGGCGGATACGGTGGAATCGAGTTTCATGTCATGTCCTTTCCCTGAAAAATGCGTGTTCCGGCGAAAGCCGGAACCCAGAGCGTGAACAACTGACGCCCGCGTCAGGCCGCCCTGGGCTCCGGCTTCCGCCGGAGCACAAGATCGTTAGAGCCGCTCGACGATGGTGACATTGGCCTGGCCGCCGCCTTCGCACATCGTCTGAAGACCATATTTGCCGCCGGTGGCGTCGAGCACGCCGAGCAGCGTCGCCATCAGCTTGGTTCCCGAGGCGCCAAGCGGGTGGCCGAGCGCGATCGCGCCGCCATGCTGGTTGAGCCGCGCATGGTCCGCGCCAAGATATTTGAGCCAGGCGAGCGGTACCGGCGCGAACGCCTCGTTCACTTCATAGGCGTCGATGTCCTCGATCCGCAGACCCGCCTTCTTGAGCGCCTTTTCGGTCGCGAACAGCGGCTCTTCGAGCATGATGATGGGGTCGCCCGCGGTCACCGAAATATGATGGATGCGCGCGCGCGGGGTCAGCCCATGATCCTTGAGCGCCTGTTCCGACACGATCAGCGCGGCCGACGCGCCGTCGCAGATCTGCGAGCTGGTCGCCGCGGTGATGGTGCCGCCTTCCTGCAGGATCTTCACCCCGGCAATGCTTTCGAGCGTCGCGTCGAAGCGGATCCCCTCGTCGACCGTGTGGCGCTGCGGCCCTTCGGGCGTCTCCACCTCGATCCCGACGATTTCATTGCCGAACAGCCCCGCCTCGGTCGCGACGCGGGCGCGGCGATGGCTTTCGAGCGCGAAGGCATCGAGGTCGTCCTTGGTGAAGCCGTGCTTCTTGACGATCATCTCGGCACCCATGAACTGGCTGAACATGATGCCGGGATATTTTTCCTCGAGCCGCGGCGACTTATAATTGCCGAGCCCTTCCTTCATGAACAGCGTCGCGACGCTGCCCATCGGTACGCGCGTCATGCTTTCGATGCCGCTGGCGAGGACGATATCCTGCGTGCCCGACATCACCGCCTGCGCGGCGAACATCATCGCCTGCTGCGACGATCCGCACTGCCGGTCGATCGTCACCGCGGGGATCGAATCGGGAAGCTTCGAGGCGAGCACGGCATTGCGGCCGAGGTCCATCGTCTGCTCGCCGCCCTGGCTGACGCAACCGGTGATGACATCGTCGATCTTCGACGTGTCGAAGTCGTTGCGGTCGGCGATCGCGTCATAGACCGCGGCGCCGAGGTCGACAGGGTGAACACCGGCGAGCTTGCCGCCGCGGCGACCGCCGGCGGTGCGGACGGCATCTACGATATAGGCTGTGGCCATGGAGAGTTCCTTTCCGATTGTCGCCGCCCCTGCGAAGGCGGGGGCGACGGGATTAAAGCTTGCGCCCGATCAGTTCCTTCATGATCTCGTTCGTGCCGCCAAAGATGCGCGTCACGCGCGCCGCGCGCCAGGCGCGGGCGATCGGATATTCGTTCATATAACCCGCGCCGCCGAACAGCTGGAGACACTTGTCCATCACTTCCCACTGAAGATCGGTGTGCCACAGCTTCGCCGCAGCGCCCTCTTCGGGGGTGAGTTCCTTCTTCAGATGTCGCGCGAGCGCCCAGTCGAGGTGCGCCCAGCCGACCTGCAGCTTCGCCTTCAGATCGGCGAGGACGAAGCGGCTGTTCTGGAAATCGAGGATCGGCTTGCCGAACGCCTTGCGGTCGCGCGTATATTCGACAGTATCGTCGAACGCGCGCTGCGCCGAGGCCTGCGCCGACACGGCGATCGACAGGCGTTCCTGCGGCAGTTCGCTCATCAGATAGATGAACCCCTGTCCCTCTTCGCCGAGACAGTTAGTGATGGGGACGCGGACGTCGTTGAAGAAAAGCTCCGACGTGTCGGCTTCGTCCTGCCCGATCTTGTCGAGGTTACGGCCGCGCTGGAAACCGTCGCGATCGGCCTCGACGAGCACGATCGACACCCCCTTCCACGCAGGCTGCACCTCGGTGTCGGTCTTGACGCAGACCAGGACCAGGTCGGCGTTCTGGCCGTTGGTGATATATGTTTTCGACCCGTTGATGACATAATGATTGCCATCCTTCTTTGCGGTCGTGCGCATGCCCTGAAGGTCGCTGCCGGTACCCGGCTCGGTCATCGCGATCGCGGTGACCACTTCGCCCGACACCATCTTGGGCAGCCAATGCTTCTTCTGCTCTTCGCTGCCGTATCGGACGATATAGTTGGTGACGATATCGGACTGGAGCGAAAAGCCGGTGGTGACGCGGCCATAATAGGCGCTTTCCTCGTCGACGATCGCATTATAGCCGAAGTCGAGGCCCAGCCCGCCATATTCTTCGGGAACGGTGGGGCACAGCAGGCCCAGCTCGCCCGCCTTGGGCCACAAATCCTTCGGCACGATGCCGTCCTCAGCCCATTTCGCTTGATTGGGCGCGACTTCTTTTTCGAGGAACTGGCGCACCGTCGCGCGGAACGCCTCATGATCGTCGGTGTAAGCGGTGCGCAACAGATTATCGAGCGACATCCTTCTTCCTTTCCCTGAGCGCGTCCGGACGATTTCGGGGAGCCGGTGCGCGAAACGGGGCCGCGCCGGGGCACGTCCTTCGCTTGCTAATGGACCTTACGTTTACGTCCACGTCAAGTAGAAATGCCGTTACGGCATAAAACGCACGCGAAGCCTCCCACCGTCTTGTCGCCCCGGACCGGATACCGGACCCATGCGCCCCGCGCGGCGAGAAACGACCCCGCATCAAGTCAGTGACGATGAACGGAATTTGCGCCGAGGCGGCTGTTCCATAATCGAATCGGGCACCGAATAGGTTTGCGGGCGCTGGGCAGCGCCGCCGCGCCGCGCTAAGCCGCTGCGATGGTCGATCTCCTTCTCGATGCGCAGGCGCTGCTCGGCGAATCGCCGCGCTGGCACGCCCCCGAAGCACGCCTTTACTGGGTCGATATCGATGCGCATCGCATCCATCGCACCGATCCCGCGACTGGCGCGACCGAAACGATGCAGCTCGACCAGCCCGTCGGCTGCGTCGCGCCGCGCGCGGGCGGCGGGCTGGTCATGGGCCTCAAGGACGGCTGCGCGCTGATCGACGCGTGGGGCGAGGCCCCGCGCCCCTTCGGTCCGGCGGTGCTGGCGGGCATAGCCGAACAGCGCTTCAACGACGGGTGCGTCGATGCCGCGGGCCGCTTCTGGATCGGCAGCGTGACGCGCGACAAGTCCAACCCGGGCGCAATGCTGTTTCGCCTCGACCCCGACGGGACTCTGACTCCGATGCTCGGCGGGCTGCTGACGAGCAACGGCGCGGCCTTCAGCCCCGACGGCCGCACCTTTTATCATGCCGACACGCCAACGCATGCGCTGCACGCCTATGCGGTCGACCCCGCGACCGGCGCGCTTGGAGACGGCCGGCTGTTCCACCAGTTCGAGCAGGGCAAGGGCCGCCCTGACGGCGGAACGGTCGATGCCGAGGGCTGTTACTGGTCGGCGCTGTGGGACGGCTGGCGCGTCGTGCGCCTGTCGCCCGCGGGCGAGATTCTCCAGACGGTCGAGATGCCCGTCCAGCGCCCCTCGATGATCGCGCTGGGCGGCGCCGACCTGTGCACCGCCTTCGTCACCAGCGCGGGCAAAGACCTGTCCGACGACGCGCGCGCGGCCCAGCCGCACGCCGGCGGCCTCTTCACCTTCCGCGTCGATGTGCCAGGGATCGTCCAGCCGTGCTTTGGCGGGTGAGTTCGACGGGCGCGGTATGGCGGGAAGTGACCGGTTGCGGTGCGCATGACTGAGCGTCAGAATATAGCCAGCCGCCCGGAAGGATTTTGACGTGCCGGAGCCTTTGGCAGAGACATTCACATTCGCCAGCGGCGAGAAGCGATATGTCATGTTTCTCCGCTTTGACGTTCGTAATTATCCACGCTTTCTCGAATATTTGAAGGAAACCCTCGGTGTGGAAATGGGTAGCGTCAAGAATATGGTGTTCGCGAAAGCCTCCGATTTTAAACTCGGCGGTATTGGTTACACAGCAGTGGCCGGCGATTCAGACGATTGTCACGTCGTTGCTTCCAATGAGGCCGCCAGGATCGCCCTGCTGGCGAAGATTTTTGGGCCCAACCATCAAAGCGAGGGTCATACGAAAGCTTATTAGCCAGACGAAACCGTCGGTCCTTGCCTCTCGATCGTTAAGTCCGCCCCACACCCATCCGAACATTCCTGCAACAACTGGAGCTCCGCCGGGGCCTGGCCTCCTCGGCTTGCGCGCTGCCGCCCTATCGGGTTAAGGCACCTACCGACATGGTTTCGTCCGAAACCAAAACCCCCGGGAGATCACAGATGCCGCGTATCGCGCCCCGCCCTCTCCGTCATTTGTCGATGCTGCTTGCATCGACGGCGCTGATGATGGGTTATAGCCAGATGAGTATTGCCGCCGAACCCGCCGCCAAGGCGCCCGCTTCCGCCCCGGCCGACGCGAACCCGCTGCTTGCCCCGTGGACCGGTCCCTATGAAGGGGTGCCGCCGTGGGACAAGCTGGACCCCGACCTGTTCCCCGACGCCTTTGAAAAAGGGATGGCCGAGGTGAAGGCCGAGGTGCAGGCGGTCATCGACAATCCCGCCGCGCCGACTTTCGAAAACACGCATGTCCCGATGCAGCTTGCCGGCGAAACGATGGACCGCGTCTTTGCGATGTGGGGCGTGCAGACGTCGAACAAGTCGAACGACCGCGTCGAAGATATAGACGCCGAATGGAGCCCGAAGCTCACCAAATTCTATACCGAGCTGTTCCTCGATCCCAAACTCTTCGCGCGCTACAAGGCGGTGTATGACACGCGGCTGACGAGCGGGCTCAACTCCCAGCAGATTCGCATTGTCGAGCGCAGCTATGACGAGATGGTGCGCGACGGCGCCAATCTGTCCCCCGCCGACAAGGCGAAGCTGGTCGATATGAACGCCAAGCTGGAAGGGCTGTTCTCGACCTTTTCGTCGAAGCTGCTCGGCGATGAAAAGCTTTACACCTTCGTCACCGACAAGGCCGAACTCGACGGGCTGCCCGCGGGCTTCGTAGCTTCGCTGGCCGCTGCGGCCGAGGCGCAGGGCAAGCCCGGCCAGTGGGCGATCAAGAACACCCGCTCGTCGGCGCAGCCGGTGCTCCAAAATGCGACCAATCGCGCGCTTCGCGAGAAGGTGTGGCGCGCCTTCGTCAATCGCGGCGACAATGGCGATGCCAACGACACCAATGCGACGATCGCCGAAATACTGAAGCTGCGCCAGGCGCGCGCCGAACTGCTCGGCTTTCCGACCCATGCCGATTATCGCATGGCCGACACGATGGCCAAGACGCCCGCGAACGCGATGGCGCTGATGATGAAGGTGTGGCCCGCCGCGGTCGCGCGCGTGCATGAAGAGGTAGCCGACATGCAGGCGATCGCCGATGCCGAGGCAAAGGCGGGCAAGGGGCCGAAGATCACCATCGAGCCGTGGGATTATCGCTTCTATGCGGAGAAGGTCCGCAAGGCGAAATACGACCTCGATGAAAGCGAGGTGAAACCGTACCTCCAGCTCGACAAGCTGCGCGATGCGATGTTCTGGTCGGCGGGGCAGCTCTATGATCTGGGCTTCCGCGAAAACACCGGCACGATCCCGGTCTTCGATCCAAAGGTGAAGACGTTCGAGGTCTATAACCTCAAGACCGGCAAGAATGTCGGGGTCCTCTACCTCGACAATTTTGCGCGCGACGGCAAGCGTTCGGGCGCTTGGATGACCACCTATCGCAGCGAACAGGGGCTGGGCGGCGAACGCAATGTCCTCGCGTCGAACAACAATAATTTCACCGAAGGCGCAAACGGCGAGCCGACGCTCGTCAGCCTCGACGATGCGACGACGCTGTTCCACGAATTCGGGCACGGCATCCATTATCTGTTGCAGCACGTCTATTATCCGGCGCTTGCCGGGGTGCCGCGCGACTTCGTCGAATATCCGAGCCAGGTGAACGAGAACTGGCTGATGACGCCCGAAGTGCTGTCGAAATTCGCCACGCACTACAAGACGGGCGAGCCGATGCCGCAGGCGCTGGTCGACAAGATCATCGCGTCGAGCAAGTTCAACCAGGGGTTCGAGACGGTCGAATATCTGGCGAGCGCGATCGTCGACATGAAGCTGCACGACCGCAAGGTGCCGGTGACCGACGTCGATGCTTTCGAACGCGAAACGCTGGCCGAAATCGGCATGCCCAAGGAAATCGTCATGCGGCACCGTTTGCCGCAGTTCGGTCATCTGTTCAGTTCCGACGCCTATTCGGCGGGCTATTACAGCTATCTCTGGTCGGAAACGATGGACGCCGACACCTGGGCTGCCTTCATGGAAGCGGGCGGGCCGTGGGACCGCAGCGTCGCCGACAAGTTCCGGACCATCCTGTTGATGACGGGCAACGAGACCGACCGCGCCGAAGCCTATCGCGCTTTCCGTGGCCGCGACCCCGACGTGAAGGCGCTGCTCGAACGCCGCGGGTTCCCGACCGGCGAATAATCAAACGAAACCCGGGGAGCAAAGGGGGCCGCCGTGCCCCCTTTCTTTTGCCCGCTGTCCACAACAGAGACGATCGGAGGCCTTCCACCAGCGCCGATAGACCAGCTCCAGCCGATTCCTGTTGACGGCCACCGAATCCGATATAAATATGATATCATCTTTATATCGGATGATTCGGAGGGCAAGATGGGAGACGGAACTGCGCCGGCACTGAACCGCAGCCGTGAAACGCGGGCTGCGACACAGAGCGGCTATCTGATGCTGCTGGTCTGGCTGGTGCTGGTCGGCATCGCGATCTGGGCGGCGGTGGCCAACATCAATGGCGAAACGGTTGACTGGAACTGGAAATGGGGCGTTGTTGTCGCAAGCGGCGTCGTCGGCACCCTGATCCTGTGCGGCTTTTACCTGATCAATCCCAATGAGGCGGCGGCGATCCAGCTGTTCGGCAGTTACAAGGGCACCGACCGCGAAAGCGGGCTGCGCTGGGTGTTGCCGTGGCTGACCCGCAAGAAGATCGCGGTGCGCGCGAACAATGTGATTTCGGACAAGATCAAGGTCAATGACCTGCGAGGCAACCCGATCGAGATGGCGGCGCAGGTCGTCTGGCGCGTTACCGACACCGCGCAGGCGCTGTTCGACGTCGACGATTACAAGGAATTCGTCCTCGCGCAGATCGAAGCGGCGGTGCGCGCGATCGGATCGCGCTATCCCTATGACGATCACACGCATGACGAGATCACGCTGCGCGGCAACCATGACGAGGTGGGCGTCGAACTGCGAAAGGCGTTGATCGAGCGGCTCGACGTCGCGGGAATCACCGTCGACGAATGCGGGCTGACGCACCTTGCCTACGCCCCCGAGATCGCCGGCGCCATGCTGCGCCGCCAGCAGGCCGAGGCGGTGGTCGCCGCCCGCGCCAAGCTGGTCGAAGGCGCGGTGTCGATGGTCGAGATGGCGTTGCAGCAATTGTCCGAAAAGCAGGTCGTCGACCTCGACGACGAACGCCGCGCCGCGATGGTATCGAACCTGATGGTCGTCCTGTGCGGTGAGCGCGACACGCAGCCGGTCGTCAACGCCGGGTCGCTCTACTGAGCCCAAAAACGATGTCAACAGCTGCCAGGAAAGCCTTTGCCCTCCGCGTCGATCCCGCCCTTTATGCGGCGATCGAGCGGTTGGCGGCGGCCGAATTGCGTAGCGCCAATGCCGAGATCGAAATGCTGCTGCGCGAAGCGCTCGCTCGCCGCGGCGTTGCCGTGAAGGCGAGCGAAAAGCCCCGCCGCGGTCGCCCGCCGGCGGTAGCCGATACGCGCGCGACGGAGTCCCCGGATGAAAAATAGGATCGCCGCTGCGGCCCTCGCCGCTGCCCTGCTGCCCACCGCCGCGCCTGCCGGGGCAAGCCCGGTCGCCAGCGAAATCAGCGCGCCGGGCCCCGACGGCCCGCTCGCCGGCACATTGCTGAGCGCCGAGAAGGCGAGCGCGCCCGTCGTCTTGATCGTCCCCGGATCGGGGCCGACCGACCGCGACGGCAACAGCCCGCTCGGCATCACCTCGGCAAGCTACCGCCTGCTTGCCGAGGCGCTGGCGCAAAAGGGCATCTCCGCGGCGCGCATCGACAAGCGCGGCATGTTCGGCAGCGAGGCGGCGGTCACCGATGCGAATAAGGTGACGATCGCCGCCTATGCTGCCGACGTCGGCGCATGGGCGCGTAGCCTGACCGAGCGAACCGGCCAGCACTGCATCTGGGTGGCCGGGCACAGCGAAGGCGGGCTGGTCGCCATCGCGGCCGAAGCCGATCCGCATGTCTGCGGCCTGATCCTGATATCGGCGATGGGACGCCCCTTCGACGTGGTGCTGCGCGAACAGCTTGCTGCCAATCCGGCCAACGCGCCGATCCTGTCCGACGCCAACGGCGCGCTCGACCGACTGGCGAAGGGCGAGCATGTCGATGTGAGCGCAATGCACCCGGCGCTCGCCCGCGGTCTCTTCAATCCGGCGGTGCAGGATTATCTCATCGACCTGATCGGGCACGATCCCGCCGCGATGCTGGCCGCCACCACCAAGCCGGTGCTGATCGTCGCGGGCAGCGCCGACTTGCAAATTCCCCTCGCCGATGCCGAAAAGCTGAAGGCCGCGCGCCACGACGCGACACTGTCGGTGATCAAGGGGATGACCCATGTGCTGAAGCAGGCGAGCGCCAGCGACCGCGCCGCCAATATGGCGACCTACACCGATCCGAGTCTGGCGATCGATCGTTCGCTCGTCGCCGACATCGTCCATTTCGTGCGCGCGAACAGCCACTGAAGGAGGCCCGATCATGCTTCACCTCTTCCTCGACAAGAAGCCCTGGTTCCGCGCCAAGAACCGCGGTTATGGCACCGGCCTGCCGATCGCGTGGCAGGGGTGGGTCTTCATGGCGCTCCACATCGCGCTGATCGCCGGGCTGTCGATGGCGCTGCGCAACCAGCCGGTCGCGATGACCATCGTCGTTGTCCTCGCAGCGCTCGCGCCCATGCCCATCTACCAGGCCCGCACCGAGGGCGGCTGGAAATGGCGCTGGAGCAATCGCGCCGCCGAAAAGCGCGACGACAAGCGACGGAAAAAATAGCCGCGCTGTCCGCCCCGACCGATTATCGACAGTCTCCGCCTAGCGGCGACGTCCAGCGCCTTGCCCCCATACCGCTTGATGGTTAAGGGCGGTCGTCATGACCGCCGATCCATCCTCCGTCCGCATCGCCCCTTCGATCCTCAGCGCCGACTTCGCGCAGCTGGGCGAAGAGGTGCGCCGCATCGAGGCGGCGGGCGCCGACTGGGTCCATATCGACGTGATGGACGGGCATTTCGTGCCCAATCTTACCATCGGACCGATGGTGGTAAAAGCGCTGCGTCCCCATTCGACTTTGCCTTTCGACGTTCATCTGATGATCTCGCCGGTCGATAATTTCCTCGACGCCTTCGCCGCGGCGGGCGCCGACATCATCACCGTCCATCCCGAAGCCGGTCCGCACATCCATCGCAGCGTCCAGCACATCAAGTCGCTGGGCAAGCAGGCGGGCGTGTCGCTCAATCCCGCGACCCCGGCGAAGATGCTCGACTATCTGATCGACGACATCGACCTCGTCCTCGTGATGAGCGTCAATCCGGGTTTCGGAGGGCAAAGCTTCATTTCGAGCCAGCTTCGCAAGATCGAGGCGGTGCGCAAGATGATCGACAAATCGGGCCGCGACATCCGGCTGGAAGTCGATGGCGGCATCGACGCCGCAACTGCCCCGCTTGCCATCGCGGCGGGGGCCGACGTCCTGGTCGCCGGCACCGCAACCTTCAAGGGCGGTCCCGCGGCCTACGCCGACAATATCAAGCGCCTGCGCGGCTGATCGATGGAAGGGAGACCGTTGACCTCTGCTCCCGTCGATCCGATGCCCGAAACGGGCGACCCCGTCGCGCCGCTCGACGACAGCATCGAACCCGGCAAACGGCTGATCCGCCTGCCCGCCGACAAGGGCCTTTCGCTGGGCGACCGCATCGCCAATCATTTCACCCGCCTGACCTGGCGCACCCCGCTCCATGCGCTGCGGCTGAAGGGGCGTTTCCCGCTCAAGCTGCTGGGCGTTCCGGCCGATCCGGTTCCCGGCGACACGCGCGCCGGCATGGCGATCCGCGCCGGCCATTTCCTCCACCGCGGACTCAAGCTGCCGATAAGGGAGATTGATTTCGCGGCGCTCCCGGTCGCCCCGGCCTTCGCCGATTATCTGCACAGTTTTGCCTGGCTGCGCGATCTTGCCGCCACCGGGACGCGCGCCGACGGCGCCCCGATCGCCGAAGCGCTCGTCCGCCAATGGCTCGCCGCGCACGGCGAAACGGTAAGCGAACCCGCATGGCGCGCCGACAATGCCGGCTGGCGCATCCTGTTCTGGGCCGCGCACGCGCCGCTGATCCTGTCGTCGAGCGATCTCGTCTATCGTTCCGCCGTACTCAACCATCTCGCGCGCGCGGCGCGCCACCTCGATCGCGTCGCCGACAAGACGCGCCCCGGCACCGGCCAGCTTGTTGCCTGGATCGGCATCGTCGCTGCATCGCTGCTGATGCCGGGCGGCGAGCCGCGCCAGGTGTTCGGCGAAGCAGGGCTGCGCAAGGTTCTCGAGACCAGCTTCTATGCCGACGGCGGCAATATCGCGCGTTCGCCGCAGGCACAGCTCGACGCGATCATGGCGCTGTCGATGCTCGCGCGCATTTACGACATGCGCCGGATGGAGGTGCCGCCCTTCCTGCAGGAAGTGCTTGCGCGCACCGTGCCAGCGCTGCTCGGGCTCGTCCACAGCGACGGCGGCATGGGCAATTGGCAGGGCAGCGGCGCGACGCCGGCAGCGGTTATCGAAGCGGTCGTCGCGGCAAGCGGTGTGCGCACCCGGCCGCTCAAACAGGCGCGCGACTGGGGCTATCAGCGCCTGGTTGCGAACAAGGTGGTCGTATTGGCCGACGCCGCGCCGCCCCCAATCGCGCGGGTTACCGAAGCGGGCTGCGCCTCGACGCTGGCGTTCGAGCTTTCGGATGGCGACGAACGCATCGTCGTCAATTGCGGCGGCGCAGCGCTGACCGGCGCGACGATTCCCGCCGACCTGGCGCGCGGGCTGCGCACCACCGCCGCCCATTCGACGCTGACCATCGCCGACAGCAATTCGACCGCGATCCTGCCCAACGGGACGCTTGGCCGCGGCGTGACCGAAGTCGAGCTCGACCGGCGCGAAACGCCGCAGGGCAGCCGAGTCGAGATGGGGCATGATGGCTATGTTCGCCGCCACGGTCTGATCCACCGCCGCCTGCTGATCCTTTCGCCCAACGGCCGCGAGCTGCGCGGTGAGGACATGCTGCTCCCCGCCCCGCGCAGCCGGCGCAAGGGCGACAAGGCCTTCACGCTGCGTTTTCACCTCGGCCGCAATATCTCGGCCAGTCTGACCGCCGACAAGCTCGGTGCGCTGCTGCGCATCGCGGGCGGCCCGCTGTGGCAGTTCCGCACCTCCGAAGGCCAGCTCGCGATCGAGGAAAGCCTGTGGGTCGACGGCGACGGCCGGCCGCATCCGACCGAGCAACTCGTCGTAACGGGTGCCGCGCCCGCCGGCGGTGCCAGCATCGGCTGGATCTTCAAGCATATCGGCTGACCGCCCATGCCGCGCGCAGCAGCGGGGGGAAAAAATCCTGGGCCGAATTTTAAACGGATTTTCCAGCGGTTTAGCATAGCCGCACCCCCGCTTGTTTCACTCGTGTGACATCGACGTAACACAGCCGTCATGGGCGATTGTCACAGGCCCCCTCGATCCGCCGGCACAGGGCGCCGGCGGCCATCTGGACAGGGGCTCTTTCCATGACACTGATTCGCAGTTGCCGTTCGCGCATCCTTCTTGGCACCGGCCTGGCCGCGGCCATGCTCGCTCCGGCGAGCGCCTTCGCTTCCGACATCGTCGGCATCGTCACCGACGCCACAGACACGCGCGCGCTGCAGAGCGCTGAGGTTCGCATCGTCGAACTGGGCCGCGTTGCCGAAGCTGGCCGCGACGGCAGCTTCCGTTTCGGCGACGTGCCCGCCGGTACCTACACGCTCGAGGCGCGCTACGTCGGCGCCGAGCCCGTACGCAGCACGATCGACGTGCCCGCAACCGGCAGCGTCACGGTCAATTTCAGCCTCGGCGGCGCGAACGACATCCTCGTCGTCGGACAGGCCGCGAACCAGGCCAGCGCGCTGTCGCGCCAGAAAGCCGCTGACGGCGTCGAAAGCGTCCTGACGCGCGACGCGATCGGTCAGTTCCCCGACCAGAATGTCGCCGAATCGCTGCGCCGCCTGCCGGGCGTCAACATTCTGAACGACCAGGGCGAAGGCCGCTTCGTCTCGGTGCGCGGGCTCGATCCCGAACTCAACGCCTCGTCGCTCAACGGCGTGCGCCTGCCGGCACCCGAAAGCGATGTCCGTTCGGTGGCGCTCGACGTCATTTCGTCGGACACGATCGAATCGATCGAGATCAAGAAATCGCTGACCGCCGACATGGATGCCGACACGATCGGCGCCTCGATCGAGATTCACACGACCAGCGCGTTCGACCGCCAGCGCGACCTCTATTCGGCGCGTATCGAGGGCAGCTACAATGATTATTCGGGCAAGCTGACCCCCAAAGGCAGCCTCGATTTCGCGACGCGGGTCGGCGACAATTTCGGCATCGCGGGCAGTATCAGCTATTACAAGCGCAAGTTCGAAACCGACAATGTCGAAGCCGGCGACTTCTGGAAAGAAGCCGACGGCGTCGCCTTCGCCCCCGAAATCGAATATCGCGACTATGACGTCACCCGCGAGCGGATCAGCGGCGCGCTGTCGTTCGACTGGCGCGCGTCGGACACCACCAAGGCCTATATCCGCGGCAATTTCAGCCAGTTCGACGATCATGAATATCGCCGCCGCACGACGATCATCTTTAACGAAGATCCCGCCTCGGGCGACGCGAACAGCGCCTTCTTCACCGATGCCGACGGCCGCATCGAAGTCCGCCGCGACCTCAAGGACCGGTTCGAGCGTCAGCGCATCCGCACCATCGTCGTCGGCAGCGACACCGACACCGGCGTGTGGAAATTCAACTGGTCGGCAAGCTGGGCCAAATCGAGCGAGCGCGAGGATTTCTCGATCGACCCGCTGCGCTTCCGCGCCCGCTTCAACGACGATGGCGTCGATGTGAACATGGATTACAGCAATCCGCGCGTGCCGCTCTACAGCGTCACCGCCGGCGCCGCGCTGTTCAACGATCCCACCGAATATGGCTTCAACCGCCTCGAACTCACCGACCTGTCGGACAGCCAGGACGAGGAATATGCGGTCAAGGCCGACCTCGCCCGCACCTTCGCCGGCGACAAGGGCGACTTCACGATCCAGGGCGGCATCAAATCGCGCTGGCGCGACAAGAGCTATAATTTCAACCTCATTTATTATGGCGATTATAACGGCGACTTCACCCTCGCCGACGTGCTGGGCCAGCAGACCTATCGCCTCACCGATATCGGCCCCGTGGCGAGCAAGACCGGTCCGGCCGCCTTCTACAATGCCAATCTCGGCAATTTCGAGGTCGACCAATATGAGTCCGACCTCGGGTCGAACAGCAGCGACTATTCGGTCAGCGAGGATATTCTGGCGGGCTATCTGCTCGGCCGCTGGGACAGCGACACGCTGCGCGTGATCGGCGGCGTCCGCGTCGAACGAACCAAGAATGTGCTCAACGGCAACCTCGTCGCCGACGACGGGTCCGACGTGTTCGTCACGCCGGTGTCCTACCGCCGCAACTATACCGACTGGCTGCCCAGCATGACGATCCGCTTCCAGCCGCAGCAGGATCTCGTGCTGCGCCTGGCGGGCTCGCGCAGCATCGTGCGTCCGAAGCTGTCGAAGCTCGCGCCGCGCTTCACGATCAACGAGGATGACGAGGCCGAATTCGGCAACCCCGACCTGCTGCCCTACAAGGCGTGGAATCTCGACGCGGGCGCCGAATATTATTTCGGCCGCAACGCCGCGCTGAGCATCGGCGGCTTCTACAAGTCGATCGACAATTTCATTGTCGACGGCTTCTTCGAGGACAGCGACGCGCCCTATAACGGCGTGTATCGCGGCACCGCCTTCAGCGAGGCGATCATCCCGGTGAACGGCGACAAGGCCGAGGTCGCCGGGCTCGAAGCAAGCTACAGCCAGGTGTTCGACATGCTGCCTGCACCCTTCGACGGGCTGTTGGCACAGGCCAATTACACTTACACCTGGTCGAAGGCGAAGCTGTTCGACGGCCGCAGCATCGCGCTGCCGTCGAATTCGCGCAACACCTTCAACCTCGTGCTCGGCTATGAAAAGGGGCCGATCGACATCCGGCTGGCGGGCACCTACCGCGACAAATATCTCGACGAAATCGGCGGCGATGCGGAAACCGACCGCTATGTCGACAACCACTTCCAGCTCGACCTGTCGGTCAAGTTCAAGCTCACCGACAATGTCCGCCTCTATGGCGAATGGGTGAACATCAACAACGCCAAATATTTCGCCTATCAGAATTATGCGAGCAGCCAGCGGCTGCTCCAATATGAAGAATATGGCTCGACGTTCAAATTCGGCGTCAAGGCCAATTTCTGAGGAGGGCGAGGCCATGTCGACGGGAGCGCGGCGCCGCCGCAACCGCTGGATCCTGCCGATCGCGCTCGCCGCGATCGGCGCCATCCCCGCCGCGGCGGGGGCGTCCGCCGCCGGCGGCACCCTGCCCCGTTCCCCCGGCCTGCCCTATGCGCCGCGCAACCTGCCCGACCGCATCGTCCTCACGCCCGGCTCCGATCCGGCGCGCGAGATGGCGGTCGCCTATCGCACCGACACCGCACAGGCCGAGTCCCAGGCCCAGATCGCGGTGTCGGTCGACGGGCCGACGCTCGAGGAAAAGGCCCGGCTCGTGACCGGCACCGCGGTGCGGGTCGACAGCAGCTACGGGCCGGCGCTCTATCATCAGCTGCGCTTTACCGGGCTCACGCCCAACACCGTCTATGCCTACCGGGTGAAGGGCGCGGCGGGATGGAGCGAATGGTACCAGTTCCGTACCGCGGCGGCCGAAGCCAAACCCTTCCGCTTTCTGTATCTGGGCGATGTCCAGAACGGCATCCTGACCTATGCCAGCCGCGTCATCCGGCAGGCGTTCCACGCCAATGGCGACATTCGCCTCGTCCTCCACGCCGGCGATCTCGTCGGCCAGCGCGACGACCTCGACCATGACGACGAATGGGGCGAATGGAACCAGGCGGGCGGCTATAATTACGCGATTGTCCCGCAGCTGCCCGCGACCGGCAATCATGAATATGTCGACGATCTCGCGCCTGACGGCAGCGAAAGCCGCCGGCTCGGTCCCTATTGGCCCGCGCAGTTCGCGTTGCCGTTGAACGGCGCCGATCCGGTCAAGGCGACGACCTATTTTGTCGATTATCAGGGCGTGCGCTTCATCGTCCTCGACGGCACCTCCGCCCTCGACCTCGGCACGGTGGCGGCGCAGACGCGCTGGCTCGATGCCGCGCTGGCATCGAGCAGGGCCAACTGGAATGTCGTGCTGTTCCACCAGCCCGTCTTCACCTGTGCCCGGCCCAACGACACCAAGGAAATCAAGGCGGCCTGGAAGCCGGTGTTCGACGCGCGCAAGGTCGATCTCGTCCTGCAGGGACACGACCATTGCTACAGCCGCCTGACGTCCGAAGCCGGTCGCGAGGCCAGCGCCAGGGCGCGCGCCGACGGCAGCGTGCAGGGGCCGGTCTATCTGGTCTCGGTCACCGGATCGAAGATGTACGCGCTCAACGACCGCACCCCATGGCAACCCGACAAGGTCGCCGAGGCGACCGAACTCTATCAGATCGTCGATGTCGAACCGCGGCGGCTTACCTTCCGGACCTTCACCGCGTCGGGCCGCCTGTATGACGGTTTCACGCTCGAACGCCGCGCCGATGGCGCCAATATCCTGCGCGAAATCGATGAACCGACGATCGCGGCGCGGCGGTGCAGCGGCACCGTCGGGCCCGACGGCGGCGCCTGCGTCGCGCGCGGCAAATGACCGGGCCGCTTGATCGGCATGACAGGGGAATTTCGATGATGTCTTTGCGCCCGCGGCAGCTCGCCGCTTCGATCGGCTTTGCCGCCCTGCTCGGCGGATGCGCCGCGCAGCAGGGAGCGGCGATCCACGGCCTGCCGCCGGTCGCGGTCACCGCCGACGGCGAAACCGCCCCCGTCGGCACGGCGAAGGCCGACGCCGCCGACGATCCGGCGATCTGGGTCGATCCGGCCGATCCGGGCCGCGCGCTGATCATCGCGACCGACAAGAAGGCGGGGCTGCACCTTTATGACCTTGCCGGCCGCGACCTCGCCTTTCTGGAAGGCGGGCGCGTCAACAATGTCGATGTCGCCGGCAATATCGTCGTCGCGAGCGACCGTAACGACGGCGTGAACGCGCATCTCGCGGTCTTCGCGCTCGACGGTGCCAAGCCCGCGCTGGCCAGCCTCGGCCGCGCCTCGGCGGGCCCCGGCGAAGCCTATGGCCTCTGCCTCAAGCGCAGCGCGCCCGGCGAGCCGGTGACGGCAGCCCTCATTATCAAGGACGGCACGGTGCGCGTCGGCACGCTGAAGCTCGCCGAGGGGGCCGAACCCGCCTTCGCCGTGCAGTGGGAGCATAAGATACCGACCCAGTCCGAAGGCTGCGTCTTCGACGGCGACACGCTGTATGTCGGTGAAGAGGACGCTGGCATCTGGCGGCTGACGCCGAACGCGAGCGGCGTCGATGCGAAGCTCGTCGCGCCCGTCGACAACCAGCGGCTCGTCGCCGACGTCGAGGGGCTAGCGACGATCGACCACAAGGGGCAGCGCTATCTGGTCGCATCGAGCCAGGGCGACAACGCCTATGCGGTCTTCCGCCTACCCGACATGGACTATGTCGGCCGCTTCGCCATTTCGGCGGGACGCTATGGCGCGACCAGCGAGACCGACGGCATCGAAGCGGTCGCGGGCAATTTCGGCGCGGCCTATCCGGGCGGCCTGTTCCTGGCGCAGGACGGCGACAATGCACCCGCGGCGCAGAATTTCAAGCTGGTGCGCTGGGACCGGATCGCGGCGGCGCTGGGACTGTAATCGGAAACGTCGCCCCCGCGAAAGCGGGGGCGACGGCCCTTGCCCAAATGCCCGCACCCGCCTAGGGGGGCCGCGTCTTTCCCGTCTTGCAAAGGCCGCCCTTCCCATGACCGATCTCGTTCCCGTCCGCCGCGCGCTCCTTTCCGTCAGCGACAAGGCGGGCCTCGCCGATCTTGCCGCGGCGCTCGTACGCCACGGCGTCGAGCTGGTTTCGACCGGCGGCACCGCCAAGGCGCTGCGCGATGCGGGGCATGACGTGCTCGACGTCTCCGATCTCACCGGCTTTCCCGAGATGATGGACGGCCGCGTCAAGACGCTGCATCCGACGGTACACGGCGGCATCCTGGCGGTGCGCGACGATGCCGCGCATGTCGCGTCGATGGAGGCGCATGGCATCGGCGGCATCGACCTGGTCGTCGTCAACCTCTATCCCTTCCTTCAGACGGTGATGAGCGGCGCCGACCGCGATACGATCATCGAGAATATCGACATCGGCGGCCCCGCGATGGTGCGCTCGTCAGCGAAGAACCACGCCTTTGTCGGCATCGTCACCGAGCCCGAGGATTATGCGGCGGTAATCGCCGAGATGGACGCCAATGGCGGCGCGACGACGCTCGGCTTGCGCAAGCGGCTCGCCGCGACCGCCTTTGCACACACCGCCACCTATGACAGCATGATCGCGCAATGGTTCGCCTTCGCCGATCAGGGCAAGCTTTTTCCCGACACGCTGCCGCTCACGACCAGGCTGTCGGGCGAACTGCGCTATGGCGAAAATCCGCACCAGAAGGCGGCGCTCTACCTCCCTGTCGGCCCGTCGGCGCGCGGCGTCGCGCAGGCCGAGCAGGTGCAGGGCAAGGAGCTTAGCTACAATAATCTCAACGACGCCGACGCAGCGCTCGAACTTGTCGCCGAATTCCGCGACGCCGACCCGACCTGCGTCATCGTCAAGCACGCCAATCCCTGTGGGGTGGCCACCGCAGCCACGCTGACCGAGGCTTATGACGCCGCGCTGAAATGCGACGACGTCTCGGCCTTCGGCGGCATCATCGCGGTCAACCGCAAGCTCGACGGCGCGACGGCCGAGGCGATCAGCAGCATCTTCACCGAAGTTGTCTGCGCGCCCGATGCCGACGCTGACGCGCGCGCGGTGTTCGCAAAGAAGAAGAACCTCCGCCTGCTGCTCACCGGCGACCTGCCCGACCCGGCGCGCGGCGGGCTGGTGATGAAGGCGATCGCCGGCGGCTGGCTGGCGCAGACGCGTGACAATGGCCGCATCACGCGCGATGACCTGAAAGTCGTGACCGACCGCGCGCCGACCGACGAGGAGCTGGCCGACGCGCTCTTCGCCTGGACCGTCGCCAAGCACGTGAAGTCGAACGCCATCGTCTATGCCAAGGGCGGATCGACCGCTGGCATCGGCGCGGGACAGATGAACCGCCGCGACAGCGCGCGCATCGCCGCGATCAAGGCGCGTGAAGCGGCCGAGAGCCACGGCTGGGCGACGCCGCGCACCGTCGGCAGTGCGGTCGCGAGCGACGCCTTCTTCCCCTTCGCCGACGGGCTGCTCGCCGCGGTCGAAGCAGGCGCCACCTGCGTCATCCAGCCGGGCGGCTCGATCCGCGACGACGAGGTGATCGCCGCGGCGAACGAAGCCGGCCTGGCGATGGTGTTCACGGGGATGCGGCATTTCCGGCACTGACGCTGATTTTCGAACCGTCATCCGGGCGAAGGCCGAATTGACGAGAGATGAAGGAAGCGTGCTCCTGTCTCGACTTCGGGCACCGCGAACGGCATAGGGAAGCCGGGATCGTCCTGATCCGCAACCAAGGACCAGCATGACCGCCATTCCCCGCAACAAGTCGATGATCCAGCGCCTTTATGGTTGGACGATGGAGAAGTCGGCGCATCCGCACGCCGAATATTGGCTGGCGTTGGTGTCGTTCGTCGAGGCGAGCTTCTTTCCTATCCCGCCGCATCCGATGCTGGGGCTGATGTGCCTCGCCGAGCCCAAGAAGGCCGTGCGCTATGCGCTTATCTGCACGCTCGCCTCGGTCGCGGGCGGGATGCTGGGCTACGGGATTGGCTTCTTCCTGTACGAAAGCGTCGGACTGTGGCTGCTCGGCGTGCTCCATCTGACCGAGAGCTTTCCTGCCGCTGCCTGCTATCTGCGCGACTATGGCGCCGAGATCATCCTGGTGAAGGGGGCGACGCCGATTCCCTTCAAGCTGCTGACGATCACCGCCGGCTTCATCCACATGAACTTCGTCACCTTCCTGTGGGCAAGCCTCGCGAGCCGCGCCTTTTCCTTCATGCTGGTGGGCCTGTTGTTCCGGCTGTTCGGGGCGCCGATCAAGGCGTTCATCGACAGATATCTCGCCTGGGTCGCGGGCGGCTTCATCATCCTCGTTGTCGGGGGATTCATCGCTGCGAGCGCGCTGTCGGGTGGCGGCAGCAAGACCGCCGACAAGTGCAGCCATGCGACGCTGGAAAGCATGGGGCTGGGTCGGGAGTAATCAAATATCTTCGTCATTGCGAGCAAAGCGAAGCAATGACGGGCCCTTTTAGATTAGACTACTCGTTCGCGGCCTGATGCAGCCAGTCGGCGTGGCGCGGGGCCTTTTTCGTCCGGCTCCATTCTTCGAGCATCAGCGGCGCGACGCGCGCGAGTTCGGCATATTGTTCGTCGGTGCCGATGTCGCACGCCAGTTCGACGCGGTGGCCATTGGGGTCGAAGAAATAGATCGACTTGAAGATGCCGTGATGCGTCGGACCGAGCACATCGACGCCATTCGCTTGGAGATGCGCCTTGGCGCCGACCAGCTCGTCATAACTGCCGACCTTGAAGGCGAGGTGCTGGACCCACTTGGGCGTATTTTCGTCGCGGCCCATGTCGGGCTGGTTCGGCAGCTCAAAAAATGCAAGGATATTGCCGTTCCCCGCGTCGAGAAAGACGTGCATGTACGGATCATATTCGCCGGTTGAGGGCACATGATCCTCGGCAAAGGCGGTGGTATAGGTCATGCCGAGCATGGCCTCATACCATTCGACCGTCTCCTTCGCGTCCTTGCAGCGATAGGCGGCGTGGTGGACGCCGCCCAATTTGATCGGACTCGTCATTCGGCGGGCTCCTCGACATTGAGCGCGCCGCGGCGGATCTGGTCCAGTTCCATCGACTTGAACAGCGCGGTGAAATTGCCCTCGCCGAAGCCTTCATCCTTCTTGCGCTGGATGAACTCGAAGAAAACGGGGCCGATCACGGTCTGCCCGAAAATCTGGAGCAGCAGGCGGGGATCGCCCTCGGTCGTCGATCCGTCGAGCAGGATACCGCGCGATTTGAGGTCATCAACCGGCTCGCCATGGCCGGGCAAGCGGTCGGCGAGCATCTCGTAATAGGTTGCGGGCGGCGACGGCGCGAAGGGATTGCCGAGCGCCTTGAGCTTGTCCCACGACGCGTAGAGATCGTCGCAGCTGAAGGCGATATGCTGGATGCCCTCGCCATTATAGGCGCGCAGATATTCCTCGATCTGGCCGCCACCGCCCGCGCCTTCTTCGTTCAGCGGAATGCGGATCTTGCCGTCGGGGGCGGTCATCGCCTTCGAGGTCAGACCGGTATATTCGCCCTTGATGTCGAAATAGCGGATTTCGCGGAAGCCCGCGATGCGTTCGTAAAAGGCCGCCCAATGCGCCATGCGCCCGCCATAGACATTGTGCGTCAGGTGATCGATCACCTTCAGCCCCGCCCCTTCGGGATAGCGGTCGACGCCATCTTCATAGACGAAGTCGATGTCATAGATGTTCAGCCCGTCGCCATAGCGGTCGATCAGATAGATGATCGAGCCGCCGATGCCGCGGATCGCGGGCAGGCGCAGTTCCATCGGGCCGGTCTTGACCTCGACCGGCTCGGCCCCGCGCGCAATCGCCTCGGCATAGGCTTTCGCCGCGTCGCGGCAACGCCAGCCCATGCCGCACGCCGACGGGCCATGCTCGGCGGCGAAATAGGCCGCGGGCGATTTGGGTTCGTAATTGGCAATCAGGTTGATGTCGCCCTGCCGCCAAAGCGCCACATCCTTCGAGCGGTGCCGCGCGATACGCGTGAAACCCATGCGCTCGAACACCGGTTCGAGCATGCCCTTTTCGGGCGCCGAAAATTCGACGAATTCGAAGCCGTCGAGGCCCAGCGGATTGTCGAACAGGTCGGCCATGGTCAGTCCCTTAATGTGGTTTCAATTGAAACTATTATGATGGATCGCGGACCGCGAGTCAATGCCGGGGCGCTTCAGATAGACCGTCGCCTGCGCTCGGGCGACGCTTCTCGTCGCAGCGACTACGCCGCTTCCTCAATCGCCTCGAGCGCGCTCATCCATGCCGCCTCGACGCGTTCCAGCTCGGATGCGAGCTTGCCGCGGCGCTGCGCGAGATCACCCATCGTCAGCTTGGCAAGCGCCGGCTCGGCGCTCGCGGGGTCGAACATTGCGCGGTCAATCGCGCTGACCTGCTGCGCGAGCTTGGCCGCGCGCGCCTCATGATCCTTGGCGGTCTTGCGTAATGCCGCCTGGGCTTCGCGGGCTTTTGCCGCTTCCTGCCGCGCCGCCTTTGCATCCTTCGGCTTCGCGGGCGCGGCCTTCGCATCGTCGCCCGACGGCGACTTGCCGAGAATGAACGCGACATAATCGTCCATGCTGCCGTCGAAATCGCGCGCCGTTCCGTCATCAACGAGGACCAGCCGGTCGGCCGAGAGTTCGAGCATATGGCGGTCGTGGCTGACGATCAGCACCGCGCCCTCGAAGCCGTTCAGCGCCTGCACCAGCGCCTCGCGCGCATCGACGTCGAGGTGGTTGGTCGGTTCGTCGAGGATCAACAGGTGCGGCGCCTCGCGCGTGATCAGCGCGAGCGCGAGCCGCGCCCGCTCGCCGCCCGACAGCTTGCCGACCTCGGTCGTCGCCCTGTTACCCGAAAAGCCGAAGCGTCCCAGTTGCGCGCGCACTGCGCCGGGGGTCTTGCCCGCCATCACGCGCGTCATATGACCGAGCGGGGTATCGGCGCCGTCGAGTTCCTCGACCTGATATTGGGTGAAATAGCCGACGCGCATCTTGCCGGCGACCGCCATGCCGCCCTCTTCGGGCTTCAACTGAGCCGCGAGCAGGCGCGCCAGCGTCGTCTTGCCGTTGCCGTTGCGGCCGAGCAGCGCGATGCGGTCGTCGGGATCGATACGCAGGTTCAGGCGGCGCAACACCGGCGCGCCGGGCGTATAGCCGACGCTGGCAAGGTCGAGCGTGATCAGCGGCGGCTTGAGTTCGTCGCCGGGGCTCGGGAAATCGAACACCAGGCTCGGATCGTCGGCAATCGCCGCAATCGGCTGCATACGGGCGAGTTGCTTGGCGCGCGACTGCGCCTGCTTCGCGGTCGAGGCGCGCGCGCTGTTGCGGGCGATATAGTCCTGCAATTTGGCGCGCTGCGCGTCCTGCGCCGCCTTCGCCGCCGCAAGCTGCGCCGCGCGTTCGGCGCGCTGGCGCTCGAACGCGTCATAGCCGCCGGCGTAGAGCGTCACCTTCCCGCCTTCCAGATGCAGAATATGGTCGACGACATTATTGAGCAGGTCGCGTTCATGGCTGATCACGACAAGTTGCCCCGGATAGGCGCGCAGGAAGCTTTCGAGCCACATCGTCGCTTCGAGGTCGAGGTGGTTCGACGGTTCGTCGAGCAGCAGCAGGTCGGGGTTCGAAAAGAGCAGCGCGGCAAGCGCGACGCGCATTTTCCACCCGCCCGAAAAGCTGTCGAGCGGGCGCCCCTGCATATCCTCTTCGAAGCCGAGACCGATCAGGATGCGCGCGGCGCGCGCTGGCGCGGTATAGGCGTCGATCGCGATCAGTCGCTCGTGAATGTCGGCGAGCCGGTCGGGGTCGGATTCGATCTCTGATCGTTCGAGCAGGTCGGCGCGTTCGGTATCGGCGGCGAGCACGGTTTCGAACGGCGTCGCGCTGCCGCTCGGCGCTTCCTGCGCGATATAGCCGAGACGCGTCTTGCGCGGCATTTCGATCCCGCCGTCGTCGGCTTCGAGTTCGCCAATCATCACTTTCATCAGCGTCGACTTGCCCGCACCGTTGCGACCGATCAGCCCGGTGCGGCTTTTCGGCGGCAGGCTGGCGCTCGCGCGGTCAAGAATGGTGCGGCCGCCCAGTCGCACGGTCAGATTGTTGATCGTCAGCATGGGCGCGCGCCTAGCACGGCTGTCCGCCGGTGCGAAGCCCGATCGGAGCTAGTGCGAAGCGCCCATCGAGATCGTCTTGGGCCGCGGGATCAGCCACACCGCCGCTGCTGCGATGACGAAGACCGTCCCCGCTGCGAGGAAGATATGCAGCACACCGAGCGTCGAGGCCTGGACATCGACGATCCGGTCGAGCGCGGCGCGCGCCTGTTCGGTCGTCAGCCCGGCATTCTGCATCTTGTCCATCGTCTCGGCCGCGCCGTTGAGCGCGGGCACCAGTTCGGCGCGCGATACGCGGCTTGCATCGTCCCACGCCGTTGTCGCGATGGCTGTGCCGATCGCGCCGCTCAGCGTGCGCAGGAAGCTCATCAGGCCGGCCGCCGAGGTCTGATCCTTCGCCGGTACCGAGCTCAGCGCCAGCGCGGTCAGCCCGACGAAGAAGAAGGGCATGCCCATCCCCTGCAGCAGATGCGGCAAAGCGAGGCTCCAATAATCGACGTCGGTATTCCAGCGCGCGCGCAGGATCGACATCAGCGCCATCCACAAGATGCCCGCGCAGACGGTGATCCGCACGTCGATCTTGGTCAGCAGCCCCGCCGCCAATGGCGAGAAGAGCACCGCGAAACAGCCGATCCACGCGACGATGAAGCCGGTTTCGGTCGCGGTGTAACCCGCCACCTGCTGCAACCATAGCGGCGTCAGCACGACCTGCGAGAAAAAGGCCCCGAAGCCTAGCGAGATGGCAACGGTCGCGAAGCTGAAGCCGCGAAAGCGGAAGACCCGGACATTGACCACCGGATTGGCGTCGGTCAGCTCCCAGATCAGAAAGGCGGCGAAGCTGATCGCGGCGACGATCGCCAGCATGACGATCCATGCCGATCCGAACCAGTCGTGCTCGCGCCCGGTGTCGAGCATGACCTGGAACGACCCGACCGACAGGACGAGCAGGATGAGGCCGACGATGTCGATCCGCATCTTCGCCTTCTTCGTCTCGAACGCGCCGAGCATGCTGCCGACGCCGAAGGCACAGACCGCGACGACGGGCAGGTTGATGAAGAAAATCCAGGGCCAGCTCCAATTGTCGCTGATCAGTCCGCCCAGAATCGGCCCCAGAATCGGGGCCGTCGTTGTCGTCATCGACCAGATCGCGAGCCCGACACCGGCCTTTTCCTTCGGAAAGATGCGCAGCAGCAATATCTGCGACAGCGGCATCAGCGGCCCGCCCGCGAGCCCCTGCAGGACGCGGAACAGGATCAGCGCGTCGAGCGTGCGCGAAATGCCGCACAGGAAGGAGAAGATGCCGAAGCCGACGATCGACACGATGAACCAGCGCACTGTGCCGAACCGCGCGGCGAGCCACCCGGTGAGCGGGACGCTGATCGCGTCGGCGACGGCGTAGCTGGTGATCACCCAGGTTCCCTGCGTCGGCGATACGGCAAGGCCGCCCGCGATGTGGGGAACCGACACATTGGCGATCGTCGAATCGAGCACGACGACGAAATTGGCGAGCGCAAGCGCGAAGGCCGCGGCGAGCAGCTTGACGCCGCTCAGCGGCTGCGGCCCGGCCGGTGTCGATGCAGCGGATGCGGCGGCGCTGGCCATCGTTCAGCTCACTTTCCGCGCGTGTCGATCGTCGCTTCCATCGACAGGCCGACGCGAAGCGGATGGGCCTGCAATTCTTTGGGATCGAGCGCGATGCGCACCGGCAGGCGCTGCACAACCTTCACCCAATTGCCCGTCGCATTCTGGGCGGGGATCAGCGAAAAGGCGGCGCCCGTGCCGCCCGCAATCCCGATCACCTTGCCGTGATAGACGACATCGCCGCCATAATAGTCAGAGGTGAGCTCGACCGGCTGGCCGATGCGGATCTTGCGGAACTGGCTTTCCTTGTAATTGGCGTCGACATAGGCGGTGGCGATCGGAACGATCACCATGATCGGTGCGCCAGCCGCGATCCGCTGGCCGACCTGGACCTGACGATTGGTGACGATGCCGGCGACGGGCGCGCGGATGATCGTGCGCTCAAGATCGAGTTGCGCCTTCTCGAGCCGCGCCTGCGCCGCGGCAACATCGGGGGCGGTCTCGATCGTCGTGCCGCGCACCACCGCTTCGGCGGCACCAAGATCGCCGCTCGCCGAACCGCGCGTCGCTTCGGCCGAAGCGATCGCCGCCGCAGCAAGATCACGCGTCGCGCTGGCGGATGCAAAGGCGGTGCGCGCCGCGGTCAATTCTTCGCCCGACACCGCACCCGTTCCGGCAAGGCCTTCGCGGCGCGCGAGTTCGGCACGCGCTTTCGCCACCGCCGCATCGGCGTCGCGCAGCCGCGCGCGGGCCTGCGCGATATCGGCGCCGCGCGCCGAAACGCGCGCTCGCGCGGCATCGGCATTGGCGCTCGCCTGGCCATAGCGCTGGCGCGCCTGCCGCAGCGCGGCTTCGGCATCGGCAAGCGCGATGCGCTGATCGGCATCGTCGAGGATGACGAGGATATCGCCCTTCTTCACCGCCTGGGTACCGCTGACGCGCACCTCTTTGACCGGGCCGGAGACGAGCGCGGTAACCGCGGCCGAATCGGCGCCGACATAGGCGTTGTCGGTCGACACGCGCCCGGCCTGCGTCAGGAAATACCAGATGCCCCACAGCGCCGCGATCGTCACCACGACGAGCGCAAGGATGCGCAGCGCCTTGCGGCGCGTCGCCGGGCGCCCCTCGGCGGCGGCGGGGGTTTCGCTGTCGACCGCGGGAGTATCGGTCATTGCTTGTCTCCTGTTGGCGATGCGGCCGTAAATCCGCCGCCCAGGGCACGGATCAGGGCAATGTCGAGCGAAAGCCGGCGCGCTTCGAGGTCGGCGACCGCGCGCGCGAGCGCGACCTGGCTGTCCTCCGCGGTGAGCTGCGCAAGCTGGTTGGAAAGGCCGGCACGGTAGCGCATCCCGGCAAGGTTGGCGGCGTCGGCCGCGGCCTTCAGCGCGTCGCGCCGGTCGGCAAGTTGGCGCGCTATGGCGTCACGGCTGGCGACGATGTCGGCGACATCGCGCAGCGCGGCGACGAGCGTGCGGTCGTAGTTGGCGACGGCGCCGTCATAATCGGCCCGCGCCCCGCGATACTGGCCCTGCAGCCGCCCGCCCTCGAAGATCGGCAGGCTGATCGCGGCGCCGCCATTGCCATATTCGGACCCGGTCTTGAACAGGTTTGACAGCCCGAGCGACTGGAGCCCGACGAGCGCCGACAGGTTGATGTTCGGATAAAAGGCGGCACGCGCGACGTCGATGCGCTTCGCCGCCGCCTCGGCCCGCAGCCGGGCCGCGACGATGTCGGGCCGGCGGCCGACCAGGTCGATCCCCGCCTGCGGCGGCAGTGCGAGCGACGGCGCGGCGAGCGCCGGACGCGCGATGCTCCGGCCGCGATCGGGTCCGGCGCCGAGCAGGGCGGCAAGGCGGTTGCGGGTGAGCGCGATCGCCTCCTCGATCGCGGCGACATCGCCGCGCGCCGAGGCGGCGCGGCTTTCGGCCTGCCGCTGCGTCGCCTGATTGTCGAGCCCGGCGGCGGTGCGCTTCACCGACAGGTCGGCGCTCGCGCCGCGGATACGGATCGCGTCCTGCGCGACGTCGAGATCGGCATAATAGCCCGCCAGATCAGCGTAGGCGGTGGCAATCCCGGTCGTCAGCATCAGCCGCGCCTGCGCAGCATCGACGCGCGCCGCTTCGGCTTCGGACGTGGCCGCCGCCAGCGCCGCGCGGTTCTTGCCCCAGAGGTCGAGATCGAAGCCGAAGGTCGCGGCAATGCTGCCGGTATCCTGAATACCGTCGGGCACGAAAGCCGGCGGGATTCCCATATTCTTGCTCTGCTGGACGCCTCCTGCGCTGCCCTGGATGCCGGCGCGCGGGAGCAACGCCGCCCCCGCCTGCTGCGCCAGCGCCTCGGCGGCGCGGACCCGCGCTGCCGCCGCCGCAATGTCGGGCGATCCCGCCAGTCCTTCATCGATCAGCGCATCGAGCTGCGGGTCGCCGAAGCGCTGCCACCACCCCTCGACCGGCCAGGCGCCCGCCTGATCGGCAAGTGTCGCCTGCGAATCGAGCGCCGCGGCGGCGACCGGCGCGGGCTTCTGCCCAAGATCGGGGACGCTCGCACAGCCCGCCAACAGGCCGAAAACCACGGTGGAGAGGAAAAATGATCGGGGCATGGCTTCCAACGATACTAGCTGGTATCATGCGCCATTGGACTTCGGAGGATGGCTTGTCAACGGAAATGATACCAGGCAGTACGGTTGTGATGGATGACGCCGCGACCGCGCGCCGCAAGGCGTTCGTCGATGCCGCGCGCGAACTCTTCTTTGCCAATGGCTATGCCGGCACCACCATGTCCTCGATCGCCAGCAAGGTCGGCGGCTCGAAAACCACGCTGTGGACCTATTTCCCGTCGAAGGAGGATCTGTTCGAAGCCGTGGTCGACGATATTGTCGAACGCTATGGCGACGCGCTGGCCATCGACCTGCCGCTCGACGAGCCGGTGCCCGACGTGCTGCGCCGGTTCGGCAATGTGCTGATGACCAAATTGACCGCGACGCCCCTACTGTCGCTGTTTCGCCTGGTCGTCGGCGAGGCCGAGCGTTTTCCGCACCTGTCTAAGACATTCTATGATCGCGGGCCGCGCAGGGGCAAGGCGCGCGCCGCCGACTGGGTGGCGGCGAAGATGGCGCGCGGCGAACTGCGCCCCGGCGATCCGATGCGCGCCGTCCAGCATTTTTCGGGCCTCTGCCAGTCGGGACTCTATCAGTTCGCGATCCTAGGCATGACCGACCCCGACGATGTCGAGCGGCTGCAGGCCGACGTCGAGGCCGCGGTCGAAACCTTCTATCGCGGCTGGCGCCCCGACACGGCAGCCTAGATCCATCCCTGTCCCAAAAGGCGACAGTTACGAGGGCGGTCGCTGCTGGCGCGGGCGGCGATCATGCTAACGAGGCGGCGTGGAACCGATTCGCGACGCCATTTATTACGAGCAACTCGCCCGGGTCGCGCGGCTTAAGGCCGACGCGAGCGACGACCCGTTTCTGGCGCGGCGGCTCCGCGAGGCGGCGATCCGCAACGAGCGGCTGGCGCGCCGGTTGCGCCGCGAGGAAGAGGGCGGGGCACCCGATGCGTAAGCCTGAGCCGCCCGCGGCAGCGTTACAGTTCGATCATGATCCGCACGCTGTCGGCATCGACACCCGCGGCGAGCGCGATGCGGCGGCGTGCCGCGGCAATTTCCATTTTCAGCATGTCGCTCTCGGCATCCGCCTCGGCACGCGCCGAGGCGCGCAGGCCGACCATCGCGGCGACACCGCTCAGCTGCTGCTCGGGAACGTCGAGCGCACGCGCCAGCGCGAGCAGGCTCGTGCGGCGCGGCGCGGTGGTGCCATTTTCCCACGCCCAGATACTCGGCTTGCTGAGACCGGCCGCCTGGGCGAGCCCCGCGAGGCTCAGCCCGCGCGCCTGCCGCAGCCGCCGCAGCCGCGCGCCGAGCGTCTCCTCAGCATCGGCAGCGGCGTCGGCTTCAGCCCGGTCGGCGGGATCGAAATCGGAGGGGAGCGGATTGCGCAGCCGCGCCGCGCTGAGCGCCGCGCGCGACAGCGGCTGGCGAAAGCGGCAGCCATAGAGCCGCTCGCTCTGCCAAACGACCGCGGCGACGACGTCGCCGGCCTCGGGCAAGGCGATCGTTATATCCTGTCCCATCGTAAGATCGGCGGCGGTTTCGATCAGCACGCCGCTGACCGACAGATTGTGGACGATAACCTCCGTGCCCTGACCGGGCGCCACCGCGCCCGCCACCGCAAGATTGAGACGCAGGCGATCCGCCCGTTGCTGCCCTTCGCCCGCGGGGGGCTCAACCATCGTTCCGTGAATGACCATAGGCGGCTGCTTGTCGCAGCGCAGGGTAAGCGAGGGGTTAATGCGCACGCTCGTCTCATCCGATTCGTGCGGCAACTGGGGCGAGCCGGGGACGCAGGCGAAGGGGCCGGCGGACGGTCTCGCGGGACTTCGGGGCGCGGATGCACGCCGGGGCAGGCTGGACATGGCGACTTTCTGTTCTTGCACCCCGCAAACCGGAATGGCGACCGACAGAAACGGCCGAAAGCCGCGCTTTGTTGCCGCGACTCACCGCACGCTTGCCCCGCCGCGGCGCAGAAGAGCACCGATACGGCGTCAAATGTCGTTCACTTTTTCGTTAAGAAGTTAACCGCCGCTGTTTCATATCAGGACGGCCGCAAAGGTGATCCGCAGAGCCGATTTTCGGATTAACCCTCGAAATCCCCGCAAATCCGGTAATTCTCAATCCTTCCAATGGCATCGGCAATGTCGAATCTTGCCAAGATGCCATTTTGAGGGTTCACATCTAACTGAACCATCGTATTAAATCCCTCTTAACGGAAAGGGGGGTTAGTCGGGTCGCGACTTCCCCGGGCATCCAGTGCCCGAGACCGCCAATGAGCCGGTCGAAAGCCGTTCTAGGTTTTTTGAGGGGAGAGCCATGCGTCCGCTGCTTATCGCGCTTGCTGCGTTCGCATTCGCTTCGCCCGCCTTCGCGGGCGAAATCGAGAACGCCCGGTCGATCGACATCGCGGTCAGCGGGTCGATTCGCGAACATTGCGGCATCGGCAGCATCGGCGACATGGACTTCGGCAATCTCGAACGCCGCGGGCTGGGCATCCAGACGCGCGTCGCCTTTGACTGCAACGTCCCCTTTACGATGACGATCAAGGGCGCCAGCGGCGCACTGACGCACTCCACCATGCCGAACGGCCAGGGCCCCTATGGCGGGAAGCTGCCTTATAATCTGGCGGTGCAGATGCCGGTGCGGTTCCCGTCGTCGCAGACGATCAGCAAAAGTTTCAGCAGCGCCCAGCTTCAGGCCGGCGGCGTGATTTCCAGCAACGGCGGCATCGCCACCGACGGCATGACGCTGGCGGTCGAACTGGGTCAGCCTACGGGTGAGGCCGGGATGCTGCTGGCAGGCGAATATTCGGAGACGATCACGATCACCGTGTCTCCAATCTGACGAAATTCCTTCGCGAGGGGCGACTTCGCGGACGGATCAGGCCCTTGGGGTGGCACCGACCCCCTGGGTTCTCCGACCAGCCGGTGCATATGAACAGCCGCCTCCCCGCGACGGGGGCGCGGTTCAAAAATGAGGGAAGAAGGTTATGAAAAAGATTCTTACCGGCGCCGTTGCCGCCATCGCTCTTGTCGGCATCGCTTCGCCGGCCGCTGCGCAGACCAATCAGCGTCACTATAACATTGCTGGTATCCAACTCACCAACCCCACCGGGTTCGGTGGCGCTATCGCGCAGGGTCTTGCCGAGTTTGCAATCGCTGGTGGCGTCGGCACCCGTTACACGGCCGTCGCCGATGCGCCGAGCGACAGCGAAAGCGCGACCCCGACCGTCACCACGACGTTCAACCTCACGGGTTCGGTGAACAAGGACTGCTCGTTCTATGCCGGCAACAACTCGAACGCTACGAACATCGACTTCGGCGTGATCGGCGTCCGCACCGGCAACAACGAAAACGTCAACTCGGCCTTCGAAATGGTCGGCCCGGCGTTCGCCAACATCGAAACGCTGACCGCTGGTTGCAACTTCAACAACGAAGTTTCGATCACGAAGAACAACGTCAACGGTCTCGTGAACAGCGCTGCCGGCGGCTATGACACCGACGAATTCCAGGCGAACATCCCGTACAGCGTCACGGCTGCCTGGACCGGCGTTTCGGTGAACACCGTCACCAGCGGCACGGGCCAGTCGCTCGCCGTTTCGACGTCGCAGCTCGGCAACACCATCCAGCAGGGTGCGTGGCGTTCGAACATGACGATCAACTTCAACGCCCCGGCGATCACGAACAAGGGTCTGGTCGCCGGCAACTACGCGGGTTCGACCACGCTGGTCCTCAGCGCGCTCTAAGCTCGTGGCGTAACCACAGGGAAAGGGGGAAGAGCAATCTTTCCCCTTTCTTCATGAATTAATGCAATTATTCCGGGAAATGCAGGGGGGAAGGGGAATCATGGCTATCTTGTCCGTGCTGAAGCGCCAGTCGAAGGCGCTGCTGGCGGCGATTGCCGCGCTGTTCATTCTTGTCCCCGCGGCATACGCCATGCGCGTTTCGCCGATGGTCGTCGAAATGGAATCGAACGGCAGCAACACCGTCGCCCGTGTCGAAGTCCAGAATATCAACGCCGGCAAGCTCGCTTTCCAGACGCGCGTCTTTCGCATGGAAATCGACAAGGACGGCAAGATTACCGAAACGCCGGCCGACGACAAATTCCTTGTCTTCCCGCCGCAGGGCGCGCTGCCCCCCGGCGGACGCCAAGTGATCCGCCTGCAATGGGTGGGCGACCCCGAAATTCCGACGTCGCAGGCTTATTATGTCTCTGTCGAACAGCTTCCCGTGCCGTTCGAGCCCGGGAGCAAGGACGCTGCCTCGGCGCAGGTGCAGGTGCTCTATACGATGCGCGCACTCGTCGTTGTCGCCCCGCCGGGTGCCAAGCCTGACGTCAAGGCAGCATCGGCGCACCAGGTCAATTACCAGCCGCCCGCGCTGCCCGGCGCGACCGAACAACCGCCGCTGCAGGACGGGGTCGCGGTAACGCTGCGCAACGACGGCCGCCGCCATGCAATGATGGCAAATTTTGCTTGGCACCTCGAGGGCACCGACCGCGACGGCAAATTCCTGCGCGTCGATGTGTCGCCCGAAGAATTGGCACGCGTCGTCGGCACCGGCTATGTCCCGGCGCAGGGCGAGCGCACCTTCAACCTGCCGGTCCCGGGCTTCGGCCCCGGCCCGATCAAGCTGACCTTCGCAAAATGAGGCTGCGGGCGGCCGTCTGCTCGGTCGCTTTGCCGGCCCTTTGGGCCAGCACCGCCGCCGCGCAGGTTTCTATTCCCTTGCCCCAGCGGCCGGGGACAGTTCAACCGACGCCTGCGCCGGCACCAGCGCAGAGTCCGCCGCCGACCAGCATCCCGCTGCCCGGCACGCCGACGCCTGCCCCGACGCCGACCGAGCCCGATCTCGGAATGCCGCAGGTGCCGATGGGCCCCTACGGCCGGCCCGACATCAATCCCTACGACCGCGACATCGAAATGACGGTGCCGCTGACCTTTCTCAGCCGCAGCCTCGGCGACATTCCGATGCGGCTGACCGCAGACGACCGCTTCCAGCTCGACACTGAAACCTTCCTCAAGCTGCTGAAACCCATCCTCAATGACGAGGCGCACGCCAAGCTGGCCGCGCATCTGGCGGGCAAGACGCAATTCGGCCCCGACGACCTTGCCGAAACCGGCGTCGCGCTGACTTATGACCCCAGCACGCTCGCGGTGGTGGTCGTTCAGGTATCGGCAGATCAGCGATCGACGGTTGACCTCTTCGCGGCGCCCAAGGAAGATATGGACGATATCTCGCTGCAACCGGCGGGATTTTCGGCCTATCTCAACCTCAACCTCATCCAGTCCTACCTCTGGGAAGGCAGCAACAACACCGATCCGCCGACGATCAATTTCGACGGTGCGATGCGCGTCGGTGACTTCGTCTTCGAAGGCGATGCGCAGATCGGCCAGCAGATCAGCCTGTCGGGGGGCGACAGCTATAAATTCCACCGCAACTATGCGCGCCTCGTCTATGACCAGCCCGAGGATTATCGCCGCTGGTTCATCGGCGATCTCGACCCCGAAATTCGCGGGCAACAGGCCTATGTCCAGATGGGCGGCGTCGGCGTGCTGCGTCAGCAGCGGCGCTTCAACGCCTTTCGCTCGGCGATTCTCCAGGCAAACCGCCAACTGATCCTGCAGCGCGAATCGACCGTCCGCTTCCTGCGCAACGGCTCGCTCTATCGCGAATTGCGCTTGCAGCCGGGCCGCTATGACTTCAGCTCGCTGCCGCTCGTCGCGGGCAGCAACGACATCCAGATCCAGGTCACCGATAATACGGGCGCGGTCCAGGATCTGTCGTATCAGCAATATCTCGACCCGATCGACCTCGACCCGGGCGATTATGAATATGGCGCCTTCCTGGGGCCGACGAGCAGAAACTTCGGCTATGCCCCCGATTATAAGGGTCCGGTCGCCTTTACCGGCTTTTTCCGCAAGGCGTTCGTCAACGCCCCCGCCATCGGCGTCGGCCTGCAGGCGAGCAAGGATGTCCAGACGCTGACCGGCCAGACGCAGTTCGTGCTCGGCAACGGTGGCCGCCTGCTGCTCGATGCGGCGGGCAGCCATTCGAAGGATGTCGGCACCGGCTTTGCCGCGGGCGTCAGCTACGAACATTTCTTCGATCGCGGCGGCCTGTCCGACAGCATGACGCTGCGCGTCGATTACACGTCGCCGCATTTCGCAACGCTCGGCAACCTCCTTGGCATCAACACGACTTCGGTGACCGCGTCGGCGCAATATACGCACCAGTTCAGCCAGAAATTCCTGACGACCTCGACCGCATCCTACATCAAGGGGCGCGGCACATTGGGCGACAGCTATCGCATCGGCACCACTGGCTATTACCGATTCGATCGCGAATGGACGTTCCGCGCCGGCGTTGAATATGCGAAATATCCGGCCTCCTTTTCGCGCAACAATGGCTTCAGTGTCGTCGCCGGCCTGGTCTTCCAGCCCGATTATCGCCGCCGCGCCGAAGCGCGCTACGAAAGCCGCGACAATCTGGCCGAGCTTTCCTACAATCAGAGCGGCCTCAACCAGCTCAATAGCGTCGGCTTCGGCGGCGTCCTGACGCGCCAAGACAATTCCGCGCAGGCCGCCGGCTATGCGACCTATACGGCCAACCGCTTCGACGCCGCGATCAGCCACGCCGCCTTCGGCCCGAACATTTCGAACTTCGCCAACGTCAATGTGACGACGCTGCGCGTCGGCACGACGCTGGCCTATGCCGACGGCATGTTCGGCATCGGGCGCCGCATCAACGACAGCTTCATGCTGCTCAAGGCGCATGAAAATCTGGGCAAGCGCGACGTGGTCGTCGGCCAGTCGCTCGCGCAGAACGACTATATCGCGCGGAGCGGTTCGCTCGGTGCGGCGGTGCATAATTTCCTCGGCTCCTACACCACCCAGTCGGTGCAGTATGACGTCCAGGACCCGCCGCCGGGATATGACACCGGCCCGGGCGTGTTCCGCGTCCATCCGCCTTACAAAAGCGGCTATGCTGCGCGCATCGGCACCGACGCCTTTGCGAGCGCGATCGGCACGCTGATGCTCACCCCCGAAAAGCCGGTGTCGCTGGTCGGCGGGCGCGTGACGCTGCTCGACGTCAAGGAAGGCGACAATCCGCAGCCGACGCCCTTCTTCACCAACTCGGTCGGGCGCTTTGCGGTATCGAACCTGCTGCCCGGCCGCCGCTATCTTGTCGAAACCTATGGTCCCAACGGCACGGTCGACAGGGCATTCGAATTTACCGTTCCGGCCGATACGACCGGTCTCGTCAATCTCGGTACCGTGAAGTCGGGCTCGTTCAAATAGGAGGCTTCCATGCTTCGCGCATCGCTTTTGCTCGCCGCCACGCTGATGGCCGCTCCCGCCTTTGCCCAGTCGGCCAATTCGGCGCGTCCGACCGATTGCATGGTGCGGATGAACGCCGCGCCGACGAGCTGGATGATCTCCGGCTACGATCCCTATGGCGGCTCGCTGCCCGAAGGGACGTTCAGCGTCACCTATATCAATGACGGCGGGTCCGAATGCCGCTTTGCGCCGCTGTTCGACCTGTCGCAGCCGCCGTTCGGCCTGTCGAAGGGGACGGGCAAGCGCATCGGCTATGCGCTCGTCAACCTCACCGATTCGCAGGATGTGACGCCGCGCGCCGGCCGCTCGCTGCGCACGCCTTCGCAGCGCGAGCTGGTGCTGGCCCCCAATGAATCGAAGACGCTTCTCTACAAGCTCGTCGCCAATCCCGAAGACGTCCGCGATTCGGGCACCTTCACCCAGGACGTCAGCATCGAGGCGCAGGACCGCAGCTTCCGGTCGCTCGGCGGGACGCAGGTCGTTCTCGGCCTCGAGGTGCTGCCGTCGGCGCGCATGGGCCTGTCGGGCGCCTATTCGATGAGCGACGGCCACGCCGTCGTCGACCTGGGCGATCTGCGTACCGGGGTGGCGCCCGTGCCGCTGCAGCTGCGCGTCAGCAGCACCGGTCAATATGATCTGCAGGTGACCTCGGCCAATTCGGGCAAGCTGCGCCTCGGCGCCAGCGACTGGACGGTGCCCTATACAATCGCCGTGGGCGGAACCGCGGTGAATCTGGCCGGCACCAGCCGCCTGTCGGGGCCGACCGGCAATGGCTACCGCCGCGATTCGCTGCCGATCCAGTTCATCATTGGCGATGTCAGCGATCGCCGCGCCGGGACCTACAGCGACGTGATCTCGATCTCCGTCACCGCGCGCTAAGCACTTAAATTTCCGATCTTCATGCGCAGAAAGCGCCGGTTCCCGGCGCCTCTTCGCGTCGGCACTTAACTGAATATTAGATGTGCGCGGCTAATCACCATCCAACACGTCGGCCAATTCGGGCGGAAAGGGTGGCGAATGAAACGGAAACTTTGGATTGCTCTCGCGGGCGCCGCGCTCGTGGCAGTACCGACGACGGCGCTGGCCGCCTCGTACGGCTTTAACCTGTTTGCGACGGTGGCGGTCAATTGCACCGTCAATCATCAACTGACCGGCTTCGGCGCGATCGAGGGCGACGCGGTGTCGCTCGGCTCGTTCCGCGAATATTGCAACGCGCCCACGGGTTATGAGCTGATCGTCAGCTATGCACCGGGCACTCTCGTCGGGACGCGCATCATCGCCGGCAGCGACGAAATCCTGCTCAACGGTTCAGGCCAGGCAGTGCTGAGCCGCGCAACCGGCCCGCGAATCCGCGAACGGCCGATCGCCGCGGTTCCGGGCGAGAACGGCTTCGATTCGGACCATCTGGACCTCCAGATCATCCCGAGTTGATCGCGGCGGCGATACGGAAATACGAAGGGGGCCGGTGCAAACCGGCCCCTTTTCTTTTGTCGTCGAGCCTCACCGATCGGCTTTGGCGCATGCGAAGGCGATCGTCGACGCCTTCGCCGGCATCGAGGCAGTAATCGAACCCGCTCCAGATAAGACAGTCGCGGTCCCATTCGAGCCACCAATCCCGGCGGCCGGCCACTGCCTTTCGGTATCCGTGCGGCCGCTCATGAAAAGCGGGTCTCGCAAAGCCAAATGCAGGACAAGTTACATCTCTGTTCGGACGGATATCGCCTACGCCGGGTCGATCAGGGAATGACCATCACAAGCCGCCGCACCGACGATCTCGGAGCCTTCTCCGATGCGAATATAAAACCGCTCGCGCCGCTCGATGCGGATGTCGGACGACGCCAACTTTAGACGCAAGAATTGCCGAAGATAGTCCGGACCGCGCGAGAGCGCGGCCCGGTGGAAAGCACTCAAACCCTTATCGTTTTGAAGCTCGCCGGGAATACCCCGATGTCCACCGCCCGGTTCCCTGGCGACACGATATTTTTGCCTGAAGGCATGAGGTTATGGCAATGCCAGCGTGAAACCGGGCCTTTAGCGCAGGTTTCGACCACCAATGGCCAAGCTGGTTCCAGTCATCATATTGCCCGGTTCTAGCGAGCCAACGGCGGGTTCTGGCATCATTGATGGAGCAGCTGAACGACCGAAATCGGGAGCGTTGCCGTCCCGCTGCTATTCGGCTCGAGTTGGAGATTTGCGGCCAGGCGGCTTTGAGCGCTGCACAGAAACCGCTTCGCCGTCATGGCGACCGGATCCGCCGGTAGGATTTGTCCAGCGTAACGGCTCGCCGGCGACATGCTGTTTCGCGCTAGGCGGCACCAGACCCAGCTCCTTTCAACAAAGAAAGGGCTCGCCCGAGGGCGAGCCCTTTCGGATTCCCGACAATCACTGCCGTGAACCCATTCTCCGCTCGGGGTCGCGACGAGCTTCGAATATCGTCTATTGTCAATCGGGGCCGGAGCATTTTGACCCTGCTCCGGCCCCAGCTGCATGTTGCCTTTGATCGGGGTAGAATGATCAGAAGGCGATCCGCGCGGTCACGCGTGCGCCATGGGTGTTGCGATCGCCGGCCAGCGTGCCGCTATAGGCGGCGCCGATCCGGAAATTGCCCGCGCTGTAATCGAAGCCCGCTTCGATCTCGGCCGAATTCTTCGGGATCGGCGTGCCGATCAGGGCGAAGCTGCCGCCCCCGGTGGTGAAGGCCGCGGCCACCGGCGCACCGCGGTCGCCCGAAGCCCGGTTCCACGCGGCCGACACATAGGGCTGGAAGCCCTCACCGATGTTGAACCGTGCGCGGCCGCCCAGGCTGACGAAGGTCGTTTCCTGCTTCGCCGCCGCGATCGAAAGCGCGGCATTGCCGCCGGCTTCGGCAAAGGCGTCGCTCTTGGTGCGGACATGGGCGAGACGGAAGAAGGGCGTCAGTGCAAGGTTGCCCATCCGCACGTCATAACCAAGTTCGCCGAAGATCTGCATCGTGTCCGCATCGCGCTTCGACGTCAGCGTCTGCGCCAGCGTCGCGACGCTGATCGAACGACTGGTGTCGATATCGTGCCAACCATAGGCAAGGCCGGCGGCGGCGCGAGCGCCCTCACCCGTGCCATAGCTGACATGCGCGGCCAGATATTTGCTGTCCGCCTGTGCATGGTCGTTGCGGCCGCCGAGACGGAAATCGCTGTCGCCGATCCCTGCTGAGATTGCCGCCGCGAAGCCGTTGCCGCCATAGCCGAAGCCGGTAACGAAGCCCTTGTGGTCGGTATCCATGCCAAAGCGTCCACCCTTGGCATCGAAATCGCCCCAGCCGCCGAAGGCCGAACCCCAGAGGAAGAGGCCGGCCTCGGCCGGACCCGACATGCTGTACAACGCATTGCGCAGGTGCCGGCTATCGTCGGTCAGCCCGCTGAGCGTGCTGGCAAGAATTTCACCTGAGAGATCACCAAAGGCGGCCTGCGCGCCGGCGGCATTCTGGTTGACCACCGCTTCGAACAGCGGATCGTCGATGCCGCGCGACTGGACCGCCGCGGCAACGCTGGCCTGGTTGAAGCCGATCGCCACGTCGGCGAAATCGACGTCGTTTCGATAGAGCGACAGCGTCACCGAATTGGCGCCGTAACGCAGCAGCGGATCGAGGAAGGCCAGGTCGCTGGTCACCGAACCGAAGGTGCCGTCGATCCCGCCCGCACCCGTCAGGATCACATAGTCGGTGCGGCCGTTATAGTCGCCGTCCTCTGCAAGCACGGCCACGCTCGCATCGCTGTCGATGGTGACGAGGCCCGTCGCATCGACGCGGTCACCCGCACCCGCGGCATTGACCTCCACCTCATAGACCGAACCGGCTGCGAAATTGAGATCGCCGTTGACGGTAAGGCGCCCGATCGAATTGCCCGGCGTCAACTTGCCGTCGCCATTGATCGTCGTCGTGCCGACGCTGCCGTTGCCGCCCAGCGCGCCGCCCGCATTGACGGTGACGTCGGAGACGATCGAACCGTTGACGGCAAGCTTGCCGCCATCGACGGTCGTCGGGCCGGTATAATCGCTGTCGCCCGACAGGTTGAGCGTGCCGTCGCCCGATTTGACGAAGCCGCCGCTTCCCGAAATGGTGCCGGCAAATTCGCTGTTGTCGTCCTGATCGACGGTCAGTTGATTGTCGCCGAGTACGACTTGGGCGCCGCTCTCGCCAGCAAGGCCGCCGATCGTCTGGTCCTTTCCGGTGATGTCGAGCGACCCGCCTTCACCCAGATTGAAGTCGGTACCGGGGTCGATCGTCCCGCCGATCCGCACCGCGCCTCCGAAGATGTTGGTCACGCCCTGGAAGCCATAGTCACCCATGAAGGTCAGCGTGCCATCACCCAGCTTGTCGAGCGTACCGCTACCCGAAAAGGCGCCGAGGAAGTCGTAGTCGTCCGAACGGTTGAAAACGAAACGCCCGTCGTTGACGATGTCGCCCGCGAAGCTGCCTTCGGTGCCGCCCGCGCCGAGTTCGAAAAAGCCGTCGCCCTCGGTCTTCACATCGCCCTGAAGCAGGCCGGTGAGGACAAGGCCGCCGTTCGACACGATCGTCCCGCCGGTGTGCGCCACCGTATCGGTATCGACGGTAAAGACCGCATCGCCGATCAACTGCAGCTTGCCGCTGCCGCTGATCGTCAGTTCGTCAAGGTTCGAGACGGTCTCATCGTCGCCGAAGTTGAGCACGAGCAAGCCGTTGGTCGTCACCGCCGGGGTAAGGATGGGCGATTCCGCGCCGTCTTCGCCAACCACTTCATTGACCTGCAACGCAGCGCCTTCATCGATCACGACGTTGCCGAATTCGCCGACCATGCCGCTGGTCGACCAATAGCCCGCGGCGACCGTCAGCGCTTCAAAACCCGATACCGCAGTCAGTTGCTGCGCCTCGGTCAGTTCAAGGATGTCGCCATCGAGCACCAGATTGTCTTCGCCCGCCCCGGCATCGATCAGGCCATCGACGGCGCTCCCGGTGTTCAGCGTCACCACATCGTCATACGCATCGAGCTGGATTGCGACGCCATTTCCGCCGCTCAGCGTGCCCGCATTGGTGACGTTCGACTGGACATGGGCAATGATCGGCGCGCCATCGGTGCTGGTGATCGTCCCGCTGTTGATGAAATTGCCGAGCAGGCCGGGCGTATCGGCAAGGTCGCTCTGAATGAGGACGCCGCCGGTGGTGCCGGTGATCGTGCCCGCATTGTCGACGGTGCCGCCGCCCGACAGGATGATACCGAACCGGTCGCCACCGATCGTTCCGCTCGCGCTGTTGACGACATTGGCCGCAAAGCTCTCGCCATCCTGTCCGTCATAGGCGTACATCGACACGCCATCGGCAAAGGAAGCCCCCGCACCGGTAATGGTGCCGCTGTTGGTTACGGTGCCGCCGCCGATCAGACGGACGCCATCGTTCGATTCGCCGCTGATCGTGCCGCTGTTCTCGACCGTGGTTCCGATCGCGATGCCGACCAGATCGCCAATATCGTCATCGAATTGATAGGCGGTGGTGATCCCTGCGCCCGCGCCCGAGATGGTGCCGCTGTTCTTCACGCTCGACGCTGCGGTCGTGATCGTGATCCCGGCGTCGGGCGCGGCGGCGAAGCCGTCGTAGCTGCCGTTGCCGCGGATCGTCCCGGCATTGTCCACCGCGAGCGTCCCGGTCGCATTGGAATAGATGCCCGACGTCGCGCCCTCGATCGTTCCGCCTTCCAGATTGGTAACGATGGCGTCGGCACGCGATCCTTGCGAAACCGCGGCACCGAAGTCGCTGAGGATCGTGCCGCTGTTTTCGAGCGTGGCGCTCGACATGTCGCTGCCAAAGCCCACGCCATAGCCGTCGCCGCCGCTGCCGCCCAGGTCTCCCGTGCCGTGGATCAGCCCGCTGTTGACGACGCTGGCCGTCAGCCCGCTGCGATCCTCGCCCGGCGCGCTGTTGAGTGCGGTCCCCTGGATGAACATGCCGCCGACGACGCCGACGATCTCGCCCGCGTTATCGACCGAACCGCCGCCCGACAGGATGATGCCGAAGCGCTGCCCGGCGATCGAGCCGCCGTCCTGATTGGTCACGCTAGCCGCATAATCCTCGTTCGCCTGGTCGGCATAGCCATACATCGAGACGCCGTCGGCGTCGACGCGGCCGGCGCCGCTGATCGTGCCCGAATTGGTCACGCTGCCGCCGCCGATCAGGCGGACGCCGTCGTTGCTCTCGCCTGCGATCGTGCCGCTGTTGACGATCTCGGTATCGATCGCGCGACCCTCAAGCTGTCCGGTTTCGGGGTTGAAATAATAGGCCGTGGTGATACCGGCGCCGGCGCCCGAGATGGTGCCGCTGTTGTCGATCGTCGATGGAGCCCCCGCGAGGGTGACGCCGGCATGGGGCGACGCGTCGAAGCCGTCGTAATTGCCATTGCCGCGGATCGTACCCGCGTTGACCAGATCAATGCCTCCTTCGTCGTCGTGGACGCCGATCGTTGCACCCTCGATCACTCCGTCTTCGGAATTGACTATCGAGAGGCGGCCGTACGAGCCGTTGGCGACAGCATAACCCGTCGTCCCCACGAGACTGCCGCTGTTAACGAGTTCGGACGATTCGAGGTTGCCGCCGAAGGTGATGGCATTGCCACCCGAAATCGTCCCGCTGTTCGTCACCGACGCGGTTTTGCCCGTTTCCTCCACGGTATTAGTCTGAATATAGAGGCCGCCCGTATTGCCGTTGATCAGCCCTTCATTCTCGACGACGCCCCCGCCCGAAATGATCGCGCCGAAGCGATCGCCCCGGATCGTGCCGTCCTCGCTATTCGCGATCGTACCGATGGCCGTGACCCCCGACAGATCCTGCCCGGCAAAACTGAACATCGACACGCCGTCGGCGAGCGTCGAGGGCGTGCTGGCGACGCCTTCGATCGTGCCGCTGTTGGTGACGCTGCCGCCACCGATCAGGCGGACACCATCGTCGGTCTCGCCGCGGATAAGCCCGCTGTTGGTTACCGCGGTATTGACGGCATCATGCACCGACACGCCCGGCGCGGTCTGAAGCGCGTTCGTCGTAATTCCAAAGGTCTTGCCGCTGATCGTGCCGCTGTTGTTGATGACGGCATCGGCGCTCTGGATGTTGACGCCGATCTGGCTCTGGCTCTGGATCAGCCCGACGTTGGTGAGGGTCAGCGTACTGGTTCCGGCCGTAACCGCATTGCCCCCGGCCAGAATCTGGCCGTCCTCGGTATTGTCGATGACAAGCGCCCCGGCCGATGAGCCCAGGATACCCAGTACCTGTCCGTTGATGGTGCCGCTGTTTTCGATCGTTACGGTTTCGAGCGACCCCGTCGCGACGATGCCAAGGAAACCCTGCACCAGACCCGTGTTGGTCAACGTCGCGCTGCGGCCTTCCTGGGCCGGCGTCGCTCCCATCACGATGGCGATCGGCGTCTGGGCACCCGGAATGGCCGGATTAAACTGCCCCGTGGTGCGGATGATGCCGCTGTTTTCGATCGTTCCGCCGCCCGACAGGACCACCCCGAACGTCTGCCCCTCGATCACGCCGTCGCTGTTGTTGACGATCGATCCGACGCCCGCAACCCCCTCGGCGATCCGGTCGGGAAATTCGGCGATCGCGACGCCGATGCCGTTGATCCCGCTGCCCGGCGCGCCATTGGCGCCGCGGATGGTGCCATCGTTGGTGACGCTGCCGCCGCCGACGAGCGACACGCCCGCTCCGCCTTCCCCGCTAATCAGACCGCTGTTGACGACGACCGTGTCGGCGGCGAGCGCCGCCGGCGGCAGATTGTCGCCATTTTCATCCTCGCTGAAGAAATAGGACGTGGCGATCCCGTTTGCCGCACCGCTGATCGTCCCGCCGTTGGTGATCGACGCCCCCGGCTGCGCGATGACGATGCCACCGGCTGGCCGGCTGTTCAGCCCCGCAGGCGAAAAGCCGTTGCCGCGGATCGTCCCGGCATTGTCGACGATGACTGTGCCATTATCCGCGTAGATACCGATGTCGTTACCAACGATTTCCTCGTCCTCGCCGACATTGATCTCGACCGTCCCGGGTTGGTCCACATGTACGCCGAAAGCGGGGGTCTGTTCCTGCGCATGGGCGGCAGCGCCCAGTTGCAGGATCGAAAGTCCGGCGATCGCGCTCGTCGCGAGCAGGCGCGATTTTGAATTATTCGATATCATCTGGAATTCCCCTTGGTTCACCATAGTGCGCGAAGGGGTGCCGGCGGACGCGCAGCGTCACCGTGTATAACCCTCCACCATGTTCATGCGCCCCGCATGGCCGAATGACGCCTCGCCTTCGACCTTTACGAGGCCAGCTAGGGGACCGCGGGAGCGAGCGTCTACCCAATGTTTTTTAGGGTCGCCGGTTTCGTGAGGGACGTTCGTCTTGCCAGGCTCGGAAAACCGCGGCGACACGCCACCATATTGATTTCAATGAAATTTGACTTTGACTTAACAGATGGCGACGAACGTCAATCATGCCACACCGATTTCGCGCCATCCTCCACCTGCTCGCGCTGCTTGCCGCTTTCGGGTTTACCGAAGCGCGCGCAGCCGAGCTCCCGCTTCTCGATTTGCAGGCGGAAAAGGACGCGCCATCGCTCACCCCATATGTCCGCTATGCCAGGAATCTCGGCGATCCGGCGGCAATCGGCCTTGACCGTCTGCTCGGCTCGCCGCTCGTGCCGATCCGCGGACAGGCGACCCATTTCGGCCCGCCGGGAACTAGGCCGTGAACCCATAAAACGTTGGCGTTGGGGCTCGGCTGTGCCACCCTGCATTTATGGATGAGCAGCACGATCCCAGCTTGATGGGTATGACGGTCAATGAGCGGCTATTTCATGGT